>JAOTTD010000006.1 GCA_029864565.1 Thermoplasmata archaeon | reverse complement strand
CCACTGCAGATTCGCTCACATTCTCTCCGCGGCCGTCGTCCACGTAGACGGTGAAGGTGTACACCCCGACCTCCGTGTACGCATGAGTCGGATTCTCACCGACGACCAGGTCGGTTTCGTCTCCGAAGTCCCATGTGTAGTTCAGCTCATCGTCGTTGGGGTCAGTCACGGTCACATTGAATGTGAGCGTGTCGTGCACCAGTCCCGCCTTATCTTCAAGGAAGACGACTTCGGGCGGCAAGTTTGTGCCCTCCTCGAGCACGTAGATAATCGCAGCCGCGGTGACATTGTGATAGTGGCCATCATCGACGTAGACGCGATAAACATATTCGTCAACCGCATCGTAAGAGTGGGTAACTGTGGCACCTTCGACCATGTCAGAGTCGTCGCCAAAGTCCCACCATATAGACATATCGTCGCCGTCGGGGTCAAACGCATCGACTGTGACGGTCACCTCGCCACCTACGAGCACATTCATATCGGCTAGTTCGCTCAGAAGTGGTGCGGCGTTCGCAATCACCGTTATCGACACTGGACTCGAACTGCTATTGTCCTGGTAATCCCAGACATACAGATAAGCGGAGAGTGTCTCTGCTGATTCATACGTGTGTGACACGGTGAACTCGACTTCGGTGTCAGGGGCAGTCGCCGGACTCTCGAAGACAGCATACTTGTCGTCGCCAAAGGCGAACGTGAACCGCAATGCGTCGCCGTCGTTATCGCTGGCAACACCAGTGAACGAAATCACCTCACCCGTGTAAGGATTCGTCTTGCTGGGTTCCAGAGAGAGGATTTCTGGCGCGATGTTTTCCATCGATGTGACAATCACCAATCCCGTGTCAGATACATTGTGTCCGTCCAGGCCAGCGCCATCGTCTGCATAGACTGTCAGTGTGTACGGTCCATGGTTTGTATAGACGTGAGTCGCCGTGTCTATAGGAGTGACTGTCTCAGTGCCGTCGCCCCAAACCCAGGTTAGAGTCAACGGATCGCTGTTGTCATCCGATGCGGTGACCGAGAAATCGTAGGGCACATCCTGGACTACATCAGGAAAGTCCGGTACGTCAATGGTCGGTGGTGCATTGCTGGAAACAACCACCAACTTGTTCGTGCTCACAGGTCTCGCCTGCTCTCCAAGGTGTTCGTCGTCTACGTACATCGTTACAGTGTATGACCCTGGTTCCGTGTACTGGTGCGTCACAACCTGTCCCTTTGCGGAGTAGAGGTCGCCGAATGACCAGGAGAACCTGAGGTCGTCGTCATTGTCATCGGTGGCACTACCAGTGAAGGTTACGACTTCGCCAATATCTGGGCTTGATGGCGATATCGAAATGCCTAGACTGTGCGGAGCAGTGTTGCTGTTGTCAATCACCTTCACCGTCGTGTTCGTCCACGAAATGAAGAAATCGGCAGTGTCTTCCTCGCTGACCTCTTTGGCAGCGAAGTAGACGTCGTAGTAACCATCCTCGGCATAGGTGTACGTGGCATCGGGTGAGGCCATCCAGTCCGTGCTGTTATCATCGCCCCAGAACCACTTGTAGTTCAGAGTCGATTCGTCGTTTGCGTTTCCGGTGAAGGAAATTGGGGTGTCCACCAGCCCTTCGATCAACGGATCAACGCCAGTTATCGTTGGAGCTGAATTCGGTGGGTCCTCTGCATATGGACCGCTAGGCGACATCATCATGAACACATATGGGAAGCTCTGATCAGGCATCAGCATGAAATTGGATTCCCAGTTGCCGAAGTCCTCCCATACGTCGATGTTGACACCATATAGTTCCTTCCTGTATGCGACGCACTGGCAGCAGAAATCCTCGTAGGCGAGGTTCTGCATCTGGTCCACAATCACCTGTCTGGCAACAGGGTCCATGATGGTAAGAGATGCGTTGTAGAGGGCATCATACTCAGGTATAGACATGTACTCGCCACTCCATGTGCCGATCTCCATCGTGGTGAGGACCGAAAGGATGTCAGTGGACGGGTCCGACAGCGGCGAGAATATCCAGTCCCAAAGCCAGATATCGTAAGCTCCTGTGTACCAGACATTGTTCATCTGGTTCGTGCTCAGCAATTCCGTGTTGAGCTTGATTCCGGCCTGGCTGCACCAGCCTTCAATCAAGGAAGCCGCCACGATCCATTCTTCTCGAGTATTCAGCGTGTAGAACCTGAATTCCAGAGGCACGCCATCGACGTCGTAAAGAGGGCACTGATCTGTCCCCGATACGTCCCTGCCCGCAGCGTCATACTTCCATCCGGCCCCCTCCAATTCAAGCCTTGCAAGGTCGGGATCGAATGACACCAGCTCAGGGCCATCGTATCTGTGGTACCATGGATTCATTTCTGGAATCAGCGAATCGGCGTATGATCCTAGGCCCCCTAGAACATCCTCGACGAACTTTGTTTTGTTAATACACTTCGCAAAGGCCTTCTTGAAGACTGGGTCTAGCAGTATCTGGCTGTTGTAGGCGTCAGGGCCTGATGTCAAGCCCAGATCTTCCCTCATTTCCACGGTGAGCTGGTTTAGGCTAATCTCGTACACAAAGCCTGTGCTCAGAGCGAAGCCTTCGAGGTTAGACTCGTCATCAAGATCCCCGAGATACTGTGATGGAGTCACTCCTATCAGGCAGTCAATTTCGCCTTCCTTGAGCATTTGCCAGCCGGTTTCCTGATACGTGGTCTTGACGAACTTCAGGGTGTCGACATGGATCTGCCACCCTCTGTTCTCCTCCTGGAACCATATCGGGTTCCTCTTCAATACCGCCTCTCCCGCCTCAGGGAGCCCGTCAAGATCGTAGTAGAAAGGTCCAGAGCCTATCGGAAGCGCATTTGCGAGGTTCGTCGGATCTCCACCTCCCTGAGGCTCCCAGTAGTACCTTGGCAATATCGGAAGGGAGGTTATTGCGCCGAGAAACGGAGCGTATGGATGGTCAAGCTGAATCGTCAGCTCATAGTCACCATTAGGAGTCATCGATGCAATCGTTGGAGGCACATCAGGCCCATCAACCGGACCAGGGAAATAGTGCAGATTGCTCTTGTAATCCTGTATCACATTATACGTGAATATTACGTCGTCCACCGTCAGCTTGCGACCCTCATCCCTTATTTCCGGGTCGCGGGGATCACAGAAGTATGCGTTGTCAACGATTTCAAAAGTCCATGTCAGGCCATCGTCGGAAACGTCCCAAGACTTTGCCAGATCGCCCGTGATCTCCATGTCTAGATCATATGTGAGCATCGTGCTCATACACGGCCAGATGCACATTGCCTCATCGACCATTGTGTATTCGAACAGGTTTAGTGTCGCGATGGACAAATCCAAGGTGCCGATCTTATACAATCGATCCACATCAGGCAGAGCCGCCGCATTTCCCACAGGGCTGATGCCATTCTCTGCAAATGACGTCACACTAAGCATCAGGACCGCAAGAGACGCCACGGCAATCATCGTTGTTCTCGAACCACGAGCGGTATCACCATTCTTCATCTGTATTCTTCCCCCTTTGGTCGCCACCAGTCGAACAGCACAAGGTTCTTCGAAGTGTCGACGTCAAGCACAAGACATGGGCATCCGAGTTCGAGCGTGCCCCTCTACCCCCATGGTCAGTGCGTGTGTTGAATTCGGTGCAATCGTCAATCACTCAGTGATATAAAGCGTTTTACTCTATCTGAACCATGCACCTGCAGTGCAGTTGTGGAGGGCATTGCAGAGAGGATCTTCTTCGCTTGTTTCCACCGCTTTCGGACGGAATAGCGAGGCCGTGACTCCGAATTGGCGACGCGGTCGAGCGGTAGCCCAAACTGTTTCACACAATCACAACGATGGTTTCCCGCGTCTAGACGGGTACGACCGACGACACCAAGGCTTCCGATGTTGAACAACGACTGCTCGACTAAGCCCTGGCGGAACTGCCGGATAGACTAATCGATATTCTGCCTCAGCGCTTTCTCAGTTTCGGGTTCAGAATATCGTCAAGGGCATATCCTATAAGCGTGAATCCGAGCACAACGAACACGATGCAAAGCCCTGGCGCAATTATCCACCAGTGCAGGCCTATGCTGAATGCGCCTGCATTGGATGCGAATGATAGCATCGTTCCCCACGTGACAACTCCAACTGGTCTCATTCCTAGGAAGCTCAGAGTGGACTCTGAGAGAATGGCATAGGCGACCGTTAGAATCGTGTTCGCAAATACGAGCGGGAACGAGTTCGGCAGGACGTGCCGGCGAATGATCCCAAAGTCCGAGGCCCCAATCGCTCGAGCGCGCTCAATATATTGACGCTCCTTGATGGAAAGCACCTGGGCTCTAACCATCCTTGCAGTTGGGGACCATCCTGTGAACCCTATGATCAGAATGATTCCAAGGAGATCAATCGTCCCGACCAAAGCAACGATGACAATCATCAGGACCAACCATGGGACAGACAGGACGACGTCATTCGCACGCATTAGAGCCTCATCGACGCGTCCACCAGCATAGCCTGAGTACAGACCGATTACCGCTCCGAGAATGGACGCTATGACCGCAGAGAACACGCCGACAATTATTGATGTGCGGGCTCCATACAGAAGCTTGCTGAAGATATCTGCCTCGAAAGAATCCGTCCCCATCCAGTGAGTCGTCCAATTCTCCACCAGATACATGGCGACACCTGTGATAATCACGACTAAAGCCAGCACAATCGTTGTGCCTCTGGCCAAAATCGCGGTTTTTGCCGGGAACTTGACTCCTCCCTTGTCAGGTTTGGCGACTGCTGCAGCCGGTCTGGCGTAAGCGCTACGGAAGCTCATTCCACTGATCAAGAGGAGGAAACCTCCAATAACATATCCCGCAAGAAGGGGATATCCCGCGTGCTCCTGCGGAAAGTCGACAACAAGGAATAGGGACATGATAGCCAAGGGAGCGACGGCGCATGCAATCCCGAACCACCTTCTAATGCTCCTCTTCCTGCTGACCCGCCGCTTCGTACCAAATGAAAGCATAACAAGGCATGCGCCAACCACCGATGCCGGATAGAGCCAGTCACTCCAATCGGTTGTTACTATGCTCCAGAAGCCATATTCCTCACCATAGTAAACGAGCGACAGATAGGCGAACGTTAGCACACCAGTAAGTGCTGACGATGCAACTAGCGCCGCGATCTGAAGTGTCTTATTCAGCCTCCATTCTGACTCCCTTTTGAACGCAGCCATCAGCGCAACCGCCGATGCCACTATGGTCACAAGCGGCAGCATTGCCAGAGATATGAACTTCGCAGATGATGGGGCATCAGTAGCGAAGTCCGACGGTAACGACCATTTACCCTCACCGAGGTTGCTTGTATCGTAAGGAGCAATTGCTGGACCAAATACAGCAAGCATTGAAAAGACCACGAGAATTCCAACGCCCACTGCGCCCATCGGGTTTCTAAGGATTTGCGTGGTGACGGTCAGAATCCGTTTGGTAGTCAGACGGATCTTCTCGATCCGAATATCATTTATGAATGGAATCTTGACAAGGTTGCTCTTTGAATCGCGTTTCGCACACATATTGCCATCCCTATGAAATCTTGATTCTCGGATCAACGTACAATAACAGAATATCCGCTATGAAGTTCGCAACTATGACTGCGACGCCGCCGACCACGATGATGAACTGTAGTATGGGAAAATCCAACTCTTCAATAGCCTTGATCGTCCGATAACCGATTCCCGGATAATTGAATATGACCTCTACCTGATAGGCACCTCCGATTATAAACGCGATATACATGGCTATCAAGGCGATCATCGGCGGCAATCCATTAGGAAGAGCATGTTTTCTGAGCACGACATAATCACTACATCCCTTCGCTCTTGCGGTTACGATGTAATCCTCGGTGAACACATCGATAAGAGAACTGCGCATTACGAGAGAAATGCTTGCGACAGTAGCGAGAGCGAGAGTCACCGACGGCAAGATCAAATATTTGGCCACGCTCAGCATTATCGGAAGAGTCCATCTGAACTCTGACCCGTAAGTATCGGTATCGTAGTATCCAGCGAGAGGGAATTGGGGCCACCAATTCAGCCCGAATGGATGCGAAATGAAAAGATGCTGCAGGATTATCGCGAACCAGAAGACCGGCATTCCGTAGAAGAAGAGGGACAATGCGCTGGAGCCGAGATCAAATGGCCCTCCTCGCCTGAACGCGGCATATGCGCCTATGACCATTCCAATGAGAATCGTGAAGATTGTCGAGGTCCCGACCAGTAACAACGTCCATCGCATATCATTGGCAATTATATCCACCACAGGGCGCGCATTTGCCATGTACGAAGTGCCCCAATCAAGCGTGATCGTGTTGTAGAGATAAATCGCAAATTTCTCAGGAAGACTCTCATTAAGATGGAATTTCTCCATCAGCTCAAACTTGAGCGACTCGTCGAATTTAGGATCACGTGGAACCATGTTAAGTACCGGTTCGCCTGGCATCATATGGATAAGGAAGAAGTTGAGAGCCATCACGCCGAATATCGTGATGAAGACGTTAACGACCCTGCGCGCAATAATCCCTCTGAAGGATCGTTTCCTCGTTACCATTCCATCTCCTCATCGGGATCGTCGTCAGGTTCATCCAGCTGGAAGCTCTCTCTGAGCTTCAGCTCTTCAAGAGAAATGCCCTGCGCCTCGAGTCGTTTCCGCCGCCGTCTTGTCAGAACCAGGTTCAATAGAAGCACGACGGGAATCATCAGAACGGCGATTAGAGCTGTGTAATCCCACCAGCTCCAGGGATCGGCGATCCTATCGAACGGTGTGTCGACGACCACGGTTGCTTCCTTGATCCTTTCGTGCGTCAGAACGCCAAACATCTCATTATCAGAATACGTTATTGTAACGTTGTAACTCCCTGCTTCTGAATATGAGTGTCTGACGACGCAAGTAACATTCCGATCCACATATTCTGTCAGGTTGAAACTGAGGATGGGACTGTTGTCGCCAAAGTCCCACGTTATCTCAATAACGTCCATCTCCGGGTCAAAGAGTGTAATGGAAAACTCGATCTCCTCTCCGGGAGCTGCGTAATTGCCGGCATCATAAGTGAAATTGAAACTAACTGCGCTGGGCGGCATATTGTTGGAGGCAACGATGAATTCCCTGTACCTCACAACTTCATGGTCGAGAACGCCATCAGAGACAGCGACTGAGATGTTGTACACGCCAGTTTGATCGAAGTATCTCTCCTGCATGAATGTGTAGATGACCAATCCTCCGGCAGAGGTATTCATCTTGGGATCCCCTCCGTCATCGAGATCCCAAGTCGCAGATATGACATCGCCATCGGCGTCATATGTCTGAATCGTGAACGTAACGGCGAAGAATCCTATGCCGACGTCTATGCATGGGCTCTCTTCGGACATCACAATCTCCTCAACGACTGACGGCAGTGAATTACCAGCGACCTCGATCGGGATTAGCTTGGTGATGTTGTGAGCTAGGCTCTGATACGGAACCAGACCGTCACACACATAGAGCCACACCTTATAGTTGCCAGGAGATTCAAACGAATACGAGATATTGTTCCATACTTTCGTACCCGGTAGCGTGGCATCCGTGTGGTAAACAACCACGTAGACGTCCTCGACACTATTGTTGAACACATATGTCCACGTCAGCGCCTCCCCCTCGGGGTCCTTCGCGTTAGCGTAGAAAGCCACTTCATCCATCGGATCGATAGATGTGTCGGAAGCGGCAAATTCGACAATGGGAGGTCCGTTTGGTGGCAACATAACAGTGACCAATCTAGTCGCAGTCTTTGTGTGCGAGTATGAATCCTCCAAGGTGATCACGAGCGAAAAGTACATCGATCCTCCGATGCCAGGGCCCGTAACGGGGTGCCATGCGTGAGTCTGATTGAAATAGACCGCAGGCAGAGCCACTCCCGTTGTGTTGACCGCAATGGTTCCGTCTCCAAAATCCCAATTCGCAGTCACGGGGTCGCCGTCAGGGTCGGAGATCTTTATGGACAGATCAATTTCCTCTCCGGGGTCCAATACTGGCAGGGATTCGGGAAGCGGCACCTCAAATGTCGGAGCCCTATTCTCCATGACGTAAACACTGATGAGGTTGGTGTCGGTGGTAGCGGACCCGTCACTGACGACAAGGCGCACGCAGTAGTATGTGTCGGTGCCGGCTGTCAGATTTCCAAGGCGATCATAAGTGAATTTCGCAGTCACTGTTCCTGGATTGTCCGTGACATGGACAGTGTAGGGGCTGTTGGTGTTGTTTGTCGGATACGGAGGGACGATTGCGTCGTAGTATATGATGAAAGTGAGACTGGTGTCGGGCGTTGTGCTACTTGCGGTAGCAGTGAAGGTTACCTCCTCTCCGGTGTACACCCTGTTCGGACTGGCAGAGAAACTCTGTATGTTCGCAGCCAGGGTACTGCAGCGGAGCTCCTCATCTGAGTCGATGATTGCTGAATACAATCCACACAAAGCCCCAGCGGCAAATCCAGCGAACAGAAGGGCTGAAATGAGAATCGTCGTTGTTCTCACCCGCATTCTACCTGCGAGAAGATTTGTTGGCCTCATAACTGAAACCATAGTCCCCTACCCCGACGATGGGCACCCAAATCCCTGACACTCTGGATAGCCTTGATTAATCGAATGCCAGGCCAACCCAAAGTGTTTGTTCTATATAAGTCCTGCTCGGCAAACATGATTGACCAAGATCCGTAACTGCTCAGTCAATACCACTACTAAGGAATCGCGTTCATGCAACTGGTTTGAGTGGTTCCGTATTCCACGCATTGCCCATTTCAATATCGGGATGCGCGAGGAAGGTCGTCAATCCGTAGCTGCCTAGATGCGTCTTCAGTTGCCCCGCTATGGCCTCATCAGCGTGTGAGCGACTGAGCAACTACTCTGGGCTTCCTTTGTTGATTGGTGCCTGCTTCTCAAACTGCCGCAACCAGCAGCAGGACTTCATAGATTCTCAGGGCGAAGTGCTCTCTCGGGGAAGTGGGTTATGTCTATCGTCTCCGAGGCTATCTTGATGTTCTCGCTGTCGCGAACCTCCTGCAGCATCTTGCGGAATAATCTGTCCTGCAATGTCCTGCGCTCGCGGGCAAGGGCAATGTACCTGACACTCAGGTTGATCCAGTTGTCGGTCAGCTTCACATAAATCGCTGGCTCGACGCTGCGCTTGGAGAGATAATACCGCTCCATTATCCCCGACATCTCCTTCTCCGCATGCAGCGTGATCTCCTCCGTCTCCTCCGTCACGACCCTGGTGAACCTCGATATGGCATCCTTCCAGTCGCTGTCATAGGTGATTGGCAGCAAGATCTCGTCCCATATGAAACTGTGGTCCTTCGTGTAGTTGCTAATCATACCCGATATGACACGGCCGTTCGGCACAACCGTCAGCCTCCCGGTCGCCTGGTCGCCGTCGACCCAGCCTTTCATTTCAAGGAGAGTTGTGAACAGCAGCCCGATATCGATTACGTCACCGTAGTTTCCCTCAATCTCGATCCGGTCGCCGACACGGTACGTCCCGGTCGAGAAGATGATTATGCCACCAACGAAATTCTTGAACAGGTCCTGCAGAGCTATGGCGATCCCGGCACCGATCAAGCCGTAAGACAAGAGCAGCGCCTGGGAGTCCTCCACCCATATCTGAATCATAACAAGTATGAATACGAGGACATACAATATCGAAGTGGCCTTTCTGACGGAATACCTCGTCTTGGCATCCTTGATCGTTCTAATAGTGGCATGTTCTAGTACTATGCGGAATACGAAGTAGATAATCGCGAGGGCGAGGAACGTGAAGAAGGCCATCTCGAGATACCGGTTCGGATAGTAGTAGTCACCCACCCACGCGAGACAGCACCCAGCAATCTGTGCCGTCAACGCAACGACACGGTTCATGCTCATGGGATATCGGAAGGTCTTTACTTAACGGTTGTCTGCCTTTGGCGATTAGATTGCACGTGCCCCTTAAATCTCGCGTCGGGCCAACCGGCCTCTCGGTTCTTGGCTCCATCGCTTGCTCATCACAATATGCCTAAACAAGGGGTTTGAATCGTTGTGCATTCACCGACCACACACGCGTGGTTTCTTGTGCCAAAGTTCACGAATGACAAGGCCATTTTGCGGCGCTAACTACGGAGAGATTATAAACTGCCTCGCTAGTGGGGCCGCGGAGCTATGACATCAATGATCGAGGAACGACGACTGAAAACCGTCGAGGTTTCCGGGACATACGAAAGCATGGGATCCGAGCTAGGCTCTGCCTGCAAGCCAGAGGTACAGTCCATGCTTTCCGAGGCCAAAGATATCCTGAGCAGAAAATCCCTCCCATGGGACAGGGCGCTCCTCATGGCGGGCAGACATGCCTCGTTCGTGATGGAGTACAATCCCAACCAGCTATCGTTCTTGAACGGCTATTCCAAGGGTTCCGGATTGTCTTTCGACGAGCTCTTCCTTCTATTCTGCCTTGACGAGAAGGGACTATGCACGGACGTCATGGTAAACCAGCAGGCCACTGACGACGAGAGCGTCTTCTCCGCCCACACCGAGGACTGGTCAGTGAAATCGGAGGAATTCCTTGTCCTGGTGAAAGCGAAACCGAAGAATGGCCCAGCGATCCTGGTAATGACGCATGCGGGTCTGGAGTGGATAACCGGAATCAACTCCGCTGGGATAAGCGCAACGGGCAACTCGCTGTATCAGAGCGATGTGAGGTTCGGCGTGCCAAAGCTGATGGTCGCGCCCAAGATACTCGCATCTGAGACGTTGGGAGACGCGTTGGGAGCGGCAACGCCTGCGCACAGAGCGTCGAGCTACAATAACAACATCTGCCACTCGAGCGGCGAGATGTATTGCGTCGAGGGCTCCGCGACGGATTTCGCGTTGATGTATCCCGAGAACGGCTATCTCGTCCACACCAACCATTACATTCACCCCGCCATGGCTCAGTATGAGACCGCGTTCGGAGTGGTTGGCGCCAAGACCCTAGCCAACTCGAGCACGATCACAAGGTACCACAGAGCGCGGAGGCTTGTGAGGGCAAGCCTCGGATCCATAACGGCAGATACCCTGATGGAGCTCCTTCGAGACCACTTCAACTACCCAGCCTCTATCTGCAGACACCCTCTGAAAGAGGAGGCCGAACACGATCGGTGCAAGACGACCTACGCGACCGTGATTGACCTCACCAGGAAGAAGATGTTGCTCTGTGTGGGCAATCCTTGCGAGGGAGAATTCAAGTCGTACTCTCTGTAATCGTGGGAATCTTGAGCCAATCGCGTGCGAAACAACCGGCAAGAAGGATTACTTGCGCTTGGTCTTGCACTCGTCCGATCCCTTCAACTCCATAAGCGACTTCTTCAGAGTGACGACATCACCGTAGCCCGAAACGCTCTCGACCGGGAGACATATCTTCACGGACCCGAAGAGAGGCTTGCTGAATCCGAGTTCACGCGATGCATCATCGTTCAGCCCAATCTTCAGATGTGTTATCCGCCACTGTTTGGTGTCCACGTTAGCGCCGTCAACCTCGCCCAACGTGAACGAATCGGCTGCAATCACTTTCACTCCGTTCATTTTTGAAATGTCCATCATTTCGTCCACCTGTTCTTCACAAGCTGATATACGGCTATAACACTTGTGCCTGCCCAATTCGGTACTTCTCAGCCAGTTCGCAGTCGACGACCACAAATGGTCATTGGCCCTCATACCTCCTGGCGATTTTTATGCAACATCGAAAATGGAATTAACCGTCTGCCAACTACGTCATGATTCTTCGAAGTTCGTGTATTTATACCTGCAGTCTGGTTGAATCTTACGGCTGGCGAATAGCCAAAAGTAGATTCTAATACGATGTGGCCCATGACCCTGGCGTGGGAGCCTCTGACAACTGTAAACACGGTTGGCTCCCAAGGGGGTAGAAGAAATTGAGGGGACTTTACACCAAGTTGTGCCTAGGTGTCTTTGTGGCTGCCCTCTTGCTTGTGCCGAGCGTAACAGTCGTTCAGCATGCAAGGGGAGAGGGAACATCGTGGACCGTCGCCATTTATGTCAATGGAGACAACGACCTCGAGCGATATTGGTTCGACTATAGCCTTCCAGCGCTTGAAAACATACCCGCGAGCTCGGATGTGACCATCGTCGCCATGATGGACTGGGTGGCGCAGAACGGGACGACGCTCTACGAGATTTCCGGCGGAGTGACGACCATAGCTGCGACATACGAGGAGAAGAACTTTGGCGATGGAGCCACGTTCGAATGGTTCATCACTGAGACGTCCACGCTGTACCCATCTGACAATCTCGCTGTCATCGGATGGGATCACGGCTACGCCTGGAGATACTTCAGCAACGACCAGACCTCTGGTGACAAGATAATCATGCCTGAACTGCAGGCTGCGATCGAGAACGCTGGTGTGTACATAGACATACTTGCCTTTGACGCCTGCAATATGGCGGCGATAGAGGTTGCCTACCAGATATCGCTGACAGGGCTCGTAGGAATCCTCGTTGGCTCTGAAGAGACGATACCGATGAACGGGTTTCCGTACGATTTGATGCTCACGCCTGTCGCCAATGATCCGGCCCGGACGCCCGTGCAGGTGGCAACGGACATGGTGGTCGGCTGGGGTGAGTACTACGGGCCCCTAAACTGGGCTCAATCCGTATGCCTCTCGGCAACGGACATCTCGAGTGTAAGCCAGCAGGTATCAGCGCTCGAGGACTGGTGCTCGGCAATGCATGCCAACCTTGCAGCCTACGAAAGGGAATACAAGAAAGTAATCCGGGACACCTATGTCATGTACGCTACGAGCAAGCACCTCGATATGGAAGACCTGTGCGAGAAGCTCCTGGCGAACTCGAAGATCAAAGATGCCACACTGAGAGCAGCAGCGGAGGATGTGATTGCTCTGGTCGATTCCTCGGTCATCACGTACTGGAACGGCCCCTACGCTGCAGCGTGCGGTGGGATCTCTATCTACTGGGGAACTGGTGGTGACTGGCCATACAGCGAAGAGGCCTATTCCACCGAGGTCGCATTCGCGATAGACATGGGCTGGGCGGATTTCCTGGCAGACTACAACTCGTGATACCAAGCGGGCACGAGGCAAACGGGGCAGACCTGCCCCATCCTTTCCTATTTTCCATCTCTCGATGCATGGGCAAGTATTTTCTACGACCTTTGTCATCATAGAAGAGGTCAGTATCTAGAACTGATACATCACTCAGGGGGGAGGCAAATGCAAATGAAGAGGAGCCTCAGTCTCGCAGCCGTGATTGCGGTCTGTACATTGATCTCTACGAGCATGGTTCAGGGAATGAATGGTCCGCCAGCCAACGACACGGGCACATGGACCGTCATGATATATGCGGCCGCGGATAACAATCTTGAGAGTTATTGGGAAGGCGCGAGCCTTGCGATGCTTCTGGACTTGCCTAGCACTGACGCGGTCAACTTCGTCGCCTACGTAGACCTCTTCAGCACTCTGGGTACGCAGATTGTCGAGATTGACGGCGGGGAATGGGAGGCGGTCGAGACTCTGGAGGAGAAGAACTTTGCCGATGATGAGACTCTGCAATGGGCGCTCAGCGATGTCTCAACGAGATATCCGTCGGAGCACCTCGCGATGATCGCGTGGGACCACGGAAGTGCGTGGAATGGTTTCTGTGGCGACGACACGTCGGATGACTGGATGTATCTCGATGAGCTGTATGCGGCCATCGTTGCGGCCAATGTTCACATCGACATAATAGGGTTCGACGCCTGCGCCATGGCGAGCGTCGAGACGATCTACTCTGTGGCGACGACGGGACTTGTAGACCTTGTAGTGGGGTCGGAAGAGCTGGTAGCTGGCGATGGGTTCCCGTACGACCTGATGTTTGCTCCACTCGCCGAGGATGCAAGTAGAACGCCCCTCCAGGTCGCCTCCGACATGATTGACGGATGGGAGGCATACTACTCCGAGATCACCTGGGGATGGTATGCGACCCTCAGTGCGGTCGATGCCGGCGCGATTCATAACAACGTCGATGAGATCGCCCACTGGACGGAGCTGATGCTTGACAGGTTGCCATCCTACCGCTACGAGTACCGAAAGGCCCTGAGAGACTGTGAGTGGGTATCGTGCATAGCGCACTATCAATTCGACATGGTCGACCTTGGCAGACAACTGATGTCGAGCCCGACCATCGCCGATGACCAGGAGTTCGTTGCAGCCACCGAGGACATGATGGAGGCCGTCTCGAACTCTGTCGTCGCCATGTACAACCCGGATACGAAGGCCGCCTGCGCGGGGGTCTCAATGTATTGGGGCTATCACAATTGGGAATGGAGGTTGTACTGGATGGACTACATGAACAACGTCCCATTCGCGACCGAGACGGCTTGGGGAGATTTCCTGTACGAGTACAACCGCGTCACGTGCGGTTGGTTCCCAACGAAGTGATGTGCAGCGCGTATACTCGCCTACCCTATCGGGCGAGAGGTCGATATGAAGCGGATGGAGCGGATGCCCCTGACCTTTCTCACCTTGCCGAGTATCTCCCTGAGAACAGTATTGGGACCCCTGGCGATTATCAGCTCCATGCACTGCCCACGTTCGAGGTGAAGATGTAGCATCATCTGTATCTCCTCGTACCTGTGCTGAAGAACTGACAGCTCCCCCCTGGGCCCATGCTCGCTGTATATAGCGGTTATGACGAGCTGATTGTCACCGTCCATGCTCTCCCACTCAGCCTCGTCGACAAAGGAGCGCATCGCCTCCCTCATCGCGTCGGATCGCGAATTGAAGCCTTTGGAGGTCAGCACCTCGTCGAACCGGACCAGCAGCTCCTCGGGGATTGACAGACTCACGATCATGTATTTCGATACTGGTATCTGCCGATGCGCTATATCTCAGTTATCAACTCTTTTCGCTAGCTGTGATGATTCATACCTCATAGCCTTCCGAGCTTGCCCAGCAGCGATTCCGGGTTGGTCACAAGGGCCATCCTGATGGCGTCCGCGTCCAGGCCAGAGCCCCTGGCAATGTTAGTGGCAATTGCCATGCTACTGAGGTCCTCCGGAGAGTGCGCGTCTGTGTTAACAAGCATCCTCGCCCCTGCCGCCTTCGCAACTGAAGAGACATGTCCGTTCGCGGCTGAGTGTCCTCTTCTGCAGGATATCTCAAGGTAAACGCCGTTCTCCGCCGCCTTCCTCGCGTCCTCCTCGGATATCATGCCTGGATGGGCCAGAATGTCTACGTCAGGGTTCGAGACAGCGGCATTGTTGGTTCCCTGTTCTACTGGCTCCGCCGTAGTCTCACCGTGAACCACCACGAGTTCGGCCCCAGAGTCCCTTGCCAACTTCACTGCTTCGTCGATGTATTTTACGGGCACGTGGGTAATCTCTACGCCGGTAATGGCTTCAATTCCCCATGCGTCAGCTTTGGCACAGTCCTTCGCAACATTACGCACTAACCAATCGATGTTCGAGAACGAAGCGTGATCGGTAATCGCAATCGCACGATGGTCTGCGACTGCCGCGCGGCGTATCAGCTCCATCGGCAGCAGCTCGCCATCGCTGAACACCGTGTGAGTGTGGAAATCGCTGCGTCTAGCCCTCATTTCCTCCTGCCCTCCAGTTCCTTGTAGATGTCCTGCATAAGAACACCCTCGTCGAACAGCAACACCATGAGGTGAAACATGAGATCCGCTGCCTCGTAGACAATCTCCTCGCGCTTCTTATCCTTGGCGGCGATGATAACCTCCGAACTCTCCTCGGCGATCTTCTTTAGCAGGAGGTTGCGATTGTTGAAGAGACGGCACGTGTACGATGATTCGCTCTGTCCCTGCTTCCGCTCCTCGAACACACGCCACAGCTCGGAGATGATGTCGTTCGCGGCTACGGGGCGGTCCAGGAAACAGGAGTATGTACCCTGGTGGCAAGCGACGCCGGCCTGTTCCACTCTCGCGAGTATCGCGTCATCATCGCAATCGGTCAGCAGCTCGATTACCTTCTGGACGTTGCCGGAGGTCTCGCCTTTCTTCCATATCTTCTGCCTAGAACGGCTCCAATAATGCATGTATCCAGTCTTCTTGGTCAGCTCGAGCGCCTCGTCGTTCGTGAACGCTACCATCAACACATTGTTGTTCTTCACATCCTGGACCACGACCGGTATCAGCGCATTTTCTGGATTCATCCGCACCACCTCACAGGTATACCCTTCGCTACTAGTTCTTTCTTGACGTCTCTGACCGTATGCTCGTCGAAATGGAAAATCGACGCGGCCAAAGCGGCGTCCGCCTCGCCATCGGAAAGCACCTTGACGATGTGGTCTAAGCTGCCGCATCCACCTGACGCTATCACTGGAACACCCACTTCCCTGACCACTCGTCGTGTCAGGTCGAGATCGTAGCCTTCCTTGACGCCGTCGCAGTCCATGCTCGTGAGCAATATCTCCCCGGCTCCTAGCTCGCAGACCTCTCTTGCCCACTCGACAACGTCCCTCTGAGCGGGTTGCGTTCCGGAGTGTGTGTGCACCTTCCATCCGTCATCGGACCGTTTGGCGTCTATCGCAACCACCACACACTGGCTTCCAAAAGCATTCGCACACTCTGTAATGAGCGAAGGTTTCGCTACTGCAGCGGTGTTGATCGATACCTTGTCCGCTCCCACTCTCAGCATCCTTCTAACATCCTCGAACGTCCTGACGCCGCCGCCCACGGTAAGAGGAATGAACAGCTGCTCGGCGGTCTTCTGGACAGCTGCTCTCAGCGTCTCCGCTCCCGCGACTGAGGCATTGACATCCAGGAACACGATCTCATCCGCCCCTTGTTCCTGGTACCTAACTGCGAGTGTTGGAGGATCTCCCACATCCGTCAGTCCCTTAAAACGCACTCCCTTCACCACCACGCCGCCTTTCACGTCGAGGCAGGGTATAATCCTCTTGGTCAGAGGCATCACTCGACACCCCATTTTACAGACGATTTTGTGGACAAGGCCGAACCTGTCCGCAACATTGCCTGACCCAGCGCCGTACCAAGGGCTTTGAACGTCGCCTCCACGATGTGGTGATTGTTCTTTCCTCTCAGGACTATCGTGTGGACCGTCGCCCTCAACTCCATCGCGAACGATCTAACGAAGTGGGTGTACATCTCATCCGGGAGCTCCAAGTGCACGAACGGGCGATCTATCAAATCGACCGTCGCTTGGACGAGCGCTTCGTCCATCGGCACGACTGCGCTGGCGATTCGCATGATGGGTGATTCCCCGATGGCTTCCCTGTAGGCTCGGCCGAGTGTAATCGCCACGTCCTCGATGAGATGGTGGTCGATGTCCCCTCTCGCCGATATCTCAAGATCCACGCCTGAATACCTCGCCAGTGTTTCGACCATGTGGCGAAGGAACTCATCGGTTATGTCACACTCAGTTCTACTGGGGCCGTCGATGCCTAGTCTGACACGCACCTCGGTTTCCCCGGTCTCCCTAGTGACGTTCGCGCAGCGCACTTGGCCGGTTTGGCTCATGAGAATTCCCTCACGGCCCTCTTGAAATGGATGCGTCCTGTGTATATCGCAGTACCAACCACGACGGAATCCACGCCCATCCGCTGGAGCGTCATCAGATCTGCTGGAGTGGTTATGCCGCCAGACACGATGACGGGCTTGCTCGTGGCCTTGATTAGCTTCTCTATGGGGGCGGGGTTTATCCCTTCGAGACGCCCCTCGACTTCAACGTTCGTGTACAGGAAGCCCCAGATAGGGAGGGACTCGAGGTTCTTGGCTACATCGTATATGTCCTTCCCTGAGCTTTCCTGCCAGCCCTTTATCAATACCTTGTCGTCGGCTGAATCCAACGCCACCACAATTCCGTCAGTGTACTGTTGCGACATGTCCTCGACAAAGGATCTTTCTTGAATGGCCCGTGTGCCCACGATCACCCTCTCACAGCCTATCTCGAAGAGCCTGTGAATCTTCTCCGGGGTTCTGATGCCACCTCCTACCTGAACCGGGACCGACAGAGCTCCGATGATGTTCTCAATCAGTTCCTCGTTGCTGCCGACTCCCATTGCGGAATCGAGGTCGATGATGTGGATCATCTCAGCGCCCTCGTCTTGCCACCTGCGGGCAATCCCAGTCACGTCCTTAATCTCGAAGCGCTCCGTCCCTGGTTTGCCACCTATGAGTTGGACGGTTTTACCGCCCTTCACGTCAATCGCCGGTATCACTTTCATGCTGTCTCCTCCGAGATCCTGATGAAGTTCGAAAGCAGCCTAAGGCCTGGAGCGCTGCTCTTCTCCGGGTGGAACTGCGTTCCGCATATAGCGCCCTTCCTGACTGCAGCAGGGAACCTCTCACCGTATTCAGTTTCCGAGATTGTGACTCTTTCGGTCGGACGGCACACGTATGAATTTGCGAAGTAGAACTGATCATCGGGGTTGATTCCTTCGAAGAGTCCGTCGTCTGAGTCCGACACATTGTTCCAGCCCATGTGCGGGACTCGCGGGGCGTTCAATCGCACGGCTGACCCTCCGAGCACTGCAAGGCCGTCACCATGCGACTCCTCACTCCGTTCGAAGAGAACCTGCATGCCAAGACATATGCCTAGCGTGGGAACGCCTCCGGAGATGGCCGATCGTAGCTCGTCGATTCCCGGACGGAGTACTTCCATCGCCGCACCGAATGCCCCGACACCGGGGAAGACGATGCATCGCGCCTCGGCAATCTCTCTAGGTGAGGATGATACCTGCACGCTCGCCCCCGCACGCTCAAGCCCCTTCGATATGCTGTGCAGGTTTCCTACTCCGTAGTCGACAACTGTGATCTTCATGATGGTTCTCCGTTGACCAGAGGCGCGACGGCCTCCAACAGCATGTTCATGTATTCTCTCGGTCCGATAGTCACTCTGACATGGTCCTCAAGAAGAGGATAAGCTCCGAAATCTCTGATGGCAATCCCCTTCTCAATAAGGGCACTAACGAGACCCGCGCTGCTGACCGGAGCCTTGCACAGTATGAAGTTGCATTCCGAGGGATACACCTTGAAGCCGAGCGCACGCATCTTGTTTGTGAGGAATTCACGTTCGGACTTCATCTCCGCCACCTTGGCATCCACCCAGTCCTTGTGATCCAACGCTGCCACGGCGACGGCCTCCGTGAGCGAATTCAGTCCAAACGGTGTGCGGACGTGTCTCAATTCGTCCACAATCTCTTTCCTGGCTATTGCGAAGCCTGCCCTGAGGCCCGCGATCCCGTAGGCCTTGGAAAAGGTTCTGACATCGATGCCGTGCTCTGACGCCAGCACCTCACTGAGCATGTTCGAATCGCAGAAGTCGCTGTATGCCTCATCCAGAAGCACTATGCCATCGGATTCCGCCAATATCCGTTCGACATCATCTCTGTCGAGCAGATTGCCCGTCGGGTTGTTGGGTTGACAGAGCGCGACCATCTTCGCCTCTTCGTTCAAGATATCCTCTGTAGGCAAGGCGAAATCTCCGAGCAACATCTTCTCCTCGACGGTCGCCATATTCACCATGGCGTAGAATTTGTACATACGGAACGTCGGAATGGCTTGACAGAACGTATCTCCGGGGTTGATGAACGTCTTCGACACGATATCCAGAAGCTCGTCGGACCCGTTTCCGACGATGACCTCGTCAGGCGAGGTTGACAACTCGGATGCGATGCGTTCTCTCAGGAGGTCGGAGTTCTCGCTCGGGTACGACCACAGCTTGCCGAAATCGAAAGAGTCCGCCACCTCTTGAACGGCAGGGTTCATGCCGAACAGATTCGCGTTGTTGTTCAGTATCAACAGTTCCTTGTCGACGAGGCAATATGACGGGCGGCTCAGCAGCTCGAGCGACCGCCTCCTCAACTCGCCCATTGACGTCACCTGTCATCACCACCAGTTCTCGCATTTGCCGCTGACGCGTGAGCTGGCAATCCCTCGGCCTCGGCCATCTTAGCCGCAACAGGGGCCAACCTCTCCGCGCCCTTCCGGGTCAGTTCTTGATATGGAATTGTCCTGACAAAGTCGTAGACTGATAGAGCCGATCGCGACCGAGCCATGCCCATCGTCGGCAGGACATGGTTCGTGCCCGCACAGTAGTCTCCGAAGGCGACGGACGACCATTTGCCCAAGAACACCGATCCGGCGGCTCGGACCTCATCCAGTAGAGCCTCGGGATCCCTTGTATCTATCACCAAGTGTTCTGGGGCGAAATCGTTGGATATCTGCAAGGCCTGTCGGAGGTTGCGGACCTTAATGAATATAGCACCCTTCTTTGCGGCCACTTCGATCACATCCTTCCTCTCGGCCTTCTGTATCATCCCGCCCAACAGATTCATCGATTCTCCAATCACCTTGTTCGATGTGGAGATTGCCAGAGCGATGGCGTTGGGGTCGTGTTCGAGCTGGGCTAGCATCTCCACCGCGACGAGCGCCGGATCGGTGCTACTGTCTGTAATTATCAGAACTTCCGAAGGCCCGGCGAGGAAATCGATTTCGCAGTCTTTCCTGACGAGGAGCTTCGCAGCCGTGACGATCGCACCGCCAGGACCTACCATCTTCGCGACTCGCCGCACGGTTTCTGTGCCGTATGCCATTGCTCCAATCGCCTGGGCACCTCCGATGGCATATACCTCTTCGATGCCCACAATACTCGCTGCGGCCAACACGACATCGTCAACAACGCCGTTCTTGGACGGCGTGCAGAGAACGATCTCCTCTACCCCCGCCACTCTCGCGGGGACGGCTGTCATCAACACAGATGATGCATAGCTGGCTGTCCCGCCAGGGGCGTATATCCCCACCCGCTCCAACGGGACCACCTTCTGCCCGAACACGCCGCATGAATCTTTGAACTCGAACCCTTTCAGCTTCTGCTTGATGTGATAGGCCTCGATCCGTCGCCTGCTATCCTTGATTGCGGACAGCAACGCCGACGGTATGCGAGACGGGGCGCTCCTGATGGTACTTGGTGGAACAGTGAACGAGCCGCCTCCGAACCCGTCGAACTCTTTGGCATATCGAATGACAGCAGCGTCTCCGTCCTTGCGAACTGTCTCGACTATCGGGCGTGCTCGCTCGAGAGACGATTCAAGCGCTGCCTCTCCTCTGTTGACTATCTGTTTGATCTCCTCTGGCGTGACCGTCTCGATGTCATATGACAGCATGTCAGAGTACCATCCTTTCGATCGGGCAGATTAGTATGCCTGTTCCTCCAATGTCCTTGAGCACCGCGATGATCCCGTTGACCTCGTCATCGTTGACGACGGCGTGTATTGCCACGATGTCCTCGCGCCCTATGATATTCATGATGGTCGGGCCTGAGATGCCGGGCAGGAGGCTCTCAAGGTTGGACAATGTGGTCCTCGGGACGTTGGCCATCAGATATCTCTTTCGCGACGCTCCGATGACGCTGTCAATCGCGCTCGTTATCTCTTTTATGCGGCTGCCCTTGCTGGACAGAGACCCGCTGTTCGCGACCAGAACAGCGGTAGACTCGAGAACCACTCCTACCTCTCTGAGGTGGTTGAGCTTCAGGGTCGACCCAGTCTCGGTGAGGTCGGTGATGACATCGGCAAGCCCGATCTGAGGGGTCATCTCCGTGGCCCCCGTGACAGTAGCTATCTTGACTTCCTTCCCGAGTCCTTTGAAGTACTCTTCCGTAAGCTTCGGGAACGAAGTGGCGACCGTGGACTCGCTCCGCACTTCCGATGCATTCTGGATATCGGATTCGTCAGGAACCGCCACGACCAGCCTGCACCGTCCGAAATCAAGTTCGCGAATCTTGACCACATTTCGCTTCGTTTCAAGTATTAGGTCCAGCCCCGTGATGCCCAGGTCGGCGACACCCATCTCGACAAACTCAGGGATGTCCTGAGCCCTCGCCAAGAGTATTTGGTATCTCCCTTTCCTGAACTCGGCTATCAGCGTCCGGCTGTTGGAGTCAGGCACTGGAAAACCTATTCGGTTCATGAGGCGCACAGCTGGCTGGTTCAGTCTCCCCTTGTTTGGTATAGCTATTCTCAGCAGAGTCAACAACATTCCTCCTCTGGTTCGGCGGCGACCGCACTGAACTCCTCAACGTAGCCTTCGCTAAGCTGCGTCTGTGGGTCTGCAAAATCTCTAGGAGTCAAACTGGCACATGCGAGATTACGCATGAAGACTACCAAACACGGCTTTGTGTTGCACCATGTTCGATTCCTCGAGCGACCGAGCGAGGGCAAAGATGATATTTATTGATTTCGTCAGATTTCGGACATTTGATGTACACAAGTGAGCGGTAAATGGACTAGGCAACAAATGATTCGCAGCTATCCGACCCCTGACTGATTCAGGTCGGGTAGATAGCCCCGAGCACGAGTACTAGAGCAGACACGCCGATACAGAGGCCCACAACGATCCAAGGGTTAACCTTGAGTGCCTTGTCGTCCTCGGAATCGAAGTATCGAATCAGCCCCGCGGCCGAGTGGAAGCCCTCGTTCTTCTTGTTCTTCGCCATGGATGCTCGCATGCTCAATTGCAGGTTTTTGTATTTAAGTGTTTAGCTGCGTCAGCGCTTAGGCCGAATCGAGTCCAGCGCCATCTGCGACTTTAGGAAAATCATTATATAAGTCACAGTATAATTAGCGTATTCCTGCCTGGCTACCCGTGCCTGTTAACGGTCTGTAATCAGCGTCGTCGCCGGGACATCGCAAACTCTGCCGTTTGAGGGAGTACGATTGGAGGTTATATCATCGCGACCGTGTTTCTTGTAGACGACGAAAAGTTCATCGTCGAATTGTACAGGGACATCCTCGAAGCCCACGGTCACGAGGTCATTGATGTGGCTTCTGACGGTGAGGAAGCCGTCCGAAAGTACAAGAAGATGAAGGAGAAGCCGGTAGTAATCATCATGGACCAGAGAATGCCTGTCAGGGATGGCGTGAGCGCGACGCAGGAGATTCTCCGCATCAACCCCGATGCCGCCATCTTCTTCGGAAGCGCGGATCTCCACATAGAAAAGGAGGCTCTTGCTGCTGGTGCCAAAGGTTTCTTGCTGAAGCCGTTCAGAATCGAAGAACTTCTCGCGGCAATCGAGGATGCTGAGAAGAAAAGGAAGAAGCCTTAGCGAGACCCGCGCGCATTGCACGGGTTTCGACGGAGTTCTGGTGAGTGGAATGTCAGTCACACGGAGAGTGTTGTGGACGTCGGCAGGAGACAGAGGGCGATTACTTTTAAGTACGCCCTCAGGATATGAGAGCGTACCCAGCGGAGGAGATGCCTGATGCCAGAGCAGGATAGCGACCTCAAGGCCCAATTGAGGAAGAACCTTGAGAACATGCAGAGAGAGGGATTCGACCCCTACAAGATCTACAGATATGACCGCACCCACTCCTCAGCGAAGGTCGCGGAGGAGTACGCCGACATGGGTTCCGAAAGGAGCACGGATGTCGTCTCTGTTGCGGGAAGGATCATGGCGAAGAGGATTCATGGGAAGGCCGGCTTCGCCGACCTGGTGGACCGAAACGGGAAAATCCAGCTCTACTTCCGCATGAACGACATCGGCGACAAGCAGTGGAAACTCTTCCAGACCATGGATCGAGGCGACATCGTAGGTTCCAAGGGCAATGTGTTCAGGACCAAGACTGGTGAGATTACCGTGGCCGTCACGGAGTTCCAGGTCCTCAGCAAGGCGCTGACACCTTTGCCTGAGAAGTTCCATGGACTTCAGGATGTCCAGATGAGGTACAGACAGCGGTACTTGGACCTCCTCATGAACGAAGATGTCCGCTCGCGGTTCATCAAGAGGAGCAGGATGATAGCTTTCATTCGTGACTGGCTCAATGAGAAGGGATTCATAGAGGTCGAGACGCCGATCCTCCAACCGTTATACGGCGGAGCGTTGGCCAAACCCTTTGTCACACACCACAACTACCTCGACATAGACCTGTATCTCAGGATAGCGCCAGAACTCTATCACAAAAGATGCATCGTTGGCACGCTCGAGGCCGTGTACGAGATAGGGAAGAACTTCAGGAACGAGGACATCGACGCCCAGCACTATCCAGAATACACTTCGATGGAGCTCTATCAGGCCTATGTAGACTACAACGACATAATGGACCTGACGGAATCGCTTCTCTACGACACAGCGATGCATATCGTGGGAACCGAGATGTTCGAGTACGGGGAGAGAACCCTGAACTTCGCGAAGCCATGGCCCAGGATAACCATGGGTGAGGCTATAGAGAAGTACACCGGTCTGGATGTCTCCACGCTAGACACCGTTGACAAGGCGAAGGAGGCCGCTCGAGGACTCGGAGTCAGGGACATCGATGATTGCTTGGACGCCGGCAAGGTAGTCTCGCAGATATTCGACCAGAAGGTCCAGCCCGAACTCATAAACCCGGTATTCATCATAGACCATCCGATAGAGGTGTCGCCTCTAGCCAAGAGGAAGAGGGGCGCGCCACACCTTGTGGAACGGTTCGAGTTGTTCATCAACGGCTGGGAATTCGCAAATGCATTCTCCGAACTCAACGACCCGGTCGAGCAGGAGCAGAGGTTCAGGGAGCAGGACCGTCTAAAGAAGGGAGGTGACGAGGAGACTCATCCCATAGATACGGACTACGTGCGGGCGCTGGAATATGGCCTGCCGCCGACCGGAGGGTTGGGCATTGGCATCGACAGGTTCGCCATGATCGTGACTAACGCTCCGTCAATCAAAGAAGTCATCCTGTTCCCCCACATGAGGCCGGACATCGCATGATTGCTCGCGACATCAAAGTGGATAATCTGGAGATCTCTCATCTCGACAAAAGGCCACTGGAGGACCTCGTAGACGCTCAGAACAAGATCTTCGCAGACTACATCATCCCCCTGAAGTCTTCGGTGCAGTTCTTCCAGGATTTCACTCGTTCAGTCGGGGGCAATATTGAGGATGTGATTGTTGCAGTTCACAACGGGGCAATCGTCGGTTATGTCAACCCCATCGTCGATGACAAGGAGGCCTGGATAGGCGGGCTGGGAGTGATTCCCGAGTACCGCGGATCTGGCATCGGCAAGCGACTGATGCGTGCCGCCGAGGAGGACGTCCGCGAAAGGGGCGCGGAAGAAATACTCCTTGAGGTCATCGACGGAAACACACCGGCCTTGAACCTGTATCACAACTTGGGATACACGGAACGAAGAACCTATCTATCTGCAGAGGGGCAATCGGCCCGGTTTGCTGGATTCGGCCCGGCGCCGGAGAGGGGCAGACTCGAAGACGTAGAGGAGAGCCACAGGCTCATCTACACCGATAATTGCTGGCAGAGGAGAAAGTCTGCAGCACTGGCAGAGTCTGGCAGGACTTGCGAAACCTATGCCGTCGATGGCGGGTTCGTCATGCTGAGACGGGCAGGAACGACGGGGTTCATACCATTCATAGGGGTTCTGCCCGACATGAGACGGCGAGGCGTGGGCACATCACTGGCCAAGTTCGCTATCAACAGGCTATGGGAGCTTGGTGCTTTCAAGATCGCGATATACAACGTGAACGATGACATGGCTACGCGTAGGATGCTCGATAAGTTTGACTTCGCAGTCACTCTGAAGCAATTTGAGATGAAGAAGTCCATACGTTGATATCGGCCGAGGCGATTGACTGGTTTCTACTGTCTACATTGTGCGTACTTCTCGTCCGCTTCCCACTTGCGAGTGACCCAGTCCTGCAGCTTCTTGATGTCGTCCTCCTTCATGTGTCTGAAACGACCCTGGAGCTTCAGATACTCCGATATCGGAGTCATCTTCGGCTTGCGGTTTATCTTGACCTTGCCGTTCTCGCACTCATACAGAGTCCACATGCCGGTTTCGACCGCCAGCTTGGCTATCTCTATCGTCTTGGCGGTGTCGTGCCTCCATCCCGTGGGACACGGCGTGAAGATCTGGATGTATCTGAAACCCTTCATCTTCTTGGCCTTCTCGAACTTGTTGATGAAATCCTGTATGTTGCCTACGGAGGCCGTCGCGACATAGGGCACATTGTGGGCCATCATGATCAGGGGCATATCCTTCTTGAAATCGGCTTTTCCAGCCTTGACCTTGCCAACAGGGGTCGTGGTCGTCCATGCGCCGAACGGTGTCGAGCCGGAACGCTGAATCCCAGTGTTCATGTAGGCCTCGTTGTCGTACATGACGTACAACATGTCCTCATTTCTCTCTGCTGCTCCTGAAAGCGCCTGTATCCCGATGTCTGCAGTCCCGCCGTCGCCAGCGATGCCCATCACCAACGTGTCTTCCTTTCCTCTCACCCTCAAGGCCCTGGTCATGCCAGTCGCGCATGCCGCGGTGTTCTCGAACGCTACGTGATGGAACGGAACCTTCCAAGCGAGGTACGGATAAGTCGCGCCGAATATGAGCAGGCAACAGGCGGGATTGACGACCATCGTGTTCTTTCCGAGAATCTTCATGAGGTTGCGGACGGCGGTTGCCGCCCCACAGCCCGCGCAAGCGGTGTGTCCGCGCGTGAACAGTTCCTCATCGGGCAATTCCTTGAGCTTCACTGCTCCACCCCCCGCGTTCCGATCCAAGTGATATCGCGTTTGGCCTTACCGGTCTTCGCCGCTTCAAGCAGCTGTTCGTACATGAACCGAACGTCCTGCAACGACACGTCTCTGCCGCCCAACCCGCCTATGAAGTTCATAACTGGCAGGTTTAAGCCGAACGCGGCACTCTTGAACTCCACGAATGAAGGGCCACCTACGCCGTATGAAACAGCCCGATCGAACACACCGACCGCCTTGACCTTCTCGGCGATCTTTCTGAGATCGTCCGTAGGATAGGGGCGCCAGAACCGCAGTTTGACGAGGCCGACCTTCTTTCCCTCTGCCCTCAGATCGTCCACGACTTCGTGAGCCGTCGAACTCGCTGTGCCCATGGTAATCAGCACCACCTCAGCGTCGTCGACCAAGTACGGGTCTATCATGCCACCGTGATCCCGGCCGAACTGCTTTGCGAACGTGTCGTTGACTTCCTTGATAACCGCAACCGCGTCCCTCATTGCCTTGTCCGTCTGCCACCTGCATTCCATCATGTAATCTGGCGGAGTGAAGACGCCGACGGCGGCAACATCATCAGGATCCAGTATCGGTCCTGTGGGTTTGTACTGAGGCACGAACTTGTCGGCCGCATCCTGGTCGATCAGATGGACCGGCTCGACCGTATGCGACAATATGAACGCATCCAGACAGACTGCCATAGGTAGTGACACGCGCTTGTCCTCCGCAATCCGATAAGCTTGTAGGACCATGTCCTGGACTTCTTGGTTGTTGTCGCAGAACACCTGGATCCATCCTGAGTCCCTCTCGGGCATGATGTCGTTGTGCTCGACCCAGATGTTGATAGGCGCGGCGATGGCCCGGTTGACGACGGCCATAACCACGGGCAACCTCATGCCGCTAGCTATCGGGAGAATCTCGTGCATCAGCGCGAGTCCCTGAGAGGAAGTCGCCGTGAATGTCCGCACTCCAGAGGCGCTCGCAGACACGCAAGCGCTCATGGCGGAGTGTTCGCTTTCCACCTCGATATACTCGCAGTCCATCTCTCCGTTGTTTATGAACTCTGATATGTGCTCAACTATGAACGTCTGAGGCGTGATTGGATATGCCGCTACGGTTCTGGCCCTGGACCGCATTGACCCGTAGGCAGCTGCGTAGTTACCGGTGCATATCTTAGATACCACCAACCTCACCTCACCATATTGATTGCCTCGGCTGGGCACTCGTTCGCACAGATTCCGCAGCCCTTGCAGTAATCCATATCGAACTCCATCCGGTCGTCTTTCCTGTATATGCACCCCTCAGGGCAGTAGAACCAGCAGAAGTTGCACATGGTGCACTTCTCCTCGTCGTATTCAGGCTTGAACACCTTCCAACTGCCCGTCTTGTTCTCCAAGAACGAACCAGGGCCGACCGCTCCGGCGGTCGTCTTCATTGCGACGCCCGCGACGCCCATTGGGAGATTGTTCACGTCAGGGAGCCACTTCTCAGCGGTTTTCAGGACTCGCTTTCCATGAGACTCTCCGACGACAGTCCTCTCAAAAGCGACGCGTGCGGCTCTGGCGTTCTTTTCCCCTATCTTCGGTCCTAGTCTGTCGCCGAAGACCTGCATTATCCCCATCTCTATGGACTCTATCTTGACCAGACCGGTCGCCTTTGCCAATGCTCCAAGAATGGAGGAGTTGGTCGCCGGCTGCTTGAGGACCTCGAGCGCGACACTAGTCGCGTCAACGGTAGCGAGTTTCGTGTCGATTCCCACATCGATCTCTTCTGGTTTTCTAGTGGAATTGACGAGGACCACACCGCCCTTTTTGAGCCCCTCGACCACATTGACAGATTCGAGAAGGCCTTCGTCCAATACCACCACGAAATCAGGTTCGTAGACCTGTGTCTTCCGATAGATCCTCTTCTCATCTATCCGTGTGAAGGCAAGAACTGGTGCTCCGCGTCTCTCAGCACCGAAGAAGGGAAAGGCAGTTGCATATCCCCCCTCCGCGTGCGCCGCACTTGCGAGCGCCTGTGCGGCCATCACCGCCCCTTGGCCGCCTCGGCCGTGGAAACGAACCTCGTACATCCTAAAGCCTCGTTACCTTTCGAATAGGTGGTGGCATTTTAAGACTTTCTAACCAACCCTGAACAAGCTGATGGATTAGGAAGTTAAACGGCCACGGATGTCTGCGACATACTGCGGCAAAATGGTGCACCAATATCGACGAAATGCGGGCATCGGAGGGCGGCAAACTACGCCCCTACGACCGTCCATCGCTAGGCTGCGAGACATCCAAAGGTTTTTGGACAGGCCGAAGGATTACGCGTCAGATGACGAAGAAACCCGTGGACGCTGTCACGTTGAAGGTGGCGCGTGCACATCATCAATCGGAAGTCGGCCTTGGGCGTGCACGTATTGACGGCGATACGAGAAAGGTTCTCAATATCGACGTCGGAGAGATCATCGAGATAATCGGCAAGAAGAAGACGGCAGCGAAGGTCTTCCGCGCGGCGCACGAGGACGAGGGGAAGAGCATCATAAGGATCGACGGCATGATTCGAGGCAACGCCGGCGTGTCCATTGGTGAGAAGGTCGCTGTGAAGAAGGCGGATGCAAACTCAGCGAAGAAGGTCATAGTTGCACCGAAGATACCGCACGGCAAGAGGGTCAGATTCGGACAGGGTGTCGAAGGGCTCTTCAAGAAAGGGCTTCTCAACCGTGCGGTTGTGAAAGGCGACGAGATCATAATCCCCAACATAGCGTTGATGGGAGGATTCCTGCCGTTTGTCGTGGCTTCGACGACGCCAAATGGAATCGTCCAGATTGGAGATTTCACGGAACTGTCCGTGCGAACCGAGCCAATCGAGGTCTCCGAACTCACAAGACCCTCTGTCACATACGAGGACGTGGGAGGACTCGAGGGTGAGCTGCTCAGGATAAGGGAGATGATCGAGCTCCCGCTCAAGCACCCTGAGATATTCTCCAGACTCGGTATCGATCCTCCGAAGGGAATTCTGCTCTACGGCTCTCCGGGGACAGGCAAGACGCTCATCGCCAGGGCTGTCGCAAGCGAGGCGGGGGCCAACTTCCACGCAATACAGGGTCCGGAGATAATGTCGAAATTTTACGGCCAAAGCGAGGAACGGCTCCGCGAGATGTTCGCGGAGGCGGAGAAGAACGCGCCGTCAGTGATATTCATCGATGAGGTGGACTCGATCGCGCCCAAGAGAGACGAGGTCCAAGGCGAGGTTGAACGCCGCGTGGTGGCTCAGCTGCTGACGCTCATGGACGGCCTCACATCGAGAGGCAATGTGATAGTCATAGCTGCGACAAACAGAGAGGGTGCGATCGATCCGGCCCTGAGAAGGCCCGGAAGATTCGACAGAGAAATCGAAATAGGTGTGCCCACGGCGGAAGGACGACTGGAGATCCTTATGATTCACACTAGAGGCATGCCGCTCGAGAAGGATGTGAAGCTGGACAGGATTGCTGAGATCACACACGGATTCGTTGGTGCGGACCTGGCAGCGCTAGCCCGGGAGAGCGCCATGCGCGCGCTGAGGCGTTATCTCCCTGATATCGAATTCGGCAAACCCATATCTACCGAGATACTGGAGAAGATGCGGGTGACCGCTCAGGACTTCATGGACGCCCTCAGGGAGATAGAGCCGAGTGCAATGCGCGAAGTCCTGGTTGAGATACCAAAGGTGTCGTGGGAAGACGTTGGCGGTCTGGGCAGCGTGAAGGAGGCGCTGAACGAGGCTATAGAGCTGCCCCTCGAAGACCCAGAGGCGTTCTCCCGCCTTGGGATACGGCCGCCCAGCGGAATCTTGCTCTTCGGCGCACCTGGAACTGGCAAGACCTTGATCGCCCGCGCAGTGGCAAACGAGTCTAAGGCGAACTTCATCTCGATCAAAGGTCCGGAGATGATGTCCAAATGGGTCGGGGAGAGTGAGAAGGCAATAAGGATGATATTCAAGAAGGCCAAGCAAGTGGCCCCATCCATTGTGTTCCTGGACGAGATCGACGCAATCGCCCCACGACGCGGAAGCCATTTCGATTCGGGCGCGACCGAGCGAGTGGTCAACCAACTGCTGACCTCCATGGACGGACTGGAAACGATGAGCGGGGTGTTCGTCATAGCGGCCACGAACAGGCCAGACATACTCGACAAGGCGCTCCTGCGCCCTGGAAGGTTCGACAAGCTGCTTCTGACGCCGCTCCCTGAGGAGGAGACGAGGCTGAAGATACTCGAAGTACATACTCGAGACATGCCCCTGAAGAATGTGGACCTGAAATCCCTCGCAAGCCGCCTCGAAGGATACGTGGGCGCGGACATAGAGAATCTCTGCCGCGAGGCGGCTATGATCTCTCTGCGAGAGAACAGAGAGGCGAAGACTGTGACACCGGATCACTTCGAGGGAGCCATGAAGCTCGTTAGAGCTTCAACGGACAAGGAGACCGCCAAAATCTACGAATCACTCGTCCAGGAGATGACGACCGCAATGTCTAAGAGGGCCAAAGATGATAACAGCCTTGGCTACTACAGGTAGTTTGGAGATGGGATGACAATGCGCAAGTTCATTACCGAGCTGAAGGGCAAGACAGTGATGACAAACGATGGCCAGATACTCGGCATGATAGAGAATTTCCTCATAGACACGAAGACGGGCGAGCTGCAGAACGTTCTCGTCATTCCGGCCGAGGAGATAGAGCCGAGACTGTTCAAGACGGATTCCGACGGTAGACTCGTGCTGCCTTTCAGCGAAATGAGGGCGGTGCGAGACGTCGTCGTTATGAACATCGCGTAGGACTTTCGCCGTTTTGACGAGCGGGCGATTTCGGCTACCTCTTTAGCAGTCGCCTCTTCTCTTTCAGCAGGCGCCCTACTAGCTCCTTCTTGGTCCCTCTTGAGCTCGCATCGACCGCTATGCACATGGCCTCGAGCTCGGACTTCTTCTTATCCTTCAGGGTCTTCGCGTTTTCATATCTCAGTAGCTCCATCTTCGCCTTGTTGTAGTCCACGCGCTTCTTAACCCTAACGGGTGCTGGGAGCGGCGGGGGCGGAGGTGGAGGCGGAAGGGGTTCCTTCACCTCGGGAATTGGCGCCGACCTCTGCACGAGCGCGTCACGGAGATTTGCATTCGCATCATCGAACTCAGGTGCGATCCTGAGAGCCTCCCTAAACGCCACTATGGCTTCGTCGAAACGGTTCAGTCTAACGAGGGCGATTCCTTTGCTGTTGAACGCCTCTGGAGTCTCCATTATCTTGAGGGACTGCTCGAACGATCTGACTGCGTCCTCGAGCATGTCCAACGACAGCTGCGTGAAGCCCTTGTTGTTCATCGCGACCGTCGTCGGGTTGATCACGAGAGACTCCTCAAAGCACGCTATCGCCTCCCTGAGTCGCTCCTCCTTGTACAGCACACACCCACGGTTGTTCCACGCCGTGGGGTTGCCCTTGCGCAGCTTCATGGACCTTTCGAATTGCGCACCTGCGTCCTCCCAATCACCCTTCTTGAGAATCACGACTCCAAGGTTGTTGTGGGCTTCTGATGGATCGAAGGCCCCGGTTGTGAGCCTTGTGAATGTCTCGATGGCGCCATCATAATCATCCGAGAGGAGTTGCAGCACTCCTTTGAAATTGCGCAACGTGGACAGATTCTCAATTGCGAGGGCCACTTCGACATCCTCGATGGCGCGATTGTAGTCCTTGCGCTTCACAGCCTCTATCGCCGACGCCGCGCGGGCCTGCCATCCCCGGGAAGACTCCCTAAGCGACTTGCTCACCCTGACGGCCCACTCACTCTCACCCGCGACTAGAAGGGCCATATGAAGGTTGTAGAGGGCGGGTACGAAGCCATGATCTGCCGCGTATGCTTGCTCGTAGGTCTTTATCGCCGCCTCGAACCTGCCCTGCCTGAAGAGCACGTTTCCGGCTGCGGTCAAAAGACGTGGATTCTCTCCCTCCAGCCTCAATGATTTGCTCAGGTAATCGTGAGCCTCGTCCAATCTTCCAAGAAGAAGTAGAAGTTCCGCGCGGTCGCCATAGAGCTCCTCGACGAGCTGCTCAATCGGTCCGGTCTTCTCATCTAACAGCAAGTCCTCGGCTGCTGGCTCGGGCTCCAAAGGTTCGGAAGAAGCCTCTTCCGCCTTCAGTGAGAATATCTCTTCCACGAGCCTCGGTGCTTCCACGAACCTGCCATCGGCGGTGCTCTTGAGCTCCTCGAGCGCCATCTTGGCCTCTGCGTCGCCCTCGTCGAGTCTGAGCGCCTCCTCGAAAGATCTCTTCGCATCGGACTTCCTTTCGAGCTTGAGCGCGACGGCTCCTCGCAAGCGCCATCCTCTTGGCATGTCTGGCTGGACCTCTGTCACCTGAGTGAATGCGGCCAAAGCGTCTTCGAATCGCTCCATTTCGACCAGCAGGTTGCCCCGGTTCACAAGCGCTTCGACATACCCATGGCGAAGCGCCAGGGCGTGATCGTAGGCCTCCAATGAGTCATCTAGACGGCCCAGTCTATGAAGGGTGACTCCTCGGTTGTTGTGGACCTTCTCCAGGCGATAGTTCCTCCTGAGCACCTCGTCATATACGTCCAGCGCCTCCTGGTATCTGCCGAGTCTATGAAGGGTAAATCCTTTGTTGATTAGCGCTTTGAGGTTGAGAGGGTTGAGCGCGAGCGCTCGGCTGTAGCATTTCAGCTCCTCCTCGTGTCTTGACAGGGAGAAGAGGCAGTTGGCCAGCGCGAACCAGGTCTCGTCGCTGTCCCTATTGATGTCCAGGGCGTGTCTGTAGCATTCAAGTGCCTGCTCGTGATAACCCATCTCGTCCAGGACGGTTGCCTTGAATCGCCAAGCCGTATCGAGATCATCGTTGGATAGAATCACTTGGTCGACGTACTCCAATGCCTTGAGGAAATTCTTGTTGGACAGTGCGTCAAAGCCGTCTGCCATCTTCTGGGCGACCGATTCCTCCAAATCCTCTGATTCCCCAAACCTCGCGCTGTGCTCGCTAGCTATCTCCGCCCCCTTAGCCAACTCCCGGTCCAGATCGAACCGGCGTATCAGAGCCGCGAGTTTTGGCCCGTCGGCGACCTCTACGTCATTTGCCTCGGCCACCTTGACCGCGCCGCTCACTATCGACGAGGATGACAAAACCAATCCCTTCGAGGCGCCCACTCTCTTCATGTAGGAGACGAGGCTTTCGACGGACTGTTTCGAGACCGGCTCGTGGCGCCTGGACAGGAATGCCACGTAGTTTTCGCCATCCGGCCTGTGTACGCAATCCGCGATGATGAAATCCCCTTTGGTGCGTTTCTTCATTATCTTGAGGCCGATGTAGCCTAGCACGCGCTCGGCGAATCTGTAGAACTCCGAATCGGAGACGGCGTGCAGGGCCGCCAGTATTCGCTCGTCAGACCGTTCGCTCAGAATGCGGTCCAACTCGACCATTACACACTCCCCCCGTCGGTTATCGCGCGGAGCAACTTCAGCGCGTCCTTGTTGTTCGGGTCAAGTCGCACACTCTCTTCCAGGCAGGCTATGGCCTCATCGACCATGCCGACTGAGTTCAGAGCGGCCCCCTTTCGTCCAAGTGCATATGAGTCGTCCTGGTAAAGCTCAAGGTACTTGTTGTAGGCGTCAATAGCCCTACGGTACTTCTCCTTCTCCAAGAGTGTGTCCGCCTTGAGCAGCCATGCCTGTCTGTCGTTGGGCACTATCGAGTTGTACTTGTCGAGACACTGTATCGCCGCGCCCCATCTCCCGAGAGCGCGCATAGTCTTCCCTTTTCCCAGCCATGCCTTCGCGTTGTCGGCGTCGATCTGCAAGGCTCTTGAGTAGCTCTCATCTGCGCCGTTGTACTTCTCGTTGGCCAACAAAGTGTCGCCCATGGCGGCCCACGCCTCTGCCAGCTCAGGGTCAATGGTCACGGCCTTGCTGAAGTACTGCACCGCCGCGCCCCACTTGCTCTCCTTCTCCGCTACAATTCCGCGCCAGTACCATGCGTACGGGTCGTTTCGATTCCTCTCGTAGAACGCATGGACACGTTCGGAAGCGCCAGATAAGTCTCCAACCTCCACCATGGCCTCGATGAGCAGGAGGTTTGCCTCCCTCGAGCTCGGATCGGCGTCCACAATATGCTGAGAGCGTTGAATCGCGAGGTCGTAATCCTTCGCTTCGAGGGCGGCGATTGCCAGAGACAACGGTGATTCCGTGACAGGGGGGGCAATAGGCTCATCCAGGTCCTTCTTGACGCGGGCCATCTGCCTGATGTGCGCCCTTGCCAGCGTGGGCTGAGAGGGGGCGCGGGTGAGCTCTCCGATGACGTCCAGAACCTTCTCTTCGATGCCAGGCGTCCTCGAAATCATCCTCTGCCTCTCCGCCAACGTCGCCTCCTCGTCCCTGCCCATCGTTCTGAGGGATGCAATCAGCCTGTTGTGAGCATCAATGAGACCTGGGTCCAAGGAGAGAGACTGATTGAAGCACTCGAGCGCCTCTTCGCTCCTGCCGACCTTAAGCAGTATGTCCCCTTTCAGCAGCCAAAGCTGCGCTGAAACTGACTGGACCAGTATCTCGTCCACCATTGACAACGCTTCGACAGGGTTGCCGAGCTCGAGTTCGGCCTTAACCAAGCGCTCCGCAATCTTGTTGTCGCTCGGGAAGTGCATCCGCGTCTTCTCGAGATACTGCTTGGCCTCTTCCCAGTCGTCGTTCTCAGAACACAGCATCCCTAGATTCCAGACAGCGATGGAGAAGAGGTCGTCGCGCTCATCGACCCTCGAGAAGTAGTCCTTCGCGCGACCTACAAGATAGGCCTTCTTCTCAGCCCTCCATGACCGGCTCGCGGTCCTGAGCAATACCCCGTGCGACGCGGTCCAATAGACGACGCCCAGGCGCAGGCAGATATCGCTGGACAGCAAATCGGCATCGCTTTCGGACAGTGCATCAATCAGACGAATCACTGTCATTATAGTGTCTGCAGCATCCTCTGTCAACGCCATCATTGGAGGTTCGTATTTGAGCGGTACGCCCATGTGCGCGAGCGTACGGTTGCACAGATCTACGAGAGTCCTCGCCTCATCTTTGGTCAGCCCCTCTATAGCCGTGTCCAGAAGGGTCCTCCTGACATCTGCAGAGGCGATGAGCGAAACATCCCGATCGGCAGTCGGTCCCAACATGCTGGCAATAGACCCTTCGGACCTGAGTCTAGCGTAGAGGCTCGGGCCGATTAGAACAGGGGTCAAGAAGAACCGCGCTTCCCTGAAGCACACATCGGCGCAATCTCCGCATATAAGCGCGCCCTCTTCGCATTCACTCTCACACTTGAGGCATGACAACCCGTGTCTCCTCCGACGGAAACCGATATGGGTTTTTTGATATAATCATACCGCCGGGAGTTTATGCTCTTCCAACCACTTTCGACATGTACATATCCGTCAGCTCGTAGCCAAGGCGTCTGTAGTAGTTCCTCGCGCCGACACCGCTTGTGACGCTCACAGACCCGTGCCCAAGGGAGGCGGCCTTTGCTTCACAATGGGACAGCAGGCCCTCTCCAAACCCTTTGTGCTGCCAAGCGCTTACGGGATTCTCGTCGATGGGAGCCATCTCACCGTAGACATGCAACTCCCTGACCCTGGCAGGATGCCTTGACGGGTCGTCAGCACATCTCAACCGGGCATATCCGATAAGGCTATCGCTCTCCGTCGTAGAGTAGCTGAAGAAGAACTCGGTGCCACCGCCCGCCCTGTAAGAGAGTTCGGAGAGCCTGACATCCTCCTCCACCATGTCTCGGCGGACTCCCATGCGCCCCACCTCCCGACAGCGGATGCAGGCACATCTATGGCCGCCGCGCTTGAGCTTCCACGATGCGAGCTCTCTGAGATGACTCTTGCGCACGCCAGCTTCTATCAGCTGGACAGGGATATCCCTCTGCACTCTGAGTATGCGCACCCATGGAGGAACGCGTTCCTTCATCTTCACCACAAGGGCGGTTGTCTCCTCGAGGGACATGGGCACGTAATCTCCCGCCCTCCACCAATCATACAACTCTGTCCCTTTGACGACCAAGGTGGGGTAAATCTTGAGCATGTCGGGCCTGAACCTCTCGTCCTCGAACATCAACGAGAACGACCGGAGATCGTTGTCCGCGCTACTACCAGGTAGCCCAGGCATCACATGATAGCACACCTTCAGACCGGCCTTCCTCGCACGGGCTGTAGCGTCAGCGATGTCCCTCACATGGTGCCCTCGCTTGACGCCATCGAGCACGTCATCGTCAAGTATCTGAACCCCGAGTTCGACCTTCGTTGCCCCCATTGACATCGAACGGACAACGTGTTCGTCCAGGAACCAATCAGGCCGCGTCTCAACCGTCAGTCCCACGCATCGAGACGGTGCACTCTCGTTCACACTGTGGGCGGACTGGAGATCAGGAGACTCCCGTGAGTTCATGGCGTCGAAACATCTCTTGACGAACTGTTCCTGGTACTCCGACGGGCGAGCTGTGAACGTCCCACCCATGATTATCAAGTCGACCTTGTCCGTTCGGTGGCCAATCGCCGTCAACTGCTTGAGACGGGCACTGGTCTGTCTGTAAGGATCGTATTCGTACATGGATGCCCTCAACGCCGCTGGCTCTCTTCCAGTGTACGATTGAGGGCTATCGTTGGACACGCCACCGGGGCAGTAGGAGCACCGCCCGTGAGGGCAGTCGAACGGGCTCGTCATTACCGCCACAGGAGCTACGCCGCTGATGGTCCTTCCCGGCTTGTTTCGCAGTAGTGGGGCCACCGACATCCTCAGGTCATCCGGAACATGTTCGAGGATCTCGTAATTGGTCGGTACCTGCGACAACCCGTACTTCTTGCACAGAGCGGCCTTGGCCCTGAGAACGCCGTCTCTGCTGACTATCTCGCCTCGCGCGAGCATTTCCAGCAAATCGTCGATATAAGCGATAGGTAAGGCGTCTGCTTCCGTTTCTGTCAGTCAAACACGCCCCTTTGCCCACCTTCACCGATACGCCATGTCGATGTCATCTTGGTCACGCGTCCAGCCTTCTGCTTGCTGGGGCACAGTCCCGGACTCCACCACGCCTGTCAACAAGCGTACATACGTCTTATCCGGAAGTGGCTCTAGGGCGAGCACTCCTTTCGATTCGAGAGACTTGAGCGCTAGTCTAAGCGTGTCGCGTCTGATGGACATCTCCTCGCGAAGCTCCTCAACGGTGATTGGATATCGCCGCCTGAGTATCTCCACAATGCGGGCCTCAATCGTGTTCAATCTGACGGTCATTTCACGCGCCGCTCTCATCCGAAGTAGATTGGGTCTCCTTCTGGGCCTTTCTCCTTCTTCTCCTCTCCCGCCTTGAGCACGTCTATAGATATGACCATGTGAGACGGTATCAACCTCAACATCGACTTGTGCTCGCCTACGGGGGACTCGATCTCCATGACCATGGCGGTGTCGTGTGCGATCGCCGCATATCCCTTGAAGAACCCTATGGTCTCCATCGGTTTGTCCCTCGCCTCGAGGCTTTTAATCCTGTACTCAGACCCTTCCGTAAGGGTGATCGCTTCACCTTTTTTTGGCATGTTTATACCCCTTCTTCTGAATGAGTTCCTGCATATGGTCGACGGTCTTGCGATAGTTCTCCATCGCCACTTGTACGTGAGCCTCGGTGAAGTTCCAGGCCTTGCTCAGATTGCCGTACCTGATCCTATACCCCTTCTTGGAGGAGCCGCCTGGCCTATCGACGCTAGCCTCCTCCAACAAGTCGAAGCCCTTCAGCTTGTTTATGTGCCTGTACACGGTCGTCTTCGTCGTCCCGAGGGAAGCGGCGAGGTCCTCGACGACCCACGCCTTGTCGGGCCTGCCCAGGAAATTGTCTATTACGAGTCTGTAGGGCACGCTGTCGCGAATGTCGGTCGCCTCCGTCTTTGGATCGTAGCCCTTCGGGAAGTAGCCTATCTGGTTCAGAAACAGGATGGCCACCTCCTCGATGTCGGATAGCGGCGTCAGTGGCGTATTATTGACTACATTTAGCTCGAAGCTCATGAATTTCTGCATCGAGTATAGAAGAATTAAGCCTTGTGCTCCACTCCGCCATCAGACATTTCCCGCATCATCGTCTTCTTGAACTCGGCTTCGAGGACCTGCAGGACCTCGCTTCGGATGGTGATGAAGTCGGCGCTCGTCCTCTCGCGAGGGCGCGGGAGGGCCACAGAGATGATCTTCTTGACCATCCCCGGTCTCGCGGTCATCACGACTATTCTATCTGCAAGGAACACCGCCTCGTCGACGGAGTGTGTCACGAACAGCACCGTCTTCTTGGTCGCCGACCAAATCCTCAACAACTCCTTCTGCATTAGGTTCCTGGTCTGTGCGTCGAGGGCGCCAAAAGGCTCATCCATGAGCAGAACCGCAGGGTCGTTCGCCAACGCTCTTGCGATTCCGACGCGCTGCTTCATCCCACCAGAGAGCTTTTGGGGATGAACGTTCTCGAACCCCTCGAGATTCACGAGGTCGATGTACTTCGACGATATCGCCTCTCTCTCGTCCGCTGACATCTTCTTAATCTCAAGGCCGAACTCGATGTTCTTTCTCACGGTGCGCCAAGGGAAGAGGGCGAATTCCTGGAACACCACTCCTCTGTTCGGCCCGGCGCCAGAGACTTCCTCGCCGCTCACGGAAACGTGTCCACCGCTTTTGGTCTCGAGGCCCGCCGCAATCCTGAGAACCGTTGTCTTTCCGCAGCCCGATGGGCCCAGTAAGCAGACTAACTCACCATCGACCACGTCCAGACTGAATCCCTTGAGTGCGACTATCTCCCTGGTGTCCTCCTTGAACACCTTGAGGAGGTTCTCCATTCGAATGTTTACTTCATCCCCATCCAAATGTACAACCTCCTCTCGATTTGACCGGCGACGCCGGTGGTCAGTATACCCAGTATGGCGATCACCGCTATGCCCGCGAAGACGTAATCGTAAAGGGAGAACTCGTTCATGGCCCAGATGTAATAGCCCACGCCACCGCCATACTGGCCGACCATTTCCGCGGCCACGATACACATCCACCCGATGCCGAGGCCGACCTTGATTCCCGTCATCAGGTAGGGTGTGGTGAAAGGCAGGACCACCTTGAAGAAGATGTGCTGTCTTCCTGCGCCCAGCGTCTTGGCCGCGTCGATAAGGATCGGATCCACCCTCTTGACGCCGAGCATAACGTTGAACAGTATGGGGAAGAATATCCCGAAAAAGACAATAGCTACTGGCCCCCAAAGGTGGCCAAGAACCACGAGGAATATCGGTATCCAAGCGAGCGGGGGTATGGGCCTGAATATCTCGACGATAGGCATCCCGAGACCTTCGGAGGTCTGATAGCTGCCCATCAACAACCCAGCCGGAAGAGCGATGACGAATGCGAGCGTGAATCCCAGGAATATCCTCTTGAGGCTTGCGAAGATGTGGTCCATCATCAGTAGGCCCGTTGCGTCTGTTGTCACGAACGAATCGAGGAAGGCTTCAGCGACCTCTCCGGGATAGGGGATGTAGGCAGCGTATCCGTAATCGTTCGCATTCAGGTACCAGGAGTACGCCTGCCACGCGCCGATGAACACCGCAATCGAGAGACCGCCAAGGAGCACACGCCTCCAGTTGCGGCTCATGACTCCCCTGGCCAATCGAACAATCGACTTCATGCATTCTCCTCAACCTGGATGGCGCGGAACAGGATTAGATGTTTGGAGAGAAGGTCAGGTCTTGATCTTCAGCTCCATGCCCTCCCACTGAAGAGCCATCTTCAGGAGCAGGAATTGTATCGAGCTCTCGCCAGGAGTGGCAACTGTCTTCCCAGCGAGGCCTTCGAGGCTCGTGATCCCAGAGCCGGCCTCCACCACGATCGCGCTCCCCTCGCTGTTGGCTTGGGCGACGATGGTGGTATCAATCTCGGCGTTCAGGTGCTTGAGGATTGCGGGTGGGCTCCCGAGGTAGCCGATATCGACATAGCCTCCGGCGAATGCGTCCATGACGGCTCCACCGTTAGCGAACGGGGCTCCGATCGCGTTCTCGACATTCAGGCCGTAATCCTCGAACATGCTCTTGCCGTTGACCAAAACATCGGTGCTGCTGGCCACTGCCTGAGCCAATTGGTGAATGTCTCCCAGCAGGAAGCCAAGCCGTATCGCAGAATCCGGGTTCAATATCGTGTCGCTCGGCTCCACGGAAGTGGCCAGCCCAAGGTAGCTCTCATTCACGTAGTGGTCGATGAAATCCGTTACGTTCTCGTAACCACCACCGGCAATCTTCTCCTCATCAACGACACCTATATCCATGTACATCCCGGTGAAGTTCTCGAGGGCGGTTGAAAATTGGTCGTCCATGACGTATCTGAACTGCATATGCTGTAGCGCTTCCTCGACAACCGATTCGTTCCTCATCGTGAATTCGACTGAGATGTTCTTCAACAGGTCGTACTCAGCGCTTTCCTTGTCCGCCATTGCCGCGTTGATCCAATCCGTCGCGTCCATGTGTGCCCTCATGAAGCGCGCTGCCAGCTCCTGCCCTTCCTGATCAGACACGAACGGGTTGTGCACCGCCACGACGCAGCACGGGTGGTTCGGGGCTATCTCTTCTGACCACTCCAGAACCTTGCCCACTCCGCCGACGACGGAATCCGAGACAAACGGTTCCCAGGCAATGTAACCGTCGATCTGGCCGGCCGCGAGTGCTCCCTTCATGCTCGCCGGTGGCACCACTGTGTAATAGACCACATTGGTGGCCCCGTCCCCATCATTCGAATCGAGCACAACATAGACGGCAAAAACGCCGACCACGAGTGCAACGGCCATCGCTATTGCGACTATGACAGTCATCCTCTCCATCGTCTCAGCCCTATCAATCGGTTAGTCTGAAGCGTATAATAAGTCTTACCACATAAACGCGCAATCGATTGCACAATTGTATAAATATTGGCCCCTTCATTTGCCTATTGAGGGCAATTGAATGGACAATAGCGGAAAATTGCTGCGGGCTGCCGCCCAATCCGACGAAGCGTTCAGCAAGACTCTGAGACTGGTGTTGTCAGACCTGGGCATGACCATAAAGGAGTTCGCGGAGAGTTCCGGAATATCCCCTAGCACCCTCTACAAGATGATCGGGGGAGAACGTTCGCCAAGCCTGGATGTACTTAGGAGGATTCTTAGAGCCGTAGGAGGAATCGAAAGGAGCGAACCAGGCGATTTCATTGCTGTCATAGCAGCCAGACATGTGTTGGCGGAAGTTGTGGAGCGGTCGATTACGATAGAAGGAAAGGAGATCCTGACTATCGAGTATCCCGCGACGACGCTGGAGGATGCGATTGTAGCATCGGTTCGTGCAGAGAGAGACGGCGCGAAGGCAATCGTCTGCGCGCCCATCGTGAGCGCCACCATCGAGCGAGTGGTCGACATTCCAATAGCCACGATCATGCCAAGGGATAGTGTTACGGAGGCCATCAGGCTGGCAGCGCGGAAGTCGGGGATCTAGTTCAGCTTCTTAGTATCGACTTCTAAGTCCATACCAACCTTGATCAGAGAGCCGTTGTCCACTTGGATGGCTCTGCCATCGTCATCAGAGCAGGATTCCTGATAAACCACCACGTTATCGTCGCCGACGAGATACTTCAAGTTGTAGTAGCTGCTGTCGCGACCTTTGCCATGTTCCCTGTAGCCATACAGATGCCTGCCATCGGAGACCAGGAAGATCAGGCCTGTGAACTCGTGCTTGCGAACGTCGTCCTCGAGAATCGACTCGATCGCGGTTCCGACATCGCCCAGCCGCTCATATCTGTCAATGAAGAGGGCGAAAAGCCTCTCGCTATCGGTGGTTCCTCTCGGAATATACGACGTTCGAGGATGGAACTCCTTGACCCCGCCGTTGTGCGCAAAGGTTACCCCGGAGCTGATGAATGGATGGGTGTTTTGGAGGTTCACCTCGCCCTCCGACCCTCGTCTGGCATGGCAAATCAACACATTAGGACGTTCCAATCCGGCTATGCCGGTCAACGCGGAATCGAACGACGGGTCCATGTGGATCGGGCGAGGGCTCCTTCCAAGGTAGTACGGTGAGCCGTTGCTAAAAGATACCATCCCCCATCCGTCCCTGTGACCGTCCAATTCGATCCCTTGGTCTGGCACTTTGCCAATCTCTGCGAAATGCCTCAGGTCCATGAGTGAACGCATTGGAAACGCGCCCTTGAACACCACGCCGACCATTCTGCACATAGTAAGAGCTCTCCTGACCTAATCGAGTGCTGTCTCGAAATCCATAGGCATTGCGCGTGGAGAGATGTCTGGCGATTTATAGGTTGCATTTCGCAGGAATATGCGAAGTGCAGCGAGCCGCAAGAGGAAGGAAAGACGAAAAGTGGGCGGTGAGAGGGAAGTCTCACTTCATCATGATTTCAAGGATTGGATATGCTCCTCGATTGCGTCGCGCGGAAGGGCGCCGATCGTTTTGCTTACCAGATCGCCTTTCCGGAAATACAGTAGTGTGGGGATGCTCATGATACCGAACTTGCTTGCAGTCTCAAAGTTCTCGTCTGTGTTCAACTTGCCGAACACGATCTTGCCCTTGTGTTCCTTCGCCATAGTGTCAATCGTCGTGGACAACACGCGGCATGGAGCACACCAAGGTGCCCAACAATCCACCACAACGTTCTCGTATCGGCCTATGAACTTCTCGAAATCAGAGTCCGTCACCTTGACGGGGGCGTCAGGGAATTCATTTGATGGGGCGCCAGAGCTGCTGCCGGCTATCATCTTGTCGAGCTTCTTCTGCCTTATCTCCTCAATCTCGTCTGGCATTTCTCATCGCCGTTTCTGCACGATTGTGCATTATTTCCGCATTATCGATTGCGCTCTCGATACTTAAGTATAACGACGAACCCCGACGGGGGTTGTCACGCCCATGCACGTGCGCTCGAGCGAAATACTGGACAAGACAAATTATTTAAAGATTTGATTGCGATACGGTCGGCAGGGATGCCGGATGCTCGAAGAAGCTTCTGAAATGATAGGTATGCAGGTTTACACTAACCAAGCGATATTCTTGGGGAATGTATCGAACTTGGTCGTCGAAGTCGACGACAATAAGGTCCAGGGATTGTTCATCAGCAACACGAATCCGATGCTGGTCGAAGGATCGAAATCTGTCAACGTCCCGTACAGATGGATCGGAGCTATAGGGGATGTGATCATCCTCAAGTACTTCCCGAAGAGAGTGGCTTTGAAGAAGGGCGCCAAGCCGAAGAAGGCCCAGAAGCCAGCAGATGAGTAGCAAAGGTTTTTACCCGGTCTCTCGCTCCTGCGCTTTGTGACCGAACCATCAGTGGATCCCAGCTGCTACGTTGCCCCTGAGGCGATAGTGGTCGGCGACGTCGTCGTCGAGCGGGATAGCAGCGTTTGGCCGTTCGCCGTGATAAGGGCCGATCTGTCTGAGGTCAGGATCGGTGAGGGGACAAGCATCCAGGAGCACTGCCAGATTCACGGCAATCCGGGCAAACCCACGGTCATCGGCAAGTTCGTTACGCTTGGGCACGGTGCAATCGTCCACGCAGCCTGGATAGGTGATTACGTGATTGTTGGCATGAACGCATCCGTTCTGGACGGCGCCCAAATAGGCAACGGTTCAATAATCGGTGCTAACGCGCTCGTCAAGGAAGGTATGGTCGTCCCTGAAGGCAGCCTCGTGGTCGGGGTTCCTGCCAAAGTCATCAGGCAAGGCGATCCGTCTCTTGCCGATGCCGCGAAGACAAATGCGGAGGAATACATTGCACTTGCTCAGGCTCACAAGAGAGGGGAATTCAAGCGATTCCGCCCGACTGATTCCTACGAAAAGTGATGAGTATACTATCACAGTGCATCCAGATCGACGCCGGCAATTCTTGAGAGCTCGTCGTGCAAGTTGATGGTCCTCTTGGCCGCTTCGTTCAGCCCCTGTCTGGCGAAATCAGCCACCGCTTTATTGACACTGACCCTGTTTATGTTGTCCACGAGGTTATCAGCGTGGGCGACGACTTTCTCTTCCAACGTCTCAGGGAGGTAATTCCTCGTTGGCAGGCCAAGGGCAACAGCTTCTGCCTCTGCGATGCCAGCACCTACGTGCCGTTCGATGATGAGAGCTATCTCATCAGGGAGGCCGAGCTCCCTGGCGATGGCCGCTCCCTCGACCGCGTGACGAATCGAATGCGTTCTGCATCTGCCCAAATCATGCAGGAGCGAACCCGCCTCCACGAGAGGCAGCCTTGCCCCGCAACGGCGGCCGATGCTCAAAGCCGCCTGGCAGACAGCTTCGCAATGCGCTATCACGCCCTCGTCACACCCGCATTCTCTAAGGATGCGGATGCATTCATCGTGGTCGGGCACGGCCTTGCCCTTTCTCTTTGGTGTTGTCAATTACGGTCTTCCCCCTGGGGTTCGGCAACACGGTCAATCGACCATCCAGATTCATGTAAAGTGTATCATCGTCAGCAATTCGGTCCATCAATACGGCCAGGGCGGCAATCTCTGAATGCGGCTGGTTCCCAACTGAGACGTTTACGTCAGCGAGCTCATAGACCTCCCGCGGAACCTTCTCAGCCCCCACGACGATGAGCAGGTCCTCCTTCGCGATTGACGGCAACACGTCGTCTAGGCGTTCACCATACATCGTCAGGTGAACGACCTTCCCTTTCCAGGATCGGATGGCCTCCCGCCACTTCATGCCGGTCTTGATCGCGAATTCCCCTCCGAACCGCGTCACTATCGACTCGACCGTCTTCTCCAAGGCAGCGTCCTTTGTCGACACCCAGACCTCTTGGGCGCCGAAGGCGCGTGCGGTAAGCGCCACATGCGTTGTGACCCGTTTGTCTCTCGACGGGCGATGGCCGAGCCTCAGAACGACTATCAAAAGGAACTCACCCACACATCACTCAATCCTTGACGCGCTCGATTCTGTGGCCACGGTAGTCGAGCCTGGTGCTCCTCTTGACCAGGCTCTTCAACATTGTGAACGTCACACCGAGGACCTCTGCCACGTCACCGGCGAACTTGCCAGATGTGCCAACGAGGTCGTAGGTCTGCTTCTCCACCTTCAAGAAGTCCTTCTCAGGCATTACGGCGGCTGCGAGGACATCGCTGATCTCATAAACAGGCCATGAGGCGTTGATGTGAAAGGATGTGTAATACGTGTGATACGCCTTCTCAGGTTGTTGATCAACGGATGTCTGCCATCGCGTTTCGACCAACTTCATCTTCTCGAAAAACAAGAGTGCCTCCTTTCCCTCGGACCCGAATTGCTTCTCGATGTCTCGCACCGTGTGCCACTCGAGTGTGACCAGTTTAAGGACCTCACGTTTGACTTTAGTGTCCACCGCCCGAAACATTGGAACGAGTTCAGCCGGCTCAGTGATAACCTTAATCCTGGTCATAGACGGCCCCTATCTGAGTGTGAGAATATAAGACTAATTGGGGGGAAATCATCATCGTGCGAAGGTCTGGCTCGGTACGAAAATCAGGGTTTGGAGTCGCTCTTCGACACTGCGCGCGGGCGTCCGCGAGAGGGAAAGGCTTTTTAGTAAGAGGAGTTCCTTGGGGGCGACCACAGGCGATAACTATGTTGGCCAAGGACCTCAAGGACCGGTCGAAAATCGAGGAGATCGTTCTGACGATCGTGGAGAAAAGCGAGCCGAGAGAATTCCAATCCAAATGGAGCGGCGCTTCCGGAAGGGTCTGCGACGCACTTGGACAGGACGAGGAAGGCGAGAATGTGAACCTCACCCTATGGAACGAAGACATAGACAGAGTCGAAGTCAACGCGAAGATCAAGATCACCAACGGGTGGGTGTCGTCTTTCAAGAACCAGCTCCAGGTGAGCACCGGGAAGTACGGCAAACTCGAATTGCTCGACCAGTAAACCGCACGGATGATGTGCTCTACAGTGCATAGAGCCACATGAAGCTCATGAGACTGCCGGGCACGACGATCATGAGGAAATCGTCGTCAATCACGGGCAAATCGAGCCGCTCTGCTCCGACTGCGAGGAACGCGCCGAAACAGGATACTGCCAGAATCGTAACGAGGTCTTTTTCCGTCATCATAAGCAGCGTTGCGACACATATCAAGGCATACACCAGCAGCGGCGCCGATATCGAGGCCGCCGGACGTGCGCCTGTTCGCCTCAACTCGCCCACGAGCGGATCCACGAGGCCCATTCCGATTAGGACGGGCACGGCGATGTCCATCGGCATGAGCCAAAGCGCGAAGGTAATCCCCGCCGCGGCCCAGACAAATGAGGCTATCGAGTGGGCTTCGTGTGGGCGGAGGCCGAGGAATGTGATGCCTCTCCGCAGTCGCACCGCCTCTAAGATCATGATGATGATGAAAAACGCTATCAGGAGATGCCACCTCCTGATGGGGGAGACTGGCATCTCCACCGGGAGTAGATAGTACAGAGGCGCCAGCGCTATGAGTGAGTGCGCCATTCTTCTCAGCACGATGCCCCGGTCCGTGTCCTGCACCTCCTCAATACGTCACATCCGATGACCTCGCGCGCTCGCGTCAAGCGGCCGCGAAACTGAACCCTGACCACTTAGTCTCAATCCCTCGGTAGAGTATCATTGTTGTGAGCAGCATCACGAAGAGCACTATCAGGATTCCGACCAATGCAGCGAGCCAATCAGACAGAAGGCTGAAGGATAGGATCGTCAGGCAGACATCCGGCAGGAACGACATGACGCTGAACTTGGCTAGTACGCTGGTGTCGAACAGAAAGGTGTTCGTCTTGAGCCCTGTGAGATAGGCGGTCAGCGCCGCCATGTATAACGACGTCACGAACATGACGATTAGAGCAAGCCAAAGCAGATCGGTGTCGCCGTTTATGATTGAGATGCCGACCACGAAGAACGCGGAGATTCCCAGCGTGAGCATCAGGAAGATGATGACCCTCACCCTGATTAGTTGTGGGACCGTGACCGGTATCAACGAGTAGTACTCGGAGAGGTCGATGTTGTTCAGCCAGGAGTACATCAGTATGCCGACGAATCCCACCATCGCCGCATAGAACACGGTGTTGAACCCGACCGGGATCGCCAGGCCGTTGTTGATGAACCAGGCTGCAAACGACAGAAATAGCAACGGAAGCACCAATGAGAAGAACATCTTCGCCACAGTACCACTCCTGCGCAGGTCGACCAGCTCTTTTGACACGAGCACAAGGCTCAGTCCCTTTATGATTGGGACGCGGGCGATGTATGAAGGGAGCCTAACTGGGTGCATCTGGCTCGATGTCTCTATGTGAACGGAGACCGCGGCGCAGGCGGCGCATGTCATCGCGACGATCGCGGCTATTGCCAACGCGATGCTCGCTAACGCTGCGGACGCATCCCCGCCGAAAGGCCTCACGTTCATCTGGAACTCGAGCGGCGGTATGAGAGTGGCGAGAGAGGGCACGCCCGTGATGAGATGCATTAGGAATGCCCCGGCGACAGCTCCGGTGAGGCCGAGGAACAGCAGAGAACTTCGGATGTACAGCACCGACGCGAAGAAGCTCAACGACAAGCCCATCATGAAAGTGGCCAGGACAGCGACGAAGAACAGGAGTATGCTGACGAGCGAGAAGCCCATGACCGGGATGACCACCACGAGCCCGATAGTGGCGGGGACAAGAAGGAGGACTACATAGAAAAGCGCATCCCTCAGGAATATCCCCAAGAAGGCAGACCGGAACGAGAACGGCAGCAAGTACGGCAGGGTCACGAGATAGTTGTTTCTCCCATATCGCCTCTCCAAGTACTGGCGTCCCATCAGCCCGAACGCTCCGACGCTTAGCCCATAGATGAACGCCGACAAGTGGGCGAACGTGGCCAGCTCCTCGAGGGTGACGGTCTCAGATATCCTTTCGAGTGTCAGCCCTACGATTGTGGAGAGAAAGAAGACGAACACGGGGAAGGTCAGGAAACGCTCCTTGCCCGAGTAGGCAGCGTGGCTTCTGAACTCCTCCCTCAGCATCATACTCAGAAGCGTTCTCGTTTACGACCGCCCCCTATTGACCTGAGGAAGAACTCCTCGAGCCCCTCACCATCCTTGACGAGGGCGCTCTTGTCGCCGGAGGCGACGACCCTGCCAGAATCGACAATGGCGAGGCGGTTACAGAGCCTCTCGGATATCTCGAGTATGTGGGAGCACATGAACACAGTGCCCCCGTTAGAAACGTAGTCCTGTAGGAACTCTCTAAGGATCTTCTGGTATATCGGGTCGAGATTGATGAAAGGCTCGTCCAGGAATACCAGCTGAGGGTCATGTATAAAGGCGGATGCTATCATCAATTTCTGCCTCATCCCCTTCGACAGGTCCTTGCATATGACTCCCTTCTTGCTCTCGAGATCGAAGAACTTGAGCCATTTATCGATCCTGTTCTCCAGGTTCTCCAGCTTCCTCACCTTGCCGACGAAATACAGATACTCATATCCAGTCAGGTACGTCGGCGGGCTCTCAACCTCAGGGACGATACCAACGAGTTCCTTTACGCCGATGGGGTCCTCAACGGCGTCAGTACCCATGACCCGGACGGAGCCCGATGACGGCTGCAGCTGCCCGGTCAGGATCCTCAGAAGAGTGGTCTTTCCTGCGCCGTTCGGCCCGAAGAACCCGAAGAAGTCTCCTTCACGCACTTCGAGCGACACGTCGTCAAGCGCCCTAATCGCCCCAAAATCCTTGATGATGTCCTTCGCTTCAATGACGGGCATTAGGAGAGACACTATCCCGAGATGTTATTTTAAGCTTGTCTGGTCGAGAGGCTACCAGCGAGTTGGTTCGGCCTTTCGGGTTATATAGGACCGAGTGCTATCAAGTAGCACGACCTGACGGACCATAGCCGAGATCACAAGAAGGAATCAGAGATGACAGCGAAGATAGGCAGATCGATTCTCACGAGCAAGATAGAAGCTGAGATGGAGCTTCTGCAGAGACACGTCGAGATGCTCAAGGCAATCATGGACAACGAGCCCATCGGCATCATAAGACTCTCCGAGATGTTGCAGTACCCTCAGCACAAGGTTCGGTATTCCCTGAGAATACTGGAACAGGAGGAACTGATCGAGCCGTCGCCAGATGGTGCCGTGACCACGGAGAAGATACAGGAGTTCCTGGACGGCCTGAAGGAAACGCTTGAGAGCATGAGCAATACTGTCAACGAGCTGCGGGGGTCGCTGGAGTAGACGCCCCCGCCACCATAGTTCTGGCCAGAAGTGCGAAGGGACCTGCAAAAGGCTTATTATCCACCTCAGATTAACTGCGGCTCGCACCCCTATGCCGTCGTAGCTCAGTCGGTAGAGCGTCCGCCTGTTAAGCGGAAGGTCAACGGTTCGAACCCGTTCGACGGCGCCAATCATTCTCAAATCGACCCGCTCATGGTTGGGGCGGTTCGAGTGACGGAAGGCATTCTCGGAATACTGAGCGTGTTCGAGTATTGAGCGCTCCGGTCACGCTCACAGTCGGAGCGGCTCGCTGAATGTCGAACGACAAGGCTTTTAGCCTGCGCACTTCTGTACCATCTGACCCAACGTCGTTTGAGGCAGAGCAAGATGACCTGGATAAAAACAACAGACCCGGAAACGGCAACTGGCAGGACAAAGGAAGTCTTTGAGCGGATCGACAGAGAGCGCGGACACATTGCCAATGTCTTCGTGGCGGAGGGCATGGAGCCCGATGTCCTAGACCGACAGGTCGACATATACGAACACCTGATGATGGGGGCCGGCCCTCTGTCGAGAGGCGAGCGCGAGATGATTGCGGTAGTTGTCTCCGCAGCGAACAAATGCGCCTATGGTGTGGTGCACCACTCCGAAGCCCTGGAATTCGTAGGGAACGACCCCGAGGCGCTCAGACAGCTCCTCGAGGAATATCTGTCGAAGCACGAGACACCGAGGAACAAAGCGCTACTGGCATACTCCGCGAAGCTCACACTCGACCCGAAGGACATCACCGAGGAAGACATAAACGACCTGCGGGATGCAGGTCTCACGGATAAGGAGATATTGAGGGCTAACCTCATTGCAGCGTATTTCAACCTGTCCAACCGAATCTCCCTCGGGCTCGGCGTGGAATTGGAGAAGGGGAAGTCTAGAACCTACAGATACTGAGAGTCCGCTGGTCCAGACCTCGATCCTGCGAGAGAAACAGAAACCCTAATAAGACCTCGGGTGTTTAGGAGATTTCACACGGGCCCGTAGCTTAGTCCGGCGGAGCGATTGGCTCATATGGGGTGATCTCGCCCCTGAGTGACCAATTGGTCATCGGTTCGAATCCGATCGGGCCCACTCCTTCTGATCGGAATAGGGCGCGTCGCACAATCTGTTCACAGCACCCTCATTGGCTTGTTGCAGCACACGAGAACTCCGACACCTTCCTCGGTCACGTTAACCTCTTGACCGCAGATGTCGCAATGATAGGTCTTGCCGAGCATACCTTTGACCAAACAGCTCACCTCCTCCGAGGTCCAGATTGATTGAAGCGAATTAATACTTGTCCCAAACGAGAATGGCGAAAACCATAAGCGCGTTCGATTGGCTTTCCTTCCGAGAGATATGCCCCGCAGTTTCAGGTTCTTCTACTTCGGCTATCAGTGCCTGCACAATGTCTACCTCCTGGCGCGGATCAAGACGATTGCATGGAAGGAGTCGGTGACCCTTCATCTGCACGACGTCTCCGTCGACGATAGTGCATGTGAAGAGTATGCCATATTCTCGCCAACAATGTTGATCGTCAACGATAGATACAGATGGCAGGGGCCATTCTCCAACGAGGAGGTCCTGGCGATGCTCTACGACGAGGACTTCGCACCCAGACAGAGCAGAGCAAATATTGGCGGCAAAGTCGTGAAGGGCGATCTCGTTCCGATCACGCCAGACAGCGTGTTGTCTACCTGCGAGCCGTGTTTGAGATCATGCGACACGGGCATATGTCGCGGGAAGGCCGAATGGGTGAAAGAGATGCTGGAGGACATCAACGCAGACCATCTGGGCTTTCTGCACATGGTCGATGGTGGATGCGTAGGCGGAGCTGAATATCTCCCATCCACGAAGGTGCCATATCCCATCCCAAACAAGAGGGATAAGAACGCATTTCTTACATGTTCGTTCGCTTCTGACGACGAGCACGACTATCGGACGCATCCTCTCAATGCGCTGGTGGAGCATCTTCGAGAGAGTGGGTACGATACCCTCTCCGTAGCATCGTCCGACGAACTCACCTTCCCGAACGGCCCGTCGAAGTGGTTCTTGGAAAAGGGATTCGTCGGCTGCGGAATCTTAGCATCCGAGCAGCTCCCGAGATCCGAGATACAGCTTCTGCAACTACGGTTGTGACCGCAGCTTCCGCCCGGCCAAAAGTCTCAAATCGAAAGAGAGCCTTCCGTCGAACAGGGTCGATTGAAATGTCATCCAGACGAGTGGACCGAGTCAACACTTCTGGGCTGTTCAAGGCCATAGAGGTGCAGGAGTACAGCATACACCCGGACGGCGCGAAAGCGGTATGTTCCGTGAACAAGGGTCACAACTACGAACTCGCGATCATGAACCTCACGGACGGGAAGATCAGGAGGATCATGTCCGGAGATCAGGCCCTTCTGTCTCCTACATACTCACCATGCGGAACGAGGATTGCTTATCAAGCGGACTTCGAGGGGGACGAAGACTACGATGTTTTCGTCGTCGATGGCAATGGAAGGAATCCGAAGAAGGTCACGGACAGTGTCGCTGACAACGAGAGCCCCCAGTTCTCCCCCGATGGCAAGAGAATCGCGTTCATCTCCAACCGCAAGGACGATATGGAGAACCTCTACGTCGTGGACTCTGAGGGCGGAGAGCTTACGCGTCTCACTGACGAAGAACTGCCCGTCAGAGAATTCGCATGGTCTCCCGATGGGCGCACAATCGCGTATGGAGCAGGCATAAGCGATGGAGACTACATCTCGACCGTAGACGCGTTGAACCGCAAGACGAAGCGCATTCTGTCCAAGAAGAACGTCGACTACGGCATCTGGGGCTACGGCGCCAAACCCATGCAATGGTCCGCCGATGGCTCAAAGCTGCTGTTCGTGTCCAACGAATACGACTCCAATGACATAGGCATGCTAGAGATTGTCACCAGGAGACAACGTTGGTTGGCGCGCTCGGCGAACGACAAATACAGCCCCCAGTGGTCCAGTGATGGGGCGAAGCTGGCCTATCTGGAGGTTGAGGATCCGAACATAGTCGTCAAGGTGAAGGAGAAAGGTAGGACGCACACGGTCTCAAACAAGACCGGCGTCTCGAGAAGCCACCATTGGCTGCCTGATGACTCGGGCATTGTCTTCATCAACGGATCATCCATGAGACCGGAGGAGATGTTCATCGTCAGGAGAGGCAGACCAAAGCGCCTGACGAGGTTTCAGAGCACCGACCTCCCAACACATGCGTTCGCACAGCCGAGAGTCGTTAAGTATCGTTCATTCGATGGAAGACGGATATCGGCCATGCTCTTCCTTCCTAAAGGCGGTCCCACAGGACGCGGGGTTGTGATACCTCATGGAGGGCCAGAGATGCAGTCGCTGAACCTCTGGGACCAGATCGTCCAGATGTTTGTCATAAAGGGGTTCTCGGTGATCCTGCCCAACTACCGCGGCTCCACTGGATACGGCCGGGAGTTTCTTCACCTGCACAACAAGGACCTTGGAGGAGGAGACCTCAAAGACGTCATACACGGCGGAAGGTATCTGGTGAGAACCGGCTTCGCGGACGAGGACAAGTTGGGATTCTGGGGAGCGAGCTATGGCGGATATTTGTGCATGCTTGCGCTTACGAAGGCTCCTGACATGTGGGCCGCTGGAGTGTCAATCGTTGGCTATTTCGATTGCGTAACAGAGTTCGAGAGCGAGAGAGGTTATCTCAAAGCGTATGACCTGAGCAAGATGGGAGATCCGAAGGACAACCCTGAGCTATACTGGGATAGGTCTCCTATAAACTTCATGGAAAACCTCAGAGCACCGATCCTGCTTACTGCGTCCGCGCGCGATGTGAGGTGCCCGCCTACGGAGACAAGGGAGGTCGTGCGGAGGCTCGAGAAGATGGGGAAGGACTACGAGTATCACGAGTACAAGGACGAGGGCCACTGGCCGCGTAAGCGAAAGAACCTGAGAGACCTGTACGAGAGATCCGTGCGATTCCTAGACAAGCGCATAGCGGAGTGATTATCCGCTGTAGCGGGAGAAATACGGCTTCGCCAAGTCCTCGAAGGCTGACAACGCGGCAGCGGCGCCTCCATGGACCGCGGCGACAATCTGTCTAATACCTCCCGCGACGTCGCCGGCTGCGTAGACATATGGAACGTTGGTCCTGAACGACATGTCGACCGTGACGAATCCTCCGGGATCCATCTTAACCCCGAGCTCAGCCGCAAGCTGGCTGCTCGGGACCTCGCCCACGGCTACGAAGACACCGCTCACAGCTTTCGTGTCGACAGCGCCGGTCTTGACGTTCCTGAGCTTTACGGCGTCGACCTCCTCTGCCCCCATGATCTCGTCCACGACCGTATCGAATAGAACTTCCGCCCCTCTCTCAGAAATGCTGTCCTGAAGATGCTTGTCTGCCCTGAACGCGTCCCTCCTGTGAACGATTGTGACGGTGCATCCTATGGAGTGCAGATATAGGGCGTCCGTGAGCGCAGTGTTTCCGCCGCCCACGACGACCACAGCACGCTTCTTGAAGAAGAATCCGTCGCATGTCGCACAATAGCTCACCCCCCGTCCAGAGAGTCTGTTTTCTCCTGGGACTCCGAGATGCCTGTGGTACGATCCCGTCGCCAGGATTATTGCCCTTGAGGAGAACTTGCCGGTCGTTGTGGCGAGCTCGAACCGGTCGTCCACTCTCGTGACTCGGATGACTTCCTCGCCCTCGCGAATGTCGACATATGCCCGGGCGTGCTCAGCCATGACCTCCATCAACTTCATGCCCTCGATCTCTTGGAAGCCGGGGTAGTTCTCTATCTTTGGACTGGTCAGCACCTGGCCGCCAGGCACCCCCTTCTCGAGAATCACGCACGACAGCCCCGCTCTCCGGGCATATATACCCGCTGACAGACCCGCTGGACCGGCTCCGACGATAATGAGGTCGTAGTCTCCATGTGAACTCGCCTCACCGGAGCCACCAGTGTCATCCGTGATAGCCATCGCACAGGGAAATCCGCAAAGGTCGTATAAACAATTAGTTAAAGGGCCGGCTTTGGGCCAATTCTACATACAATATTATGAAATAGTGTCCGGTCAATCTCAAAGTGACGCCGCTCACCTCAGATGGGCATCTTTGCCTAGCTGGCGGCGTTAAGATGGATGGGGTGCGCGAGTAGATGGAACCGGATACGATAACGGCCTTCCTGGCGATAGGTTCTATCATATTCATCGGGTTCTTTGGGAACACTATCTTCAACAAGTTCAGAATCCCCGATGTCCTGCTGCTCATTGCTCTGGGCATGATTATCGGCCCCGAGATACTAGGTACCAGATTCGACATAGTCACCTACAACGCCATGGCGGATATCGACCGGTTCAAGGACATATTCCTCTCTGCGGCCCTCGTGATAATTCTCTTTGACGGGGGACTCTCGCTGGATCTGAAGACCGTCGCCGCGTCGATGAAAATCTCAGTCCTGCTCGCGGTGAGTAACTTCGTACTTCTCGCGCTCGCGGTGGGAGCATCTCTCCACTTCATCATGGGCATAGACTTCCTCGTAGCACTCGCCCTCGGCTCGATCGTGGGCGGTACGACTGGAGCTGTCGTGATACCCATCGCTAGGAGGATGAGGATAAAGGAACGCACGAAGACGATGCTGATCATGGAGAGCGTCATCACGGACGTCCTCGTCATAGTCGCGACTCTGAGCCTCATCTCTGTCATAAAACTCGACGAGTTCAGCATATGGGCGATCATCCGAGAGTTGTCGGTTAAATTCTTGGTCGGCGGAGCTGTGGGGTTTGCTGCGGGCATTGGATGGCTTTTTGTGCTGGAGAAGCTCAGAAACCAGCCTCTGTCCTACATGATCACAGTTGCAGCGTTGTTCATAATCGCGGCGGTTGTGGAACTGCCACCCATCAGCAGTTCAGGGGCTGTCGCTGCCCTCGCGTTCGGCCTCGCCATGGGCAACCGTCGCTTCGTGAAGAGGCGCCTAACGTCCCTCTCGCTTACAACTCTCTCCGACGAGCATATCCACTACTTCCACTCGGAGATCACATTCTTCGTCAGGACCTTCTTCTTCGTGTATCTCGGGCTGTCATTCAGGTTCTCCACATTCACCGCAGAGCATCTGGTTGTCGGCGTATTCGTCATCAGCCTCGCAGTCCTGGCAAGGAAACTGACGGCGAGCTTGGCCTCCAGGATGGGAGAACTCGAAAAATCAGAGGAGTCTGCCGTTTTCGCGTTGATGCCTCGGGGACTTGCAGCCGCGGTCCTGGCAACATTGCCTGCGGTCCAGCTCGCTGGATTGGATGTTTGGAGCGATGACCTTGGCCTTCTGTTCCTCAACACCACCCTGGTCGTCATTCTTGGAACGACTCTTCTCGCGACGATATTCAGCTTCATGACGGAGAGAAAGATCGACCGAAAGCAGAGAACCGACTTGAGAGATAGCCTCATGAACAACCTGCAGAAGGATGTCGATGACATCGAAGACCTCAGGCCATCCTATCGATGACTGCATCCGCGAACTCACTCGTGCCGACGTGTGACTGCAACCCCGCCAATTTCGCAAAGTCCCTCGTCATCACGCCATGCGCCAAGGCGCCCTCGACCGCCTTTTCAACCAGCGAGGACGCGTTGGTATAACCCAGATACTCGAGCATCATCGACCCCGACAGAATCAAGGCGCAAGGGTTCGCAATGTTCCTGCCTGCGTACTTGGGGGCAGTGCCGTGGACGGGTTCGAATACCGCAACGCCATCTCCTATGTTCGCTCCGGGGGCGAACCCCAGTCCGCCGACCTGTGCAGCGCATGCATCCGCCAGGTAATCGCCGTTCAGATTCGGCGCGACGAGCACCGAGTACTCCTCGGGTCGAGTCAGTATCTGCTGAAGCATGTTGTCGGCGATTCTGTCGTTGACCATTATCATGCCTTTCGGAATCGAGGCCAAATCCTTCTGTGGCATTTCGCTCTCGAACACGACGTGGTCTGAGAATTCATCTCGAACCAACTCGTAGCCCCATTCCCTGAACGCCCCCTCGGTGTGCTTCATTATGTTGCCCTTGTGAACGAAAGTCACGACTTTTCTGCCTTTGCGCACTGCATATTCCATGGCTGATCGAACCAAGCGTTTCGTGGCTGACTCCGAAATAGGCTTCAATCCGAGTCCGCAGTCAGATCCGAGTTCCACACCAAACTCGGAGCGTAGATACGCGATGAGGCTTTTTGCCTCCTCTGAGCCCCTCTTCCATTCGATGCCTTTGTACACGTCCTCGGTGTTCTCACGGAATATCACGACATTCAGCTTCTCTGGGTGCTTGACAGGACTCGGAACGCCAGCATAATGCCTCGCTGGTCTGACAGATGCGTACAAATCTAGGGACTGTCGTATGGTGACGTTGAGGCTGCGTATGCCCCCACCAACAGGTGTGGTCAATGGGCCTTTGATGGCGACGCCTCGCTGCTCGATGACCGATAGCGTCTCTTCGGGCAGCCAGCAACCCGTCTTCTTGAACGCCTTCTCCCCGGCAAGCACCTCCTCCCAGTGAAGCTTCACGCCTCCGGCAGTTGCAGCCCTCATCGCAACGTCGAGGACGCGCACGGTCGCGGACATGATGTCTGGCCCAATTCCGTCCCCTGGAATGTAGGGTATCAAGATCTCCTTGGCAATGTCACCCATACATCTCACCTCCCATCATTCGAAGGAGAAACCTCCATGCTTCTTGATATGTGGAATCAGTCCTCCGTCCTCAAGAAGGACTTGCATCGTCTTGGGCAAAGGGCGGAATTCGGCGCTTCCTCCGGAACCAGCTCCGGATACCTTGCCGTTCTCGAAGTCGACAGTTACGACCTCCCCGTCGATTATCCAGTCAGTGTCACATGTGACAAGCGGCAGGCCGATGTTGAACGAGTTCCGATAGAATATCCTCGCGTATGATTTCGCGACAATCGCTGCGATTCCGGCAGCCTTCAAAGCTCTTGGCGCCTGCTCGCGACTCGAACCGCAGCCGAAGTTGTATCCCGCAATGACCATATCTCCCTCTCGAACTCTGATGGCGAAGTCCGGAGAGATGTCTTCCATCACGTGCTTCGCTAGCTCGTCCATGTCGCTGATCTTGAACTTGTACCTCCCCGAGATGATATAGTCCGTGTTGATGTCGTCGTTGGGTTTGAACCTGTGAGCGCGCCCCTCCAATCTCATGACCGTTACCTCACAATTCCCTCGGGTCTGTTATTCGCCCGCAAATCGCCGACGCGGCGACCGTCTGTGGAGATGCCAAGTATATCGACACATCCTTGTTGTTGCCCATGCGTCCCATGAAGTTCCTGTTGGCCGTGGATACGACGTTCTCGCCATCGGATGGAACGCCCGCGTGCGTGCCTACGCAGGGGCCACAGCCTGGAACTACAATCACCGCCCCCGCCGACAACAACGACTCTGCGACCCCCGCCTTCACAGCCTCGATGAGTATTCGCCGGGATGCTGGCGCCACGATCATTCTAACTCCCCGGCTCACATGCCTTCCCTTGAGCATCTTCGCCGCGACGGTGAGATCTTCGAGACGCCCATTCGTGCACGTTCCCAGGAACGCCTGCTGAACCTCAACACCCGAATACTCGGACACATCGCTCACGTTGTCCACCCGGTGCGGGGCGGCGACCTTCGGGACAACATCTGAGGCGTCGACGTCCATTCCCTTCTCGAATTGAGCATCGTCATCGCTGTCGACACCGCCATCGGAGGTGATGCCGATGGACTTGTACCAGCTGGCAGTCACGCCATCATATGGAAATGGGCCGAACTTCGCGCCCATCTCCACTACCATGTTCGCCATGGTCATCCTGCCGTCCATGCTCATCGATGATATCGTCTCCCCGCAGAACTCGGTCGATTTGTATGTTGCGCCGTCTGCGCCGATCCCGCCGATCAGAGCCAATATCAAGTCCTTCGCACCAGTGCACTTTCCGAGGGACCCATCTATCCGTATCTTGTGCGTCTCTGGTACCCTGAACCACAACTTGCCCGTATGGGCGGCGGCGGCGACATCCGCTGAGCCTAATCCGGTGGAGCAAAGGTTGAGAGCGCCATAAGTGCAGGTATGCGAGTCCGCCCCGACCACAAGGTTGCCCGGGAGTATGAGACCGGACTCTGGCACAAGCTGATGGCACACGCCGTCGCCCACGTCGTGGACGGTGATGCCATGATTGTTGGCGAACCGACGAATCTCCCCGTGTATTCTCGATACCTCTGCTGACGGGCTCGGCGAACTGTGGTCCAGAACCACCGCCATACCATTCCTTGTCTTCGGTGTCTCGAATCCCAGAGTGTCCAGATCGCCAATCATAAGCTTGCTTGTCCCATCTTGAGCCATGCAGTAATCCACGGAAGCGACGACTACGTCGCCGGCCCAACAATCGGAGCACGAATTGTATGATAATATCTTCTCGACGATCGTCTTGCCCATTGACTGGCCTCCTCAGTGACCCGACGATTTGCCGCCACCGAGCAGTCCAGCGTCTCCTACAATGGTCTTCTTAGACATCTCGGGTGAGCCTGCCACCCTGTTGTACAAATTCATGAAATCGTCATCGGAAAGGTCCGATTTCCTGTTTTCGGCGATCTTGTTGATCTCCAGCCTGAGAATCTCTATCTTCTCCGCGCCTGCAATGAGGTTCATCTGATCCAACTTGTGCTTGATAGCGGCCTTCCCCGAGTGTTTTCCCAGCGCTATCTTCCGGACAGCGCCTATCTTCTCAGGGTCTATCGCTTCGTACAGCTTCGGATTCTTCAACACACCATCGACATGGATTCCCGACTTGTGGGTGAACACATTCCCGCCGACGACAGGATAGTTGAGCGGTATCGTCTGGCCCGACGCTGCCTCCACGAGTTTCGACAGAGTGAGAATCTTCTTCGTCTCGTACTTGTCGACGCCGTAGTGAGTGTGCAGGTTCATGACGAGCACCTCGAGTGGGACGTTCCCCGCCCTCTCCCCGAGGCCGTTAATAGTGGTCGATACCCAAAGGGCTCTGTTCTCGAAGGGCGCAGCCGCCTCACACGCGGCCAGGGCATTTGCGACTGCCAGTCCGAAGTCGTTGTGCGCGTGGAACTCGACATCGATGTCCACGTTTGACATGACCGTGCCTATGAGCTTCGATGACGCGGACGGAGTGAGCACGCCGACCGTGTCGCATATCCTGAATCTGTCTGCCCCGGCGTCCTTCCCGGCTTGGGCGAACCTCACGAGGTAGTCCACATCGGTCCTGGTCGCATCCCCTGCGTTAAAACAAACGTACAAGCCGTGAGATTTTGCGAACTCGACGCAGTCGATCAGCTTCTCGATCTGTTTCTCCCTGGACATCTTTAGTTTCTGCTCAAGCGCCAGGTCGGATGTGTCGGTTGAGACGGACACTGCATCGATGTTGCTGGTGATGGAGTCCTCGACGTCCTTATTGACCATTCGGTTCCATCCCATTATGGAGATGTCGCGACGCCTCTGGGCAAGAAGTCGGGCACACCTCCTGTCGCTTTCGTTATAGGTGGCGAATGTCTCGAGTTGCTCCACGCCCATGTCGTCCAGCATGCGCGCGATCTCCAACTTCTCTTCAACGTTGAACGAGATGCCGGGCATCTGTTCGCCGTCCCTGCAGGTCGTATCGACCAAACGCACATCTCCCAGCGTCTTCCTGTCGCTCGCGGCTGCATCCAAATCAGCGAATTCCTCGTCCATCTGGATTGGATAAAGAGCCGTTTCGTTGTAACGTAGGTTCATTGGAATCACCATTGACTATTTACGATGGGGAGGACGGCTTCGGCAGGCACGACTCACGAAAGGCGATCCGAGTGCATGCAGTGTAAGTTTCGAAACGACGTGCCCCGCCAACCATCCACCATCGACTATGTTACAATTCACGCGGCCCTAAATCATCATTGTGTTCCATTTCGGACTATGTTCCGCGAGTGTGTCTCATTTATGACTCGTATACTGGTCAATTGACCATTTATCCGCTCGATGTGTGGCCGACCTTCCCGCGTATCGCCTTTGCTCTGGACATGTCAAAGGCCAAACGCCTTCCTGCCCGTATACTTGGCATTCCCGCCAAGCTCCTCCTCGATCCTGAGAAGTCGGTTGTATTTCGCGGTCCTCTCACCCCTCGAGGGAGCGCCCGTCTTGATCTGTCCCGCGCCAGTAGCCACGCTGATATCCCCAATCGATGTGTCCTCTGTCTCGCCAGAACGATGTGATACAATGCACCTGTACCCGGAAGCGACGGCATGGGACATCGTGTCCAGCGTTTCGGTCAACGACCCGATCTGGTTAACCTTAATCAGAATGGAATTCGCTACCTTCCTGCGGATTCCTTCCTCGAGGATGGACTTGTTGGTCACGAATATGTCGTCACCGACAATCTGGACTGTCGATCCCAATCGCTCTGTCAGCGCCGTCCATCCATCCCAATCAGATTCTGAGAGCGGATCCTCGATGGAGATGATTGGGTAGCTGTCGCACAAGTCTGAATAGAAGGCAGTCATCTGCTCGCTCGTGAGGTTGCCACCACCGCTCTTTCGAAGGGCATAATGAGACCCCTCATGAAATTCACTCGCGGCCGCATCGATTGCCAGGAGGAAATCGCTCTTTGGCTCTAGGCCGATTTGCTCCGCGGAGTCGACGATAAGCTCGAGAGCCTGAGCGTGGGAGGTCAGCTTAGGAGCGAACCCCCCCTCATCTCCCACGGATGTGCCGAGCCCTCGGGACTTGAGGTTCGTCTTCAGCGTGTGAAAGACTTCAATGCTGGCTCTGAGGGATTCGCCGAATGAATCACCAAGCGGTATGAACATGAACTCCTGGAAATCTAGGTTGTTGTCCGCATGCGCTCCGCCGTTGAGGATATTCATCATGGGAACGGGAAGCGTGTTCGCCTCAGGTCCTCCGAGGTACCTGTATAATGGCTGCTTCAGGCTCAGGGCGCCAGCGTGCGCCAATGCCAGCGAGACGCCCAATATCGCGTTCGCACCGAGTTTGGACTTGTTCTCGGTGCCGTCCAGCTCGAGCATCAGGGTGTCAATCTCCCTTTGGCGAGTCGGATCCCTCCCAACGAGCTCTGGACCGATGACCTCGTTGACGTTCTGGATAGCGGTTCGCACCCCTTTTCCGATGAATCGCTTCGGATCAGCATCCCTCAGCTCCAGAGCCTCCCTGGTGCCAGTCGATGCGCCGGACGGTACGGCCGCACGGCCGACACATCCATCGTCGAGCATCACGTCGACCTCGACCGTGGGGTTGCCCCTCGAATCTATGATCTCGCGCCCTCTAATGGCCTTGATTGTCGCCATCTTATCCGATAGCGAATCGCGGTCGAGTCTAAAAAGCAATCTCAGGATGTGCCCGGGCGCGAAGGCGAACTCTTCGGCTGTGGCTAGTGGCAGATGGAAATTGAAGATCGCGAAGGAGGGATAGACCCCACACATGAGGGGGGCGCAAGGCGTGGGTTATGCCAGAAGAGAAGGAGAGCGACGAGGATGAAATTGCGCAGAGGCGCGGACAGAACGGAGGAACCTGGAATCGCTTGACATGCTTAAGAGAATGCTTAGCCGGAAGCCGCAGACTGATGATTCGAGTGTCGATATTAGACTATGAGCACAACAAGCAATGGACATGGCAATCGAGCAAAGCGCAAGGGTGGACATACAGGCCAGCGTCGACCATCATCCCATCCTCCGCTCTGGCCAGGTGATGTGTTTCGAGCCTATTTCAACCGTAATGCATGGTTTTCGCCATTGTGGGCCACTCCAAGGAAGTGGCGAGCCATTGACCACGGATTCTGCCAGACGCCCATCACGGAGGACTTGCCTGAATCATACTCACCTCAAGGGAACTCCCAAGCCCAAAGGATTAATACGATTCTCTTTCTGCAATGTGGAGGAATGAACGAATTCGATAACCTGGACGCTCGATTGCGGAGCTGCCTATCCAATAGAAACATCACCGAACCGACCGAACCGCAGCGCATGGCCATACCTGCAATCCTTTCCGGAAAGCACGTCCTACTAGTCGCACCGACGGGCATCGGGAAGACCGAAGCTGCGATGCTCCCGATCCTTCATCGTCTCAGCGAGGCGAACCCGGATGGCATAAGATGCGTCTACGTGACTCCGCTGAGGGCGCTCAATCGAGACCTGCTCCTCAGGCTGCATGAGCTCTGCGATGCACTGGACCTCAAAGTGGCCGTCAGGCACGGAGACACGCCTCAGGCCGAGCGGACCGCGCAATCGAAGAATCCCCCGGATGTCATCATCACGACTCCGGAGACGCTCCAAATCATGTTCACTGGGAAGAATCTGCGAAGGCACCTCTCGCACGTCCGGCATGTGGTCATTGATGAGATACATGAGCTAGCAGAGGACGAGCGTGGGGCACAATTGTCTATCGCTCTCGAAAGACTGGCAAACACAGCTGGCGAGTATCAAAGGGTGGGTCTGTCGGCCACTGTTGGCTCTGTTGGTGAGATATCCGGTTACCTCGCAGGCAGAGGTCGTGAAGTCACGACTCTGAAGGTGTCCGCGGTCAAAGACATGAGGATAGGTGTGGAGAGTCCTCCCGCGAAGACGAATGATCAGAAGCTCGCCAACCACCTCCAGACAGACACTAAGCACCTCGCATGCATGAGTAGATGCAGGGAGCTCATCGAATCGCACCAATCGACTCTATTCTTCGTTAACACTCGTGATTCAGCAGAGGCACTGGGCGTTCGATATCATCTCTGGGACGATTCGTTTCCGGTAGGCGTACATCACGGGTCGCTGTCAAAAGCCATCAGAGTGCAGATGGAGGACGATTTCAAGTCGCAACAATTGAAGGCATTGATCTGCACGTCCTCGTTGGAATTGGGCATAGACGTCGGGTCGGCGGATTTCACAATACAGTTCAACTCCCCGAGACAGGTGACGCGGCTAATCCAAAGGGTGGGGCGGTCAGGCCACAGATACGATGCGGTCTCCTACGGCACCATAATCAATACTGCACCCGCGGAGACGGCGGAAAGCCTCGTCATATCCCGACGGGCGATGGTGGAGGAGCTGGAGAAGTTCATCATCCGGGACAACCCCCTAGGCGTGCTGGCGAACCAACTCGTCGCGATGGCCTTGACGCAGCCCTTGGTCGACAAGGACTCTGCGTTCGACACCGTCACCAGGGCCTATCCATTCAGGCACTTGAAGAGGGCGGACTTCGACGAAGTGCTCAGGCTCCTATCGGAGCTGCACATGGTATGGAACGACGATGACACATTCAGACGGAAGACCAGTGGAAGGAAGTACTTCTACGACAACATCTCGATGATACCCGACGAGAGGACCTACAAGATACGCGAAGTCTCCTCGCGCGGGATTATCGGCACTCTTGACGAGAGCTTCGTTGCATCCTACGCCGAGCCGTACGCGGCCTTCGTGGCACGTGGAAGGACATGGCGAGTGGTCGAGGTGGAGGAGGACGAAGTCCTCGTGGAAGAGATTTTGGAGATAGGAGCGACACCATCGTGGGTGGGGGAGGAAATACCCGTGCCGTTCGAGGTCGCCCAGGAGGTCGGCGCGATGCGAAGGCTTCGAACGTTGGACATGTATCCTGCTGACGATAACGCGAAGGAGGAGGTGATCCGCTGGATAGACTCACAGAATGGGCTCCCGTTGCCTACCGACAAACGCATGACCATCGAACAGGGTGATGGAGTCATTGTAATCAACTGCTGCTTCGGGTCGAAGGTGAACGAGACCCTGTCGAAGCTCATAACCTCGCTCCTGACTGCTCGGTTCGGAGAGAGCATCGGTGTTCAGACCGAGCCGTACCACATCGTCCTCGAAACCCCGAGAGGACTGAGGGGTGCGGATGTTCTGAAGGTGCTAAAAGAAACGGAACCAGAGACGCTCGGGCAGCTCATGAGAATCGTGCTGCGCAACTCGTCGTACCTGCGCTGGCAATTCATCCACGTCGCCAAGAAGTTCGGTGCGGTCCGTAAGGACGCGGACTACAAGATGCTCAACATCTCACGTCTGATGGACGTGTTCGAGCACACGCCCATCTTCGAGGAGGCCATCGCGAAGACATTATGGGAGAATATGGACGTCGACACGACCGCGGCCGTCCTGCGGAGGATTCAGGAGGGCGCGATAGAGGTAACTACCGGACCACTATCGCCGATGGGCGACCAGGCGATCGGCAAGAGACAGGAACTTATGCAGCCTCGAAGAGCGGACAAAACGATACTGTCTGCACTGAAGGCGAGGCTGATGGCCGAGGACATCGTACTCGTTTGCATGAACTGCAGGACTCGGAAGAGGGAGAGTGTCGGAAGCCTCTCGGAGCGCGTCAATTGCGCTAAGTGCGGAGGAGTCGTCATAGCGGCAATACGGCCATATGCCAAGCAGGAACTCGCCGTCCTCAGGAAAGGCGCCGCGAGCGAGGACGACATGAAAATCCTGAAGAGGGTCTACAAGAACGCGAATCTGGTCATGGCGCACGGGCGAAAGGCGGTGATGGCCCTGGTCGGAAGAGGAGTCGGCCCCGACACGGCCGGAAGGATACTGGCGAGGTATCACGTCGAGGAATACGAGTTCCTAAAGGACATCCTCGAAGCGGAAGTGAACTACGCGAGGACGAAGCGTTTCTGGGACTGACGGCTTGTCTTGAAGCCGAGTCCTATCACGTACACTTCCGAGCTCGTTGGACGGCTGGCTTCGGGATGTGTCACGTGGACCTCGTGGAAGCTTCTCCTCGCCAACGACACGAACCCCTTGCTCATATCACCGTAGAACATCTTTACGACGAAGTTGCCGCCTGGTTTCAAGACCTTGGAGGCGAACCTCAGGGCGTTCTCACAGAGGTCGATGGAGAGCGCGTGATCGTAGGAGTAGTTGCCGCTTATGTTGGGCGACATGTCTGAAATGACCACATCGGCCCCTTCGGGCAGCAGCTCCAGAAGCTTCGCCATGACCTCTTCCTTCCTGATGTCGCCTCTGATGAAGGTCACGCCCTCGATGGGCGGGAACCGATCGATGTCGAGTGCGACGACCTTGCCTCCCTTCCCCACCTGTTCCAGCGCTATCTGAGACCATCCTCCTGGCGAGGCGCCGAGATCGACCACTATATTGCCAGAACTGATGATGTCGTACTTGAAGTCGAGCTGCTGCAGCTTGTATGCAGCCCTGCTCCTGTAGTCCTCCCTCTTGGCCTTGCGATAGTAACGGTCCTTCCGTCTCGCCGACCGCCAGCTCTTTGTCACGACCCGCCAATGCGCGCGCACACAGATATACTTGTTTCGCCCGGGCACGCGCACGCAAAAGGTAAAGGGCTGCCTCATCCATCGACCAGACGCGTCCGAGGTGGTGCAGCATGCCGAAGCAAATGACCTATGCCAAAGCGGGAGTAGACATAGACAAGAAGTCTGACAGCATAGCCGCTCTCGTGGGGCAGTTGGCCTTCAGGAGGAAGGGGTTCGGAAAACCTCTGAAACTCGAGGGGCACTTCGCGGGGCTAATCGACTTCGGCGATATGGCTCTGACGCTGTGCACGGACGGCGTGGGCACGAAATTGATCGTGGCCGGCGAGATGAGGAAATGGGATACCGTAGGAATCGACTGCATAGCCATGAACGTCAACGACACGATTTGTGCCGGGGCGGAGCCTATAGCCTTCGTGGATTATATCGCGATGGACAAACCGGACAGCAAAGTGACCGCTCAGATAGGTGCTGGCCTAGAGACTGGCGCTCGCATGGCGAATATGACGATTGTGGGTGGCGAGATAGCCGTCCTCCCTGAGATAGTCAACGGTTTGGACCTTGCAGGCACCTGCCTAGGAGTCGTGGAGAAGAAGAGACTCATCACCGGGAAGGACGTCGGGCCGGGCGATGTGCTTATAGGCCTTCCGAGCACGGGCGTGCATTCGAACGGCCTGACGCTCGCACGGAAGGTGGTATGCGCCAACGGCCTCACCATGAAAAGCAGGGTGAAGGGACTGCGGCGCTCGATAGGCGCGGAATTGCTGCAGCCCACGGAAATCTACGTGGGGCGAGTATTGGACATCCTCGACGATTTCGACGTGCACGGGATGGCGAACATCACGGGGGGAGGGTTGAGAAATCTACTCAGATTGAGGAAGGGGACTGGGTTCGAGATCGACGCTCCGATGCGCCCGCACCCTGTCTTCGGAGTCCTGCAGGAGCTCGGAGGGATCTCGGACAAGGAGATGTATCAGACCTTCAACATGGGGATGGGGTTCTCGATCGTTGCGAGCGATACGGACTCCGACGATGTGGTGAAGGCCCTTGGAAAAGGTGCCAAGGTTATAGGGCGCGCAGTGAAAGGCGGGTGCGTGAAGGTGCCGTCACTGTCAATCGAATACAATCGATACTGACGCCAGGATTACCTTCCCAGTATCGAGCCGACGACCGCGCCCATGGCGGTGCATGTCTCCAGCGACAATCCCTGCCCAGATATGTCCAAGTGCTGCTTGCTCATAAGAAACAATTCCTTGGGCAGACCGTGTGGTCCCAGGCCGAAAACAAGGAGTATAGACCGGCCCGAATCCAACATCTCCCTGAGCTCATCGGCGGTGACCCGCTTCGATGGGTCTGGCTTGCGAGTCGTCACGACCGGATGGCCCAGTTGGGGCGGGAACCCCTTTTTCGGAAAGTCGAAGCGGGAATATCGGCCCTTTTCGGCCAACTCGATGAAGTACTTGCCACTCTCCCCAATGCTGGTTGTGGACGCGACCCAGCGTGATATTTCTGCTGGGGTCGACAGAACTCTGTCGAACGGGAAACCGAACGTCGCGAGGTTGCAGCCGAACGCCAATGCGATGGGGCCGGCACGGGCGATCGCCCTGCGATGCGCCTCGTGGAACTTCACAGGATCGTAAGAGTTGTAGAGGCCTATGGTCGCTCTTCCAGGCATCGGCGGAAACCACCTCGTGGACAAATCGTATCGGCATCCTCGAGCTACGGCGATGCCTTTCTCGGACGGACGCAAATCGCGTACTCGTCGCCGTCGAAGAAGACGTCCTCGTCGGGATGCTGGGCCTGTAGCTCCTGTATCTTCTCGAGAACCTCACGCAAGCTCAGTTCAGTGTGGTCCTTCTTTATCTTGACAAGAACTCTCTTCTGCATCGCAAACCACATTCCCGAGCCAGGCGCACGATACGTCTTCAAATGCGACATATCCGTATAAATATGTTTACACGAGGGTCGAGCCACACGCGCGGGCGTGTGCCAGCGCATGCGCCCGCAACTGTCGCAGGCGCGAACCATCATGCAGCCCCGAAGACTGGGTCCGTCTGCTTCTCCGCCGCCTCACGGGCCTTGGCAATAGCGTCGGATCCGAGCTTGCCGAGGCGCTTTACTTTCTTCTCGAATGCCTCAATCCGCTTCGGCAGGACCTTGTAGATCGGCAGGAGCATCGGTATGAATATCAACCTGTCCTTGCCGATGCCCAATGCATCCAACTCGTCGGCCATCGCTTCAATCCGCTTCTCAACGACGAGTGCTGCCTCTCCTCCCTCCTCGTCGGATAGTACAACGCCGTCCGCCCCCGCCGCGAATGCCAGCAGTATCTCCGCCCTAGCGATGCGAGCGGCTGACGGAACACGGACGATGTGTATGCTCGGTGGATACTCCATCCTGGCAGTCCCGGCCGAGTCCGCAGCGACATATGAGAGGATGTCTCCGAAAAAGCCGATTGTCCTTATCTCGTCCGATTCCTCGCTAAGCACGCCCTCTATCTCGGCTTTTAGCTGTCGGTCAGTGTAGTGCGCCAAGTCGAACACATCGACGGGACACTCGGAAACACACGCGCCACAGCCGATGCAGGCGATCTGGTCGATGATCGGCATCTGATCCACAGATATCGCTCTGACAGGGCAGACCGCCTCGCACGCCATGCACTTCGTGCATCTCGAACCGTTCACCACCTGCGCCTTCACCGGGTCGAGCAGCATCTTGCCGGCTCCCAGGAACTCCATAACATGCGATGCGGTGCCGCGGCCGTCAACGACGCTATCCCTGACATCCTTGGGACCCATGATCGCCCCCGCGGCGAATATCCCTGACCTGTGTGTGGAGACGGGGTCTAGCTTCGGATGCTTCTCTGATATGAAACCATCCTCGCCGAGCGGGACCTTCAGCGTCTTGGCCAGCTCCTCGGTGCCTCTGGAGGGGACCATGGCAGCACACAACACGACGAGGTCGTACTCGTTCTCGATCACCTCACCCAGCGGCACATCCTCAGCTCTCAGGAGGACACCGCTCTTGCCAGCCTGGATCGACGCCACCTTTCCGTTGATGAACCGCACTCCGAACTCCTCTTGGGCTCTAGCGTAGAACTCCTCGAACCCCCTTCCCGCTGTGCGCATGTCGATGTAGTAAACGTAGACCTGCATGTACGGGAATGTCTTGCGCAGAATCACCGCCTGTTTGGTGGCGTAGTTGCAGCATATCTTGCTGCAGTAAGGCATGCCGACCTTCCTCGTTCTAGAGCCCGCGCAGAGTACGAACGCTACCTTCTTGACCCGCTTGCCATCCGCCTTGCGCTTCAGAACCATGCCCGCCCCGCACTCGTTGATCATCAGCCGCTCCATTTGTGTCCCGGTTATGACGTCGGGAAGTGAGAAGTCGTACTCGCGGAGGGCATTCACGTCGAAGACGTCGAAGCCCGTTGCGATGACAATGGCGCCCACATTGACGTCGACGACCTTCTCCTCCTCATCGAAATTGATGGCCTTCGCAGCGCAGACCTTCTCGCAGCGGCCACAGTCATCGCAGCTCTCGAAATCAATCACGTGGGATGCGGGGACTGCCTGAGGGAATGGCTTGTGGATTGCCTTGCGCTCGTACAGCCCCTCTTCAAACTCATTTGGCACAATCACCTTGCAGACCTTCTCGCATTTCGCACAACCTGTGCATTTGCTCGGGTCCACTCCTCTCGGTGACACGCGGACGCTGACCTCGTAATTGCCGGGGGTACCAGTCACTCGAATCACCTCGCTCCTCGTGAGGAGTTCGACGTTTGGATGAGCGCCGGCCTCGACCATCCTGGGGCTGAGGATGCATGGTGCGCAATCCAGCGTTGGGAAGGTCTTGCTCAGCTGGGCCATCCTGCCTCCGATGCTGGCCTCTCGCTCCACCAGGTGGACCTTGTAACCTGAGTTGGCCAGCTGCAGTGCCGCCGATATGCCTGCGATCCCACCCCCAATCACAAGGGCATCCTTGGAGAGGGCCATCTCTGTGGGGTGCAGTGGCTCCAGATTGATCGCCCTCTGCACGCCTCCCCTTACGAGTGCCTTCGCCTTCCTTGTCGCCGCCGCCTTGTCCTTGTGAACCCAGGAACACTGCTCCCTGAGGTTCACCACTTCCAGCAGATAGGGGTTCAGTCCGGCCTTCTCCAGGGTCTTCCTGAAAGTGCGTTCGTGCATCTTCGGAGAACATGACGCGATGACGACCTTGGTCAGGTTGTGTTTCCTAATCTCCTCGACTATCTCATTCTGACCAGGTTCTGAGCACGTGTAGACATTGTCTCGGCTGACGACCACGCCTGGTATGTCGAGAGAGCTCTCCGTCACCGCCTTGCAGTCCACCGTGCCTGCTATGTTGGTGCCGCAGTGGCATACGAAAACGCCCACTCGTTCCTCCTTGGACTTCTTAGATTCTTCACCCATGAGATGAAGTAAGATGAACCGCACGGTAATTCTTCTTTTTGGTGAGCGGCGGCTGAGCCATTCGTGAAGAGGCTTTACACACCCGCACAATGAGCCGAGTAATTATATATATCCCAGTTAGGCTATTAAGAGCGCTCAGGCCAGTATCGGAGCTACGCGCTCCGACGCCGAATGTGTGGCTTCGGGCATCATGCTATGTCCACAGAAATTGCGACACTCCATCTGTAATTGACTGTCATGTGTGACCGCATAAACGGAGAGCCCCGATGACAAAGAAGAGGACGCAAGCCGAGACCATCACCTGCCCCGTCTGCGACCACGTATCCCCAGCTGATTCCGAAAAGTGCGATCAGTGCGGACGGCCTCTTCGCCCAGAGGGGGATGAGAGGGTTGAGGCAGCCAATGGTCCCGAGCCGATGCCCAGGACCGACATGGAGCTCGAGGAGCTGATGACGCTACCTGGCATAAAGAGGGCGAAAGCCGAGCTGCTTCACGAGGCGGGCTTCCGTACCATTGAGGACATTCAGAACGCGGATGCAGGCCAACTCGCGAACGTCAAGGGAATAGGCCAGATCCTCGCCCAGAAAATCATCGATAATGCGCGTGACAGCGCGCCGGCTGGTGGTGACAAGAATCTCGCTGACTGGCTCTCGGGGGAGGAGGGCGATCTGTCGGCATGGCTGTCAGGGAAGGACCGCGTGGAGTCCACCCCTGCGGAAGCGGTGGCGGCACCCGAGGTCAAGTCCGATCCCACCATCGCAAGATGGCTCGCTGGCGAGGAGGAGTCCATAGACAGCTGGCTCGATGACACCGTCGAGATGGCGAGGCCGGAGAAGGCGGTCTCCAAGAAGGAATTGAGGAGTCGAGAGGCAGAGGTCAGCCAACTACGCGACTTCCTGTTGGAGAAGATCAAACAGATTGACTCTGGGGAGTTCGACCCCAAGGCCCTCTTAGACGAGATCACTCAGGCGAAGTCCGAGCTCGAAGCGGAGCGCAGGAAGTCCGCGATTTTGGAGGATGAGCTCGAGAACGTCAAGAGAGGCAGCATAGCCGTTATCAAGTTCATCAAGAAGCAGCAAGAGGCGGGGATTCAGGGCGAGAACCTTGCGGACAAACTCGCACAGGAGATGGCCACGAAGGAGACCCTGCAGCACAAGGTGAACGAGCTGGAGAGCATACTGACCTCGCTCAGGGAGAAGGCCGAGAGCGGCCTCTCTGACATGCCTCCGGAGGCACAGGAGCTCAAGCGCAAGGAGATGGAGATAGCTGAGCGACAGGCCAAGCTGGACGTGATGGAGAGGCAGCTGAGGATCAAGGAGGAAACCTTCGCCGACGGGCTTATTAGCTACGCCACGCCGGTCCATAGCGACGCTGTGGCGTCCGCGGACATCACTGAGGAATATATATCGAAAGAGCGCGAGCTGCGTGCCAAGATCGACGATCTCGAGAAGGACCTTTCACAGGCGCAGATAAATCTCAAGCAGATGAGCGAGAAGACGGAGATGTCAAAGGGCTCGTCGAAGGATATTGAGAGAGAGGTCATGGACAAGCTGGAGGAGGCACAAAGAGTTGAGAGGAACCTTGTCCTAAGGGAGCAGGAGGTCGCACGGCTCAGGGAGGATTTGAAGATCCGGGAAGAGGAGGCGAAGCGCCTCAAAGAGCCGCTCGCTTACAAGGAGGAAGAGTTGCTGCGCCGCGAGGAGGACCTCATGTACCGCGAGAAGCTGCTGACGGAGGAGAACCGCAGGCTCACTCAGATGCAGAATGAGATGGGAAGCCAGGATGAGATAACGCTCAAGAAGAGGCTCGAGGAACTCCAGGGTCAGGTGACCGCCAAGGAGGAGGAGATACGGAACAAAGAGAAGTACCTCCACCTGAAGGAGGAGGAGCTGCGCGTAAGGGAGCAGGGCCTCATAGACGAGGAGATCGAAAAGCGCGACCTGGACCGGATGGCCGAGCTGAAATTGGAGAAGGTCAAGTCGGGGACATCGAGGCTTGACGACCTGCTCCTCGGAGGCATACCGTTCGGCACAAACGTGCTCATCTACGGGCCTCCGTTCACCGGCAAGGAGGTCCTGGTGAACGCCTTCGTCGCTGAGGGGCTCAAGATGGGTGTGCCAGTCATATGGGTCATCACGGAGAAGCCGCCCAAGGACATCAGAGACGAGATGATGTATCTCCTCTCGGGATACGAGGAGTACGAGAAGAAGGGGCTAGTGAGGTACGTCGACTCGTACTCCCGGAGCATGGGCGACGACACGGTCGACGAGTACACGGAGTTCGTCGATGCGCCGACGGACTACGAAGCCATACAGAGAGCTGTGGAGAAAGCGGCGAAGACTTTCAAGGAGTCGCATCAGTACTACAGGCTCGCATTCCGGTCAATATCCACCATGATCGCCTATCTCGACCCGAATACCGCATTCAGATTCCTCAGCCCAATAGCTGGTCGGAGGAAGAGGGACCGCGCTGTCGCGATGTACACGATAGAGAAGGGTGTCCACGGAGAACAGGAGATACAGATGCTGGGGTCGCTGATGGACGGCATGATAGAGTTCAAGGTGGAGAATCTGAACACGTTCCTCGCCGTGAGGGGCATATCGGATGTCCAGTCGAGGGCGTTCATAAGGTACTCGGCGACCAAGCAGGGCGTCAACATCGGATCTTTCTCACTCGACCACATAAGATGAGCGGAAAGCTGGGTCCGCAGGCGCGTATTCTTCAAGCGACTTCCATCGACGAGCGGTGGTCCTTGCCCTTGCCCTGGGTACTCCCTGCCATCCGTCCTGCCATGGGCGGCGGCGGGAGCGGTGGTGGAAGGCCTATGTCCCTGGCTGCGGTCACAGTCGCAGGCATGCAGTTCGCATACGCTGCCGCGAGAACCGGACCGAACACCTCGTTGGGAAGTGTGTGCTTCTCTGACCACTGAGCGGCGATCGCCTTCGCCTCACCATCCCACACGAGCTTCCCCTCGAGCTTTATGACGCCCACGCCGACGTAGTTAACGATAAATCTGAACTCCATCATCGCCTCCCGATCGGAAAGCGCAGTTATGCTGGTAATCGCCGTGTTCTGGTCCACCCTCAGGTGAGGGACCCTCTCGCCGAGTTTGGTGAACCTCTTGGCGTCCATAGAGCTGAGCTCGAATGACTTGATAGGCACTTCGTTGTCCCCCTATTATCCGCTCGAACAGCTTGCATCGACTTTAAACTATGCACCGCACGCGCGAATAGTCCGCTTGCGATTCGGTTAGAAGAGAGAGTGCGAAGGTGCCGTGGGCCGGACTTGAACCGGCGACTTCAAGATCTTCAGTCTTGCACTCTCCCAACTGAGTTACCACGGCTTCTGTCGGGCGGGAATGCTGTTAGGCAAACCTCCGTATTAAACCTTGGGGGGAGTAGCCGCGTCGACAGAAACTATACGATTGCGGGCGGCATTTCTCATGCTCCGCGACGGTCTACAACACGGCCCTAGAATGGGCCGATTCAAGCGTCTTTTCAGAACCGTATTTTGTCCGATACCAGTAACGACACTTTTAAATATGTTCCAGGTGCTGATTAGGTTGCTTCGGCACCCCAGTTTCGGTGGTAGGATGGATTTGTCACCCTCACACTTTGTATACTGTGCTAACTCTAGGCAGAGAAAGGTAAGAAAGTCACCGCGTTGGGACGATGACGAAGGGGTCGCCGCTACCGTCGGAACGATAATGACGATTCTTGTGTTTCTAACGTTCATGGGAGTGTTCACGAGTCAGATAGTTCCCGCTTGGATGAGCGACAACGAGAGTGCTCACATGACTCAGGCCGTACAGCAGATGATATCTCTCAAGTCTGACATCGACGGCCTCATTGTCGACTACGCGAACAGCCTCATAGCTCCGACACCTATCGTTGTGCCTGTGATGCTGAGCGCGACAGGCATACCCGTCTTCGCGGCTCCGACTTCGGGCATCTTATCCTTCATCCCCGAGACGATGGTCGGAAGGCCTTCTTTCAACACGAACTACACAGTCGACCTGGAGGCGGATGACGGCCATTCCGGCGGCTCTTTGCGTCTGTACTGTCCGAACAGATATTTCGTGGAGCAGCATGTCATCTATGAGGCGGGCGCTGTCATCATCAACCAGACGGACGGAGAGTTTATCATCACCGGCATCCCACTTGCAGTCAAGGAATACAACGGTGTGAAGGTCATGCAGATGACGCAGGTCTCCCTCGTTGGGCTGAACAAGACCGTGGGTGGCACGGGCGCGAAGGCTGTGAACGCCAACCTGTTATATGCCTCCACGATAGAGTACGAAGGTAGCGCTTCAACGGATGTGACTGTAACGATCACCACTAAGCATGGCATCGCGTGGGCGAACTACTTCAGGAAAGCACTGAACTCTACGACTGCGGACCTCACATACGGCACTGACTTCGTAGTCCCGAACCCAACCAAGTACGACTTTCCGGGCACGGTGAACGACTACTACATAGTGACTGTCACTGTCTACGGAGTTGGTGTCTTCGACCACACGAAGGCTTCGGTCCAGCTGTCGATAGGCGAGCTTGGGGTATGAGGTGAGCAGGTGAGCCAAGCTGCGGAAACCAAGATCAAGATGGACATACCGATAGAGAAGCCCGAGAAGCCCTTCTACGCGAAGGTGTACAGAGGATACCTCAACGCGCTGAGCAGGCTGAGGGCGAAGCCGATACCCGTGAAGGAGGCCAAGGGCGCCGAGGCAAGGAGGCGTCGATGGGAGCATGGCAGAGGGTCCGCGTACACCGAGATACCGCCGATAACCGATCCTGCGATCCAGGAGGTCGGATTCTACGGCGTCACCGAACCGTTCAGCTACATCCGCTCCACATACAACCAGACCAGCAGCGACTACATACTCAGCACTATCGAACCTGAGCTCGACGAGTACGAGAAGGAGACGCTCGACATGATCAAGGGCACGTTGGAAAAGACCCTTGACTACGAGTGGGAGAAGCTCGACATCATGGACAAGAAGACCTACCTCGAGAAGAGTGTGGACAGCTTCATCAAGACGAGAGGCATAACACTCGAGCCGATCTCGGAGGACAAGATAAAGTACTACATCGGCCGCGACTTCGTCGGCTATGGGCCGATCGACGCGCTGATGAATGACATACACATAGAGGATGTGTCCTGCGACGGCGTGGGCATACCCCTATTCGTGTTTCACAACAAGTTCGAATCGATCAAGACGAACGTTGTGTTCGACGATGAGAACACGTTGAATTCGTTCGTCATAAGCTTGGGGCAGAGATGCGGCAAACAACTGTCCGTCTCCAACCCCATCCTCGATGGGACGACCCCCGAGGGGCACAGAGTGCAGGCCACATACGCAAGGGAGGTCACAACGCGCGGCGCATCGTTCACCATAAGGCGGTTCAAGGAGAAGCCGTTCACGCCTGTGGAACTCATCAAGTACGGGACTGCCTCGGAAGAGATCGTTGCGTACTTGTGGCTGAGCGTGGAGCACGGCGAATCTGCGATCATCTGCGGCGGCACTGCGAGCGGCAAGACGGCAACGCTCAACGCGATTGCGCTGTTCATACCACCGGGGGCGAAGGTCGTCACGATGGAGGACACGAGGGAGATCAACCTCCCCCATGAGAACTGGATACCCGGCACCACGAGGTCTGGAACTGGTGAAAGGGGGCCGGACGGAAAGTCCGCCGGTGAGATCGATATGTATGACCTAGTCAGGGCGGCCCTCAGACAACGTCCCAATTACATCATCGTCGGAGAGGTCAGAGGCAAAGAGACATACACGATGTTCCAGGCGATGGCGACCGGCCACACCACCTACTCGACGATGCACGCGGACTCCGTCAAAGGCATGGTCAACAGACTCGAGAACCCGCCCATCAACTGTCCGAGGATACTTCTGACAGCGCTGAGGAATGTGCTCATCCAGACGCACGCGAGGGTGGGAATGAATATGGTCAGGCGGATTAAGCAGGTCATAGAGATCGTCGGTTTCGAGCCCGAGACCAACGAACTCATCAGCAATACCGTCTACGAGTGGGACCAGGCGTCTGACAAGTTCGTGTTCAAGGGCCACAGCTTCCTATTCGACAAGATCATGGAGATGAAGAACCTCACGCACGAAGAGCTCATGGACGAGTTCCAGAGGAGGGTGGACATCGTGAAGTACATGCTTTCAAAGGACATGTCCGACCACAGGGACATATGGAACCTGATTCGTGCCTATTACAAGAACCCGAAGGCGTGCGCCGATAGAGTGCGCAGAGAGATGGGCGTGCCGTCCAGCGGAGAAGAGCTGTCAGGAGGTGTCGTCACTGGTTGAAGTCACGGACCCGTTCAAGACCGTCGAGGTCAAGAAGGGGCAATACCTCAGGACAAGGATCGGCCAGGAACGCGAGAAGATGGGGCCGCACATGATCAGGATGACCAAGGGCGCCCTCCCGGAATACATCAAGCTGACGCCCTTCCAGGATCTGAGCTGGAGGGTGATGGGAGGTTACGCGTCTTCAAAGGAGGAGGAACGCCAGAGCCTGGATGATGACCTCCTGAGGGCGCACATGAAGATCAGGCCGGAGGAGTACTACGCATACGTCATGATGGCCACGGTCGTGATGGCTATAGTCGGCATATGCGTCGGCATCGGGGTCGGAATCGTCTTCATGGGGCTCATCGGGGTTTCCATGTTGGTCCGGATCATG
>JAOTTD010000027.1 GCA_029864565.1 Thermoplasmata archaeon | reverse complement strand
AACAAGCTTTTGTACGGACATCGCCCTAGCTCTTTCTCGATGAAATACATCCAAGAGCTCAGGGCGGCACTCGGCGACGAAAAGGTGTTGACCGACCCCGCTGAGCTCTACGTCTACGGTGCGGATTGGAGCCCAAGGACGTCGGACGAGGTACGCCCTCCGGACGTCGTCGTCCAGCCGAGGACGACCCGCGACGTCCAGAGGACTGTGAAGGTCGCCTATCTGCATGACATCCCCGTCACGGCCGGTGGCGGGCTTACGGGCATGCTCGGAGGAGCCATGTCACTGTTCGGCGGCATCTACATCGACACGACCACGATGAACTCGGTCGTCGAGGTGGATTCGAAGAACCAGACCGTGAGGGTGCAGGCCGGAGCGACATTGCAGGAAGTGAACGACGCCGTCAATCCCTACGGCCTATGGCTACCCCATCAGCCGGAATCTAAATGGGTGAGCACCGTCGGCGCGGCAATCGCATGCGACAACGATTCCACCTTCGGCGTCAGATACGGCAAGATACTGAGCTGCCTCCTGAGCGCGGAGTTGGTCACAGGCACAGGGGAGGTCCTGGAACTCGGTCACAGAAAGGCCCACTTCACTTCCTCAGGATACAAGTTGAAGGATCTGCTCGCGGGCAGCGAGGGCACCCTCGGGGTGGTGACCGAGGCGACGCTCAAGCTCGAGCCCATTCCCGAAACGAGGCTCGTCGAGATGCTCGTATTCCATAGGATGGGCAGCGCGGTCGACTATCTCAATCGGCTGCTGAAGGCAGGCATCTGCATCGAGGCTGCACACATCAACTGCAAACGACGACTGAAGTTCTACACGCACGCCTACAAGACGAAATACGGGAAGGACCCAGAGATACCGGTGTGGGCGGAGGCGCTGCTCGCGATAGCGTTCGCGGGAGATACCAAGATCATATCCGCTCAGAGAGACTACGCTCTCGAGGTGGCGACGGAGTTCGAGGCCGAGACCGTCAAAGAAAGGGAGATCATCGACAGTTGGTGGGCATCGAAATACACCCTGGATTTCGAGCCTTTCAAGCAGAAGTGGCCCGACTCGCAGACGACCAAGAAGTTCGGCGCGGCGGACCCGGGTGTACCCGTCGGAAGGCTCGAGGAGTTCTACCACAAGTTCGTCGAGGTCGCGGAGAAACACAGGTTGGAGATCATCGGCATGAACGCGTATCTCGAACACCCCAACAGCATCGGTTTCTCCCTTTCGTGCGCGGTGTTTGTCGACTACAGAAATGCCGAGGAGGTCAAGCGTTTCAGGATGTTCCACGACGAACTCAGCAAGCTGGCAATCGAGTTCGATGGCACCATGAGCACGTTCATGAGCGACAGTAACCAGAAGGCCCCGTATCTCGAGCTGGAGCATGGGCGCTCTCTGAAGTACATGAGAGATGTCAAAAGGCTGTTCGATCCGAAAGGGATCATGAATCCGGGCAAGAAGTTCCCCCGCGAGGAGGGATGACGGCGGCGGACCTTGAGGAGTTCGAGGAAGAGCTCGAAACCTGCTTCGGGACCTCGTGCGGGTTCTGCGAGCGCGGATGCCCTGTGTACCAGGCTCTCAAGGTCAGGACGCTGTCGATGAAGGGCAGGAACCGCACGATGCTTGGTCTACTGAAGGGCAAGTTCGACATCACGCCGTCTGTAGTCAAGGCAGCGTTTGAATGCACGCTGTGCGGCAACTGCGACAGATGGTGTTCGCTCAAGAACACGGAACATACGAGGGCGTTCAGAGAATATCTCCTGAAGCACGGTGTGGAGCCGATGAAGGAGCACTCGTCGCTACTGGCGAGCATGAAGAATTACGGCAACCCGTGGCTCCAGCCGAGGAGCGCCCGAGGCAAATGGCTCAGGGGGCTCGACATACCGAAGGCGGCCAAAGGCAATCAGGAGGTGCTGTTCTTCGCTGGCTGCACCTCCGCGGTCATGAAGCCGTTGGTGCCGTCGCTGGTGGCGAGTGCGAAGCTGCTGAAGAGAGCAGGAGTCGATTTCGCCGTCATTGGACAGGACGAACCATGCTGCGGCTCGACGCTCCTCAGGGTGGGACAGACTGACGCATTCGAGAAGCTAGAGAAGGAGAACTTCGATAGGTTCAAGGCGCTTGGTGTCAAGCGGATCGTCACAGCGTGTCCTGGATGCTACACGACTCTGAAGAAGTCGGCCGAGAAGCTCGGCAGCGACATAGCGATAAATCACATAACCCAGGAGATCGCCAACCTCATCAGGAGCGGGGACCTCAAGGTGGAGAAATCGAGCGAGAAGATGACCTACCACGACCCGTGTCATCTGGGGAGGCTCGGAGGAATATTCGACGAGCCTCGCGAGATCGTAGATGCGGTGGCCGACCTGGTCGAGATGCCGAACTGCAGATACGAGGCTAGATGCTGCGGAGCGGGCGCGGGCCTGCAATCTGCGTTCCCAAGGCTGTCGCGTGAACTCGCAGCGAAGAAGGTAGATGAGGCGAAGGGGACTGGCGCCACCACGCTGGTGACATGCTGCCCGTTCTGCGAGACGCAGCTAAAGACTGCCCCTGGCATCAATGTCGTAGACCTTATGCAGCTCCTGCTGGAAGCCATCGAAAAGGGCGAAAAGAAGAATACGAGTGGATAGATCACCGCGCCTTTCGCTTCGTCTCGCGCTCGTACGTCCTCAGCACGTCTCTCGCCATCGTCCAAACGACGAGGAATATCATGGCAACGCCCAGCGACAACGCCGCGGACCAAAGAACCTTAACCGGAGTCGAGGCGTCGGTCACGGCGATGTAGAGATAGAGAAGTCCCACGCCTATGACCGAAAACGCTGCGCTGAACCTGATAGACAGCTTGGATATCTCAGAGACGGTTCCTGCTTCGATCATTGTCTCCCCGGGCTCGAATATCGGGAATGGACGTACTTAAGGGTTAGGCAGGATTCCCAATTGGCTCGCTAAGGTGCGCCCTCCAGCTCGTAAGTAACGCGCTCCCGGTCCTTGCCCTTGCGCTCTCTCTTCGTGATGGTTAGTCTCCCTATCTCCCCGAGCGAGCGAACATGTGTTCCTGCACAAGGACAGACGTCGAACTCGCCGATGGTGACGACCCTCAGCTCGCGCACCGACTTCGGCAAGAGGTCGAGGTTCGCTCTCTGAGCGTCCACATCCCTCTCCAGGACCTCCCTGGAGATTGTCGATACTTCGACCGGCGTGCCCTTCGCGAAGATGTCGTTGCACTTCGCCTGGACCTCTGCTAACATCTCGTCCGTGAACCTAACGGGGGCGAAGTCGATCCTGGAGCGGTCATGGTATATCTGGTTGCCCACTGTCCTCGCGCGGTAGAGATCGTAGACGACGCCGGATATGATGTGCTGGGCGGTGTGCATCCTCATGTGGGCGTGCCTCCGGTCCCAATCGAGCACGCCTCGGACCCCTTCTGGGACTATGTCCGGGTTCTGGACCAGGTGATGTTTGACCTGCCCCTTCTTGGTAACCTCTCTGACCTCTGCGCGACCGTCCGCCCACGATAGCGTCCCCGTATCCGACGGCTGTCCCCCGCCGACCGCGTAGAACGCCGTCCTATCAAGCACTACATAGTCGAAGCCTCGATCGATGACGCGGGCTTCGAACTCGCGTATGTAGTTGGACTCCGCGTCCTTCATGTACAGTATCTCGGTCATGGTTCGCACTGGCCTTTGGTCAATGAAAAACGAATAGGCGGGAAGTGGTTTTATTCCTTCGGCGCGCCGCAGTTCGGACAGGTGTGCATGAACATCGGGAACTGCACGTTGCAGTTCTTGCACCTGAGCATCGGCGTCGTGTGTGGGTGGTACTGCGCGTGTGGTGGCTGCCCCGTTGGGGGTGCCTGGACCGGCGCTGGCGGTGCCTGGTGGTGAGGCGCCTGCTGCGGTGCTTGAGCAACCACGGTTCCATGGGCGTAGGGCGCGTACCCCACCGGCGTGTGAGCGCTAATGGCGTCTCCCAGCTTGATGTATGTCAGTATCAGCAGTATGGACGGTATAGCGAAAGCGGCGAAGCCGAACATTATCCATACCATCGTGTCGTTCTTGGCGTCGTGGAATCTACCCTGGTCGATTGCGTCAATTACCGTCTTCTTGAGGAATATGGCGGACATGAAGCAGATCACCATTGCTATGAGACCGATCAGCCCAATAAGAAGCCTCGAAACGCCCCCATCAAAGGCATATAGTGTAAGCTCGACGATAGCTATAACGAACCAGCCAAGGACCCACAACAAGAACGTTATCTCGGCCCACCAGGCGTACCTTCTACCCTCTGCGACGTCCCTCGGGAGCCATGGCGGGGAGGATACCGGCGCGATAATCGTATCCAAAGCACTGTTCATCTTGAATGCCTCCTCTAATCATCCCTTCTGTCGCTCATCGGCGACGAGGTTAGAATCGTGGTGGGCGTATATAGGGTTTTCCAAGAGGTCGTTTGAGCCAGCAACACATCGCGCATGACGACGCATATACACTGTGGTCGACTAGTCCAACTCGGCCGATAAATCGTCCGCTCTGCCCATTGCCTCCAAGACCATCTCCGGCGTCACGACGAATGGCATGTTCGACATGGTGTCCGTGGGATCGCAGGACTTCTCCGCCGCCTCGGGCAGCAGTGACCTGTCGATGTCCCCGAGCTCGGCCGTACGGGTCGGAAGGCCTATCTCCTTGCACCAACTCACGACGCGTTCCAGTTCTTCTGCTGGGCGCTTCTCCAGTATCATCTGCACAATCGTCCCGAACGCGACAATCTCTCCGTGCTTCTTGAGCGCCCCAGGCACGATGGTGAGGCCGTTGTGCACCGCGTGCGCGGCGGCGCAGCCGCCTCCGCCGAAACCGAACCCGCTCATCAGCTTGATGGCTTCTATGATGGCCTCCAACGATTCCGACATCACGCCTCCCTCCGAATCCATCTTGGCCTTGACGCCGTGCGCCATCAGCGTTGAGAAGCATTTCAGGTTGACCTCGAGGGCCGCCGTCGCCGCGAGAGAGCCAGAACCGTCTGCGAGCATGGCCGCAGCGTAGGCAGGCTTCTCAAACCCACACGCGAGAGCGTCACCCATGCCTTGCACCAGGTACTCTATTGGCGCAAAGCCCACAACCTCGGTGTCGACAAGCACCAGTGCAGGGGGCCTCGACAGGTAATAGTCCTCGACAAATCCATGGTCCTCTGTGAATATGACCGCGTCCGCCATCTGGTCGGCGTTGGTTGCGCACTGGGTCGGGACGGTTATCACGGGTAGACTCTGCTTGTCCGCCACCGCCTTCGCTGTGTCGACCGCCTTGCCGCCGCCGCATCCGATTATCACATCGGCGCCAACACCAGCAGACTCCGTTATCACACCATCGATCTTGCCGTATGTGCACTCCCTCACGGAATCGACGTATCCGACCAGGGAAGACCCCGCGGCTTCCGCGCTCGCCTGGATACGCGCTCCGACCTCTGAGAACGATGTCCTCCCCGCGACTACAAACGGCTTGGACCCGAGGGTCGCGACGAACGATCCTATGTCGTCTATCGCGCCCGCTCCCTGGACATACCTCGAAGGCAGAATCACAGTCCTGAAGCCACTCCGCGACATTGCAGCGAGTCCCCCCTCATGCGGGCGTCTCGGCAGCGGCCATGCTGTTAAGCGATTTCAAGCTTGCGATGGAGCTGCTGGCTTCGTGCTCGAACAGGGCAATGTCGGCCACAAAGTAATAAGTAGAGACTCGGAGATAATGGCCGCGACAACACACTGAGCGAGACGAGCGATTCGTTCAGCCTTGACCTGCTGGACAGTGAATTCAATGAGATACGAAGACTATAGGAACATATACTCACGATTGAAGACTCCTCGGGACATCGACCGACTCGTGGAAGAGCTGAAGGTCGATCGCGAACTTCTTCTGGTGATGTACACTCAGAGGACGGTCCGCGACGCTACGAGGAGGTACTACATCGTAAAGAAGGACATCGGCAAGCTGACTAGGGAGTGGAAGAAGGGGGTCACGATATTCAAGCTGGCCAAGAGGATCAACTTCCCTCCGGTGCTGCTCGGCCTGATGCTGGCCCCCGAGATCAACGTCACCAGAAAGGAGTACTGGATGTACTTGCGCGCCCCGGACTCCTGCCATAACAAGCGCCTGAAGAAGGAGCTGAGGCAAATCGCGGATGCGGACATCATATACTCCCCTAAAGGGTCGCAGGTGCAGACCGAGCGGGGCAAATGGGGCGAGGCGCTGCTCCAGGAATGGCTCGATTGCAGGGAGCTCAAGTACAGAACCGAGGAAGACCTAAGGGCGACGCACAAGAAGACCCCAGACATACTGCTGGAGAAGCCGATGGTCATGAATGGTACGAAGATTTTCTGGATAGAGTCCAAAGCATCCTTCGGCGACGAGATAGAACTGAAGAAGAACGTCCGGCGACAGCTCAAGCCGTACACGGAGATTTTCGGGGCGGGGGCGGTCGTCTACTGGTTCGGGTTCATAGAGGGCATCGAGCCCCCGGAAGGCATCACCCTTCTCGACGGATCTTACTTCGGCAGATGACCGCACGCCGATAAGCGTTGGCAAACATTATTGACGGCGTATGCAAATAAGCGTGGCCGATGGCGAAGGACGCCGATGGTTACGTTTCCGCCGGCGATTTGGAGAAATTCAGCTACTGCCCACTGAGTTGGTGGCTCAGCCGCGACTACCAATCACAAAGCAATAATCTCGAGAAGGGCATACGCGAGCACAACGAGTTCGGCAAGTCGCTTTGGCAGATCGACTCTGAGGAACGGTCCGCGAGGCAGGCGGAGACACTAGTGTTTTGGTATGCAGTCACCGCAACGATCATCGCCATCCTGGGGCTGGAGCTGGTTTTCGAGGACGACTCGATGCATCTCAGCGAGATAATGGGCGTGGTCGCGCTCATCTGGGTGTTGGCGGCGTCCTTCTTCCTGTTCAAAGCGACTACGTCCACGATCAAGAGCACGGCCGTGGACTACGAGAAGACCGTGCTGATATTCGCGATAGTCGCGGTCGTCATCGCGGTCAACGCGGTGGGGTTCCTCGTTCAGAACAACAGGCTGGCGCAGGCACTCGAGTTCATCGCGCTGCTGTGGCTGGTCGCAGCGTCCTACTTCCTGCACAGGTCACTCAAGTCGGCGGACATATCCAAGCTGTTGAGGAAGGAATTCAAAGTCAAGGGTAAGATAGAGTACATAGACATTGACCATTCCAAGGTGTTCAAGTCCGATACCCACATGATATCTGGCAGACCAGACTATGTGATTAAGCTCGGCGACCACCTAATACCCGTCGAAGTGAAGAAGGGCAGGACGCCGCAAGGACCTCTGTTCTCGCACATAATCCAGATCGCTGCCTATTGCCTCCTGATTGAGGAGACGACGGGGAACCCGCCGCCATACGGGATAGTAAGGTATCCCGAGCAAGAGCACGAAATCGAGTACAACGAGGACATGAAGAGGGTTCTACTCGAAAAGGCCAAAGAAATCAGACGGGCGCTGTCGGGGGGAGACGTCCACAGGAACCACAAGAGACCGGGCAAGTGCAGGTCGTGCTCCCGCAGATCCGTGTGTCCTGAGAGACTCGCATGATCCCTTTGGCAACGGACAAAGGCCACTACTTCACTCCACGGTCACCGTCTTCGCGATGTTCCTGGGCTTGTCTATGGGGCAGCCTCTTGCCTTTGCGAGGTGATACGCCCATAGCTGCAGGGCGACTATCACAGGAACAGGCGAGAACAGCGAAGGTGTCTCCCGCAGGAATATCACATCGTCCGCGTACTTGATGATCTCGGTGTCGTTCGCGTCCGCGATCGCGATGACCGGACTTCCCCTTGCTGAGACCTCGCTGATGTTGGCGATCATCTTCTCGTACGTGCGGTCGTTCGTGACTATCGCCACCACGGGAGTATCCTTCGAGAGGAGCGCTAGTGGCCCGTGCTTCAACTCCCCAGCGGGGTAGCCCTCGCCATGGATGTAAGAAATCTCCTTCGTCTTGAGCGCGCCCTCCATCGCAATCGGGTACTGCAGGTTTCTGCCTATGAAGAACATGTCGCGGGCGCCACTGTACTTCTGCGCCATGGCCTCTATGGTCCCTGCCTGGTTCAGCACGTCCTGGACAGATCTTGGGAGGTTCCTCAGCTGGCCCACGATAGAGCGTTTAGCCTGCGCCGTGAGGGTCCTTCCCATGGTACCGAGCTCGATTGCCAACAGATAGAGAGCGACGAGCTGCGTCACGAACGTCTTGGTCGCCGCTACGCCTATCTCAGGGCCTGCGCGGGTGTAGATGACATGGTCCACCTCCCTTGTGATGGCCGAACCTGTGACATTGACAATTGCCAACGTGCGGTTGCCACGTTTCGTGGCCTCGCGGGCCGCTGCAATCGTGTCTAGTGTTTCGCCGCTCTGCGTGATGAGGACCACAAGGGGGTTCTCACGCGCGGCCGCGGAGTATCTATACTCTGAAGATATCTGAACGGTTACGGGGACCCTCGCTAGTTCTTCGATAATATACTTGCCCACGAGTCCCGCATTGTACGAAGTCCCGCATGCGACTATCTTGACACTCGAGAACGAGCCTCCGTCGAGGAAAGGCTCGTCACCTTCGACTGCGTCTATCCTTCCGAGGAAGGAGTCGTGGATTGCGGCTGGCTGTTCGAAGATCTCCTTCAGCATGAAGTGTGGATAACCGCCTTTCTCGGCGTCCTCGAGAGACCAGGCAATCCGCTCGGGCGCGCGCTTAACCTCGGCGCCGTCGGCGTCCATTATTGTGACCGAGTCCTTGGTAATCCTGACGGTCTCTCCGTCCTGGACATAAATTATGCGGTTTGTGTACTTCAAGAGGGCCGTAACATCGCTGGCCAAAAAATTCTCGCCGTTGCCCACGCCTATGACCAACGGGCTCTCATTGCGCGCTGCTACAACTTCGGGTCGTCCTGGCGCGACTACAGCGAATGCGTAGGTGCCTTCCACCCTCTTCAACGCTATGCGAACCGTCTCGAGCAGATCGCTGTCCTCCTTCAGCTCTGCCTCTACGAGATGCGCGAATACTTCGGTGTCCGTTTCCGAGGAGAAATTATGACCGTCTCCGGCGAGCGATTCCCTCAGCTCCATGAAGTTGCTGATTATGCCGTTATGCACGACCGCGACACCCTTCTCGCATCCCTGAAAGGGATGGGCGTTCTCCGTTGTGGGTCTGCCCTGCGTCGCCCACCTGGTGTGCGCTATGCCGACTACGCCGGGCATCTGCGGCATCCCCGCCTCGAGGACCGCGATTTCACCCTCCGTCTTATAGACATTGATTTCGTCCCCCCCGATGGCTATGCCCGCTGAGTCGTAGCCTCTGTATTCCAGCCGCTTAAGGCAGTCGATGAGGATGGGCTGCGCCTCCTTGGGGCCCACGTATCCGACGATACCACACATATGAGATACTCACCCTAGGTCACGAGAGATCGGTTTGGCAAGTTGCGGGTTATCTTCGCGCCGCTTGAGACTTTGCATCCTGCTCCCACGATCGTCCCTGGTTCAACAATCACTCCAGTGCCGAACTCGGTGTCCTCCCCTACAATAGAACCCATGTGGGGCACCTTGAAGAACTCGTCTCCGACGTTGACATACGCCTCGGCCCCCGCACCCATCAGGTGGGATTTGCCCTTGACGCCGTACCCGAAGACGCAATGAGACAGATACGAATGCGCGGCGATGCTCGTGTTGCTCATCAATATGCTGTTCTTCACCATGGTATAAGGCTCGATCGTGACGTTGTCGCCAATGCTCGTTGACGGAAAGACCGTCACATTGGGGCCGATGTCGCACCCCTCGCCAATCATGACAGGTCCGTAGATTGTGGTGCCCGCGCGTATGACCGTCTCCTCCCCGATGCTGACCGGGCCAGTTATCGTGACGTTCTTCTCTATCTTGCCGGCCGTTTTGACGTTCGCGTTCTCTAATGCGGCAGCGTTGAGCTCTAACAGGTCCCAGGGATACACCGCGTCTATCCACAGACCATCGGAGAACACCGGAGCTATCGGCTGGTTGTTCAGGGTCGATTTGAGCGCATGGCTCAGGCCGTACTCGCCCGAGTTGATGCAGCGCTCTATCACGTTGAATATGGAATCCTTCAGGCAACAGAAGCCCGTGAGTATGATGTTGGAAACGATGTCCTGGGGCTTTTCGACGACCCCTCTGATCGTGCCCTTCTCGATCGTCACAACTCCGTACTTGGATGGGTTCTCGCTCTCCACGACGAGCGCGCTCGGGCAGACACTCGAACTCAGGAGGTCCGCGACGGCCTGGGCGTCAACGATGTTGTCTCCAGCGAGCACAAGGAAGCTGCCGGAGACCCTGCCCTTGGCGCAGTACAGCGCGTGACCGTTCCCGAGCTGCTTGTCCTGGAAGACATACTCGATATTCGCCCCGTACTTCTTGCCGTCTTCGAAGTGAGACATTATGCGCTCCTTGCGATAACCCACCACCATCACTATCTCGCTGATGTTGTTCTTCACCAGCGCGTCGACGATGTACTCGAGGATCGGGCGGTTCGCGACGGGGATCATGACCTTCGGCTCCGACACGGTCAACGGCCTCAGTCTCTTGCCCTCTCCAGCGGCCAATATGACAGCTTTCATCAGAATACCACCGAACATCAGGTGACCAGGTTGAGGCGACTTAAGCATTTTGCCGGCTCGTACCCGCGCTCAATCCTCCTCTTCCTCATCGCCTTCCTCTTCGACCTGTCCGTATATCTCCCGGTTCCTTGCTGCGACCTTGGACGGCGTCGTCTCTTCGAAATACTCGCACTCGTACCTGATGGCCGTAACGATGTCCCTCTCGAGGCAGTACCCCATTCCCGGTCCGGAGCCGTCTTCGGGACGCGGGTCCCAGTAGAGGCACGATGGGCACAGGCGCTTGGATGAACTGGGTTTCTTGCGTGAACTTGGAGGCGTCACTACCTTGGTCATCAGGCGTCCGCCATATATCAGAATTTCTGCTAGAAGGCACCTGAGACCGGGTATGACAAGGAGTAGCGGGGGTTGGATTTGAACCAACGATCTTCAGGTTATGAGCCTGATGGGATTTCCAAGCTACCCCACCCCGCTGATGCCGACTAATGTATACTATGTAGTTAAAAGTATCCGTCTCGCGTCCGGCCGCTGGGTCAGAAGAATCGTCTCAGTCTGAGGAGATCCTCCATCGATCCTTTCACCCGGAGTTTCTTGGTTACGAGAGCCTTCATTACCCTGAGTTCCTTGGTCCAAAGCCTCGTGAGGGTCTCGGTGCTCGCGATGACCCGGATATCCGGGTTCTCAACTGCGCCCCTGATGAGCGTATCGACGGCTCCGCCCTCCAGTCGGAAATGGTACCAGTCACCGTCATCGACCTCCACCTGGATGAGTTTGGACACCCCTTGGAGCTCCTTGGCGAGCTCGGGATCCTCCTTCACCTTTGCGTTGAACTTGTCAATCGTGTCTCTCAAGAGCTGCTCGACCAAAACTCATCCCTCGAACGAATCCAGCCTCCTGATTCCGTTGAGGTTCATTAGCTTTTGGGATGTCTTCCACGAGCGCCTCACATGCGGCGGGAGGGAGCCGTTCTGCTCCAGCCACGCCTGCAAGAACGCCTTCGTGACAGGGTCGGAAGTGTAGCCCGAACCCACGTCGACGCCCAACTCCTCCCTTATGAGGTCTATGCGGCGGTCCCGGGTCACCTTCGCCACTATCGACGCAGCTGACACTACGGGGTACTCGTCATCCGCTCCGTGCTTGGACACCAACGACGCGCCGCAGGTCATGGAAGACCGCGTCAACTCCCTGAACCGGTCCTCGTTGACGTCTGCGGCGTCCAGATAAGCCACTTCGGGCGAGAGCCTGTCGACTATGCGTGCGAAAAGCATTGCCTCCAGCTCGTTCAAAGTCATGCGCGACCGCAGGGAGTCGATCTCCTCTGCCGGGACTTCGAGCACTTCCACGCTCGACAGTTCGATTATCCTCGGCGCCAGCTCCTCGCGCCTACTGCGGGTCAGCTTTTTTGAGTCTCTCACCCCGAGCTCGACGAGGGGGGAGTCGTCCGCTATGGACACGCCGCAGACCACGAGTGGGCCCAGAACCGGCCCCCTGCCCGCCTCATCGACTCCGCAAATCATGGCACACCAGCATCGCAATGCACGGTTTAAATCGCTTGGCCCCGCATTGGGAGTCGCCCAGCACTCTGCGAAGATTTATAGGGCGAAGTCGTCAATACTCGCACAACGGAGAGGTTCAGGGCATGGCTCAGGGTCCACCGCAGGGTTTCGAGGACGGCCTTTCTAGCGAACTCGGGATACTGATCTACCTCTTGCTGCTCATGATGGGGCTGGTCCTCGCGTTCGCAGGACACATCGTCTGGCGGCACCTCATGTCGTTCATCGGCGCCATCATCGGCGGCGTATTCGGCTTCGTGATAGGGACGGCGGTGGGCGGCGTGCTCGTTGGGCTCATCGTGTCAATGCTGGCCGCGGTCGTCGGGAGTTTCGTATTCATATTCCTCGCTGAGATAGGCCTCGGGGTTGTCGCTGGCCTGTTCGCTTACTTCGTAGTCTACGGCATGGTCGGGGACGTGATTGTCGCCTTGGTAGTGGCAGCGTTGGCGCTCGGACTAACCGTGGTCTTCATCGAACAGGCGCTGGGGATTGTGACTGCGATCATCGGCGGGCTACTCGTCGGCCTGGCGCTCATATGGCTCGACTGGATGGACATGACCCTCATCGTGGTAACCATGCTAGGCGTCATGATATTTGGGTCCGCGGTCCAGCTGTCGGCGATAAAGAACAAGCCTGCGACCGTGATGCAGGCTCGACAGGGAGTTGCCGTGCCGCCGATGGCCCCAGGCGCCCCGGGAAGGACTTGCCCCTCGTGCGGCGGGCCGCTGGAGTACATATCTGAATACAACAGGTTCTACTGCTACAGATGCCAGCGCTACGAGTGAATAAAATACGCCACTATCCTACCGTCTGGATGGTAAATCAGTCATGGATTATTATGGGTCACAGGTTACGAGTGCACGCCATAGGGTGAGACATCTGGACGTGCAGAACAGACGTGTCGAGAACGGCTTCAGGCTTACTAGGGTGGGCATAACCGGTGTCAGGAAACCAATCGTCGTCCACCGCCAAGGAAAGGATAACCACGTGACCGCCCTGATAGACGTATTCGTCGACCTTCCGTCGACCCAGAAGGGATCCCACATGAGCAGGAATGTGGAGATCATCACGGAGATGATTGACGAGAGCGTCAGGCGTAAGGTCGCCAGCCTGGAGGAGCTCGCGGGGAAGATATGCAAGGAGCTACTGGACAGGCACGAGTATGCCAGCTACGGCGAGGTGAACATGGCCGCCGACTACTTCCTCGAGAAGACCACGGAAACCGGGAGGCACACCTTGGAGCCGTTCAAGCTGATCGCCAGGGCGACCGCGAGGCGAGGGAACGGACTGATGAAGCTCATTGGCGTGGAGGTCGAGGGCATGACGGCCTGCCCGTGCGCCATGGAGACGGTGCGCACACGCGTCAACGAGGAACACCCAGGCATGACCGAGAGCGTTAGTGCCCTCCCCATGATCACTCATAATCAAAGGAACCGCACGACGCTGATGGTGGAGGTGCCCGAGCATGTCGACGTCGAGGCGGACGACCTCATCGACATAGTCGAGAGCTCGCTCAGCAGTCCCACGTTCGGCATACTCAAGAGGGACGACGAGGCAAGCGTGGTTCTCAAAGCGCACAGGAACCCCAAGTTCGTCGAGGATGTCGTGAGGGACATCCTGTGGAAGATACTCGACAGGTACGGACAGCTCGATGACTCCGTTCATGTGACCGTCCGAAGTGAGAGCGAGGAGTCGATACACAAGCACAATGCTTTTGCAGAGAGGATCACTACCCTTGGCGAGCTGAGGGCGATTGACGAACAGTGAGAGAAGAGGCCGGCCAGTGGCCGGCGAGGTGAAGGGAGTCGTTGTCGACATTGACGGCACCTTGTCGGATTCGACACGCAGAGTGAGCCTCGACGCCATCGCCGCTCTCAGAAAGGTCAACGATTCAGGCGTCGCCACCATGCTGGCCAGCGGCAATGTGCTGCCGATAGCGTATTCCCTGGCGACCTACTGTGGGTTCGAAGGCCCGATCATCGCGGAGAACGGCGGCATGGTGTGTCATAGGCAGAAGATATGGGTCCTCGCCGACCCAGATCTGCCGAGAAGGGCGTTCGAGCACCTCCGTGTGAACATGGCAGTCGAGCGATTGTTCACGGATAGGTGGAGGGAGACAGAAGTCGGCATACGACAGGACACGGGCCTCGACGACGTTCGCCGTATCCTGGAAGGCTTCGAGATCGACGTGCAATCCACCGGTTGGGCGATACACATCATGGAGCGCGGCATGGACAAGATGGTGGGCGTCCGGAAAGCCTGCGAGATAATCGGGCTTTCCACGGACGAAGTGGCCGCCATCGGCGATTCAGAAAACGACGAGAGGATTCTGACGGGCTGTGGATGGGGGATAGCGGTGGGCAACGCCCCGGATGGGACGAAGGAAGTCGCGACGTACGCCGCCACCCATGAGAGCGGAGACGGCGTCGTCGAGGCGCTGGAATGGTTGCGGCTGCTCTGAGCTTCGATGGGCAGAAGATTTTATCTTGGTAATGCGCACATTATCATTCGAAATGGTGATGATGGGTATCTGCAGCAATTGCGGGGCGCCTGCGATACGGACTTGTAGGCTTTGCGGCAAGCTGTTCTGCGAGAAATGCATGGACCGCGGCAGCGGCGTCTGCCTTAACTGCACGCGGAAAACGGATTGCCCTTGCCAGACTTCTCAACGACGTGGGGACTACTGAGACAGGAGCCTCTTGGCGTCCTCCTCCGTCATCCCGACCGCCTTGAGGAGGTACTTCAGGCCCTTGACCATGATCATGTCCTTCGTCTTTTCGTCAAGAAACTTCTCCATGACTATCGGGGCTTTGATGGCGTATTCCATGCCGAATTCAGAGTAGTAGTATCTCGCGTTGTCGGGGTCGAGCTCCGCTGCCATGTTGTACGCGGCCTCGGCCTCGTTGAACCGGCCGGTCTCCACCAGGAACGCTGCGTAGGACGACTGATAGATGGGGTTCTTGGGGTCGAACTCGACCGCCTTCTTGTAGCTCGCCTGAACATCCTCGACGGACATCTTCGGGACGCCAATGGCGGCCTCGGCCTTTCCGAAGTGAGCCTCGGCGCACTTTGGGTCCGCCTTGATAACCTTATTGAACTTGCTAACAGCCTTCTCGAAATCGCCATCCGCCAACGCTTCCTGGGCGTCCTTGAGGTCCTTGTTCTCGGCCATAATCAGCACAGCTCCCTGTGATACTATCGATTGCATCTATTGAATGAGAGGGTATAAAACGTTCGCCTGCAGAATCAAAGCTGATGCTGGCGCATCCTGCGGTTGGACGGAGAAACCCTTTTATCAGCAGCGCCGATACTATACGCTGGATATGGGCTCAGAGGGTGCCAGTTATGTTTCCAGGCGGTAGAGTGAACCCGAAGCAGATGAAAGCGGCCATGCGAAGGATGGGCATTACCCAGGAAGAGGTCGCGGACGTCGAAGAAGTGGTCATAAGAACCAAGAAGAAGGAGATTGTCTTCAAGGACGCTGCCGTTACATCCGTGACGATGCAGGGGCAAATCACGTATCAGATAATCGGCACGCCAGAGGAACGGGAACGCGGCAATGGGGAACCGGCGGCCGCAAAGAACGGTGTCCTGGAGGAGGATGTCGAGCTGGTCATGTCGCAGACCGGATGTTCGGAGCAGGATGCGCGCAAGGCGTTGAAGGAGTGCAACGGCGCCCCCGCTGAGGCGATCCTCAAGATCATGACAGGGTAATGAGGCCCGTCGAGACTGGTCGCACGGCAAAAGATTATAGAGTATCATCGTTTGTCCGCACCCCCGGAGTGAGCAAATGAAACTGCACGAGATGAGAGGCAACTGCAGGATGTGCGGCAAGGAGCTCAAAGCCGACACGATGGACGACATGTTTGTCAGCTTCTACTGCATGAAGTGTGGCATCTACACCACCAAACCCGTCGAGGACTTCAAGGACGATGAGAAGGAGACCGAGGCGGCCGTCGCAGAGCAGAAGCCCGATGCAGGGGAAGGCTGAGGCGGGGTTCAATAGCCCGATCGCCAGAATGAGGCCAGCCACCAACGCTTAAATACGCAGTGAGCTTTTGCCTGAAACACGGCGCGCTAAAGCACGTCTGGAACGCCGCTCTGGACGCCAAAAGCCCCGGTAGTGTAGCGGCCTATCATCCGAGCCTGTCGAGCTCGGGACTCGGGTCCGAATCCCGACCGGGGCGCCATACCTCTCACCCGAAGTCGCGAATCGCGACGTTTCTTGTCATAACTTCAGCCAAGTGCCGATGCCTTTCTTCTTTGCGCCCTCGAATACCCGTATTGCAGTGGCCATGTCCTCTATCGCGACCCCGAGGTTCATGGACATCGTCCGTTCATCGGCGGACTCGCGACCCGGCTTGTGCCCCATGATGACTTCGGAGAGATCAGCGTGGATCTCGGGTATACCAGAGAAGTATCCGACCGTCTGGTAGTATCTAAGCTGGCCGATGTCGTCAGTGCAGAACTTGTCCATCGCCTGCATCGCCTCCGACTTCCAATACGAGTCGAAATCGAGCGGGCAGGCGAAGCCGCCTTCCTTGAGCCAACCGGCGTCAATGACTGGCTGGGGGTGCTTCAGTATTGGACCGGCGGTCACCACGATGTCAGCGCCTTCGACGGCCTTCCTCGGCTCGGCCATGACTTCCACGTCGAGTCCGTAGGTGGTCTTCATGTCCTTGGCGTACTTGCCGGCGACTTCCCTGTCGATATCATATACCTGCACCTGCTCCAAACCGTCGAAAGCGGCGTTCACGGCCTCGAGATTGGTGCGACCCTGCACGCCACAACCCAACATGCCGAACACCGTCGATTCCCTGCGCGCAAGGTGCTTCGCGGCGATGGCGGTCGCTGCGGCCGTCCTCTTGGCAGTCACCCATGCAGCATCCATGACGCATGTCGGGAGACCGTTGCCGGGATCGTTGAGGATCAGCAATCCTGAGATGTATGGCAGCCCGCGCTTCTTGTTCTCGGGGAACCCGCTGACCCACTTCATGCCAGCTGCACCCATACCGCTCAGATATGCGGGCATCGCATGGATGAAGGCATCTGGCATGGGGTGGATGCCTGGCTTGGGAGGCATCTCGGCCATCCCTTGTCCCTTTTCTCGGAAGGCCGCCTCTACCGTCGCGATAATCTCCGCAATCGGCAGGCCCACTCGTCCAACGTCCTCTGATGATAGATACAACAGTTCGCCTGGCATGTCGACCATCGTACACGCCATCGGCGTACCCGCCTAAAATGTTGTCACATGACGGCGGACCCGCCATTCCGGGCAAAGCACGGTCACAGCGCAATTCTGGACAAGTATCATATCGAGAGGAGTCAATCTCTTCATGTAACACGGACCGTTCGAGATATCGAAGGAGGACGAAGACGTGACGAATGAGATTAAGATATTCGCTCTGAGCACATGTCCCTACTGCAAGAAGACGAAGCGGTTTCTCAGCGAGAAGGGCATCGACTACGAAGCCGTCGACGTCGACCTGCTGACCAGCAGCGAGCAGGACGACGTGCTTGAGGAGATCGAGAAGCTGACGGGCAAGCGCTCGTTCCCTGTCGTCATCATCGGCGACGAGGTCATCGTCGGCCACAACGAGGACAAATTGAGGCAGGTACTCGGGCTATGACAGGGCAGGACGAGCGGAGGGTCTTCTGTCCAGTATGCTCCGCGCGCTTCGCGCCGGAAGGCGACCTGACCGAGGGCGACCAGGTCAGATGCTCCATCTGCGGACAGATGCTCATCGTTCGGGCCTGCGACAACCAATGGCTCGGGGAAAGGCGCTCCATGCTCTCGGACGATGAGATAAGGGACAGGGTCGACGGCTTCGCCATGATAAGGGGCTACGGCTTCAACGAAATGAAAGAAGAAATCATCGATGGGCTAATCGGCAAGAGGGACGCCTTCGGCGACTTCTACTGCCCGTGCAGGCTCGAGCAGACTCCCGAGTACCAGTGCCCGTGCAGACCGACTCGAGGCGGCGATGTGGAAAGGGATGGAAGGTGCCATTGCGGCCTCTTCTGGAAGGACTCGCGAGAAAGGTGAGCGATGCCCGAGCAGTTCGATCGATTCGATTCGTGGTACTTCACGTTCGGAAGCTCTTCTCGAGCACACGGATGATAGGTCAGTGCTAGACTGGCACTGGGTTCAGGGTAACGGCGTGAAATCATAAATCAGAAATAGGAAGCAAAACATGGATGACGTCGTGGAAGACAACTCCCTCGAGAAAGCCCTCTCCGTAACCACGGCGATGATGAGCACCAGAGACATCAACCAGTTGTTCGCTCTGATCGTGGACAGCATCACCAGCAGTTTTGGGTTCGAAGGATGTGATGCGTACATCCTGGACAAGAGTACGAATGAATTCAAGCTGATCAACACGAGGGGCTATGGCGAGGAGGAATCACAACAGCTCCTGGGGACCACGATGATGCGGGACATTCTGGAATCCAGCATCAGGGAGTCGGAGAGGCTCGGAAGGTTCACGTACCTGTACAAGGCGAGGCTCGACGAAGACATCAGCAGGTACTACGGCCTCCTGCACCCGGAGAGGGCGGCCATCCCCAGGGAGCACGAGGACGACTGGCATGAACTCGATGTGATTTATGTCACGTTCGAGGACCAGCATGGCAACATGATCGGTTTCCTAGAGCCCGACGGCCCGACCAACGGCAAGCTCCCCTCGAAGAACCTCATTCTCAACCTGGAGATATTCGCCAGCCTCGCGTCGATAGCAGTCGCGAACGCCGAGCTGATTGACGAACTGAACCAGACGATCCGTAACTACAAGGTGCTGAGCGAGGCGACGGTGGCACTGCAGGAGCCCGTGGATCTCAAGGAGACACTGCGCAAGCTGGCGGACAGCCTCAGCGAGATCATGCCTTTCGATGAAATAAGCGTGTATCTCATAGACTGGGAGCGCAACCTCATGATTCCAGCGTTCGCCACAGGACAGTTCGTCGAAGAGACCATGTCGGACATCGGGCCCATATGCGGCCTTGCGGGAGAGGTCGCCCGGACGGGGAAGGTCGAGATCGTCGAGGACTCGTGGAATGACCCGCGCGTGGCGGCCATACCGGGACTCGAAGGCGACGAGACGGACGGCCAGGCGATGATGTGCATACCGCTCAAGAGCAAGGCGGGCGAGATTGTTGGAGTGCTCGATCTCTTCCGGGGCAAGCGCCACCAGTTCACCCAACAGGAGTACGAGATATCCGTCCCGTTCGCGACGCATGCTGCGGCCGCGATAGAGAACGCCAAGCTCCGGGAGGAGCTGAGGGAGAACTTCGAATCGGTTCGGAAGGCGTACGAGGACATCAAGCAGCTCGACAAGGCGAAGGACAGCCTCGTGAACACCATCTCCCACGAGCTGAGGACACCGCTCACGACCATACTGGGCTATCTGGAGATGGCTTCCGAGGGGCTCTACGGTGAGGTGCCGCCGAAGCTGAAGGAGAAGTTCTCCACGATGCTCGGATCCATCAACAGGATAAACTCACTCGTAAGCAAGATGCTGGAGATGTCAAGGCTTCAGGAGAAGACCCTGTCGCTGGAACTGGAGCCCGTCAACCTAGCGACCATTACCAAGGAAGTTGTGGGCGACTACGAGAAGGAGGCCGCCACGAGGGGACATAAGGTCAGCGTCCTTTTCGGGAACGATATGCCGGTTGTCAATGCTGATCGGCTCAGAATGCGCGACGTCATCGCGGCGCTGCTCGACAACGCCATCAGGTACACGCACGACGGAGGCACAGTCAAGATTGGCGCTGACATCCTCGCGGGCAAGGTGCATATCTGGGTCAGAGACACGGGCATGGGCATAGCCGATGACAACAAGGGCAAGATCTTCGACAAGTTCTTCCTTGCGGATGCGGGCTTGACGCGCGAGGACGGTCGGGTTGGCATCGGACTGTTCGTCAGCAGGGAGATAATCCGCAAGCACGGCGGCGAGATGTGGTTCGAAAGCCAGATCGATCAGGGGAGCACGTTCCATTTCACGGTCCCGTTAGGCCGCGTGCAGATCCCATGAGATGCACTAAAATTCTTCAACGCGCTGGTCGACTTGATATAGAATGCGCCTTTATTCACAATGCATTGAGCAAAAGCTCGAAGCGGACATCAGTGAAAGGGTTTGGGTGCGATGCTCTCTAGCACGAGGCCTTCTCGAATGTCTCGGCGTCCGGCCATGAAGGGTCTTCTGTGAGGTACTTGTGTATCGCCTTCGCCGCCCGCTTGCCATCGCCCATCGCGAGTATGACCGTGGCCGCTCCGGTCGATATGTCGCCGCCTGCGAACACGCCCTTCTTTGAGGTCCTGCCGTCTGCGTCCACCGCAATGGTGCCCCACTTCGTCGTCTTCAGGTCCGGAGTCGCCATCGGCACGAGAGGATTGGGGCTCTGGCCGATTGCGATGAGGACCGTCTGGCAGTCGAGCACGAAATTCGATCCCTCGATCCTTATCGGCCTGCGCCTCCCAGAGTCGTCCGGCTCCCCGAGCTCCATACGGATGGCCTCAATCTGCTTCACGTTTCCGCAGTCGTCGCCAATGTACTTCACCGGTGCCGCCAGCAGCTCGAACCTGACACCCTCCTCCTTGGCGTGGTGGATCTCCTCGCGCCTCGCGGGGAGCTCCGCGTCCGACCTCCTGTAGAGGATGATCGACTCCTCCGCGCCGAGTCTCAATGCCGTCCTCGCGCAGTCCATTGCGACGTTGCCGCCTCCGAGCGTGACAACGCGCTTGCCCACGCGTATGGGTGTGTCGTAATCCGGGAAGTTGAACGCCTTCATGAGGTTGACCCTCGTGAGGAACTCATTGGCCGAGAGTATGCCGTTCAGGTTCTCCCCTTCCAGGTTCGTCCAGTTGGGCAGACCAGCTCCGGTGCCGATGAACACTGCGTCGTGCTCCTCGAGCAGTTCGTCGACCGTCTCGAGCTTGCCGACCACGTGGTCGTTCTTGATATCGACCCCGCTCCTCCGTATGAAGTCGACCTCCGCCTTTACAATCTCCTTGGGCAATCTGAACTCAGGTATGCCGTACACGAGCACCCCGCCCGAGTACTGCAGCGCCTCGAACACGGTCGCCTTGTGGCCGAGCTTCGCGAGGTCGCCAGCGACTGTCAGACCCGCAGGTCCGCCCCCGACGACCGCGACCTTCTTGCCCGTCGATGGCGGGGCCTCGATCTTGCCTTTCTTCTGCTCGTTCCTCTCCCAGTCCGCCAGGAACCGCTCTATCCGACCTATCCCGACTGGATCGTTCTTCTTGCCGACGATGCAGTTGCCCTCGCACTGGTTCTCGTACGGGCACACCCTGCCGCAAACCGCTGGCAGGTTCTGCTTGAGCCTGATGATCCTCATCGCCTCGGAGAAATTGCCCTCCTGCACCTGCTTGATGAACCCGGGGATATCTATCTCGACCGGGCAGCCGTCCTTGCACAGTTTCCTCGTAGGGCTTTCCTTGCACTGCAGGCATCTCTTCGCCTCCAGTGTTATCGTCTCCGCATCCTGTCCTAGGGGCACCTCGTTGAAATTCTTCACGCGCTCATTGGGGTCCTGCTCTGGCATCGGGTACTTCTTGGGAATAATCCTTGATTTCTTCTTCCCCTCAGCCATCTACTTCGCCCCCATGAAACTCCGGAGGGATATCTCCTCCTCCGCGAGATACCGCCTGTTCCTCGCCGTCAGGTTCTCAAAATCCACCTTGTGGCCGTCGAACTCAGGGCCGTCAACGCAGCCGATCTTCGTCTTGCCGTCGACTATCACCCTGCACGAACCGCACATTCCAGTGCCATCCACCATTATCGGATTGAGACTGACGACCGTGTGTATATTGTACGGCCTCGTCAGGTTCGCGATGACCTTCATCATGATGATGGGCCCGACGGCATAGACCTCGTCTATCTTCCGCTTCTCGTCGACGAGCCTCTTCAGGACGTCGCTAACGAAGCCGTGGTGCCCCTTGGAACCGTCATCGGTGCAGACGTAAAGCTCGTCGCTGACCTTCTCTATCTCGTCCTCGTATATCAGAAGGTCTTTGTTCTTAGCGCCGATGATCGATATCATCCGGTTTCCCGCCTTCTTGAGCGAGCGGACGACCGGGTACATGAGCGCGAGACCAATCCCTCCGCCGACGCATACGACTGTGCCATAGTTCTTCAGCTCGGTCGGCATGCCAAGCGGCCCTACGAGGCTGAACAGGCTGTCACCCGCTTTCAGCGTTCCGAGCTTCTTAGTGGTCTTGCCTATCTCCAGAGCTACGATTGTTATCGTTCCCTTCTCGGCCGAGAAGTCCGCCATCGTGAGCGGTATCCTCTCGCCGTGCTCGTCCACCGTCAACATGACGAACTGTCCCGCCATCGCCTTCTTCGCTATGTGTGGCGCGGCGATCTCCAGCCGGGTCACGTCAGGTGTGAGCTTCTCTGCCTTGACTATCTCGTACATGTTCGCACACATCCCGCCCCCATCTGAAAAGTGTCGGTTGAGGGCCATCTGAGAGGTGATATCCATATCTCTAGGCGCTGCATCTTTGAGACCGTATTTAAGCTTGCTGACATTACGATTGCGGGTGTGAGTTTTACGATGGTTGGCACGCGCTTGCAGTGACGTTCTGAAGGCTGTCCCAAACGGCCCCCTGCAGAGTTGAACAATCGTCAATCTGCGACTAAAGCCACGCACGCGGCGGCGTCACTCGCCCAGGTCCTGCATCTGAGTCTTACCCGAGAGGGTTATCAACGGGACGGCCTCTATCTTTCTGTAGACCTCCTCCGGGGGCTTGCGCACACCGTCGACTTTGAGCAGGAAGTTCTCGAGCGACACGCCGAACAGCCGCTCGTTCTCCTTCAGGTAAGGCAGTATGAGGTTCCAGTCGGCCTCGGTCAGCCGAGATATCCTGCCGCCGTTCAGTTGGTCCTCGCCGATCATCTTCCTCGGGTCGCGTATGTAGATCGCGCCGCCCGACGCGAGCGAGAACAGGTTGCCGCCAGGGTAAGGCTCCGACAGCTCCAACAGCTCCCCGGTAACATCGAAGGATATGCCGTTGACGATGGCGAATCCCCCACCGTAGAGCGGGTTGCCCGCCATGAAGGATTCAGCTAGATAGTCCAGACACGTGCCGTTGATCACGATCTTCGGCCTGCCAACAGCGTTGATGAGTGGTCGTCCCGCGGCGTTACCCATTATGAACGCCTCGCCGCCCTTGCCGCCGTACATGAATGTCTGCCCCACATCGCCGTACACCACGAGCTTGCCATCGCTCAGTATCTGCCCGAGTTGGTCCTGGCCGTTGGTGTGGATGTGCATCTCCGCGCCGTCGAGTCCCGACGCGAGGTAGTCGCCCGGGCTGCCGTAGACATCTATCCTGAACCCCTTCGTCCGCGGTCCCAAGCCGCAACCAATGAACCGCTGTCCGTGGGTCGCGAACAGCGTAACGCGGTTCCATCCGAGCTTGCGTGCCTCGGCGACCAGGAAGGATACCCCCTCCTCGCCCTCCATGGGGAAGCCTTTGCAGTCGATTACGAGCAGGTCGTAAGGGGATTCCGGCGGGCGGATGGCCTTCCTGTTCCGGAAATCTATCAGTTGGAAGATCGAATGCTCGCTCCTTCCGATCTTGGCGGACGAGCGCAGAACCGTCTCCAACGCGTCCGTGGCCTTGCGGGATATGCGACTCGCCCTGAACCGACCTGTCGGGTACTGGCGGTCCAACATCAGCGTGATGAACTGTATCATTTCGTCCTTCTGAGTGTCGCCTCGCTTTGCGTACGCGACAATCTGGGCGAACAGATTGTTTAGCTCATCACCGGACGCTATCTTCAGCGCTGAGGTGAACAGCTTGAACGACGCGTCCGGGTTCTTCCTCTCGATGACCTCGGTCGACAGGATTTCGGGCGCTCCTGGGTTGGCCATCGTCCGCGCAAGCGCTGCGTCCTCTGCGCGGTCCCACCCTCTGTACGGTGGCGCGACGGCCCTGCCGAACTTGTTGGTGGATATCAGCCGCATCGTCCCCTCGGAACCCTCCTCGGGATGGAGGCTGAACACGAACGCTCCACCGTAGTTGTGGCTACCACCCCTGGCGTTCCAATACTTGTCGGCGTAGCCCGGAACAGACGGATGCTCGACTGAGATGCTCTCCAGGGCTGAGTCAATCGCCTGCTTCTCCGATGCGACCAGGCCTATCTGCACATCGCCGTCGACGAGAGCGAACACCTGAGGCCTGAGCATCGACGTGTCGGTGATGCCCATCAGCTGCAGGCGGTGTTCGCGGACGGCGTTCTTGCCGATTATGAAGAACCAAGGACCATCCGGGGAACCGTGCATATGCGCCGCCTGGACTGCGCGATACGTCCTCTTCTTGTCCTCGGGCAGCAGCTCGAAGTCCCTCTCGGTCGTTGGCGCCAACGCCTCGATTATGTATTCCAGCGGATACTCGTATGTCCTGCTCAGAAGGTCGAACAGCAGCACGGAGACCTCCGTGTCCGTAAGGAACAGCGGGGCGATGTTCCTCTGTCCAAGATACTCCGCGACGGAGTGGTAGTTGGCGAAGTCGCCGTTGTGCACCAAGGCCTCGTCGACGCCGACGAACGGATGCGCCCCTCCAGGATGCCACACCCTGCCCTTCGTGGGATATCGCTGGTGGCCTATCCATATATGCGCCTTCACCTGCTCCAGCTTGTAGTAGTTGATCACGTCCTCCGCGTAGCCGACGATCTTCAGCACCATCATGTTCCTTCCGTGTGACATGATGAACGCGCGCATCTCGCCGCTCGCATAGTACTCCTGGTTCGTCTTGAAGCTGCACTGGTACAGAAAC
>JAOTTD010000026.1 GCA_029864565.1 Thermoplasmata archaeon | reverse complement strand
CAGCGACAGAATAGGGATAATGTACCTGGGCAAGATTGTCGAGCTTGGCCCGACGGAGAAGGTCATCAAGAGCCCGCAGCACCCTTACACAAAGGCGCTCATATCGGTCGTGCCAACGCCTGATCCGAAGGACCGAACCGAGAAGATCATCCTGAAGGGAGAGCGGCCAGATCCGTCGAGCATCCCACCTGGGTGCCGGTTCCACCCGAGATGCCCGTTCATGATGGACATCTGCAAGAGAGATGAGCCACAGCCGGTCTTCGTCTCTGAGGGACACTGGGTTTCGTGTCACCTTCAACAGACCCAGGGCGTATCGGTTCCCGAGAAGGTTGATGAAGGCTCTGGTGGAGAGAGTTGAGAAGACCTCGTGCAAGAGAGGCGGGAATCAGATTCGGTGAGATGCCGACAGGCAGGTCCAATTCGATCACCGATGTCGCAGGCGTAAGGGTCGGCCACTGCACCCTTCACAAGGGTGACGGTAGGCTCGTCGTCGGCGAAGGGCCTGTAAGGACTGGCGTCACAGTTGTTCTGCCTCATGAAGGAGACCTGCACAGGAGACCCGTTAATGGCGCATATTTCGCACTGAACGGCTGCGGTGAATTGATGGGCGCTCTGCAGCTCGAGGAGTTCGGCAGGATGGACACTCCGATCGGGCTCACGAACACCATGGGCGTCCCTGCGGTCGGCGAGGGACTAATCAGGTACACGTTGGACAGGAACCCTCTCGCAGGCATCGAAAACGAAGCGATCATTCCTACCGTTTCCGAATGCGACGACAGCCACCTGAACGATTCGAGGGGCATGCACGTGCGACCGGAGCATGTCAACGTGGCAATCAAGAACGCCAAACCCTCAGTAGAGGAAGGCGCAGTTGGCGCTGGAACAGGTATGATCTGTCACGATTTCAAAGGTGGCATAGGGACCTCGTCCAGGATTGCCGAGACGAAGGGCGGTGATTTTTTAATCGGTGTGATGGTCCTTTCAAACCATGGCGACCGAAGAGACCTGCTGGTCGATGGAGTTCCCGCAGGAAGACTTGTGAAGACGCTTGACATTGAGAGGAAGGAACAGGGATCCATCGTGACCATAGTCGGGACTGACGCACCCCTTGACTCGAGACAGCTGGGTAGGCTCGCGAAGCGGGTCGGCATGGGCCTCGGCTTGACAGGCTCTTGCGCTCACAACGGCAGTGGAGACATCATGATAGCTTTCTCGACTGCTAACGTCCATGACAGATACCAGACCGAGCATTTCGTCTTGACAGACAGGCTCCTCGTTGACAGCGAGATGGGCTCGCTCTTCAGGGGAACGGTCGACGCCACCGCGGAGGCGGTGATCAACTCGCTGTTCAAGGCGAAGACAACGAAAGGGCGTGACGACAATATCGCTCCTGAGTTGCCCATAGACGCGACTCTAGAACTGCTGAAAGCGCACGGACGACTGGACTGACGGAATGAGAGGATACCTTTTTCATGGTCGATGACCATAATCGGGAGCGGGGTTCACCCTGGGGAAAGGATTGCAGATGGCCAGGCAAGCGAAGGATGTCGCAGAGAAGGTGAAACGAGGGATTCGGAAGCAAGAGATCGAGGCGTTGGTTAGGCGCCTTGTCTCCATCCCAAGTCATTCCGAGGTTCCAACAAAGGAGAGCGAGGTTGCCGAGTGCCTGAACGAGTTCTTGACTGACGAGGGCGTGCGCTCGAAGCTCAGAAAGGTGGAGAAGCATAGGCCGAACGTTGTGGCTTCGGTAAAAGGAACGACGGGAAGGGGTAAGACGCTCATGCTGAACGGCCACACAGACACCGTTCCTCCGTACGACATGGACATCAAGCCATTCTCTCCCAAGGTCGCGAAGGGGCGCCTGTACGGCAGGGGCTCTCTCGACATGAAAGGAGGACTCGGAGCAATGGCTGTCGCCATGGTTGCTATCGAACGGGCACATATAAAACTTCAAGGAGATCTCATTCTGACAGGCGTCATCGGTGAGGAGGGACGTAGCGAGGGAATGGAGGATGTTGTCCTTAACGGCCCCAAGGCAGACCTCGCTATCGTGGGAGAACCGACGGACCTCGAGATACAGCCCTCTCACAGAGGGCTCGAGTGGCTAGAGGTGCACCTGCAGGGCAAGGCAGCCCACGGAGGACAAGCCAATCGAGGAGTGAACGCCATCTCGATGGCGGCGAGATTCATAGACAAGGTCGAGAAGGAGCTGCTCCCTAGACTGGCTTCCAGAAGCAGTGCGCACACCTTGCCGCCGACACTAAACCTCGGCGTTATCCAGGGCGGACAGCAGCCAAGTTCGGTCGCAGACCATTGTGTGATCAGGATCGACAGGAGATGGATTCCAGAGGAGTCCCTAGACCAGGTGTTCCAGGAGATATACGAAGTGTTCGACAGCGTGAAGGAAGAACACCCAGAGTTCAAGGCCAAGCTCAAGAGGGACATGTCCAACATGAAGACCATGACCCACGTGCCGAACGTAGTCAGCAAGTCGAATCCACTGGTGAGGTCGCTCGAGAATAACGTTCGCGCACACACGGACAAGAAGCCGAAACTGACGAGCTTCTGGGGATGGACGGACGCCGCGCTGATGACTCACTTTGGCAAGACTCCGACCGTCGTATTTGGTCCCGGAGGCGCGGGCGCGCACGCTCGGGTGGAGTATGTCAACACGAACGACCTGTTGGCCTGCGCGAATGTCTATGCGTCAACCGCCTTGGACATTTGCAGGCCGGAATAGCCCCTTACGACACTGACGCGTTCTTCTTCAAAACGATACCCGCGAGTTCACCTGTGTGCTCGCCATCGCATATCGTCAGCACACCGTTGACGAAGACATGTGTGATTCCTTCCGCGTATTGATTGGGATTCTCGAAAGTTGCCATGTCCCTAATCCTCTCTCTGTCAAAGACGACGATGTCTGCCATCATCCCTTCTGCTAATCTGCCGCGATCGGCAAAACCCATGCGTTCTGCTGGTGCAGAGGTCATCTTCCTAATCATCTCCTCAAGAGGGATCAAGCCCTTCCTGAGCGAGTATTCTCTTATGGCCCTGGGAAACGTGCCAAATGCCCTCGGGTGCACCGCCGTGCCACTGCAGGGACCAACGCTTGCGCTGACCTCCCCGTCTGACGCGACGCTTGCGAGCGGGTGGGAGATGACGCGTGACACATCATCGTCGGATATCTCGTGGAATACGCCCATCAGGTCGAATCCTTCTTCGATGAGGAGGTCCATCGCTGCGTCCGCGGGTTCAATTCCCCTCAGCTCCGCGATTTGGTTCATTCGCATGTGTTCTAACCGCTTGTTCTCCGCCTTCTTGAAGCCACTGACCGCGATGTTGTCCCAACCGTCCTCAGCTACGGTGTTCTCCCAAAGGGTATTGAGGAGATCCTTGAACTCGTCCTTGATTCTCTGGCGGACATCTTCTTTGGATATGTTCTCCAGTATTGCCTTCCGACCTCCGTCCTGTACCCAAGGCGGAAGTATCGCGTGAAGACTGGTGCAAGAAGCGGTATAGGGATATACGTCGAATGCGACATCGATTCCAGATCTCCGCGCATCCTCTATCGCCTTGAGGGACTCGCTTACGAGCCCCCAGTTACGAGGGCCAATAGCTTTGTGATGAGATATCTGAACCCTCACAGCCGCTTCCCGTCCGATCCGTATCGCCTCATCCACAGCCTTCAGAAGGGTCGAGCCTTCTCCTCTGATGTGGCTCGCATAGATGCCGGCAAAGGGAGCAATGGCCTCGGCAAGAGCGATTAGCTCCTCAGTTGAAGCGTAGCATCCAGGGGCGTATATGAGCCCTGACGACAGTCCATACGCTCCCTGAGCCATAGCCTCCGAAACCATCGTCTTCATCCGCTCCAATTCCTCAGCGTCAGGTTCAACGTCGTCAAGCCCGAGTACGCCCATTCTGATCGTATCAGCACCTACAAGAGAGGCGACGTTCACGGAGGTCCCGACGTCTGATAGCCTCTGCAGATACTCGTCGAAACTGACCCAATCGACGTCAACCCCATAGGAGGAGGCCATGTTCTTTACATCAGCGATTGCCGCGCCAAGCAACGGTGCCGCCGAGCCACCACAATTCCCAACGACCTCCGTGGTGACGCCCTGTCTGATCTTGCTTTCGGACTGCGGACAACCAAGTAGACTCAGGTCCGAGTGAGTATGGATATCGATGAAACCGGGACACACCACTCCTCCAGTTGCGTCTACAACGGTCGAAGCTGAGGCTGTCCCAGGAGAGGATATGCCCGCAATCCTGCCGCCATTGATGGCGACGTCCATCCGGATTGCGCGGGACCCCGAGCCGTCAATGAGTGCCCCTCCGGTCAACAGGTATGTGTTTTCGTCTGTCAATGTCGGCAACCTCCGAGCCATTGAAGCTTGTGCGAAGAGATTCGACCCTGGCTATATAAGTGTTCTGAGGCCTGGCCAAGTATTATATCGGCAATGCGTTCTGATGGTCTTCGATGAGGCGTCAGTTGGAATTCGTGAAGTATCAAGGCTGCGGCAATGACTTCATGATTGTCGATGAGATGGGCTCAGAATGCACCCCTGACAGCGAACGGAGAGAGCTTGCGAGAAGGCTCTGCGACAGGCATTTCGGCGTGGGCGCCGATGGGATGATATTCATCGAATCAGCGGAAGGCGCGGATGGATCCATGCGCCTGTTTGAACCTGCGGGAAACGAAGCCGACATGTGCGGGAACGGGCTCAGATGTGTCGCAGCGTTCATTGCCGATAAGCTCTCCAAAGACGAGGTTTCCATCCTCACGAGGGACGGTGTCAAATCCGTCAGGAAGGACGGCGACCGGCTCACAGTCGACATGGGTCTGGTAAGAACGCTCAGGAGGCACCTGTCCGATTTCGTCACTGACACGGGGAAACCAGACGACTCCATGCTCGAGTTTGCAGTTCACTTCTGTGGCTCGCCCCATCAGGCGAGCTTTCTCAACACTGGGGAGCCACATATAATCGTCTTCACAGAAGACCTGCCCGCGGTGGACGTCGTCGGCGCAGGCAGCGATCTCAACTCAGATAAATCGCGTTTTCCTGTGGGTGTGAACATCAACTTTGTGCAAGTGAGTGGGCCAGACGCAATAAGCATACGGACTTATGAACGAGGGGTCTATGACGAGACCCTGGCCTGTGGGACCGGGGCGACAGCGAGCGCAGCCGCTGCTCACCTCAAGAGCTTGGTAAGCGGCCGAAAGGTCTTGGTATCGACCCGCGGAGGCGTCCTGACTATAAGTCTCACAGAGGACGACCACGCGTTCATGACTGGTCCGGCCAATCGTGTTTACTCCGGAACAATCGAAGCGGACGCATAGGCCTCTGCTGAACTCTGAGTCCGGGGTCTCTGATCACGAAGACTTCATCTCTCGCAACACTTCCTCGGAAGCAGCCAGCGTATTCTCCACGTCCTCGTCTGTGTGAGCGGTCGAGGTATAGAACGGCTTGTCAGGGTGGAAATGCATGCCGCGCGCCAGCAATCCATAATCGAACTGCATCCTCAACTTGGCATCGAAGTGCATGCAGTCCCTGTAGCTGTGCGCACACTCCTTTGCGAACACCACATTGAAGGTCGAGCCCGGGCCGACAGCAAGGGCTTCGATCTCCATTCTTTCGAATTGATCGTTGAGGCCGTCCTGGAGCTTGCTTGTGATTCTGTTCAAGTAAGCATAAGTGTCTGGTTCTTCCAGGACATCCAATGTAGCCATACCCGCTGCGAGCACAGTCGGATGGCCGTTGAAGGTGCCGCCGTGGAACACCCTGTTATCCTTTCCACGGGTAACAGGGTTGACCGAATCCATGATATCCTGACGTCCCAGAAATGCACCCGCGGGGAACCCGCCTCCGATGACCTTCCCTAGGCACATGAGGTCTGGCGTCACGCCATACATCGTCTGGGCTCCGCCCAGCCTGTCAGCTCTAAAACCGGACATGACCTCGTCGAAAACGAGTATGATGTCGAGTTCTTCCGTCGTCTCCCTAACCGTCTTCAGGAACTCAGGGTCGGATTCGATGAACCCGCGCTGGATCGGCTCCATTATGACTGCGGCAAGGTCGTTCTTGTGCGCCTTGAGCAGCCTAACAGTGTCCTCTGCGTCGTTGAACGGGAGCACTTGAACGCTCTGAAGGGTGTATTCGGAGGTGCCCAGAGAACATGCCACTGGCTGTGGCGCGGCGTACGGGCCCGCCGTCTCTTCCGAAGGAGTCAAGCTCACTAACGCCTCGTCGTAGCATCCATGGTAGTGCCCCTCGAATTTGGCGATCCTGTTCCGCCTTCTGAAGCCTCTGCAAACGCGCAATGCGTGGAGAGTAGCCTCCAGCCCTGAGTTGGTGAACCTGACCCTTTCGGCGCACGGGAAGATGCGGTTAAGCCGCTCAGCCATGATTGTTTCTGTCTCATGGGGGGGGCCGAATATCGTGGTACCGTCCCGTTCCAACTGCTCCGTAATCGCCTTAATGACTCGCGGGTCTCCGTGACCCAAGATGAGCGGGCCGAAACAGAGCATGTAATCGATATACTCATTGCCGTCGAGGTCCCAGAGGTGTGCTCCCTTAGCACGCTTCGCATAGATGGGATACGGCTGGTAGAACTTTACGTTACCTGTCACGCCACCCGGCAGATGGTCACAAGCCCTTGCGAACCATTCCGCGCTCTTCTTCGTCTTGTTCTTGTATTCCGTGATGGGGTCAAAGCCAGCGCACATTATGACTCACCTTAGGTATATCTTCTGCGGATCCAACGCCCTGAGTGCCTCGATCTCTTCTTGCTTCGGAGGAGGCGTGCTTTCGAGATCGTCGGCGACCTTGACCTTCCAGGGCGTGTTCTCTTGGACCTGCTCAATCGTGACTCCCTCGTGCAGCGCAACAACCGTCATCTCGCCCGTTAACTCGTCGAACTTGAAGGTACACAGGTTGGTGATGACCGCATATGGGCCGCCCCCCTGCAGCTTGAGCTTCCTCCAACCGTCCTTGCCATCGATGAATCCGGGGCTCGTCAGGAAGTCTACCTTCTCGACGAACCTGCGCTTTTCATGAGGGGTTATCACGATAATCTTCTTCACGTTCGACGCGATATCACACGCCCCTCCACTGCCAGGGAGGCGCACCTTCGGCGCCTTGTAGCTGCCAATCACAGTGGAATTGATGTTGCCGAACTTGTCGATTTGGGCTCCCCCGAGGAATCCGACGTCTATCCTTCCGCCCTGGAGATAGTAGGCGAACTGCTCGTACATCGAGCAGACGCTTTTCGCCCCGCTGACGAGACAAGGGTCCCCTATTGACAGGGGCATCCTGCTCGGGTTGGAACCGACCGCCCCAGACTCGTACACCATCAGCAGGTTGGGGGCTTGAAGCCTCTTTGCGAGATTCGCCGCTAGGTTGGGGACGCCGACGCCCACGAGCACGGACTCGCCGTCCTTCAATTCTCTTGCCGCCACGATGACCATCAATTCCGTTGGACTTACTTCGGACATTCAGAACACCTCCTTCATCAGACGCTCCCGAAATTGACTGGCGCACTGAACGCTGGCTTCGGCAGCAGCGCGTCCAACTTCGACTTGGGATACTTCTTCATGTATTGTGCCCTATCCTCAACTCCGAGGACCCATTCCTGGATGTACTCCATGGTCGAGTCGTGCTCCTTCGTGATCTTGTCCCACTCCATGTAGAATTCGTTGTCTCTGTCGTAGTACCCCTGCACGTAGGACGGATGGGCACACCATGGCTCGTGAACCACCGAATGGGCAAGGAAATCAGGAACTAGCGTCCTGTTCGGGTCGGACCGGATTACTGACTCGTCGACTATCTCCTCCGCACTGATTATGACCTTCTTGGCCGCGAAGGCTGCATCCTTCTGTTCTCCAATTATGCCCCATATGTGCGAGTTGCCGTTCGCGTCAGCGCGCTGAACGTGTACAACAGCCACATCCGGCTTTAACGGGGGCACCACAGACACCTCGTCGCCTGTGTACGGGTCCTTTATGGTCTTGATAAGGTCGTTCTCGGCAGGTAATCCTGAACCCAAGTTCGTCCGCATTGGGAGGAACGGCATGTTTGTTGCGCCGGCGAAGAGCCTCCCAGAAAGGCCGAAATGGGTGTACTCCTCCACCTCGAGCGGCTTGGGAACGCCCTTCTCATGGGCCCTCCTGAAGCATCTGAGAGAGCCCACACCTGGGTTCCCTGCGTAGCTGAAGATCAACCTCTTCGCACATCCTGCGGCTACCATCTGGTCGTAGATTATGTCAGGAGTGGCCCGTGCCAATGTCAGGTCCTTCCTTCCCTGCCGTATTATCTCATGGCCCGCGGCGAAGGGTATCATGTGCGTGAACCCCGCCAGGTAGACTGTGTCACCGTCCGCCACGAATTTTGACACCGCTTCCTTCATCGTCATCAACTTGCTCGAATCCATACCATCACCCAACCTATCATTGCGGGACGAACTTGAACCCGTATCTTATTACGCCTTCCTCATTGTAGATCTTCCGAAGCTCCGTGCTCACCGCCATGCCGATCTTGACCGTCTTAAGGTCCGCATCGGCTATCTGCCCAATGATCTTGGGGCCCTCTTCCAGCTCCACAATCGCGACGGGGTATGACCCTCCGGCCTTCTCCTGCTCTGCGAACTCCGGTGGAGCGCCGCCAGCTCCTATGAGCACGAAGGTATGCACTGTTCCCTTTCCGCTTAGATTGACCTCATCGAACTCGGAGGACTCGTTGCAGTACTTGCAGACCCCCTTTGGCGGGAAGTTGACCGAGCCGCACTTCTTGCACTTCTGGCCGACCATCCTGTATCTCTGCGGGATGGTCCGCCAATACATCGGGATTGAAACATGAGCCATACCTGTCACCTCACCTGATCGCCCCTTTGAGTTTGAGATACTGGACGTAGTCTATGTACTCCTTCCGATCGATCTCCGCCCTCACGCCCGGCTGGGCCTTCCTGTCGTTAACGACCTTGAAGCTCAATGCGTCACTCGCCGCCCCCGAGCCGTAGCTGATGACCAGGATCCGCTCACCGACCTTCGCGCTGTCCAGTGCTGCTGCGAGCGCGACAGGAGTTGATGCAGCTCCGAGGTCCCCGAGCTCCGCCACAACAGAGCTGCTCGTCAAAAGCGTCTCAGCGAATCCAAGCTTCTTCGCTATCGCCGATGGCGCGCGCGCGTCTGGCTGCTGTATTACGACGTGAGCGTAATCCTCGGGCTTCACCCCAAGCTGATTCATCAACGATGTGGCAGCTCTCGTCGTTGTGCCCACCAACGAGGACTGGGCGAATTTCTTGACATTTAGATCGTGTATTAGGTCATCATCGCTCGGCCTGAACCGTTCTCCGAAGTGCTCGCACGCGTACGTCGTATGGCCCTCGAATTCGGCGATGACATTGTCGTTCGATATCACGAACCCGGCGGCGCCTGCGCCGAGGCCATGCTCTAGCGGAGACCACATACTCGCTCTCGGAGCATCCGCTGCTGCGACAACCGCCCATCCGGTGGAGTCGGATTTCACATGTTCGATTCCCGCTAACATAGCCTCAGTACCCGCACGCGAAGAAGTGGTGTGGTCTGACACAAACGCTCCATTCGGGATGCCTACATTCGTGATGACTGTACCGGAAAGAAGCTTCTCTACATATGGCGCCGAGGTAGAGGCAAGCGCAAATCGCGTGATTTTGTCCGGAGCCACGGGAACCGAGGCCATCGCCTTCAGAGACACCTTCGCCGCGAGTGTGAGCACATCCTCGTCGAACCCCATGACCGACTTCTCCTTCACGCCAGCCGCCTGAAACGAGCCCCACGCCTTCACGTAGTCCTCCTTCTTGACCCTCAACCGGGGAATCGCGATTCCGTAGCCAGAGATACCGAAAGCCATTCCATTCACCTCCTCAGGATCGACACTGACACAGTGCCTCCAGACCCTCCGACGTTGTGAACCAATCCGACCTCTACGTCCTTGACCTGCCTCGCCGGCTTCTGGACAGTGCCTCTCAATTGATTGAACATCTCGTATGCCTGGCCAGTTCCAGTGGAGCCAATCGGATGACCTTTCGACTTGAGACCCCCGCTGGCGTTGACCGGCTTGTCGCCGTCAATCTGCGTGTGTCCCTCCTCGACGAACTGTCCCGCCTCGCCCTTCTTGCAGAATTCCAGATCCTCGTACGCGAGGAGCTCGGCGATCGTGAAACAATCGTGTACCTCCGCCAAATCGATGTCCCTCGGCGTCAAGCCCGCCATATCGTAGGCCTGGCGTCCAGCCCTCTTCGTTCCCTCGAGGGCCACCGTGTCCGGTCTGTCGTGGATCGCAAGGTAATCGCTAGAGGTGCCGAATCCCGCAACATACACCGGTGTATCGGTGAACTCCTTCGCGATCTCCGCATCGCATATGAGTACCGAGGACGCGCCATCGGTAGTGGAGCAACAATCGAACAGATTCAACGGATAGGCCACGTAAGGACTCTTCATCGCCTTTTCCAGAGTGATCTCCTTCTGGAACTGCGCTTTCGGGTTCTGTGCGCCGTTCTTGTGGTTCTTAACCGCGACCGCAGACAAATGCTCCCGCTTAGTCCCGAACTGGTGCATGTGCCTGTGGGCTATCAGAGCGTATAGGCCGGCAAAGGTCGTCCCGGCGAGCCGCTCATACTCTGTGTCACCGGAGACCCCCAGCCAATACTTCTGCTTTATGCTGGAGACATCTGTCATCTTCTCGACGCCGCCAGCGATTACGACATCGTGTGCGCCTGAGAGTACGTCCATGACGGCTGAGACGATTGCGTAACCGCCCGAAGCGCAGGCGTTCTCGACGCGGACCGTGTGGATGTACGGGAGACCGACGAACTCCGAGACCAGCGCGGACATGTTCCCGAGCTGGAATCCTCCAGAGCCCAGATTGCCAACGTAGGCAGCGCGAATCCGCTTGGGGTCGACGCCTTTGTCGACGCTCTTGATCATGTCGTTGTATGCCTCGAAAAACAGCTCCTTGATGCCTTTGTCGGGAAACTCGCCATATCTACTCTGGCCAGCGCCAACTATCGCGACTTTCTTCATATTCATCCCCTCGCCCCTGGTGAGGAGCTGACACTCAGTGGAATGCCATCCACCAGGCTCCTTTCAGGATAGATTCTACGAGTCTGGATTGACGTAGCTTCGAAACAAGAACTCGAATATATAACCGTTCGTGACCCACAGAGGCAAGTGCCAGGCCAATTTAGACACGCAGCTACGATTTCGATTGGGCCTGCTAAGAAACTGGTCATCCCGAATTCGTATGCATCAATCGACCTTCGTAACGGCAGTCTGCGAGTATTGGGGATAGGATAAATACGGAGCGCAATATAGGACTTCCAGGCGATGCGCAAGAGGTGTACATGCATGAGAAAGCATACCGAGATAGCGCTGTGGAGAGACGTGGCGCCCGAGCAATGGAACGACTGGAAGTGGCAGCTTCGCAACCGGATCACGAAGGTCGACCAACTGAAACAGGTCATCGACCTGACCCCAGCGGAAGAAGAGGGCGTTCGGGAATCCCTCAAGATACTAAGGATGGCAATCACCCCCTACTACGCATCGCTCATGGACCCGAAGGACCCACATTGCCCCGTCAGAATGCAGGCTGTGCCGACTGCGAGCGAGGTCGACTTCTCGGAAGCCGACATGGACGACCCGCTGTTCGAGGATGTCGATTCGCCAGTTCACGGGCTGACCCACAGATATCCGGATAAGGTCCTGTTCCTGATAACGGACCAGTGCGGCATGTATTGCAGGCACTGCACGAGGCGGAGGCTTGCGGGGCAGACAGACCAGGAAAGGGACAAGAAAACCCTGGATGCGGTCATTGACTACATCAAGGAACACGACGAGATCAGGGACGTCCTGCTGTCAGGTGGAGATCCACTTCTCGTTTCGAATGAGAAACTTGATGACATCATCACGAGGCTGCAAGACATCGATCACATAGACATCGTGCGCATTGGCAGCAGGGCACCATGCACTCTCCCGCAGCGCGTCACCCCCGAGCTCTGCGATATGCTGAAGAAGCATCACCCCATCTGGCTAAACACACACTTCAACCATCCAAAGGAGATAACTCCCCAATCGAAGAAGGCCGTAGAGATGCTGGCGGACTCGGGCATTCCCGTAGGCAATCAATCGGTGCTTCTCAAAGGTGTGAACGACTGCCCGACAATCATGAAGAAGCTCGTCCAGGACCTGGTAAAAATCAGGTGCCGACCCTACTACTTCTACCAATGTGACATGTCGAAGGGGATTGAGCACTTCAGGACTTCAGTCGCAAAGGGGATTGAGATATCCGAAGCCTTGCGCGGTCATACATCCGGTTTCGCGATGCCCACATTCATTCTGGATGCGCCTGGGGGCGGGGGAAAGATACCGCTCGCTCCGCAGTACTTGATTTCGATGTCCGACAAGCGCGTCGTCCTCAGAAATTATGAGGGTGGAACGTTCCAGTACCCGGAGCCAAAGGACAGGGTCAGCGTTTGCCCCCCCACATGCAAGCTGTGCAAGGACTACTCTTCTGTGGAGAGCACGGAAGGCGTTGCCGGGGTCTTGGCGGGAAAGAAGTTCGCACTTATTCCGGAAGGGTCCGCGAGGGCGAGGCGCAGGCAGGAATTCAAGGACAAGAAGGCTTAACTGGCTCAGTCCGAGAGGACTATCCCTTTCGCTCCGAAAGAGTTAAGAGTGAGCAAAATATCCATCCTCCAGATTCTTCGAGGCGGGCGCATGGACAGGAACATTCTCATAGGGGAGTTATCACAGAGACCCATCGAGCAGCAGACCGTCGAATTCGTCGAGAGGAAGGGCATCGGTCATCCCGACAGCATTGCGGATGGTCTTGCTGAGAACGTTAGCCAAGCGCTGTGCAGGATGTACATCAAACGCTACGGCAGGATACTCCATCACAACACAGACGAGACCCAGATAGTAGGCGGACAATCCGCGCCGAAATTCGGAGGAGGGGCCATACTCGAGCCGATTTACATACTCCTCGTGGGACGCGCGACAACGAACGTGGACGGGGAGCGCCTTCCCTACCGAACTTGCGCCTTGAAGGCGGCATACTCCTACCTACAGAAGACATGCAAGAGCCTCGATGTTGACTGGGGCGTCGTCCTCGACTGCATGATAAGCCAGGGAAGTGTCGACCTCAGAGGCGTATACGAGACTCAGCGCAAACTGGCCAATGACACCTCGTTCGGCGTCGGCTTTGCTCCACTAAGCGAGACAGAGAAGATCACTCTCGAAACGGAGAAGTTCATAAATGGCAAGCTATGCGCGGAGCTCCCTGAAATCGGAGAGGACGTCAAGGTCATGGCCTTCAGGAGCGGCTCGAAGATTGACTTAACGATCGCAGCCGCAATGGTTTCATCAAAGATACCTGACAAGGGACACTACATTAGTGTGGTGGAACAGTGCCGTAACCGTGTGGCAGATTTCGCCAAAGGCTTCACCGACAGAGAACTAAAGGTCGATGTGAACACCGCGGACGACTACGAGAAGAACATCTATTACCTGACCGTGTCTGGCCTGTCTATGGAGAACGGCGACGACGGCTCTGTTGGAAGGGGCAACAGGGCTAATGGCCTCATCACCCCGATGCGCCCGATGAGCATGGAAGCCTCCGCTGGAAAGAACCCAGTGACACACGTCGGGAAACTCTACAACATATTGTCGAGCCAAGTTGCTGAAAAGATCTGCGAGATGGCGGGTGGAGACATACTAGAAGTGCACACGAGGATACTTTCACAGATTGGCAAGCCGATCGATTATCCGCAGGCGGCGAGTGCGAACATCATCTACGCGCCGAATGTCGACCGCGCAAAACACGAGCGTGAGGCGCGTGCGATTTACAATGAGATGCTGCAGAACATTGACGCTCTGACAATGCAGATAGTAGAGGGCAAGGTAACGGTATTCTAAAGGCCAACCCCGGCCGGAACCGGTAGCGTTCAATCATTCGAGCTTCTTCAGCTGTTCCTCCCGAGACTTCAGCATCTGCGCAAGCTGTGCAAGCTCTTCCTCGATGCCGTGCATCCGCTCCCACTCCTCCTCCAATCGCTGTTCATCCGTCTTGAGCCCCTCTTCTCGCTCAGCTAGCCTCAGGTACGCGTCGTCCAGCTGCGACTTCCGGGTTTCGAGTTCAGAAAAGGTCTTCTCGTCCACGGTTGTGAGGCCCTCCTTCGCTCCCTCCACTTTCTCCCAGAGGTCCTGAATCTCCGCCCTTTCGCGCTCCAAGCGATCCATCTCGAGGACCAAAGTCTTCTCCCTGCCCTCGATTTCCCTCTCTTTGGATTTTATCGCCTCATCCATCTGTCTGAGCTCGATCTCCCTTCTGAGAAGGGTGTCCTCGGTAGCCTGGTCCTTCCTCCGGCCGGCATCCACATCCTTGGTCAGCTCAGAAACGCGCTCGTGCACTTCCTCCTCGAGCTTCTCTCTGCGGGTCATGAGATCCTGACGCCAGGTCTCGAGTTCCTCTCTCAGCTGCTCGAGTCCCTTGTCCTTCTGCTCCATCAGGTCCCTTTCCTTCTCGAACTCGGCCTGAAGCATCTCGAACTCCGTAAGGCTCCTCTCCAATTCCGCCATCCGCTCTCCGAGCTCCTTCTCCCTGCCGTCGATCTCATCCTTCTTGCGGGAAATCTCCTGAACCACGTCATGATACTCGTCGGCGGACTGCGCAATGCTCTGCTCTCGCTCACTCAAGGCACCCTCGGCCGTGTCCAGCTTCTCCCTCAAAGCCTCTATCTCCGATTCCTTCTGAGAGATCATCCGCGACTTCTCCGACAGTTCTGACGCGTTCCTCGCGAGTTCCTCATCCTTGGCCAGAAGTTTAGCTTGAGTCTCTTCCAGTTGCGTCACTGCCGTCTCGATGTTGACCCGTTCCTGATCCAACTCTGATTTGACTGCCTCCAAGGACGACAGTTCCTCTTCGATCTTGGTTTGGGAAGCCGCTTGAAGACTAGACAACGCGGCCTCCCTCTCGAGCAATTCCTCATCGCGCTTCCGCAGCGACTCCTGTAGAGCTTCAAGCTCTTGGCTTTTGACCGCGACGAGATCGGCCTGAGCCATTCTTTCGCTAGCATCCGCCTCCATCTTCTCGAGGTCGGATTTCCATGTCTCAAGTTCCTCAGCGATCCTCTTCATCTCGGCTTCCTTCGTCTCGAGCTCCTCTCGTTGATCGTTCAAAGCTCTCTCGAGCTGTTCGAGCTCTTCTCGACGCTCGTTGAATCTTGATGACCTCTCCTCGAGCTCGGCCTCCCTTTCGGATATCTGCTCTGCGGTCCTTCCCAGCGCCAGTGCTTTCTCTTTCTCGCCCTCGACCAGGGCACTCTCCCTTGCCAACTTTGCCCGGTCGTCGTCGAAAGTCGCCCTGTCATGCTCGAGGGACACACGCTCCGACTCCAATCTGGCCCTGAGGGCGTCGGTGTCTTCAGCGAGCGAATGCATCTGCTGCTCTCTCTCCGAGACAGCGGCATCCCTAGCCTCAAGGGCCGATAGAGCAGCAGCCACCTCGGCCGTCTTAGAATCTATATCCCTGACCCGCTCCTTATGCTCCGAGTTCTGGGACTCATAAGCGGCCTCACGCTCGGACTGCAGAGATTCACGCTCACTGATAGTCTTCTCACGACTTTCGAGCTCAGCCGTCCTCGCCTCCATCTCTCTTGAACGAATCTCGAGCTTGGAACGCTGTTCCTCGAGTGAAGCTCTCATGTTCTGAATCGCGTCCTTCTCCTCCGCAAGCCCGTCGCGCTCGTCTTGGATGGATTTACGCTCTGATTCTGCCTTGTCACGCAGCTCCTCAATGTCCTTCCGGAGCTGCTCGTGTTCGGCCCCTGCGGCATCTCTATCGCCCTCAAACTCGGACCTGAGCAACTCCATCTGCTGCCGCTGCTCGTTGAGGGAGTCTCGGTCGGACTCGAGTGTCATGCGCGCTTCCTCGATAGCTTTCTCCCTCTCCTCGAGGCTGCGCTGCAATTCAGCAATCTTCTCCTCGCGACCGGAAACCTCAGCCTGAAGCTCGACCATCTCCGTCTTCATACTCTCCAAACCGGCGAACTCCTCGGTCATCCTCGTCCTCTCGTTCTCCAACCGGGATTCGAGAGTCTTGCGCTCGTCCTCAACAGTGTTCTTCAGGGATTCGACCTCGGCCTCTCGTTCCTCCAATCGGGATTCTCGCTCCTCATATTCGGCGGTGCGCGTGGCCAGCCCCTCCTCTCTCTGGCTCAATCCTTTGGACAACTCATCTAGTTCCGCTCTCCATGTCTCTAGTCCTTGCCGAGTACTCTCGCTCTCTGCTGTCTTCTCCTCCAAACGCGCTGTCTCGCTGGCAAGCCTCTCCTCCTGCTCCTTTAACTCCGCCACGCGAGAGGTGACTTCCGCAAGTTTCTCGTCGAACTCTCCCTTCTGCTCGGCCATCTTCCGCCCCGCTTCCTCGAGGCTTTCCCGTGACGTCTTAAGCGTCTGAGCAGTAGACTCCAGGTCTTCCTGCCGGGCGAGGATGTCCCTCTGCAGCGTCTCCAGTTCCTCCTCACGTCCCTCGCTTTGTCGTCGGAGCTGGTCTACTTCGACTCTCTCCTCCGCCATCCTGAGCTCGGAGGCGGCGACATCGCTTGACCTCTTGTCGAGGATCGCCTGCATTTCCTGAATGGAACGGCCCTTCTCCTCTAGGTCTCCCTGGTCAGCCTCTATTTTGGAGGCGAGTTCGTCGAGTTCTTTCTGCTTCATCTCGGATCTTGAAGTGAATTCCCTGCGCTCTTGCTCAATGGTGATCTTCTCCTGCTCGAGTTGTTTCTTCAGCAGGCTTGACTGCTCCTTCAGCCGGTCCTCTTCCAGGAGGAATGCCTCACGCTCCTCCCTGAACGAGGAAGCTTGCGCCTCAATCTCCTTTCTGAGGCGTTCGACCTCAGCATTGCCCTCGCTGACGGCTTTCTCCCGGGACTCGATGTCCTCGATCTCCTCTCGGAGTCCAGCGCTCCTCTCCTTGAGCTGCGTTTCGAGTTCGTCCAACGCTTTGCTGCGGGTGTCGCTTTCCCTCTTGAAGCGTTCCTCATCGGTTCGCAAACGTTCCTCACGCTTCTCCTGCTCTGACAATCCTCGGGCAACGTCGGCCCTGCCTGTTTCGAGCTCGCCCATGAGCCTCTTCTTCTCCTCTTCAAGCGATGCTTCTTTTGCCTTCGCTGCGGATTCCATCTGGTGAGCTATCTCTGTTGCGGCCCTCGCTTCTGCCTCCCGCTCAGACAGCTCCTTTTCGCTTTTCACGAGCTCCTCTTGCCTAGTCAACACCTTTGCTTCCCCTTCTGCAAGAGTCCTCTCGCTCGTCATTAGGCGGTTCCTCAGCTCCTCGAGCTCTGCCGTGAGATGGGTCACCGAATCTTCTCGCGCCTCAACCTGCCTCATGGCAGCGACTAGCGCCAGGTCCCGACGTTGGAACTCATCATCGTGTGTGGTCTTTAGCTCGTCTATTTCCTTCCTTTCGGATTCGAACAGCGCCCTAGCCTTTTCGATGTCGACCTTTTGCAGTGCCAGGGCCTGCTCTTTCTCCTCGAGTTTGGTGAACTCAGACTTCGCCTCAGCCAGACTCTTGGTGACTCGCTCCTCTCTCTGCTGGACCGACCTCAGCTGCTCCGCAAGAGAGTGCCTGTCGTTCTCAGCCTTGACCGTTATGTCTGCCAGTTTGGACCTATCCGCCTCCAGACGCCTCTGCTCCTCCTGAAGCTCGGCTATCTTCTGCTCTGTCTTCAGGGTTACAATCCTGTCCAACTGATGATACCTAGACTCGACCTCCTTCTCCATCGCTTGAAGGCCGGCCTTCTTCGAGTCAAGGGCCTCAAGTTCCTTTGCGAGTTTCGATCTGACTTTCGAGGTGAGCACTGCCTCCTCCCTCGTCAGTTTGATCCTGGCCTCCTCGAGCTCCTTGCGCGTCTGTCGGACCCGTATCAAAGTCTGTTGGACCTCTTGACGCTCCTTCTCCAAAGACTCTCGTTCCGAGGCTATGTTCTTAGCCTGGGCCGACAGTTTCTCTTCTCTGACAGAGAGTGCCTTGTGCTCCTCGGCAATGCGCTCAACCTCGATGACCATCTCGTCGCGCTTCAGCTCCGCGATTAGTCTGTTCTCTACGTCAGGTACTGGCGCGACCTTCTCAACGCCATCTGGAGAGAAGCGCTCCAGCTCTCTCTGAAGCGACGCCAGCCTAGACGGCTCGAGTGTCGAGGCCTTCAATGAAATTATGCACACAGCTTTGTGGACGGCTATCAAGTCGCGAATCGTTTGCACGAGCCGAAGTACACTAACGAACTTGTTGTTCGTGATCAGGTACTCCAGCGAATCTATAAGGACGAGTTGACCCTCCCCCTCTTCAACGAACCGGCGCAGGGTCAGGGTGAGACGTTCGAGGTCCTTCGGGCCTATCGCCTCGTCGCTCATTGCGTTTGTAAGCCAATATATGGGGACGCCTTCCAGGTCAAGCGCCTTCCTGAGATTCTTGGGGTATGTCCTTGAGACAATCATCCCCTGCTTCCCTGCCGCCTTCAGTGCCATGTAAAGCGAGTACGCGAGCTCTGGCCTCTCCTCCTCCAGCAAATATGTCATCGACGGCTCGAGCTTGTTCGCCAGGTCTTCTATCGTCTCAGACTTCTTCTCCGCCGGCTCAACAGAGTCCTCAATCGCTTCGTCCGTCGGACTCTGAATGGCCTCCTCTCGCAACTCCACCGTCGACGGCTCACCATGAGCCTCTACGGGCTCCTGCGCCCCCATATCCAAGGACGGTTCGGCTGATGGCGTCTCGGCGACTTCGGGCTCCGTTTCTTCGGAGGTAGTCTGCTGCTCGGTCAATTCAGACTGATTCTCCTTGAAAGGAGTCTCTTGGATTCCCTCTTCCTCGGCCTCCTCCTGCTTTTCAGGCTCCGGCCGCGAGGCTATTTCCCTGGCTCTATCTCTCAAACCCATGGTGGTGTTGCTCCGTAGGGAAAGCACTGAGTCTGGGGGGTGCTCGGTGCAATGTGTTTCGTGTAATGTGTCTTGGCATACATTAAGTCATAGGCTATATTCGGTATCTCTCGAGTATCTTCTCGTAGAGCCTGTAGTCCTCGCCCTGAGTGAACTTCTGAATTACAGCCTCGGGCAGCTGCCCCAACAACTGGTCGAGCGCCTTCAGGAGCTGAGTTAACTCGTCCTCATGCTCGGCAGTTTCGATCAGCCTTCCTTCAGCTTCGCTCTTTTCCGATAGCAGCCTCCTGATGGATGCCTCGATTGCGGCAAATTCGGACTCGATCGTCCTGTCGAGTTCTCCCTTTCCACTTTCCGCCTGTCTTCCGTCTAGTATTGCCGAGAGTCGAGACAGCCTCGCCACGGCACTAGCCTCTTTCTCGCGCCAACCCTCGGCATCCTCGGTCGAATCCCGTGCATCGACGGAACTGGCGTTACGTACCGCTTCGAAAGAGGCCTTCTCATTGTCGAGCTGTTCGAGCTTCGCCGATATCTCGGACTCTCTCTCCTCGAGTTCCTTCCTCTTGGAGGCATAGCCACGTATCTTTCTGTCGACCATCTCCTCCCGTTTGGCCAATTGGTCTTCGCGTGCCTTCATCTGCGCAGCGTCACTCCCGCTGACTTCAGCTGACAGTTTCATGGCCTTCGCAGCAAGGCCCTTCTCCTTGGCCTCGTCGCTCAGTTCGAATGACTCAACAAGGGCGGATATCTCATCCGCAATCAAGAGCATGGCAGAATGAAGTCTCGCGATGTCCGCCATCTCGTCGGCCAGAGCGAGCACCTCCGATTCAACCAGGTCCATCCTAAACGGTGTCCCGTCGATCTTCTTCATCTCGGTGAGACGTTGTCTTTCATCTGAATGCCTCTGCTCCATTCTGGACAGGAGCTCCGCCCGGTTCTCACCCAGCTCAGTAAGGCTTTCCACGAGCTGATGCGTCTTTTCGAGTTGTTCCGCCGAGAGAGGTTCCGCTGCCTCGACACTCGCTTCGTTCTCCATCTCGGAACTGATGGTCTCTTCTTCCGATGGCTTATCGAGATGGTCAGGGCTCTTTTCGATAACATCAGTTGACTCTCCCTCCGTTGTGGAAGTCTGCCTGACTACCTTGACCCTGAACTTCATTCCACACTGCGCGCACTCGCTGGTGCCCAGAGGAAGCACTGTCTTGCACCGAGGGCATGAGAACGCCTTGACCTCTTCGTCTAGTGAAGAGTCACAGGATGGGCATCGGTCCACCTCTCGATCGACTGATGACCTGCACTCGAGGCAGAACGCCTCTCCGCTCCGGACAACCCCTTTCTGTGGCAACCGCTAACCTCCAAGCAGGAGTCCCTGATTCGAGTCGGAACCCAATCGCGCGACGCAACAGCAACAGCGGACGCTCCGGCCAGCATGAGCTGAATCGCCACGCCGAATGGGATGTGGTATCGGGGAGATGTCTTGGATAATGTGCGAATGTGTGTATTAAGTTTGCCTGGTTGCCCATCGTGACCTGAATGCCACGCTACAAGCGCGATTCTGCTTCGCCATCCTCTCGGTCAGGACTCGACCAGCTTGACCAAAGTCGAGGTTCTGATTACACCTGGATAGGAGCGGAGATCGTCCACCTTTGCGTTGAGTTCGTCTAGCGTGTCTGCCCTCAATCTGACGGCGACATCGAACTCGCCGCTGCACTCGAACACGCTGTCGGACACCTCACGACCTTTCGCCTTGACCGCACTCGTCCTTCCCACCTGTGTGCCAATCAGGACTATTCCTTCGACTCCCACCGGTGATGTCACGATTGTGAATTTCCTGATGACCGACTCTCTAACGAGCTTCTCGATCCGAGCCCTGACCGCGCGCTCGGTAAGGTTGACCCGTCTTGCGATGTCGGTGTTCTTCATCCGAGAATTCTCCCTGAGGAGATTCAGTATCTTCGTGTCCGTGTCGTCCATGCGCCGGTATATGCTGTTCCGGTTTTCGTACCTTTCGATGGTATCCGTGTTCTTTCAGATAGGAGTAGGCGATAAGCTGAAGCGGATGCGAAGGCAGCTCGCATTCGCGGTAGACTACAATTCCGCCCGACAGGGAAGCACACAAAGTGAGTCGATTGTCGGCGCGCTTGCTCAGTCCCATGCCGATAATCGCAGCCTCGACATTGAATTCGGTGCAGTTGTTGTGCATCCCCCCGAGCTACCCTCTAACACGCACGTGTTAATGACGCATGCAACGGCACCTTTGAACAAGAGCCGGCCATCGCGGAGAAATCCGATTGCATTAGATTATGAGAACAATTGTCTGGCCGAGCCAGTGGCTATGAGTGGGCCCAACCGCGCCTGAATCAGTGCGTAGCCAGACAACGCGGCCAAGACTCCAATTCATTCACGGTTACCGAAGGCCAGGCCGGAAAACCTCTTTCGCTTTTTCAATGTACTGCGCCGCGGCAGAACGTGTGACGGCAAGTTCCTCGGATACGCGAAAGGAATATATCCTGAGCGACATGTCATTACTGGTGGGTGGCAACTGTAATGAGAGTCAAGACCCTGCCGATCGATAGAACTGGGGTCGGAATCCTTGTCCTGACGTCTTTCATAGCGGCGAATATTCTCTGTCCTCCTCTTGGAGGTCCCCCTGATGCGGTTTGCTGCGAGGCTGTCACCGCACAAGAATGGTCTGCCTTGTGGTACAACTTAACGCTGTATGAAGGGGGGTCCACTCACTTGGCTTTGCTCTCAAATGGGAGCGCAGTTCTCAACTACATCTCAAATCCTAGAATTGTCAGTATGGAGAACATCACAATGACCATCTCGTCTGAGATGTTAGATGATCTGTTCCTTGCCATTGAGTCAGAAGGGTTCGAATCCTTGGCGGGAAGGTACACCGATTATGAGGCAACGACCACTGCCGAATACTGGTCTCGGGAAGTTCCATTCAGTGAGCTTACTCTAGGAGCTGGTGATGCTTCGAAGGCCATCGTCTTCGAAGGTGAATCCATGAAGGGAGTGATGCCTTCATCGTGGGTGGCACTCAATGAAGTCATTTCAGCAGTATACTCTCAACGAGAAGAGCTCCTCGACTATTCTTTGGATATCTCTGTCAGCGTCTCAGCCTTGAATTCGACATTGGTGGTATCTGGAACCCTCAGTTACGATGGCGAGACATCATTGACAGGAGCGAATGATGGTGCCGTGTGGGATGTGGAGATTGTCAGGTCGAATGGATGTCTCTTCAAGAGGTTCCCTGGATCTACTGCCCCCGACGCGTGGTACACTATCGATCCTGGATCGCAGGTCGACTTAGAAGAGTTCGAATGGAATACGTCTGCTGTCCCATCGGGTGAATACGTCATTATCGCCAGTATTCCCACTCACGAAGGTGGGCTTTGCGGATGGACAACCTTTGACATAGAATCCTCCTCGAATGCCTCTAATCTCCCGCCAATTGCGATTGTTAGTGAACCGGATGGGCAGGTGTCTCAAAACTCATCAGTCATGCTTGACGCCTCAAGTTGTGCGGATAGAGAGGACATTGTGACAGACCTCGTTGTTCGATGGGATTTCAATGCCGACGGGACATGGGATACCGACTGGACCGATGATAAAATCATTGAACACGCGTTCTCCGAATCCGGGGAGGTGGAGATTATCTGCGAGGTGAAGGATACCGCTGGCCAGACATCCTCAGCTGTCGCGGTACTTCTTGTCAGCGAAAGTGATGACTCGATGCTTTCTGGCGGCCAAATCACAATGGTCGTCTTAACCGGGATTGTCGTGGCTGTAGTGATGATTTTGTGGTTTGCTCGCTATCGCGGGAACGGACCTTGAGGGCGGCTAAAGCGGGAGAGGCCCTGGGGCATTCCACTTGGATCTTGATTCCGGTGGATTGGAGAAGGACCAACACGGCTTGAGTGGGCCCAGGAGGGCCCGAACTGAGGGCCGTCCAGCAGGTTGGTTCGAGGCCTCAAAGACAAGAGGATCGCCACGTCTGGACTCTGAAACTCCCTGTCTGGACAAGACGTGGAGTGGGCCCAACCGGATTTGGGCGGACTCTCAGGACTGGCTCATCGAGCAAGGTACATTTGGAAGATGAATTTTCGCATCGCCGAAAGGGCCGGAAAACAGCGCCCAAACCTCTTCCTTTTTCATTTCTTATGGCCTTTTCTCACCGTATCCGTTCGGAGGCTGTGCGTCGCAAGCCAGTAAGTCGGTTCGGCAATTCAATCAGGCCGGATTGAGTCCGGAGTTAAACCCCTTTCCTTTTTCCACTCGTCCATTTCCTTTCCTCCTGCGTTTCACTTCACGGAGGGCGGTTCCTCCGCATGTAGGGGTTAAGTATCCTATCGACCTTCTCCGTGCTTAGATTGGCCGACTGAGGCGGTAAGATCTCGTCTTTATCCTTCTTGCCGCAGTGAATGCATCTCTTTATGCGATAGACCCGTTCCCTTTTTCCATAAGATCCTTCCGACAGCAGTACCGTCACCGTCTCGGATGTAACGGCGCAGTCGTGAAACCCCAAGCGACACCGTATCCTTTTGTCACTCATTCATCCACCTCGCTATCTCGAAATCACGTGCGTGGTCTGCGTCTATGCGCTCGGCCCAATCCAACACTATCGGCGTTACGACCTTCCATTTTCAATTCGCATCTATCGTTTCGCTCCTTGATTATCGCTCGCACCTCCCACGCCATTCCCCTCAACCTCACACTGGATGCCTTTTCGCCCCTATGGCCTTTTCTCCGCACTGACAATAATTATATTAGGGGATGTTATAAAATGGACCCTGTGGGATTTGAACCCACCAAAATGACTGGCTCGGCCGATTTAGGTACATGATGCCCGTTCTATCGCATCTTTGGGAGGCCTAGTCGCTGTATCCCAAACCCCTTCTTCTTTCTCTAACAACTACATAGTGGGCCCAGGCAAACACTGTGGTTGCTCCCAAGAGGAGAGCGAAATACAGGTCAAACAGGTCCATCTCGATTAAGTACCTTATCAGGATCAAGGCGCACAGCGAGGTTACGGCTACTGCCTGAACGAGGAGCATGAACAAAGAGGGTGTGCGCCATCCGCATTCTGGGCAAACCCTTTCCAGCACCGCTGCAGGAATCTTGGTGTAGCACCGTTTGCACTTCATGCCATTCCCCTCGACAGTCTTGCGTATCCCCTTCCACCCCTATGGCCTTTTCTCACGGGGAACCCTAACGAATACGGAGCGAAGCGGCTGACCGACGACCAATTGACTAATTCCAGGAAGGGAAACACTCATTCAAGGATTCTCTTGAGATTCAGGCCTTCCTCCCTCATGTGGTCCTCCACAGAGTCCATTCTCTTCTTGGCGAGCCTTGAAAGCACACCACCAAGCCTGAAGGAAAGCGTCGCTACGAAGGTGCTGTTGCTTCCATCAGGCTCGATGGCGAACGTACCCCCGGGACAGATCAGAGATGTCGGAAAGCTGAACCTGTATTCCACATACCTGTTCTCCCTCAACTTGACGATTCTCCCCTTCATTCTGTGGAGCTTGCCGTGCATCAATTCCTCGCAATAGCATTCGGATCCCTCTCGGAGCCCTCCATAGAATTCCCATTTGACGTGATCCTGATGCCAGTCTCTATAGTTCGTGTCCAAGTTTCTTAGCCACTCAAAGATTTTCTCGGGGGGCGCATTGATACGGATAGCGTCGCGCAAGATCATCATGACAGAGTCGATTCTGGAATGACATTCGCCCCTATGGCCTTTTCTAGGCATTCCGAAGGAACACTCAAGTAGAATACCCGTTAATCTTGAGTCTGGCAATGTCATCTATAACACCGGGGCAGGTCGGCAGACTTGAGCGCAAACTCCTAATGAGACATCATCCGAGGCCTTTCCCCTGGAAGTGGACTCTGTTTTGCTTTCTCGCTGCTGTTGTCTCATTGATGCTTCTCAGGTTTCTTTGATTGGAATCCCGCCCCTATGGCCTTTTCTCACGAAGGAATAGCCCGGCTCCCTTATTCAGATTTCAGTCAAATGGAGAACTCGCATCATGAGAATGTTGCCGATGCAGGAGATTACGACCCCAATTTGCGGGAAACATCATCCCAACTGGGAATCTTTGCGCCAGCCGATTCGCTGATTGGCGAGCCGAAATGACGATCGCCCACTTTCACGGAGTTGACACTGAGTCCCATATTCTCAAATGATTTGTTTAATCCGAGCCTCATTTCTTCAGCAACCACCTCTAAGTCTGTGCCGTTCCCGCCAGCCTTCCTCCGCGAAAGCACCTCTTTGATTGTCTTCGAAGACAAGTTCCTTATCTCCGAGTCCAAGCCCTCGACTGTTACTGGAACTCTCGAAGGATCCGCGATGCCAAGCAGAACCTCCGTTCTGGGACTCGATGACTCGAATACGATGTGGAGGGATTCCGCCTTCATTCTGTATATCTTACTGATTATTGGCGGACCCATGAGAAACGCGGGTCCGGAATGTCTGAGAAATTTCCTTCCACGATACACGAAGCCAATCTCTCCTGGCTTGACGATATGAACTCCTGTCGTTAATATCGCAACAACCACTACAATCATCACCAAGGTCACAAGCATTGTCGTACCCTCATCCATGTCGAACCTCCACTTCGTCCTGCAGGCGAATGCTCCTCCGCCCCTATGGCCTTTTCCCATTGGTT
>JAOTTD010000047.1 GCA_029864565.1 Thermoplasmata archaeon | reverse complement strand
CGGATGGGAGATGCCTGGCCCTCGCTTCAGTCACAAGGCCACGGACAATCTCGACATTGTTGACTATCGGCTTCGCACCGTCCTCCATGTATCCGGATTCCTTGGAGAAGCTCAGAACGATGAGCAACGCGCTGTTGTCTGGGCTCAGAAAGCCCGCCATATACTCCTCGGGCAGAGAAACAGGGTACTCAGAGATGGTCCCTGACGAGACGATATGTCTGGCGAGGGTGGCCGTCTCCTCTAAGGTGTACTCGGGCCCGAGCGCATAGACATCCTCGAGGAATGACAAGTCGGAGATTCCGGCCATCGATGCAATCATTGACAGGGAATACGAATGCAGGAGCGTCATATTGGAGTACGACTTGATGTCAAACGCTGATAGGACGCCCAGCATGATTGCCTTCTGATCTTCAGAGTACGGGAGGCCGTCTATTAGGCTCGGCGCGACAATTGATATGGAGTAAGCGGCGCGCGATTGAGGATCGGCTGTCAAAGTCGCATTTGTCGAAGTGGAGTTCCACGCGCTAGAGAAGGAGGAATAGTACTGACGGCTCGCCAATGCAGTGGCCTCGTCCGCGACCAGCAATAGATCGCTGAGCGCGGCTGCGGTGAGCATGTACGCTTCCCCGTCTGTCTCGGTCGTGTTCAAAGAGGGATAGGTCTCGTTAACGTAGAGCCAATTGTCAAGATGCATCGCAGGAATGCCATACAACAAAAACGCGGTGGAGTTCACCTGGGATTCGGTCTCGTAGAGCATCTGACCGACCTCGTAGGCGAGATCCGCAATCATCGCTTCATAGACCGAATACACGGAAGATGCATCTTCGAGATAAGCTATCTCGTCGGACTCCGCAATCAGGCCTCCAAGGTCCAACGAGAAGTCCCTCGCCTCGTGGGAGGTCATGTCTGGGCCGACAACGACGATCATCAGCGTGCTGTTCGCTAGCGTTACTGGGAACTGCTCGTCGATGATCTCCTGGGCGACCAAGGACTCGATATCGCCTTCCACCATCTCGGATTCCTGGTAAGCCAATACATCGTTCACCTTCATGATCGCAGGGATGGAAAGCAACAGGATGATCAACCATACGACGAGTATCTTCTTGTGGTGCTTGACAATCACGTCTGCAAGCTTTGCAAATATCATCAAGGACAACTCCTATGGCTACTATTCCACAGCGTCTGCTGCTTGTGCCGTTAATCTGCTCCTGATTTAAGTGCGTTTCGCATTTAGAATGGAGCATTGTTGAAACTGCGAAGGAATGCCATGGTTGTCGCGTAGGGAAAAACCATAGATAACCCTGGAATGACTGTCGACCCAGTCGTCGAAAAATTTAACTACAAGATGAGTGCATGACTTCTCCAATCGCACGATCAGGAGGTTCCCGGTTATGACATCAGAGAGAGTTTTCAGAGCTGCGCCGGGAACCGTTTAATCCCTATCAACACACCCGGCGTTTGACGACATTTGAGCTTGCTTTGCGAACGCTGTAATCGAAGTCACATCCAACAGAAATGCCAAACGATCCGTATCTGGACGCCAGCGTCGTCTGGCGCATCAAATCCGGCAATCTGGACTTCAAAGAGTCCAGTTACCGATCAGTGAAGGAGGAGATACTCTCCTCGGGGCTAGCCACCGAGGTCATAGGCTTGATCAGTTCGGGGAAGGAGGCTGATGTCTATTTGTCTACTTATCGTGGAGCGCCCATCGCGATAAAGGCATACAGGCTCTATAGAACAAGTCATCGGGGTGGTCGGCCTATCAAGCTAGATTCAATAGGCCGGCTTGCGGCCCACGAGTTTGAGATGACGAGACAGGCCTGGAACGGCGGTGTACATGTCCCAGCCCCCGCGCGGCGCGTCGAGAATAAGTTCTCGATGCGTTACCTCGGAAGTGAAGACCGTCCGGCGCCCAGGCTCAGCGATATCAAGCCCGACGACCCGGCCGCTATGCTCGAAGAGGTGCTATCAGGAGTGGAGGCTTTGGCGCATGCTGGCGTCATCCATTCCGACCTCAGTGCATTCAACATACTCGTCCATGAAGGCCATCCCTGGTTCATCGACCTCGCCGAGGCGATACGAGTAGACCGCACGGGCGATACCCCGTGGAAGCGGCTGCAGGAGGCTTCTGTCGCCCTCGACCGCGGTCTGAGCTCTCTGCAGGGATACTTCGGCCGATACGGGCTCAGCATAGAGAAGGACTCCCTGACGCATCGGATAGTGAAATCCCTCGACAAGTTCGATGTTCTCGGTTGAGCGTCCGTCACCACCGTTCCTGAGCGAATCCAGCCACAGGAGACAAAAAGGCTTATCCAGGCCGAGCGGATTAGCTGTGCCTGGTCGCTGACCTAGATGCACGAATCCCTCAACGAGGCCGACAAGCGGTATCAACCATCACGGTTTGAACAGCGGGGCAGAGTGACGCGCCTGCTTTGGAGCATGGCAGGCACGATTGCCCTCGCCCTTGGCATTATTGGGATCGCAATCCCCATACTGCCGACGACTCCTTTCCTGTTGTTGGCTGCCGCGTGCTACCTCAGAGGCTCGAGTCGCATGTACGACTGGCTCGTCGGGAACCGATGGTTCGGCAGGTACCTGTTGGACTACATGGAGGGAAGGGGAATACCGATGAGGACGAAAGTCCTCACGCTCGTGATTCTGTGGTTCGCCATAGGATTCTCTGCGGTCTTCATCACCACGAATCTTGTGCTCAGAATCATGTTGCTCGCTATAGCGGCCGGCGTAACCATTCACCTCGCTAGGATCAAGACGAGATGTCATGAATCCGAAAAAAGCCTGATATGAAGTAATTGAATTCAAAACGTTCTAAAAATACGCAGTGTAACTGCTCTGAGGACTCCTTCGAGCTAGACCCGAGCAAGCCTCGCATAATACCCATGTTTCAGTAATCCGACGCTCAGTTGCGGCGAAATGGTCACTTTGGTTCCTTGGTCGATTAAGGGTACTGACCAAGACAAGATCTAAGTGGCATTAATGGCCGCTAGACGACTTATTGAAATAGCTTAACCGCAGTTCACCCGCCAGTAGCTTAGGGGGAGGCAGTCTATATCATGAAAGAGGGGACTCTATTCAGAACTCTGTGTCTTTTGTCAGTGGTCGTTCTAGCCGCGCCAATAGTCTTCGGATCCGTTTCCGCGGCGAAACCCGAAGACCGGGCGAAGCCGACACCGACCTACAACATCTTCTTCGGCGACCTGCACACTCATACTGGGTATTCCGACGCGTACGACGACAGCACTCCATGGGACGCCTATGCAGCCGCCATCGATGCGGGAGCGGACTTCATGGCCGTGACTGACCACGTGCAGACCTGGAATGCCTACGACGCCTATGTAATGGACGAGGGTCAGTGGGCGGACTCTCTGGCGGCAGCAGAATCCTTCACCTCGAAGAAGTTCGTAGCGATGGCAGGCTACGAGGCATGGATGCTAGCCGACTGCGGGGAGGTCAATGTGTACAACATAGAAGTGTTACCTCCGAGAGACACGCTCGGATACAGATATGACAGACTCACCAACTTCTATGATTGGCTCGCGCAACAGACAGGCGCTATTGGCCAGTTCAACCATCCACTCTACGTCAGCGACAACTTCATGGATTACACAGGAATCTCGGAAGCCAGAGACGTCGCCATGAACATCATCGAGGTGCACAACGAAGAGTACTATGAGGAGAGCTACAACATGGCGTTGGATAGGGGCTGGCACTTGATGCCCTCTGCTAATTCGGATACGCACTATTCCGACTGGATAGCGGGCCACCAGATGAGGACAGTCCTGCTTGCTGAGAGCCTTACACCAGAGGATCTGTACGCAGCGATGAGTGCCTGCCGGGGGTATGCGACCCTCGACATGAACCTGGAGATAGAGTACTCTCTGAACGGAGCGGTCATGGGATCGATGCTTGCGGAGCAGCCCTCACTGTGTGATGTTGTGATTCACGTCCTCGATCCGAACGGAGAGGGCGACGAAATCACCAAGATCGAAATCATATCCAAAGGAGGAGTGTCCGTGCTCGAATACGACATTTCAGACGCCCCACAGTCGGAAGTGACGTGGACAACCACCATTTCACTAGCTTCTTCAAGCTACTACTACGTGAAAGTCACCACGGTGTCGCCCTTGGAGGATGATGTTCCCGGCGTGACCGCTTGGACAGCTCCAATCTGGACAGCGTGATTGCCCGCCGCCCGGCAATGCGCAATCGCAATATGCCGACAGCCGAGCGGCCTGATGGAGTCTACGGGCTGCCTGCCGCGTTGATCCTGTTTAACAACTCGTTCAGCCGGTCGAGCGCGGTGTGCAAGTACTCCTTTGGCAATCCTATGCCAATGCGGAGGTAGCCATCCATTCCCATTTGGGATCCTGGGACCACAAGAACCGATTTCTCCTTGCGCAGACGCTCTGCGACCTCCAAGGAGCTGGCTTTCGAGGAATGCCGGATGAAACACATCGGGCCCGCCTTTGGCGGCAGGTGCGAAAAAGCCGGCTCGTTGGCCCTTATCCACTCCGTCAGATGGCCGTAGCACTTCTGGATGATGGCCCTGTTCTGCGCAAGTATCCTTTCTCGTCTTTCAGGCTCCAGGACGAATTTGGCAATTGCGTCGCATGGCTCTGCATGCGTGAGAGTAAGGTAATCACGATAGGGAGCTATCTCCCTGAGAATCTCCTCCTCGCCCACGAGCCAGCCTATGCGCAGACCGGGTAGAGCATAGGCCTTGCAGAGACCATTGGTGGATAGAACCCTTTCATAATTTCCCCACAATGATTCTGTTCGGGGACCCTCGCGCTCAGCGCCGGCATACACCTCATCGGACAGAATCCATGACCCGGCGTCTCTTGCCGCATCGACCAGCGCCTTCCGTTGTTCGATAGCCAAGACGGCGCCAGTGGGGTTGTTGGGATTGCAGATTTGGATTGCCTTCGTCTTCCGCGTGACCGATGCCTTAATTGCCTCGGGGTCGAACTGCCAACCCATATCTTCCCGGAGCGGCAACGGCTTCGTCTCAACGCCCCATGAACGTGCCAGGTTCCATGTCTGCATGTAGCTCGGCACGATTGCCACCAGCTCGTCGCCCTTCTCGAGAAGGCGCCAAGCCGCAACAAAGTTCGCTTCCGTGGCCCCGTTCGTGACCATGATGTTGTCCGAGGAAGCCCCCTTGTACAGGGCGGCAATCGCTGACCGCAAAGGCGTCGATCCACCGACCGGAGGGTAACCCTGAGGGACTTCGAACACGTCTTCAGCGGCATCGCGCGTTCCAATAAGCTCGCTCAGCCTCATAGACGGGATTCCGCTTCCTGAGAGATCGTAATCGACTTTGCGCTCGTATGCATATTGCATACGCACCATGTCAAACGCCTCGAGCCTCGTGGATGCCACCGTGGGCACATAGACGCTCAGGGATTAAAGCCCTTCATCTTCGTCTGCGATTCACCCCCTGCCGATGCGGCCTTCGCGAAGAACTGCGACAAGCTAGAACGAGGGCCGATGGAGGCTTTAAAGGCGGATGGCGGACGCGCCTCATATTCAGGATACTTTGAATAATGCACCATAACCGATATCAAGCGACAGTTCATCAGCCACATCAGCGAGGGGGAGTTTCTTGAGGAGAACACTAGCAACGACAATGGTAGTTGGAGTGGCGATGATCATGATATTGTCAGCGGTGAGCGCTGTAGCAATCGCTGGGAAGGGCGGGAATTCTGCCGGTAGGATGCTGTCGATTCAGGATGCTGAGTGGACTTTCATGGGCTACATCGCCGGGGACAACAATCTGGAGTTCGACGCTATCAGCGACCTGAAGGAGATGGAAAGCGTTGCTTCGACCGACGGAGTCAACATGGTAGTCCTGATGGACACGTTTTCGTTGTTAGAGGGAACCCATTGGTACTACCTTGAGCCTGGCGTATCGCACGTGGAGGTTGCAGAGGATGGCGCATATATCTCTCAATGTGATTGCACAGAGATAGTCGGAGGATGTCCAGGAGAGCTAAACACAGGGGATGGCGAGATACTCACTTATTTCGTCGAGAATGCCATGAGGCATGCGCCTGCAGACCAATACATGCTGGACCTTTGGGACCACGGCGGCGGCTGGTACGGCCTGTGTGTCGACGACACCGACCTCCTGCCGAGTGGCAGCAAGGACAGGCTCACATTGGACGAGACGGCATTGGCGATATCCGATGTGCGGGTGCTGGTCAATGATGAACTGGTGCCTGCGCATCTGAACATAATCGCCTATGATGCCTGCTTCATGAGCACAGTTGAGACCGCGTACGAGAACCGTTACATCGCTGACTACATGGTGGCGTCAATCACGACTGTTCCTGGCTGGGGATGGAATTACACCCTCTTCCTCGAGAACATGCATGCCCTGGAGGTTATGGATCCGAGCAGTGTGTGCGAGGTCGCAGTTGATGCCTTCGTGGAGACGTATGACCTTTGCCTCGGAAGCGGAATAGGAGGATGGCCTTACCCGAGTTGCTCAATGATAAACCTAACGAAGATTGAGGCTCTCGTAATCGGAGCAGAAGGAGCCGAGGGAGGCGTCCTTCAGCTTGCGAAAATGTTGCATGAACTCGTCAATATCGACAGCTACAGAGGCGCTATTGAGTCCGCGGAGTCGCAAACACCCCAGATACAGTTCAAGGGCGAGATCTTTCCATTCGCCGACCTTGGATGGCTAGTAACCCAGCTTGGCGAGAACATACCAGAAATCAAAAGCATCGCTGATGGCACCTTCGAGCTGCTCAGTACAGCGGTGCCATACTGGAATTCCGTCACAACGGACACTGACGCGTGCATCAACACCTTTGGCTTGTCTATATACTTCACATGCTCGCTCGAGAAGTTTCGGGACTACTACGGCGACGGAGACTACGGAATTGACATGTGTGAGGATACCGAGTGGGATGAATTCCTCGAGGATTTCGTGAAGGTCTATCAGTGAATAGATGAGACCAGGCCCAGAAATGGAAGGCTGAGCGGGAGTCTCGGCCTGCACATCCGAGGCGAAGGCCTTGAAAGGAGATCACACCCAGGGAGATCCGGTTCTCTCAGCCCAAACTCCGATTGCATCCTTGTGGGAGAAGCAATTTGCGTGGCTGATAATAGCAGCATAGATTCCGCTCACCTTGAGGCGTTCCAAGCCGTTCTTCCCCTTCCGTCTGCCAAACCTCTTTCTCTTTTCCATACCCGTGGCCTTTTCTCAAGTACGTAACTCTAGGGCGCAACACAACGAATGCGACAACGAGGTCCGCAATGCAATGCAGAAACATGAGCCAAAAGAATCATGAAGGGGTTTACGAGTCAATACGAATTGAACGAATAATTCATCGAAATGAACTGGACGATCAGAACGTGTCTCTTCGGGGTGGTCTGTGCTTCTGGAAGCAGGTTTGGCAATAGACGGGTCTTCCCTCTCTCGGCTTGAAGGGAACCTCTGACTCCGCCCCACAGTCAGAGCACTTAATCTTGTGCATCTCCCTCGGGCCGGAGTCATATCTGCGGCTGCCGCCTCCGTACTTGTCGTAACTCATTACGCTTTCTCCTTTTGGGTGGACACAAATTGTGCCCATCACAGGGTAGTCTAGTATGTTCAACTACAATAAATGATGCCTGCCACAAGCGAGCATCGCCTCGAATCCGTGCCGTATGCCGTTACCCCTCGACACGGCCCCATCGGTGATCGCTCAGGCGTTGGCCATCAATTGGTGAGCCTGGAATCATGTGGATTCCCTGCAGAGTCCCCATCTCAGCGGCGCTCTCGCCTTCTGCTCAGATTAAGAGCCGCCGCCACCCAAGAGCTGATTGCAGACATCCGGACTCACACTCCTTCTGGCAAACTCCCTGTTTTATGTTCTTCGGGTTCGATGCGGACATGACGTGATATCGTCACTACCATCTCAAAGGCGATGTGTGAGGGCCTGGATATTGACCCAGAATTTAGTGTTGGAGCTCGAAGACTCCATGTGGGATACTCTGCCATGATAGAATGAACCCGTCGATATCATTGCCAAGAATTAAATGCAGGAAGACACGTCCCAACACTCCAGCCGATGCCAGTTTCTCCCAGGAGGGGGTCAGATCAAAGGCCCAGACTCATGCATCAGGAAGGGGTTCGCGGGCCTCAGAAAGAGGATTGCGACCTTAATAGACCTTGATTGGACATCATGCCCCAACCTGCTCATTCTGATTGCCCTCTTCACGATATCTCGGGTGATTCTCCTGAACACAGGGTTTGGCCTCGATGCAGACGCCTGGAGGATAGCCAATACCGCGCATGACCTGAACAACCTCCAGGTGTACCACACTTCGAGGTCCTTTGGATTCCCGCTTCCCGAGATCATAGACTCACTTGTCATCAACTATGAATGGGTGGCGACCAACAGCTTGACAATGGTCCTGTCCCTGGTTTCTGTCATCTTCTTTGCCAAGATACTGAATGAATGGAACGTTGAGAACAAGGGCATCATCGTCGTGGCCTACTGTTTCATGCCAATCCTGTGGATAAACAGCGCGAACTCGATGGACTACATGTGGGCATTGACTTTCATTATACTGTCATGGTTCTCCGTGCTCAAGGACAAATACCTTCTGGCTGGCGTCATGCTGGGGTTGGCGATAGGCTCAAGGATGACATCTGCAGTGTTTGTTCTCCCGCTGCTATATCTGATTTCAGAGAGAACATCGATCGTCAAGGATTCTATGAGGCTCGTTCTAGGAATGATGCTCACATCATTCGTATTGTTCCTACCTGTGTTTCTCCAATACGGAACCGAGTTCCTATCCGGAGACGCCGTCGGCACGGATCTCGTAAGGTCCATACTTATAGCTGGCAAACATCTCGGAATCCTGTCTGTTGTCCTTATTCTTGCGGTGCTCGTTTCATCTGGCAAGAAGCTGATTCAAAACCTGAGGAGCAAGGATAGGATCACCGTCTTCCTCTCACTGTCAATATGCCTGTTCCTCATTGTCTACTTCATCGCCCCCTATGAAGTGGGGTATCTCATTCCAGTCATTCCTTTCGGATTGCTGCTGCTGGGCAAGATCGGAGG
>JAOTTD010000025.1 GCA_029864565.1 Thermoplasmata archaeon | reverse complement strand
AACGACCTCGCGCTCGAGTGCGATGCGGTGCTAACCTTTTAGCCGATGAGACGAATCGAATCAACGGAGGGTCATCGGTGGACGCTGGAGATTCGGGCCGCCAAAGAAGGATCTACATGGACTACGCCGCTGGCTCGCCGGTCGACGAGAGGGTGCTCGAGGCGATGATGCCCTACTTCAGCGAGCTGTACGGAAACCCGTCATCGATACATTCGTCAGGCAGAGCGCCCAGGAGCGCGATAGACGGCGCGAGGGAGGAGGTCGCCGCGCTTGTTAATGCGGGCCGGAAGGAGGAATTGGTGTTCACCTCCGGAGGCACCGAGGGGAACAACCTCGCCGTGAAAGGTGCCGCGCTACGGGCGCGCAGGAAGGGCAGGCACGTTGTCACTTCCGCGACGGAACACATTACGATCATCAACATAATGAAGGCGCTCCAGAAGGACGGGTTCGAAGTCACTTCCGTGCCAGTCGATGACGAGGGTTTCGTCGACGTGGGAGCGGTCGAGGATGCTCTCAGAGAGGACACGACAGTCGTATCGATAATGTACGCCAACAACGAGATAGGCACGCTCCAGCCGATAGACGATATCGGCGAGCTGCTATCGAGCAGGGACTCAGTGTTCCATGTCGACGCCGTCGCCGCCGCCGGCAAGGTGCCGATCGACGTCCAGCGCTCGAAGATCGACCTCATGACGATATCGTCGAACGACATGTACGGCCCCAAAGGAGTCGGGGCAGTCTTCGTCAGGGACGGAACGGGGCTCGAAACGATCGGACAGGGCGGGGGGCAGGAGAGAGGTCTCCGGTCCGGCTCGGAGAACACACCGGGAATCGTCGGTTTCGGAATGGCTGCAGAGTTGGCCCGCTCCGAGATGGGAGCGGAGTCTGAGCGTCTAACCGGTCTCAGGGACAGGCTGATCAAGGGAATCACCGAAGGCGTCGAGGACTGCTTCCTGAACGGCCATTCTACAAAGCGGCTGCCGAACAACGCCAACTTCAGGTTCAGGTATGTCGAAGGTGAATCGATGCTTCTCAACCTCGACATGATGGGCATTTCCGTCTCGTCCAGCTCACCGTGCACGTCAAAGAGTCTGCTGCCTTCTCATGTGCTCCTCGCCTGCGGCGTTCCGACGGAGGAGGCTCAGAGCGCGCTCCAGTTCACCCTGGGGAAGGGAAACACGGGAGAGGACGTCGATTATGTGGTCGAGGTTCTTCCGGGAATCGTGAGCAAGCTCAGGTCGATGTCGCCATTCAACCCCACGACCCTCGAGGAAATGAAGTCGACAGCGGGCCACCGAGACAAGAAGGAACGGCATCACCACGGCCATTGACGAAAGTGGCCCGAATAGAAGCATGCTGGAACGTCACCGCGCCAGTAGGATCGCGCACAGGCACGCTTATATATCTATGGCCAGCAGTCAGCTGTTTTTCACGAAACTTATATATATACTCTAATAAATAATGGCGTGGGATGGGACGCCTATGAAAGATAGGATTCTAAGTGTAGCGCTTGCGCTGAGCCTGATTGCAGTTATGTTCGTCGCTATTCCGTCGACAACGGAAGCGGCGGTCAACTACACGGGCGAGGTGCAGACGACAGACGACGCAGGAGACCCCAAGGACTCATATTTCCAGGGAGACCAAGTGTACGTACGCGTTGAGACATACTACCATGGAAACGCGACCAACGAGTCCTTCCGCGTGGAATTGCAGACCCAGGGCGGATCAACTAGAGACTGGTTCGAAGACATGACTGGCGAACCGGAGACTGGCGTGTACGAGAGCTGGGCGGCCACGCCTTGGCCGGAGTCTCTGCACACGGGCTACGATATCGACGGCGAGATCATCGTGTATGACATTGTGCTCTTCGCCTACGACACAGATATCTCCGATTGGGTCGAGATTGACAGAACGCAGATAGTCGTGAGGAATGTCGGACTGTTCTTGAACCCCGACTCGGGCTACTACTATCCAGGACAGACGGTGACTCTTAAGGTCGTCACCACCAACACTGAGGACTTCTATGTTCAGGTGGTCAACGAGACGTGGGATACTCACAAGAACTGGACGAACAAGGAAGTCAGCGAGGAGGATGACTATACCTGGTACCAGACATGGATCATCGAGTCAGACATTCCAGATGGCGATTACTCCATCTACGTCAGATCCGAAGACAACGACGCGCTGTGGGACACAAACTCGTTCAGGAAGGATATCACCATCACCAAGTACTTCCTGTTGGCCGAATGTCAATCGACGTTTGTGCTGCCAGGGCAGACGGTATCGATATTCTACGACGTTGTCGACATGGCTACGTCAACACATTACACTGGTGTCGAGATAGAGTGGAACGCCATGTGGATTGACGATGACGACGATGTGGCGACTGAAAGCGGCACTCTTGCAGGCTCGTCAGGCACGTTCTTGTACACCATCGCGGATGACATCGCACTCTACTCAGACATGGACATGATGTTCTGGGCCAATGAGAGTGACGACCGGAGCGCTGAGGAATCGATATCGATGACCGTCGGTGCTCTTTTTGCCGACCTGAATGTCGATAATGGTATGTACCACCCAGGCGACGCAGTCGGAGTGAATGTTGAAGTAATGATCGGTGTTGACGACTACTGGGACGACTGGAACAATGATGAGCTTCCAGGAGCCGTCGTGGACCTATCGGTGTCCAAGAATGGCACCGACCTGCAACAGTATGGCATCGCCGGAATGGTCACCGATGTGACCGGACAGGTCGATTACGAGTTCGTGCTTGCGCAGGACGCCGAGAAGGGCACGTACATCATCGAGATGATGGTATCTTATCTCGATTACGAGATCGAGAGGATGGCGACCTTCGAGGTCGATTACAGCGGCGGGCTCGTGGTTGAGTTCAGCAAGGAAGTCTACTACAGTGGCCAGATGGCCACTTTGAACTTCAAGGTGATCTGGAACGGCGTGGAGATCGACGCCACATCGGTGTACTATGTGCTGGCAGGAGACTACGGACTGCTTTCGACCGGCAATACGACCACTGGAACGTCGACCTTCCCGATACCTGAGGACTACGTAGGAGGACTCCTTGTGGATGCGATTACAACCGTCGACGGATATCGCCTGTATGGCTGGGCCGAGGCCGAAGTGCACATTGCTGATGTCGCGCTCTATCCCATGGCGGAGTATTACCGTGCGGGAGAGACTGTCACATGGGTGTACGAACTCGCGACTGCTATGACCAACGGAACAGTCAGGTACGAGGTGGAGGACGATGTCGGCGTCAGAGTAGCGTCGGCCGACCTGCCGTTCGCCATGTCGAGCTCGTTCGACTTCGAGATACCTGAGACGGATCCGGCGGAGGAATACACCGCCATGATCACGGTCGAAGACGGGCTGGGCCATATAGTCAGTGACTCGTCGACCGTCTGGCTCCTTGCAGAGTACGAGATGCGCCTATGGATTGAGTCCGGTGCTGGATTCACCTCCAGGGCATTCGAACCAGGCGACACGATCGTGTTCGGGTTCTCAATAACAGCGATAGGCGCAGAGCACCTGGATGTCTACAGGATATCATTCTATGCGACCGATGAGTACATCGACGGCAACGTGCTCGTGACCGCGACTTCGGGAACATTCGAGTACACGCTCTACGAGAATTTGAACGATGGCGAGTACTGGATGTACGCGTGGCTGATAGACCCCGTCAGCGGCGACTGGTTGTCCTACGATTCCGCCAGCTTTGACATAAAGGCAGACCAGTCTCTCTGGGACAAGAGCGTCGGCGGGCTCAGCCTGTTCGAAGTGACCGTTCTCCTGCTGTTGCTGATAATGGTCATCCTGCTTGTGCTGGTGCCGATGATCAAGGCCCGGATGGAAGCCAGGCCGAAGGAGCCTACTCCGATGACGATGGAGCAGACGCCACCACCACCGGTCGAGGAGCCACAGGAACCGCCATCATCCTGAGCATAGGACCGATGGACAGCCACAGAGCGGGAATAAACCCCTTCAGGAAACCTCTTAACTTCTATTCATTCCGTTCCTGCGCAGCGCATGCTGGACCCATCCAGCCGAGCAAAGGATTATTACTCATCCTATCCAATCCCTCGCACAATGGTCCGTCGGGAGAAGGTCGCGGTTGTCGGTCTGGGCTATGTGGGCATACCTTTGGCAACATTGCTCGCTGACAGAGGCTACGACGTGATAGGTGTCGATGTCGATTCGAAGCGCGTCGCGGATGTCAACGACGGCACGCTGCCGCTCAAGGGCGTCGAGCCCGATCTTCCAGAGATGCTCGGTGACGCCGTCCGGCGCGGACGGCTCAGGGCAACGACCTCCTTCGAAGAAGTCGGTGGCGCGAGAAGCGTGTTCGTGTGCGTGGACACGCCGATCGATGCGGATATGAGGCCGAGCAACGCGAGGCTGGTGTCGGCAGCCAGGCAGATAGGAGAGAATATGTCGCGTGGCGCGCTTGTTGTCGTGGAGTCGACCTTGGCACCCGGGACCATGCTGGGGACCGTCGCGCCGATCATCGAAGACGCGAGTGGCCTCCGCCTCGGAAAAGGTTTCAAGCTAGCCCACTGCCCGGAGAGGGTGATGCCTGGAAGGCTGCTCCACAACCTCACCACATACGACAGAGTCATTGGCGCGCTCGACGACGAAAGCGCCGAGAGGGCCATTGCGACATACTCCAAGATAACGAAGGGGGAGCTGCACAGGACGGATCTCACCACCGCGGAGATCGTGAAGACCGCGGAGAACGCGTACCGGGATGTACAGATCGCGTTCGCGAACGAGATATCATTCATATGCGAGAAGCTCGGAGCTGACGCGTTCGAGGTGCGCCGTCTGGTCAACACGTGCCCGTTCAGGGACATGCACGTGCCGGGGGCGGGCGTCGGCGGGCACTGCCTGCCGAAGGATCCGTGGCTGCTGGTGTTCGGCGGCCGGAAAGCGCGTCCAGTGCTGATACCGACCGCGCGCATGATCAACGACGGCATGCCGTTCCATGTGGCGAAGCTCGCTTTCGACGCTCTCAGGGAGCTCAAGGTCAGAAGGCCCAGCGCCGTCGTGGCGGTACTTGGTGCGTCGTTCCTGGAGAACAGTGGGGATGTCAGGAACTCGCCCACGAAGGCGTTGCTGCAATGTCTCGAGGGCGTGAAGGAGATACGCATTCACGATCCCTACTTGGAGGACATCGAAGGCGTGAAGATTGAGCACAGGGTGGCTGAAGTCCTGAAAGGCGCCGACATCGCCATATTCATGGTCGCTCACAAGGAGTACTTGAAGCTCACCCCGGCAACGCTGAAGAAGCACATGAGGAGGCAGGGGGTCGTCGACGGCAGGAACATATTCTCCAAGGCGAAGATGAGGAAGGCGGGTTTCGTCTACCGGGGCATCGGAAAAGGTGTCAGCTGAGCATCTCGCCCAGGCCGTCTTTGAGGGTTATCTTCGGGGAGAAGCCCAGCATCCGTCGGCTCTTGCCCAAGTCGGCCAGGCTGTGGCGTATGTCGCCCTTCCTCGGCTCGATATGCTCGGGCTCGAGCGCCAAACCCTTCAGGGCCATCACTAGCCTCGCAAGGTCCAGCACACTTGTCGACATGCCGCTCCCGCAGTTGAACACCTCACCGGAGACACCGTCCCTCTCAGCGGCCACGCCGAGGAAATCGGCCACGTCGCTTGCGTGAATGAAATCCCTCGTCTGCAATCCGTCGCCTTCTATGACCGGGGCCTTGCCCTCGTTCACCCTGCCAATGAATCGAGTTATGACGCCAGAGTAGGGGCTGTCCGGGTCCGCCCGGGATGAGTAGAAGTTGAACGGTCTCACTACGACCGCTTCGATGTCGTGTGAATGGGCGTACGCAAGGGCAAACCGCTCGCCCGCGAGCTTGCTGGCGCCGTAGTTGTTGGTCGGTTGTGTCGGGTGCGCCTCGTCCAGAGGCACGTATTTCGGGTTGCCGAAGACTGCGGCGCTGGAGACGTAAACGAACCTTTTGACGTTCGCGGTGGCGCTCTCGTGCAGCAGGTTGATGGTCCCGATCACGTTCGTCTCGGCGTCCGTTATAGGGTCCTCCATGGACCGCTCCACGCTCACCTGGGCCGCGCAATGAACGACGACATCGACGCCAGAGACAGCGCGTCGCACATCATCGCGTTTCCTTATGTCGCCGACGAGAGTCTCGACACCTCCGGCACGCGGCGGTACGATATCAAGGCCTGTGAGATCGTGTTTATCTCCGAGACGCTCGCAAACGTACGAACCCAGCTGACCAGAACTGCCGGTGACCAGGACATTCATCGCAGACCATCACCTTATTCTCGAACCGTCTCCTCGGACCGTGCAGGTCATGTCACTACCTGCTTCCTGCCGGTCTGCATGGACCGCAGAGCGGCCTCAGCGATCTTCAGAGTTGTAAGCGCGCTCGCACCTGTGACCAGCGGATGTCCTCCCCGCTCGGCCGCGTCCACGAAGTCCCTTATCTCCCGCTTCAGCGGCTCCTCCTTCTTCAGCCCTATGCTCCTGAGGTCGAACTCGATCGGGACCTCATACAGGTTGCCGGCCTCGATCTGTCTGAACGTCGACGAGCACACGAGGGCGCTCTGGTTCATGTAGTCCACCTCAACATAGTTCCTTCTGCACGTCAGTGCCAGCTTACGCACCTTCATCGGGGTGAGCCAGTTCACCTCCGCGAAGCCCGTCTCCCCGCCCTCGAAATCGATCAGAATGTTTGCATGGTCCTCGTACTTCGTCCCATGGGTACGGCCACCCAGGGCGTACACCGAGCGTGGGGTCTTGGCGATGATATGCTGCAGCACGTCGATGTCGTGTATACCGAGATCCATCACCACGCCGATGTCCCTCACGCGCGTCGGCATAGATGACACTCTCCGGGTGGCGGCGGTTATGAGCTCCCCGTATGCCTCAGATTGGATGCTCCGTCTCGCGAAGGCCACGGCAGGGTTGTGCCTCTCAGTGAATCCGCCCGCGAGCACGACATTGTGGCGCTCGGCTAGTGCGACCAACGCCTTCAGGTCGGCCGAGCTGCCCGTCATGGGCTTCTCCAGCAGCACGTGCTTCCCCTTGGCAATCGCGTCGGAGGCTATCTTCTTGTGCGTGCCCGTCGGGGTCACGACCATGACCGCGTCGAAGTCGCGTTTGAGCATCTCCCCGTAACTAGTGAAATGGTCCACCGAGAATCGGCTGCCGACCGTCTTGGCCGCCCCTGGCGCGATGTCGGCCACGCCTCCCAGAAGGCCCATCTCCGACAGTATCCTAGCGTGGTTCTGTCCCATCGAGCCCACGCCGATGACGCCGACCTTCATGCCAGAGCAATCACGATTGACGCTAATAACCCTTGGCCCAGCGACGAACGCATGAAAGAATAAAATAGCCGGCCACGGTTAACGTGGACAGGGTCTTCGACATGAAGAAGAAACTCATGGACATTCTCGCGTGCCCCGTGTGCAAACACCACCCTCTCGAACTGACCGTCACCAAGGAGGACTCCAAGGAGGTCCTCGAGGGGAAGATCAGGTGCGTCAAGTGCAACGTCGACTATCCGATAGAGGACGGCATACCGAACATGCTGCCCCCGGACAGCGGCGGTCAGTAGTCTGGCTCTTGTTCCTTGGGCCTGTTATCGAGCAGCCATTTGAGCAGTTCCATGCTCCTGCAGGCCAAGCTCTCGACGTCCCTCTCGAGCGCATTCTTCTGATCCGTCCTAAAGGTCAAGCCAGGTGGAAGGTCGTAGTCGAAATCATACGTGATGAGGACCTTGCCGCCGATGTCCTTGAACTCCCACTGAGCGCGTAGCAGGAACCCTTTGGTCGCCTTCATCACGATCTTCTTGTTCTTGAGGAACTCGGTTATGTCGAGCGTGGTCCTTATTTCGACCTTGCCAATCGCCACCGTCGTGTCCAACGATGTGCCAACGCCATACTGGACCAGGCTGGTCGGGTCCATCACTGTGAACATCGGCATGAAAGCTCTGTAATTGTGCCAGTCCGCAACGTACTCGAATGCATCCTCGAGGCCACAATCAATCGAAACCCTGCGCTTGCAAGAAATCATCAGACCGCGCACAAGAACACGGAATCCGATATTTAGCGATTGCTAAGGAGCTGCACGCAGGGTCCCGCTGCATCAATGTGTCACATCCACGCCACCAGTTGAATATTTATGCGAAGTAGTCCGTTCTCCCATCGTTTGGAACCAGGGATGGTGTTTGATGAGCGCGAAGAAGCGTATTCTGGTACTTGCGCCCCATACTGACGACGGTGAGCTCGGCTGCGGTGGCACGATTGCGAAAGAGATCGCCAGAGATAGCGAGGTCACGTACGTGGCGTTCTCCTCCGCGGACAGGTCGCTCCGCGAAGGCTTTCCTCCGGGCACCCTGAAGAAGGAGCTGATGCTCGCCACGAAGGTGTTGGGCCTGCAGGAGAAGGACGTCGTGTGCTTCGATTACGACGTCAGAAACTTCAGCACCAGGCGGCAGAGCATTCTCGAAGACATGTTGGCGTTGAAGGAGAAGATCGAGCCCACGATGGTCTTCGCACCGTCCTTGAACGACCTCCACCAGGACCACAAAGTCGTGGCCGAGGAGGCGAGACGCATGTTCAAGCGCACGTCGATTCTGGGCTACGAGATGCCCTGGAACAACATCAGCTTCGACACGCTGTCGTTCTCCGTGCTGGACAGGTCTCATATCGACAAGAAGATCGAGGCGCTCACGTGCTATGCAAGCCAGCGCCATCGAGCGTACCTGAACGCCGATTTCATTCAGAGCCTCGCGCTCACGAGAGGCGTGCAGATATCGGTGCCGTACGCTGAGGCGTTCGAGGTTGTCCGGTGGATATTGCCATGAGCTGTGAGAGACTCAAGGAAGTCGCCGTCATGGTGACTGCGGCGGGGGCGCCAGGAGCGGTCGGTATCATCCAGTCTCTGAGGGCGGCCAAGGAGAGGACTCTGACGATAGTCGGAACCGATATGCGGATCCACGCGTCAGGAAGGCCGTTTCTGGAAGGCTTCCATCAGGTGCCCCGAGGAAGGGACCCGGGGTTCATCGACGCCGTCATCGAAGCCTGCGAGGACTCTGGAACAGAGGTGATCATACCCCTTTCAACGGAGGAATTGCTGGCCTTCGCCTCCGAGAAGGAGCGGATAGTGGCCTCTTGTGGTGCAAAGGTGTGCGTGAGCAGCAAGAAGGCCATAGAGATAGCGAATGAGAAGGCCAGGCTGTTCGAGACGCTTGGCGCCGCGGGCGTGCCCGTGCCATCTCATGTCTCGATCACATCCGCGGACGAGCTCAGAAGCGCCGCGACGACCCTCGGCTACCCACATGCGCCAGTCTGCATGAAACCCTCGTTCGCTCACGGCAGCCGCGGCTTCAGGGTCATCGAACACGGCGACGATACGACAAATCTACTGCTAGAGCGGAAGCCCGAGAACTCCTCGATATCCATCTCGGAGGCGGAGCGCCTCCTCACAGGCCTTCGAGAACCGCCAGAGATGTTGGTGATGGAGTACCTTCCCGGGCGAGAGTACAGCGTCGACATGCTCTGTTCGCAAGGGGAGATGCTCGTCGCGGTGACGAGATCGAGGGACGAGATACGCTCTGGCATCAGCTTCAGAGGGACCGTGGTGAACAGCCCCGAGGCCGTTTCCGTGTGCGAAACGATCTGCGGAGAGATAGATTTCGACGGGCCGGTTGGAGTGCAGCTGCGCGAGGACGCAGATGGCGCGCTCAAGGTCCTCGAGATCAATCCGCGGCTGCACGGCAGCGTCTTGCTCACCGTCGCGGCCGGCGTCAACTTGCCGTATCTCGCCGTGAAGAGCTGTCTGGGCGAGCCGTTCACGATACCGCCAATCAATTACGGGACCAGGATGAGCAGGTACTGGGGTGCGATGTTCCATGGAGAAGATGGACTTCCATATACATTCTGATTACTCGGATGATGGGTCGGCGTCCCTGGAGGACATCGTCACCGAGGCGATTAGGTGGGGCTTAGTGGCCATCGGCATCGTGGACCATGTCAGAGGGGACGCCGCCTGGCTCGAGGAGAGGGAGGCGCGAATTTCCGGCCTTCGCAAGAAGTACGCGGATGACATCGCGATATTCTCTGGCATAGAGGTTAAGGTGGTCGACGACCAGGGAACTCTCGAGGTCGAAGACAGGGCACTCCACAAGGCGGACTACGTTGTGGCGTCGTTCCACGGGACGCCTGAACACGTATCGAGACAGTCCGCGAACGGCGACCATACCGCCGTCGTTAGGTGGTGGTGCGACTCCATGCTGAAGTTGCTGGAAGAAGGTGGAAGGGCCCAGATCATAGGCCATCCCGACAGGGTCCTGAACGCGAGTAGGCTGACCGTCGACCCCGAGAAGTTCGGTCAGCTGCTGGAAATGGCAACGAAATCCCGGATGTTCCTCGAATGGAACCCCGTCACGACTTATCCCGCGCAGCCTTTCGTCCAGGAACTGGGCAAGAAGGCAAGCGCTAATATCATCTACGCGAGCGATGCGCACACTATCGGGGAGCTTGCGGACGCCTACCGCGGCCACACCAGCTTCGAGGAGGGGATGGTGGAACGAGGGAACGCCGCCCTGCTCGCCCTTCTTAAGAGCCGCCAAGCTACACGCCTCCGATGACTAGCAACCAAGGCACAAAATAGGACATCGCCAGCGCGGCGCGTGCAACACATTGATATCGTGGAAGCTTCTGTGCAGGTCTCAGCGGATGAATGCTCCATCGAGGAGTGACCAGGTGAGTGACATGAAGATCCTCGTCGCGGACGAGATATCGAAGAGCGGCATAGAGATGCTAGGCACGGAAGGCTACGACGTTGACGTCAAGACAGGTCTGAAGGAGAAAGAGCTATCCTCCGTGATCGGCGGCTACGACGTCCTCATAGTCAGGAGCGCCACCAAAGCCACTCGTAAGGTCATTGAGAATTCGAAATTGAAGGTGATTGGCCGTGCGGGGATAGGCGTCGACAACATAGATGTCGAGGCCGCAACGGAACGCGGCATACTGGTCATGAACGCACCATCAGGCAATGTCGTTTCGACTGCCGAGCTCACGATAGGCTTGGTGTTCGCGCTCGCAAGACGCATTGCGGAGGCTGATGCGTCGATGAAGAAGGGCGAGTGGAAGCGCAAGGAGCTGAAGGGCGCTCAGGTGTCTGGCAAGACCATCGGCATCGTCGGCCTTGGCAGGGTGGGGGCGGAGGTGTCCAAGCGCGCGACCGCCCTTGGCACAACCGTCATAGCGTACGACCCATTGGTGTCTCCAGAGGTGGGAGTAAAGCTGCACGTGAGGCTGGTCAGCCTTGATAGGCTGCTGCTGGAGTCTGACTTCGTGTCGATACACACCCCGCTGACTCCGCAGACGAAGGACCTCATCGGCAAGACCGAGCTGGCCAAAATGAAGAAGTCCGCCGTGTTGATCAACTGCGCCCGGGGAGGAGTGGTCAATGAGGAGGCGCTGTTCGATGCGCTCTCGCAGAAGACAATCGCGGGGGCGGCATTGGACGTCTACGCCAAGGAGCCTCCGAAGGATTCGCCGCTGCTGACGCTGTCCAACATCATCCTCACGCCGCACCTAGGGGCGACCACGAGGGAGGCGCAGGAGGATGTCGGCGCCGAGATAGCAGAACAGATCATCTCTTACATCAAACACAACGTCATAAAGAATGCGATCAACCTGCCTGCCAAGCTGGACCCTGAGATCGTTCCGTACATGCCGATGGCAGAGAAACTCGGAACCCTCATATCCCAGCTCGGGCAGTGCTCTGCTGGGAAGGTCGAGGTGTCCTGCAGGGGAGAGTTGGCCCAGAAGGATATACGCATCATATCCGCCTCCGTCATGACGGGCATGCTGAAGCCGATTTCCGAAGAGCACAACGTCAACTACATCAACGCGATCGAGATGGCCAAGACCCGCGGGATAGAGGTAGTGTCGTCGACCTCGGATGAGGCGGGGCAATACAAGAACCTCATACGCGTGCTTCTGAACGCAAACGGAGACGCCATCTCCGTTGCGGGAACGCTGTTCTCCGACAAGGGTCCCAGGATAGTGGAGATAAACGGTAGCACTGTTGACATCGAACCGGAGGGCAACTTCCTCATAATTGGGCATGAGGACAAGCCGGGCATGATTGGCAGCGTGGGCACCGTCCTCGGGGATCACGACGTCAATATCGCCAGCATGGAGGTCGCCCGCAAGAAGGTCCGTGGGCCAGCGACGATGATACTGCACATCGACGAGGAACTCTCACCCGAGGCGCTCGAGGAGGTGAGGGGCATCGCCAACCTCAGAAGCGCAACTTACATCAGACTATAGACCATTTCCGTCTCGGGCATCCATAAGGCCTATCGAGCATTGTTACAATGACCGCCAAGAAGAAGACAGGGCCACGGCGTGTACGCATCGAGATCCGCGAGGCGACAGAGGATGATCTGGGCGACATCGTCGACCTGTGGGAGCTGCTCGTCGAGCATCACAGAGCCTATTCGGACCACTTCAAGTTGGCCAGGGACGGCCGCAGGAAATGGTCGGCGTACCTCAAGGAGAAATTCTCCGAGAAGAGCACTAAACTCATCGTCGCGGAGGAGGAGGGAAAGCTGGTCGGTTTCATGCTATGCCTGATGAGTCCTGGCAGGCCCATATTCTCCGAGAAGGCAGTGGGCGTCATATCCGACGCCTACGTTGTCAAGCACCGTCGCAAGAAGGGCGTCATGAAGGAGATGCTAGTGGTGGCGCTGAGATGGTTCCACAAGAACAAGATAAAGGCGGCGGAGGTGAACGTTTCCGCAGCCAACCTCGAGGCGAGAAATGCATGGGGGCAGCTCGGGTTCAAGCCGATCATGGTTCGCAAGCGCTTGTTGCTCGGTGATCACCCGGCAAAGGCGATGATTGAGGGCAAGATCAAGGGGTCCAAGAAGAGGGTCGCGCGCAAGAAGGGCTAGAATGATTGAGTAACGGGAAAAGGTTTTCGTGACAGGCCTGCGTGGAGTGCATCATTCAAGTGCTTTCTTCACGCGCTCCAGACCAGTTGCGATATTCTCTTTGTTTGTGGCGTACGAGATCCTGATGTGTTCCTCGCCGGCGGCTCCGAATGCGGATCCGCCAGTCACCGCGACTTCGGCATTGTCCATCAGATACAGCGCCATCTGCTCGGAGTTCATTGAGCTGTCGAACTTGGGAAACGCGTAGAACGCGCCCTTGGGGGCGCCGCAGTGAAGCTGCGGTATCTCGCCGATTAGCTTCATGACGAGGTCCCTCCTCTCCTGAAACTCCTTTACCATCATCTCTACCGGTGCCTGAGACTCCACCAGCGCTGCGAGTCCGCCGTACTGCGCGAACGTCGTGCAATGGGTTATCGAGTGCTGCTGCACCTTGTTTATCGCTTTGAACAGCGGCTTGGGCGCCACGAGCCAGCCCAACCTCCATCCGGTCATAGCGTACGTCTTCGAGAAGCCGCTTATCGTCACCGTCCTATCGAACATGTCCGGCTCTGCGGCAATGGAGTAGTGCTTGTGCCCGTCAAACACGATCTTCTCGTAGACCTCGTCCGATAGGACGACGAGGTCGTGGTCCTTGGCGAGGTCCGCTATCCCCTTGACGTCCTCCTTCTTCGCGATGGAGCCGCAGGGATTGGACGGCGAGTTGAGCAGTATCATCTTAGTCTTAGGCGTGATCAGCTCCGCGACGGCCTCCGGCAGCACGCGCCACTCGTTCTCAGCGCTGGTCGTGACGGGGATCGCCCTGCCGCCTGCTAGCACAGTCGCCGGCTCGTACGAGACCCATGCCGGATCGGGCATTATGACCTCTTCGCCCTCGTTGACCGTCGCCATGATAGTCTCGAACATGGCGTGTTTCGTCGGCGCGATGAGCACATTCGAGGCGTCGCACGGTATGGCGTTACTCTCCTTGGAAGTTCTCGCGATGGCTTCTCTCAGCTCCGGAAGCCCCGCCGCGTTGAGGTATCTCGTCTTGCCCTCATCGAGGGCCTTCTTCGCCGCTTCGACGATGTTCTTTGGCGTGTCAAAGTCTGGTTCCCCGACGCTGAAGGAGATTATCTTCTTGCCCTCGGCCCTCTTCTGGCCTGCCAGCTCCTTCATCTTCATCGTCCCGGATTCCTTGACCCGTTCAATGCGATCCGCGATCATGCTGTCCACCACCCTCGGCAAGCAGTGTCATCAATATAAAGCATTAGTGCCCAACTCTTGGCACTCACAAAGCGCTGTCTCGTCATGGAAACGCTATTATCTGCCGACCTCCTTCGAACGCCCCGATGTCGCTCAAAACCGGCAAGCTGCCACCCGAGATACTGGCTAGGACCATTCGACACCTCGGCGCCAAAGACCCTTCCGTCGTGCTAGGGCCGAGGGTCGGGGAGGACGCGGCGGTGGTCAGGTTCGGGAAGGAGTTGCTGGTACTCAAGACGGACCCTGTTACATACGCATCCGACATGATTGGCTGGTACGCGGTTCATGTCAACGCCAACGACATCGCAACGAGGGGCGCCAAGCCTGCGTGGTTCCAGGCAGTCGTCTTACTGCCCGAGGGATCCGACGAACGGCTCCCTGAGAGCATAGCCCGCCAAGTGTCGTCCGCGTGCGAAGAGCTCGGAGTGGCCGTGACCGGCGGGCACACGGAGGTCACGCCTGGGATATCGAACCCCATAGTCGTGGGTGATATGCATGGCCTCCTCGAGAACCGGCGCAAGCCCGTCTTCACTTCTGGCGCTCGTGTGGGAGACGTACTCGTGCTCACGAAGGGCGCTGGGATCGAGGGCACTGCGACCATAGCCAATCTGAAGAAGGGCGAGCTGACGGAGCGGTTCGGCTCGGGGCTCGTACAGAGGGCATCGAGGTTCCTGTTCGACCCAGGGCTGTCAATAGTGCCTGAAGCGAATGAGGCGCTGGCATTCGGAGTGAACGCGATGCACGATCCCACTGAGGGAGGCGTGATGATGGGCGTTTACGAGATGGCATCCGCGTCCGGCAAGTCGGTCGAGTTCCGGGCCGACGCCGTCCCAATCAGGAAGGAGACAGCGACCATCTGCGAACACTATCGCATCGACCCGCTCGGATTGCTGGGGTCAGGGGCTTTGCTGGCATCCTTCAGGCCCTCCGACGCGGAAAGATACATCGAATCGCTGCGGTCGAGGAAGGTGGACGCTGCGGCAATCGGCAAAATGGTCTCTGGCAAGAACAAGTCGGTGGTAATCAGGAGCGGAAAGTCTACTCGTCTTTCTTCTTGCGAGCGCGACGAGCTCCTGAAGCTGCTGTAGCCTTCTTGGCGGTCTTCTTCGCAGGCGTCTTCTTCTCAACCCTCTCAGCACTGGCATCTGCGGCCTCGATCGCGCGCAGCGCCTTTGACATGACCGTCCATACCTTCAACATACGAGTTCCGAGAGCAATGCGTTTTGGCTTGAGCTTGCGCAGGTCGGAACTGAATGTGCCCTTCGAGAACCCGCCCATGATTATGACGGTCCGCTTCGCATCGGACGATGCCAGCGTGCCTTCCAAAGAAACGTTCTCGCCCTCGGGGTCGAGGACAATGATCTCGTCCGGCTTCAGGGCATTGACCAGCATTTCGAGCGGGACCTTGCGCCGCAGCTCGAGGAGCGCGTTCTCCCTGGACGGGACGATCTCCTGCTCGAACAGCTGCTCTATCAGCCCAACGAACCGAATGTAGTTCGGGGGTAGGCGCGTCTCAGACTTGATGGCGATCACGTCGTCGTTGCGCGTGTGAACGAAAATCTTGAGTCGCCCCTGGGCGTTGATGTCGCTGTCGAGGCACAGTAGGAGCGAGAGGTGCACTATGTCCGGCCGACCCCTCCTGTCTCCGTCTGGAAGCTTGCCGAAGGCGGGGTGGTGATGCGAAGCGTCCAGGAGCATTTTTTCGGGGCTCTTGTTGCGCGCGCGGGCGCTGTTGAGGACGCATCGCTCCATCGAAATCCTCTCGGGAATGATCTCCAGCTCGGCGTCGGCTATGATGAACACGAATTCCTTCAAGTCAAGACCTCCCTCAGCTTGTCCTTCTTCCTCGCGAAGTCGATCTCCTGGGCGATGCGCCTGCCGGTGGACACCCCAGGCTCTATGAGGTCCGAGTAAGGCGACCCGGAGATGAACGGGTTCGTCCCAGCGACTATCCGCGAGGATATCTCGAATACCTTTATCCTCATGTCGTCGGTCACAATGCACTCGAGGCAGAACGGTCCCAGCATGCCACCGAACAGGTCGAGGGAGCTCTCCACTACCTTCTCGCCCAGCTCGAGCAGTTTTGGCAGAAGCGACTCCCTAAGGACGACCGGTATGTTGCCCGTTACGACGAACGTGGGGAAGAACCCGAGTTTCTTCAGCTCCTCCTGCGCTCCGAGCTTGTACATCTCGTCGATGTTCGACTCGTCCCTCCTATCGACGCTGAGCAGCTCGAGCACACCCTTCCTGAGTTTGTACCCTTCCTCTCGGATGGGAGAGTAGAAGAAATGCACGTAGTAGCGAGTGCCGAGGATGTACTCCTGGATTGAGAACTTCTGCGAGTGGTCGATGCCGAGCTTGAAGTCGGGATAGTCCTTCGCGATGAAGAACCCACGGCCGCCCTTGGCTCCGTCGTACTTCACTAGGACCGGCCGATCGATCATTTTCGGATCCTCTATCTTGTGCGGCATCTCGATGCCGGCGGATGTGAGCCAGATGCGCTCCTTCTCCCGGTTGCTCTCCCACTCGAGCACGCGCCGGTTGCCGAACGTCGGCACCTTCAGCGACTCGAACAGCTTCGGCGTCATGTACTCAACGAATGACCCATGTGGCACGAGGATGACATTCATTTCGATGAGCTCGTCAGCGCGGTCAATGAGCTCCGCGTACGAATCCACTTTGTAGAACTCGTCGGGCTTCCCCCTCGGGAACGCCTCGTAGAATTTGGTGTTCTGCCCGACCGTGATGCCCAAAGTCCTGAAACCCTCTTTTCGGGCGCCGTCGAAGATCTGCAGCGACGTGTGCGAGCATGCGGTGGCTACGGTCAGCTTGCCCTTGTCGTAGCCGTCTATGATCCTCCCGATCTGTTCTTCGGACACCATTAACCGATGAATCCGGACGCCCGATATATAAGTTGCCATCCGTGCAAGGATGGGAGTAACGCCCATTCGAGCTCGTCAGACATCTGAAGTTCATTTGATGCCTCGTTCGCCCGCATATCTCGAAGGCAGGGCCCTCATCATGAGCAGATGCACGACGCCAGACTCAAGAGCTGACGAGGACGACCTATCGCTGACTGCATATCCACGCACGCGCCACCCCCCACTGCAAGGGTTATATTCGCCGATGCTCTCACCACGAGCCAACGCTGGTGACAGATGGTGGACAGACCTCCTGGTCGGAACGGCTCGCCCAAGCGTAAGATCCTCAAGGGCGTCAGCGCGAATGTCGTGGTTCTGGGCATAGTCAGCATGCTGACCGACATGAGCAGCGAGATGATTATCCCCATACTGCCGTTCTTCCTGGTGTCGGTAGGCGCGACCGGCTTATTGATCGGCCTCATAGAGGGCGCAGCAGAGACGACGGCGTCGCTGCTCAAAGTGCCATCGGGATGGTACTCGGACAGGATCGGGCGGAGGAAGCCGTTCATACTGGCGGGCTATGGCTCAAGCGCGCTCGTCAAGCCGTTGCTGATTGTGGCGACTGCACCGTGGCACGTGCTCGGGATAAGGATATCGGAAAGGGTCGGCAAGGGAGTGAGGAGTGCCCCGAGGGATGCGCTGATCGCCGATTCCACCGAATGCAAGTCCATGGGGCTCGCGTTCGGCTTTCATAAGTTCATGGACACTTTCGGCGCGATACTCGGCGTCGTAGGCCTCATTGCGCTCGTGTTTGCGATGGGGATAGGACTCGAGGGCGACTACGACGCCGAGCACTTCAAGACGATATTCGCCGTCGCGGCCATCCCGGCGTTGGCCTCCGTGCTGGTCATCATACTGTTTGTCCAAGAGAGGAAGCGCAAGCGATGCGCGATTACGGGCACTTTCCTGAGGGATATGAAGGGCCTCGGCAGAGGATTCTGGCTGCTGATGGTAGTCGTCATGGCATTCTACATAGCCGAAGTCAACCAGGCGTTCTTCCTTCTGAAGGGCGAGGAGGGCGGCCTCTCGATCACCTCCGTGCTGCTGTTGTACCTCCTGTTCAACATCTCTTTTGCATTGCCGGCAACCGTTTTCGGGGGGCTGTCGGACCGATTCGGGCGGAAGCCAGTTATCACGGCGTCGTTCGCCGTGTTCGCCGTCACCTGCGCGGTGATGGCCGTCGCCGACGGCCTTTGGATGCTGGTCCTCGGGTTCGCCATGTTCGGAATATACAAGGCGTCCTCCGAGGGCGTGTTCAAGGCATACGTGGTCGACAGCGTCGGGAAGGAGATGCGCGGGTCCGCCCTGGGAGCGTTCCACACGGGCGCTGGGCTTGTCATGCTGCCTGGAGGGATCATAGCGGGACTCCTGTGGGACTCGGTAGGCTCGCACGCGACGTTCCTGTTCGGCGCCGCCATGGCATTCGTCTCGATCGTATTGCTGGCCGTTGTGGCTCCGAGGGAGAAACCCTTGCGAACCGATGCAGCCGCATGAACGGTCTTGGCTCCTGATATTTCATCCATCGGAGATACTTAGAAGAGGGGGGCGGCTGATTCCCGGCCCGACGATAGGGGTCGAGCCATTGAGGATTTCGAAGAACATCGCCTACACGCTTATGATCCTCGCGGCCGCCGCGTGGGGAACGTCGGGAACGTTGACTGTGCTGGCGATAGACGAGGGCACGACCACGGGCGTAATAGCGCTGTACTCCGAAGTGTTCAGCGCAGCCATGTTCTTCGCAATCATATGCCTTTTCGACAGGCCCTCACTCATGATCAAGCGCGAGGACGTGCTTCCGTTCCTGCTGTTCAGCACGATTACGGGGGCGTTGTTCTCAGTGGCGTGGTACAATTGCATCGACATGACATCCGTTACAACGGCGGTGATCCTGCTGTGCTCGTACCCCAGCATCGTGACCGTTGCGTCCGTGTTCTTGCTGGGCGAGAAGATGACCCTCGCGAAGGCGGTCGCCTTGCCCGTGACTTTCATCGGATGCGTCCTTGTGTCTGAGGCGTATGACCTCGAGTCGATAAGGCTGAACGCCCTCGGGATAGGCCTCGGAGTGTTCACCGCCTTCGGGGCGGCAGCATACTATATCTACGGCAAGAAGTTCCTGAAGCGTTACACGCCCAATACGGTAGCACTCTACTTCTCCGCTATGATGCTGCCCGCGCTCGTCGTCATCACCGACCCGAGGAAGTCGTTGATGCCGTCGCTTTCAGCAAATGCCTGGCTACTGGTGTTCCTGATAGCGCTCATCCCGTGCACCGTCGGATTCTTCATGTCCATGGTCGCCCTGAGGCGTATCGAGGCGAGCAAGGCGAGCATCATGGCGAGCGTCGAGCCCGTGGCCGCCGTGGCGTTGGCGGTGCTCATCGTGTCCGAGGCGGTAGCCGGCCTCCAGCTCCTCGGAGTCGCACTCGTGCTGGGGGGAATCGTCATCCTAAGGATGGTCAGGCGCGAGGATGACGACGCGCCCGTCGAGGCGCCGGCGAAACGGTAGCGTTCATAGGCAGGCTCAGGCCCGCAATGGCAAACGGCAAATATGCAGGCACACATCACATGACGGGAGGTCCCATGATAGTCACGCGTGTCCCCAGCGGCATTCCTGGACTGGACACGGTGCTTCAGGGAGGAATCCCAACGAACTCTTCGCTCGCGCTGAGGACCGAACCCTCCAACTTCGCGGAGGCGTTCCAACAACAGTTCGTGGCGGAAGGTCTGAGGCTCGGCTTCCCCGCCCTCTACTGCTGCCTCACACGCTCAGCGGCGAGCGTCATCAACAGCATGAAACTCCAGGGGTTCGAAGTCACCGAGCACATCGCCAACGACGACCTCGTCTTCCTGGACTGCTACTCCATGCACAAGCGCACTTCGGCGATAGGGATCGCCAAGGAACTGCAGAACAAGGTCATCATCGTCTCTGACACCGACGACGAGAAGATGCTCCAAGACGGACTCGCGACCGCCGTCGAGCGGGTTCACGACATAAAGGGGTTGAGAGCAGTCTGCGAGAACGTCGCAGGCACACTGACGAGCAGGAGTCCCGTGGAGATGATGCGATGGGGCAGGAGGGCGTTCGGCGACCTGAGGGCTTTCCAGACGGTCGTACTCCACACGTTCCCGACCAGCATAAGGATGGGGCTGTTCAACCTCATGGCGCCTGATTTCGATGGCGTCTTCGACATGAAGATAGAGAGGGGCACCGATAGGGTGCGACACTTTCTCAGCATCCAGAAGATGCGGATGACCATCGTCCCGCCCAAGATGCACGAGCTCGATCTGACGAACGGGATGGTCACGCTCAAGACCATACAGAAGATAACCTGATGAGACAGGCTTATTTCAGGTCGTTGAGCCAGCGGGTGACCAGCTCCTCGTACTCCTCAGTCGGCCCCGCAACGAGGTCGCACGACACATATCTCTTGATCGGCACCGAGTAGTTCAGCTGGGTGCCGTTCCTAAACACCTTGAAGGTCATCTCCTCGTCGACCTTCTTGCAGTGTATCCTGAGCAGCGCACCATCCTTCAGCTCGTACTCGAGCTCGAAATGGCCGTCAACCGTGCTCACGCGCTGTGAGTCGACCAGGAACTTCGCTGACACAAAGCGCGCGCCGTGCGACCGCACGAGCGACTGGTTGATCGTGACGATGATAACCGTATCACGGTCTATTTGGAGCCCCGCCTCCGGGCATCCGACATCCATCAACCCACCCTCATCGGAGGGTCAATCAACGCTGTCGGCCTCTTTAATGCTTTCTGGCGCATTCTCGCGAAAACGCAGGTGTCAGCAGTCATCCGAAGAGCTCGATCCCGAAGACCTTGAAGAGGCCGTAGATGAGGAAGGCGCGCGTGACCCCCGCGAGGATGTTCACAAGGACGAACCATTTCAGAGTCATGAGTTCGCCTTCCTTGTTTAGTATCGAGAAGATGTACAGCGGGATGGTGTCCACCATCCCCGGCGTGGACATGATGGCGTACATGGCGAAGTAGCCGTACTTGCGCACTAGTTTCTCGCTCTTGACTAAGAGCCAGTTGTACCACCTCCAGCGCCTCGCGTACTGCCCTACAGTCTCGTCTATCTTCCTGCCAAAGAAGTACACAGCGAGGGCGCCGGTGCCCTTTCCCAAGCCCATTACCGCCGCCTTGACGGCGATGTGTATGCTCGGATTGGCCGCGAGAGCGATTTCCACCGGGATGGGCAGTATGATGGCCGCCGCGACACAGACGATGTAGAAAACGAGCAAGTACGTGACCGGGTCCGCTTGATTGGCGGACAGGTAGTCTATGAGCTGGTCCATCATCTCCGGGATGGTCGTCATGGTCGTCCCGTCAAACCATTGTGCTTACTTCTACGTTACTGTGGATTTCCGATGGTATGGGAAGGGGCAAACAAGGTGATTAGAGGGCTAGCCAGAAAAATAAAAGACCGACTGAATAAATGCCAAATGCTTATATCCATGTAACATCATCACCACCAAGGGATGTACAATGGCCAAGGCCGAAGGCAAGGAAGCTGACTGGTTCGCTGCGCTCGACGAAGAGCTCGAGAAGAAGATGCTCGAGATCAATGACAATGTTGTCGAGCAGAACACTCAAAGAGTCTTGATCAACAAGAACCTACTGGAAGACTTCTTCAGGATCTGGTCCAGATTCAACAAGATAAATGTCCACCTCAGCCTGGCCCCTGAGAGCGCCACGTTCGCGGCGTTCGTCGTCTATCCCGAGGAGTGGGGCTTCAAGCAAGACTTCGACTTCCTAGGCGTGGACAACGTCTCGTTGACGGACAGGACGCAGGGAAGGGTCGGAGACTCGATCAAGTCTTGGTACTACAGCGTCGACAGCGCCATCCACTTCAGGATGGTGTTCGAGTTCTGCGAGGGCGAGCACTACTACAAGTACGCGGGCTGGAAGAGGATATTCAGCCAGTATGTGCTGTTGGACGTGGCAGTCACGAAGTTCGACGTGAAGAAGTACCACGAGATGCTCGCGGACACCGTGAGGGTGTGGTACGAGTCGCACATAAGGCGAGACAGGGACATCGTGCTCAAGCACCTCAGGGAGAAGCACGAGAAGGGAGAGACCTTCACCCAGTGAGCTTGAATCCCGCTATGCTCAGTTCTGGAATTATCATACAGGCTTGGCCATCGACCATCCCGAAAGGAACCGTGGGTTTGCATAGGAGGCCGCGGCCATCCTCACTGATTACCTCTTTCTGACCCGATACATCGGCAGGATACAGGCCGTGGTGGATACTGATAATGCCTTCAGCTCGAAGGCGTTGGAGAGATCGGGGTTCAAGAGGGAGCTCTAAGAAAAGCTCTCTGGAACCAGAGGGGCGCTTGGGTGGATGGCTTCCTGTTCGGGATCGCCCGCGAGGAGTGGGACACTCCACGAATCCTCACTCGCGATGACGAATTATGTCGTTGACCTTCAGATGTACGCTTCTCCTTTCACACCGTCGAACATCTCTGGCTGTACGTCGGGAGTGAAATCCCTGACACGGTCCATTGCGTAACTTCCGGCCTCCTCGACGGACACCTTGCCATCACCGTCCATGTCACCTGCCCCTCTGAACGCCTCCAGGAGGCAGTAGGTGAATACCCCGTTCTGTATCCGGACCTTGCCGGTCTCAACTCCCTCCCAGCACATCTCCCGTTCGCCACAAGACGTGAGGATCAACCTTCCCTCAGCTCCTACGTCCTCGATGAATCCGCCCGAGTAGCACGCATCGAGGATGAGTATCGTCCTTGCGGACCCGAACGATGAAAGCTGTTCCCTCATGACATCGTCGAAGATGATGTTCTGAATCCATTGCGAGTCTCCGTCATGGGGGACGATGCACTCGTCGACCGGCTCATCCCAGTTGCGTACCGCCTTGTTGTCGCAGAAGAAGCTCCCGTGGCCCGAGAAGAATATCAGTGCTGTACTACGGGGGCAGCTGTTGCACATGGCGCTCAACCATGATATCCCATCTAATATGTTCTCCGCAGTGGCTGATTCGTTGTAAAGGAGGATCACGTTCGAAGGGTTCCAGCCATTCTCGTTCACGAGCAGATCGTACATGTCAATAGCGTCCTTATGGGAGTACTTCAAATCCCCATAAGTGCAGACTGGATCGTAATCCGAAACTCCGACCAGCAACGCGAACTTCAGCTCTTCATGAACGCTCCCCGCAGACTGCGAAGGCGCGATTGCCAAGACCATGACACAGACCGTCATTAAGAGCGCGCCGGTGATCTTGGGCGCCCTGCCACTCACCCTCATCTTCGCTTCCCCCGCATCGAGCTTTCACACAGCCGTAGCACGCGCGAGAGGTATTAGGTTTTCTGCCGGGCATGCTCATTGCTGAGAGTTCTTAATCAGAGTCCTCGACGTCATGCCGCCGACGACGGTCAGATCCTCCGTTGCCAGCATCTTGCCAGCGCTCGCATCGAACAGGATGCTCGCTGAGGCGGACACCTCGACGTCGCCAAGCCAAAGCACGACTGCGACTGGCATCTTCTCGAAGAAGTGCAGACGGAATGAGACATGGCCTATGCTCAGGGGCTCAGCCCCGAGCGAGTTGGCGACCCTCTTGAGCAGCTCTGGCTTATAACCGAACGCCTTCACCAGCGGGTCGATCGCTCTCGCCTTGAAGGCGGGATAGTACAGCGCTCCCCCCTCGAGCTCCCTGAAGGACATCAGACGGTTTGTCAGCGGCGACTTCCCGACGCCTGAGAGAAAATGTAGCACCAGCACCTGCAGGTATCGCGATAGGTCGGCCCCGCCCTCACGGTCGTACCTGATCGTCCTGCCGTCAACATCCACAACCAGAGGGTCACCGAGCAGGCTCAGGCGCACCTTCCCGTCTGTCCCGTCGCCCGGACGGCCCAAATCGCTCGCGAGCACCTCGGAGTCTATTTCTGAGACTTCGTCCCAGGCACGCTCCAACGCCTCATGATGGGATTGCTTTCCACCGGTCCGCAGGCGGTCGATCATGCTCTTAGAAAGGACGGAGCGTACAGCTTCCGGTTCATCAGCACTTCGGCCGCCTTCACGGCTCTCATGAGGTCGATGTCGTTAGGATCGACGATCGCAGCGTCCAAGCCCCTGCCCAGAAGCATCGCGAGGTAGGTCCTGTTCAGCAGGGGGCGCTCCTCCGCCCCGCTAGATACATTGCTTAGGCCCACGATGGTCTTTGGCGAGGGCGTGTTCAGCATACGAAACGATGTTATGGCGTCGCACACGCCTAGCAGCTGGTTCTGCGCCGCAGCTATCGGCAGCACGACGGGGTCGAGGAATACCTTCTCCGGCGAGATGCCCTGGTCCATGGCAGTCGCGAGGAGCAGCATGGCCAGCTCGGTCCTGCCTTCCGTCGAGTTCGGGATGCCCTTCTCGTCTATCGTGAGGCACACTATCTCCGCGTTGTGCTCCTTTGCGAGCGGGAAGAACTTCTCCATGCGCTTCTGCTCCGCGGTCGTAGAGTTGATCATCGGCTCCTTGTTGCACGCCGCCAGGCCGGCGGTCTGTACCTTCAGCCCTGGGGAGTCGATGCATAGCCTTACGTCGACCGCGTCCTGCACCGTCTTCACGAGCCACGTGACGGCCTCGGGGCCGTCGTCCCTTCCTGGACCAGTGTTGATATCCAGTACGTGCGCTCCCCCGGATACCTGCTCCTGCGCGAGATCCTGTATATACTTCGAGTCATGAGCGTCTATGGCCTTGGACACTTGAGGAAATTGTCCGTTGATTCTCTCCCCTACAACAATCAAATGCAAACCTCCGCTAGCAAACCTGCAGGGCTGTACCCCCTTAGTCAAATATCAATCATTCGGCCCGCGTGGCAGTAACGCCGCCATACAACATTTTATACTAATGCTCGTAGTTCGTACCAGATTGGTTTCGGATGGCTGGAAACAGCGTAGACCAGTGCGAAGTCCGCTTCTCGCCCGATGGCGTTGCAGCAACGTTAGCGAGAGGCTCCACCATCCTCGAGGCCTGCAGTGCTGCCGGCATCGCCATAGACGCCGTCTGTGGCGGCGAGGGCAAGTGCGGCAGGTGCAAAGTCAGGTTAAAGGGCGAGTTCCTCCCGGGCCGTCAGGACTCGTTGTCCCGTGCGGAGGTCGATGCGGGCATCGTGCTTGCCTGCGAGGCCACCGTCGAGGGTAGCCTCGAGGTCGAGATCCTGCCGAGGTCGAGGATACGGAAGCATCAGATACTGGTGCGGTCGGTCGAACGCGAAGTCCCCGAGCTATCCCCGTGGTTATGGAAGACCTTCTTGGAGATGCCCAAGGCGACGCTGTTCGATAACACCGCCGACCTCGAGCGACTAATACGAGCGATGAGTGACAAGGAGCTCACGATGCCCATAGAGACTCTCCGCAGGCTGCCACGCATCGCCAGAGAAGGCGACTGGAAGGTCACGACCACAATCTCGAGGTTGGAGCCCCCGCCGGAGATTGTCCGACTGGAGGCGGGAGACCAACGAGGACGCTTGCTTGGCCTAGCGGTCGATATCGGGACGACCACCGTCGTCGGCCAACTCGTCAACCTGCTGACGGGCGAGGTGCTCGCGACCGCTTCGGAGTACAACCGACAGATATCCAAGGGCGAGGACATCATTGCGCGAATGATGTTCAGCGAGGATGAAGGAGTCGAGGAGCTGACAGCGCTTGCTCAGAGAACTGTCAACTCGGTTATCGCCGACCTGCTCAAAACCGCATCCAAGAAACTGGGAGAGCTCACGGCGTTCGATATCGTGGGCGCGTCTGTGTCCGGCAACACCGTCATGACCCATTTCTTCGTCGGTCTCGACACCCGGTACATCCGTCTCGAACCGTACGTACCAGTGACGCATCACATGCCCCCGAGAAGCGGCCATGACCTCGGGATGGACATGCACCCATCGGGGAGGGTCTTGCTGT
>JAOTTD010000046.1 GCA_029864565.1 Thermoplasmata archaeon | reverse complement strand
CTAGTGGTTATGACATCTGCTTGACATGCAGAAAATCACCGGTTCGAATCCGGTTGGGCCCACTCCAGCTCTACTGGCTCTTTTTCAATCAGCGGTAATTGAAATCCAGGGAGAATGTCCCAAACCCCTTTCATTTTTCCATATCTATGGCCTTTTCTCATGTGAGTGGACCGAAGGGGATTTCTGCCCACATTTTCGACTGGCTCGGTCGGAAAAGGTGCATCAACCTTCCAGAAAGGCATCTCGGGAAGGGTAACGAAAAGGAGGAGTTTCGGCCCCTCACCAAACCCCTTGCTTCTGTTTCAATCATCCCGCCTTCTTCCTGAGCTTCCGGTCCGGGTCCGATGGCTTGACTGTGCAGTACGACATTCTCACGAGAAGTGTTGACATATTCTGAGCCTGTTGCGAGAGGCAGTCTCCGGCGACTTCAAGTCCAGGCTCGGCCCGTTGGCCTGGTCCAAAGACGCATTATATCATTGCAGCGATACCGGTCCAAGCTTGGTGGGGCTGCGCAATGGGCTCTCTGCGATTGTTGCGGGCGGATTTGAGGTCTATCGGCGAGTCTATCACCTCCAAAGCGAGGAAGCATCTGCTGATGCCTCTCCAGTCGATTGACGCCGGCGATGACGATTCCCATGGGCCGATATCGGTTCGCAGGAACATCACCGTCCCTATGAGGGACGGTGTCCGCCTCTACGCGGACGTATACATGCCGAAGCCCGAAGGGAAATATCCGACGATACTCACCCGGTTGCCTTACGGCAAGAGCGAGTATGGTTCATGGAGCCCTGTCTACGGCAGGTTCTGGGCGAGAAGGGGCTACGCGTTCGTCGTGCAGGATGTAAGAGGCAAGTTCAAGTCGAATGGTGTGTGGAAGCCGTTCGTCAACGAGGTCGACGACGGCTACGATACCATCGAGTGGATATCCAAGCAGCCTTGGTGCGACGGCAACATAGGCGCCATCGGGGAGTCGTACTTGGGATACACCTGCTGGGCCGCCGGCTTGTCGGGCCATCCGAGCCTGAAATGCATATCGCCCGGCATGACCGCCACGGACGTCTACGGGATATGGGCGTACAGGAACGGTGCGTTCTGCATCGAGACCGCGGGCTCATGGCTCATCGCTGAGGAGTCCCGCAAGTACCAGAACTCGCATAGACTCGACTACTGGACTCTTCCGCTGGAGTCCCTGGGCGATTCGGCCGGGCTGCGAAGCAGCCACTACAAGCAGTGGCTGTCGCATCCAAGGAGGGACTCGTACTGGGATAGGATTGACCTCTCCTGCAGGATTAGGGACATCGCCATACCTGTCCTGCACACGGGTGGATGGCTCGACGTGTTTCTCGATGGCACCCTTGGCGATTGGGAGCGCGCGAATGCCGCCTCGAACAGGGATGCCGCATCGAGACAATGGCTCGTCATCGGGCCGAACGACCATTCATCGAACACTAATGCGGTTCGGAGGGCCGGCCGGGTGAACCTTGGTCCCCCCGAACCCGACAGGCTGTACGCCGCGTCGAGAGACTTCTTCGACCATTGGCTCAAGGGGACTGACAACGGGTTCGGAAGCAGCCCTCGCATAAAGTACTTCACCATCGGCGAGAACTCATGGAGGACGAGTGACGTGTGGCCGCCGAAGAGCATCAGGCCTACAGACATGTACCTGCACAGCTCGGGAAAGGCGAACAGTCTCGACGGGGACGGAACCCTTTCCACCGACTCGCCAGAGGGAGAATCTGCGGATGAGTACACGTACGATCCAAAGTGCCCGGCGACGTGGTCGCTCGAGAGTGATATGTGGAATGTCGCAATGTGCCAGCACGACAGGCGCTCAGTGGAGAAGCGGAACGACGTCCTCGTCTACTCGACACCCCGTTTGAGGCGAGATTTGGAGCTAACTGGCCCGATCACCGCCACCCTATTCGCCTCCACATCGGCTGAGGACACGGACTTCATGGTGGCCGTCGTAGATGTCTTCCCTGACGGATACGCGCAGATGATCCAGGAAGGCGTCGTCAGGGCTTCCTATCGTCAATCGGATAGGAAGGCGTCGCAAGTACCTAAGGGTGCCATTCAAGAGTATACGATTGGCCTGAGAGCGACGAGCTATGTGGTCAAGGAACAGCACCGTATCAGAGCGGAGGTCACCAGCAGCGACTTCAACCGATATAGCAGAAATCTGAACACCGGCGAAGACCCGCGTTCCGGAACCCGAACCGAGATTGCCAAGCAGAGGATCCTGCACGACAGAAACCATCCGTCCAAAGTGACGATTTCGGTAATCGGTGATCTTGAAGGCGCGTTCCGATAGAGACCATTGCCTCTATCATGGGGCATGAATCTACGGAGATGACCCTGCGGTACATCGGGGTCAATCTGAGCGACCAAACCAAGGCCTTCGAAGCCGTGCGAAATCTGCGTAGCCAGTCGCAAAAAACCGCAAAAATTGTACCTTCGCTGGCCGAGCCAGTGGCTATAAGTGGGCCCAACCGGATTTGGGCTGACTCTCAGGACTGGCTCATCGAGCAAGGAACATTTAGCAGATAACTACGCATCGCCGGAAGGACATGAGAAACAGCGCCCAAACCTCTTCCCTTTTCATTCCCTATGGATTTGTGGCATCCTTCGCTGTCGCCACCTCGAATTCCCTCTTGAAGTAGCTCCATTTCTCCCGGTCATCCAGATAGATATGGGCAAGGGACCCAATCATCAGAGCCGTGGCAACGACCCAAACGATGATTGCCGTTAGGCCTGCTGCGGGTGTGATTGTTCCTCCGGTTAGAATGAATGGCGTACCCCCAATCGGAAACAACGCAGAAGAAATGTAAGCCAATCGTTCGCTGAGTGCTCTTCTCGGCCACGATCTCACTACAACTTCCTTGAGTTCCAGGCTGGTCTTTCTAACTGTCAGAACGTCGTTTACAAGAGCAAGATTGGCCTTCGAAGCTTCTACAGACTTCTTGACTTTCTCGACCGCCTCAATTGCGCCGTCCACCTTGGGATCAGGGTTTGATGCCCGCGGTTCATGTGGGTCGCCGCGTGTCCTCTCCAGAAGGCTGAACGCTTTACCTAACTCTACAATCCAATCATCCATACGAGCCACAAAGTCTCTTTCCACATCATCATGAAGAGTACCGGAATCTGTCATGCCAATCCCCCTGGAACCATGCCCCAATCGTCGTCAACGGCTTAAGGGCTTCCTTCCGCCCCTGTGGCCTTTTCCCAGGCCCACACCCATTCCTCTTCTCGTCGACAACGGCTTATCCTCATACTTCCCCCATCTTCCACCCGTCTTCAGTGAAGGTCAGCCTGAGCCTCTGCTTCGGTTCATAGTAGGGGCATGTCTCATTCTCCTTTGGCGGCTCGATGTCACAATCAGGGTGGAGGCGACAGTTCTCGCAGATCATTGTGCCCATCTTCCGTTTGACTATCCCGGAATGGATTGTCGTTCCGCCCCTATGGCCTTTTCTCACTTGTTACAGCGGGTCACTTCAGGGCGTTCTTGAGTATTGTCGTAAGAGTCTCAGTATCGGTAGCCGTCCCGCAATATGAGCAGAATTTCAAACCATTCGCATTTGTTGTGTCGTCCACAGATATGCTTGCGCCACAGTTTTTGCATTTATATTGGATCGCGAGGCCCCCATCTTTTACACGGTCCAATAGGTCATTCAGGTCGACATTCACGTGCTTGATGGTCCTTGACGACGCCTTTTCCCGAATTTCTCCGGCTTCCTTCCACATCGCCAGACTCTCGTATTCCTTTGCAGCGTCTTCGTACCTTCTCGCTAGTTCAAGATTCTTGGCTCGGGTTACGCATTTGTCCCATTGGCAGAACCTATCGTGCGAGGCGGCATCTACGTAGACCTTGCCACTGAAATCCGTTATACCCAATTGCTGCAACACTTTCGGTCTTAATTCGGGATGCCTGCCGATAACCTCACTCATTACTGCCGCCCTTCTACGTTCTTCGCGGTCGCGCTCAAAGGCAAGCTCTCTTGCCTGTCTGTCCTCGCACTCTTTACAGGTGTCCTTCTTGCCAATGAGGGAGTCAGAAAGTGGGAGGAACTTGCCGCACTTGACGCAAGTGAGCCTCCTTTGTTTCTTTGCCTGCCCTGGCTGGCTGACACGAGTTCCACAATATGCACAGGCAACGCTTCCGTGCGGGGTGTTGCGTCCACATTTGGGGCAGAACATCGCCATTTCTCTCAATCGTCTCCGAATCGCTCACTATGGCTTAATGTCTTCTCTCCGCCCCTATGGCCTTTTCTCTCGACGGAAGGCTGATTGGGGGTTCACCCTTGATAGCCTATCCTCTTTCTCGTCGCCGTCGCTTGGGAATACCGTATCCCTTCAATCAGTGCGCCAAAACCAAAGATGATTACTCCAGCCACAAGCCAATAATCCCATATGAGCCAGATCAAGAGCATCAGCAATAGCCCTATGGGGTAGAAAGCCAAGCCGAACAACAGTACCTTCCTAGAAGGCCAACGCCATCCGCATTCGGGGCAAACTTCCTCAGGAAACCAGGCACTTCTGCGAAACTTCGTTGAACACTTCTTGCACTTCATGCCATTTCCTTCGTGGCTATGTCGTTCCGCCCCTATGGCCTTTTCTCAGGGAAACCAATCAGCGGGGAATTGACCCGAGTTAAACTCATTCCTTCTTAGTTCTCAGCATCGGAAGGCGGGACGGCCCCGAAAGACTCAATCATATCTGATGTAGATTGCGAGGTTCAGCAGAATGAAGGCGCTACACGCCCCTGCTAGTATTTTCCAGTGTAGAAGCGAGGCCACAGCATACCCGCCCGAGCCTGCCATTATAGTCGAGCCGCCATATATCAAAAGGGCAATACCCGCCAGTATTCCGACAATCAGCATTTTCTTAGCGAATCTCGCTGACAATACCGCCATTCCTCTCAACCTCTTCTCGTATGCCCTTCCGCCCCTATGGCCTTTTTTCACTGTTCATCTCATGTTTCTGAATCTCATCACAAATCTTGCCTATGAGTTCCTTCGGAATAAACTGACAATCTTCAAACCCTTTGCAGATGTGTCTGTCAAGTTTCCCGTCAACGGCCTGATCGACCAATTCATCAAGCCTGCCAATGTCGCCATTACTTCCCCTCAGGATATCCAGCTGGATTTGCTGCTTGAAACCCTTCGTCTTCGTCCAGGCCTCCATCTGGTCTTCTTTCGAAAAGGTCTCAGCAAGCTTCGCCATGGCAGAAATACCGATAGGCCCGTCTTTCGTTGTCAGCTCGTCCTGAATAGCATCGTCAAGCTTGAGGAGGCTTAGATACTTCCGTATAGTCTGGACAGAAACACCTGTCTCCTTGGCAACTCTGTCGTACTCCCCGTATTTGCCCAAAATGCTGGAATAAGCTCTAGCCTTGTCAATTGGGGCAATATCCTGTCTCTGGACATTCTCAATGAGCGATATGACAGTGGCATCAGTATCGTCTGTGACTTCTCTGACAATTGCCGGAATGGTTCTCCATCCAAGCCGCATGCATGCCAGATAGCGTCTCTGTCCTGCAATCAGCTCAAATTCATCGTCAGATTTCTTGATTACAGTAACCGGACTCAAGAGTCCCTTCTCTCTTATGCTATCGGCGAGGTCGTCGATGTCAACCTCTTCGCTTCCAGCCGCCAGGTTCCTTCTAGTATTGAGAGATGAAATGCGAATCTCTTTCAGATCGATGTCTCTTACCTCCATTACCATTCCCTCATTCCTGAATCGCCCTCGGCGGCTTAAGGACTTCTCTCAGAGCTGAAGCTCTATTCGCTCTTCCCCCTTGGTAAATAGTAATAGTATGCACCACCGGACACCGGACACCGGACATTTCTCTCTCTGGAGCGGGGCTCCCCCTTGGTAAACATTAGTATTATGGCGCGGTGGAAAGTGGAAAGTGGAAATTTCGTCTCTGGTGCCGCCGGCGTGTCTGGCTATGGGCTCTAGACCGTCTTCAGTATCGCCGGTCCTCGAGGACATGTGCCATGTGATTGTCTGGCACATATGATTGAGCATGGCCGACTAGCGTCCCTTCCGCCCAGACCAGAACCAAGCCAGTCCAACTAATAGTAATACTATTACAGGTACGCGCACAGCGCACACCGCAAGGAATCATGCCCAAGGACCGTGCTCAGTTAATAATTACTATACAGAAGGGTCGTGAGACTTGCGACTTTGAGACTTTTCGCCCAGAAGTGGAAGATGCCAAGTCATTGCATCAATCCAGACAATCTTGCCATCTCTCTCACATATTCGCGAAAGAGCGGTGTTGCCTGTTTCGAAATCTTCCGGTTCTTCGTGAGGAGTGCATATGCAGCACCTATGAGCTTGTAGTCCATCATAGCCATGTCATGACGAAAGAGATTTGCGGCTTTCTTGGCGTCTTTCTGTAGAAGAGACCTCTCAAGAGAGTCTGCCAGATATATGCCTATGTAGAAGTACAAGGCCCAGAATCTTCCTGCCAACTCTTTTGCCTGAATCCTGTATGTAGCATCATTCAACGGTCTATTCACCAATTTCATGATCTCCAGCAGCTCCTCGTCAATTCCAACATCTCTTGTTGCCGCTGCCATTCGCCTATCCAAACGAGTGAGCTTAGCCGTTGGAATCGGCGGCATGTGAAAGAAGTACTTGGCACGACTGCCTCGACCACCACTCCAAGGTCTTCTGCCGACGAGCTCAACAGACATGAGATGGCCAAGGTGCAGGTCTAGAGTTCGTGTTGACCGTATCCAGTCCTTCTCGGCCTCGAATATCGATGTGAAACCCTTCCCATCATGTTCAAGAAGACCATTGGCGTACAGCCCGAGACATCTGTCATCAAGTCCTACCAGCTTATCGGTCCATGATTTGAATAGATGCCCAATGACTCTCTCTCCATCCGGTGCCTCGAGATTGAGCCGAAGCGCCTCAGATGACTCCAGCACCTTGTTCCAGATTCTATTCAATGCTTCATCCCGATCCAAATCGGCAGGCAAGCTTCGATACTTTACCTTTCGTTTCATTTGACTCATGTATGTAGCCCCACTACTGGCCTGCGTCTCAATCATTGGCAGGAGTTTACATCTAGGGTAATGGTACATAACCGCATTAATACTCTCTTATGAACCGGAGAACGGCGAAAGTATTCCGACTACACCGGAGCCTCGCAATCGTGCTGCCAAAGGACTGGACGCGAGGTATGGGAGTAGTATCAGGCCAAGAGGTCGAGATCGTCTACAACGGCTCGGTTCGAATCTATGCGAAGCCGCGAAAGGAGGCCGATTATGGAGGTGAAACCGGATGACGAGCAACGCACATCCCGTGGTCCTCCAAACGGAGGGCTTCACGATCTTTTGGGACGGCATCTCATATGTCGTCAGAAAGCCAGGCGACGGGGGCGGTAAGGAACTGTCCTATTGTTCCACGCTTGAGGTCGCGCTCGAAATGGTCTTCCGGCACATGGTGGTCCTGCGAATCAAGGCCGCCAAGGGTTACGGCGCATCGATGGAGGAGCTCAAGCAGATTATCTTGGAGGTCCGGCAGCACTTTGCGAACCTCGTAGTCATGCCCGAGGATGTGCGCAGGGTGGCGCAGAAGATAGGAGCGCGAACGAAAACGGACCCCCCTACATACGAACAGTCGGGCGAGGCCGCAGTCCGCGCTTCTCTCCGTCGAAGACCGGGGGATAAGGAGCCGTAATCGGGGGTGATGGGATGCACTCGGAAGAAGTCAAGCAGTATGGTGACGGTGGAGACCTCGGCAAGCGCGTATTCGGTGTGGTGCTGAAAGGCTATCCGAACGATTTTCAGATGTGGCTCGACAGCGCGAAGGTGTATGGCCTGTACATCGTGTTCTCGAAGTCCACCAGGACATCGAAGCTGGTTATCGAGGAGGTGCCCTGGTGACTGATGATGCCCGGAGCCATGTTCCCCCTTCGGAAATGGAGGCGCTGAACGAGGAGCATTACGGAAAGGCTGAACACTGGAGGTGCATTATGAAAGGATGTGACGCTCTCGTTGCAGGTGAGCCACTCATGAAACTGACGCTATGCCTCTCAGGCATCACATCGGGCCTCCATCCCACTCAGCGCGTTCATGTTATGGGGACTGGTGAATCGCAGACAGGGAAATCGTATGCAATGGGACGCATAGGCGAGAACCTGCTTGGCAGGAGGTTCGACATAGTCAACTCCGCAAGCGGGAAGTCCATCTACTACAAGTGCAAAGACGACCCGACAGCCGTGAACGGCACCATCCGCATGTACGAAGAGTTCGCTGATCAGAGTGAGGAGATGCAGAACCAGGTCAAGGCGCTGACGAGCAGAGGCGCGAACCGACTGACGCTGGAAACGGTGAGCGAACGGAAGAAGTACCTTGAGTGTGCGGTGGACGGTCTTCCAGTCGTGTGGACCAACATGGCGATGATGCTCGACAACCGGGGTGCTGAGCAAATCCTCAATCGGTTTCTCAAGGTCAACACGGACGAGAGCGACAGGCAAGACCAGCTAGTACAGGACTTTCAACGGATGGAGGAGATGAAGGGGCCGTCCACAACTGCTCAGTCGGTGGTTATCATCAAGGCTAAAGATGAGCTGAACGCAATCATAGGCAACGGGAACCACATCGTCCTGAACCCATTCGCGAACTTCATCACGATGAAGCGACCGCGGACCCGAGGGTACAGGCCGATGCTAGTTGGACTCATCTCCGCGTTCACCCTCTCCAACCGTCTCATACCCTCGAGGCCATGCATCCCCAACGCCGAGGGCAAAGGCTACACGCTACTGGTTGCGCACGCTGACATCGTAGCTGGCATTGCGGTATGGGCTGGCCTCGAGCGCTGGCAGTATTCGGGCGTCAAGGAGCGCATCCTGGAGGTGCTCGAGGTAATGCCCGACGAGGCGTACGTCACGCCGGAGGAATTGGCGTCCATGTTCACCGTGAAGAGTGGATACGAGTTGGCTACCGGCACGATCTGCAATCATCTGCGCGAAGCGGAGAAGCTCGACTTGGTGACATCCAAACGTGAGCAGCAAGAGGTTGAGACCGACAATTTCGGGCGCGAGCGGAGAGTCGGCCGTCCGGCGAAGGTCTACAAGCGGCTTCAGAAGACGCAGAGCGCTGCAGGGTGGATTTCCCACGATGTGTACGCTTCATCGACCGTGGAATATTCGGTTCCAGAAATCGATGCGTTGGCCGAAGTGATACGCGAGCACTTCCCCGATTTTCTACGTGAGAATCCTGAGGCGGGATACGACATAGCGAGGCATCTGCTAGACTTCGACTACGTCCCGCACCTACAGAAGGCCGTGGGAAACTCGATTCCTGAAATGCTGGTATTTCCCACGGT
>JAOTTD010000024.1 GCA_029864565.1 Thermoplasmata archaeon | reverse complement strand
CTCTGACGACGGCTGGTTCTCCGGAGCGCTGATCAACGTGACGATGAACCGTGCCGCTGCTTTGGAGTGGCTTGGCATGCCCACCGACCAGACGCCAGCGGAATGGTGGACCGCCAACCGCGACGACTACAGGGCCGACTGGGCCGCGTGGATACTGGACCAGGGCAACAATGTGTATGACATATTCTGTGGCTACGACTATTCATACATGGACATGTTGGGCGGGCCATTGATGGAGCTTGATGGAGACGCTGACGAGGTCACTCTTCGCATGGGCCACGTCACGTGGGGCTATGAGGCTTTGCTGACGAGGTGGCTGGCTGCATCGGAGCTCTCCGTCCACCAGGCATACATGGAAGATGTCTCGCTGACGCTGGAGTATACAGGAACGGCTGTCAACGCGTCGTTCGATGCGGTGATTCAGTGGAATATGAAGAGTGTAAGACAGAACGAAAGCGCACCGGCGGATGGCGCGCCTTGCGCCTGGGCCTGGGCGCCAACTCACCTTGATTACATGGAGAAGATGGGCCATACGTCTGCCTACACGCCCTACGCAAGCATGACCTACGAGAGCTTGAACTGCGGCGATCCCTACTACGGGACTGAGGCGCCATATGAGTACACGCCAATACAGTTCACCTTGCCAGAGTATGCAAGGCTCATAATCGAGCTGCCTACAGACCCGGTCCCTGGCTACTATGCACAACCGGTCATCTCGACCGCAGTAGACGATGTGTTCAAACGCAACGACTTCTCCGCGTATGATCCGCTGAAGTACACGGGCGAGATCAGCTTTGGCGTCGCTGACCTCAGCGACGCGGCCGGTTATGATCTCTATACTGAAAACAAGACCCTGTTCATATCTGGTCCGTGGGAGCCGGCAAACCCGCATCCGGTTGATGGAGACCTCCTGTTGAGCGGTGCTCCGTGGATAGAGTTCAACGTGGCGTTGCCCACGATGGCGGCGAGCAGTGCGGTTATGCCGAGCGTGATCCCGCTCGAGGAACCGGTCCCGACAACAACGCCGCAGACTACAGCCGCGACATCCGTGACGGCCGAGATCGCTTCTCTTGCAGCGGTCATCAGCGCCGTCATGATGTTGATTGCGGCGCTGGTGGTCGGGGCAAGGCGCAGATACGACCCGTAGTGCTCGCGAGAATGGCACAGAAACCCTTTCGACAAACCTCTTCCTTTATCTCAGTTTCTACACTTTAGGGTGGATTTCACGATGCTACTCTCATCAGCCGCTCCGATCCTTCCTTCTAACCCTCGCCATGAAGGCTCTGCCGAGTGATCGCGCCGGCATTCGCCTCAGCACGACGGCTTTCTCGGGGCATACCTCCTGGCAACAATAGCAGCGTATGCAGAGGCTACGGTCTATGACAATCCTTGCGCTGTCACTGTCGCCAATGGATAGCGCCTCCGCAGGGCACGCATCCACGCATGCTCCGCATATCACGCATTCGTCCGCGCGAAACACGGGCTTCCTCGTCGCTGCCTCTGCTACGATGCTACCGATCGTGTTCGGAATCGCGCTGAAGACCCTCAATCGAGGCGGCATCTTGAACGGGGCAATGGAAAGACCTGCCAGATTGTCCCCCACTATGGAGATGCCGTTCTTATCTCCAGCCTCGGGTATCAATCCGCGACGCATTGCAGCAGCAACTGTCCAGACTTCTTCAGGGTCTGCAACGCCGACAGCCTTCAACGCGACGAAGTCAAGCGCATGAGGGTTGGCTGATGCGAGAATCACGCCCACGCGCCTGACCCTTCCAGCCGAGGGACCGTCGCCATCCATGCCTACGACTCCGTCCATTACGGTGAGCCTGGGTTTTGCGCATTCCGCCAGATCAACAAGCATATTGGAGAAAGCCTCAGGGTCTTTCATTCGCATGTGGTACTCGGCCTTCTTTAGACCGTACACAAGGCCGAAAAGGTTCTTGACCGCTCCCGTGTACCTGGTGTATGAGTGCGTCTTGAGCTTTGCCACCGATATGATTCCATCCACGTCGTCGATCACAGTAGTCAGATCGAACGATTTCGCCACCCTCCCATCGGGAAACGCTACACTTCTCCCTTCTGTGAAGAGCGCGAAGGCGACTCCCTCCTCTCTGCACACCTGCGCGATTCCCGTCCTGTCTGCGAGATGATTGAGGATGCGCTTCGTGGATCTGCCTGCCGGCGAGTCTCCGACGATTGGATGCGCGCCAGCCTCCTTCACAAGCCTGATGACCGCTCTGAGGGCTTCGGGGTGCGTGGTTACCGCGTCCTCAGGCTTGCGAGGTATCAGCATGTTGGGTTTGAGCAGGATCCTCTCCCCTTCGGAGACAAAGGCTGCCATCCCCCCCAACGAGTCTACTGCTTTCCCTATCGATTCCGCCACCGTTCCGGGGTCATAGCTTTTGCATCCCACGACTGAGACGGACGGAGGGTCCCTGTTCGAAATGAAGTTCACGTTGACCATGCTCAACGGGGAGAAGCCTCCGATTGTTTAGCGGTTTCGCCTATTTCGAGGCGCGCTTAGCAGCTGGCAGTTCGAAACAGAACTTGGCCCCCTGATCGCTCCTGCCAGGGACCCTGTCCTCGACCCACACGCGCCCGTTGAATTTGTCCGTCAACGCCCTGGCGATCGACAGACCAAGCCCCGTGCCAGAGACGGCGGAGTCCGGTTTGAGCCTTACATACTTCTGGAACAGGATTGCCTTCTTGTCGTCTGGTATCCCTTGTCCACGGTCCGATATCGCGGTTCTCCAGAACACCTGTCCTTCGCTCAGCACCTTTGAGCACGCAATGTCTATCTCGACCTCTTCGTGGGGATCGTACTTGATGGCGTTGGATATGAGGTTCACGTAGAGCTCTTCCAGGAGCGAATTGGCCATGACGGTGGCTCCCGATTCAGGGAGGTCCAGCTTGAAGCTTATGACCTTGTCAGGCGAAGAATGCGCAAGCCCTGAGGTCACCTTCGCAAGCACTTCGCATAGGTCGACCTGGTTGAACTCGTTCGGGTCCATGCCGCCGATTTTGGTAAGCTTCTTCACGTTCTCGATGAGGTTCGAGTTCTGCCTCATGAGCTTGAGCGCCTTCCCAAGGGTGGCCCGATCTGCGGTCGAAAGCCTCCCGGCCTCAACGACGTTCTCCAGGTAATTCATCGTGGCGAAGTTGTAGTTGCTGATGTCGTGGAACATGAGGTCGTTCAGGAGCTCGATCTCCTTCTTCGCATCCTGGAGCTTCGAGACCACCTGGGCGTTCAACAGGGCGACGGACGCCTGCTGCGCGAACAGCAGGCCCGCCTCGAGGTCACTCATCGAGAACACTTGTCCTCTGTCCCGGTATATCTCGAGCACGCTCACGACGCCGTCGATTCCCGCAAGCGGTATGGCCAGCATGGAGTTGTGCTCCGCCGGGAGGCCTGGAATCTGCTCGCTCCTGGGATCATCATCCACATCGTCCACGAACTCGGCCTTTCCCGTCCTCGCGACGTGGCCGACTATGCCCTCGTCAAGTCCACCGATGCAGTCCATTATGGCGTCGGTGTATCCGCCCACTGCGTACACCGGGTAGATCACCTTGTTCTGCCTGTCGACCATGTAGAATGACAGGTCCTTGTAGGGTACGATATCCCGGAGATGTGATGCTATCGCACCGTATATCTCCTGCGTCGTGACCGCCTTCTGCAGCTGTATACCTGATTCCAGGAGAGACTCGTGCAGCTTGACCTTCTCCTCGAGCGAGCTCAAGAGCATCATGCTGTCGATGATCCCTGCCAGCTGGTCCGCGACCACCTGCAGGACCTCGGCGCCCTCCCAGCTGTACTCCCCCTGCCTCGAATGCGCTAAGTTCAGCGAACCTATGATTCTGCCCCTGCTTTTCAGCGGCACAGCCAGGAAGGATTGCATATCGGAGACGTCCATGAGCGTGAACTCAGAGTACGGCTTTCTTGACAGATCCTTCTCGACTATCACCGCGTTCTTGTCGTACTTGAGCTTCTCGACAACACTGCCCTCGAAGGCCGCCTTGCCGACGAATTTGCCCCTCTCTCGATCCTCAGGGTTGGGAACGAGCAAGTCTACGTGTCGTCCCTTTTCCTCGGTGGCGCCGAGGCTGAGTCGCTCAAACGGAACGAGCTTTCGAAGGTCGTCTCCCAGTCCCTTCAGGATGTTCTGAACGTCCTTGCTGGTGCCGGCGGTCCTCGCTATTCGGTTGACGATGTCCATCCTGTACGCCTTCTCCCGCAGGTCGTTCTCGACGCCCTTCCTCGTGGATATGTCCCTTACGACACCTGCGATTCCGAACGGTCTCCCACTGTCGTCCCTGAAGAACGTGGCCGAGACCGACATGACGGATCTGCTGCCATCCGCGCGTCTGAATTTGACCTCGTAATCCATGATCGGGCTTCCCTGGTCCATGAGAGAAGTGAGCGCATGCCATTCCAGCTCCCGGTCGACGATGTCCTTTGCGAAGTTCTTCTCCTTGATTCGCCCCTCAGAGTATCCCAGCATCGTCTCCATCGCTGGGTTGGTGTAGACGAGCTCCCCGGATTTCCCGCAGACGAAAACACCATCGAGCAGCTCGTTCAGGAGCGCGTCCGTCTTTATCTGAGTTTTTTCAGGCATGTTCAATACCTCGCACATTACTCCGGTCTAGGGCGGAGCGAGTGCATCCAGCGCCCACCAGTGAACGGAATACCTGTCATAAAAGCTTTCGGAGACTACTGATTACGGGCGCGTATCCTGGGCACTGGCTCGCCGTTCGAAGACACTCCCCCAGAGTACAGTCAGTATCGTGATACGGGAGCCCAGAGCTTGGCTCTCGAAACCGATATCAACCTCGGCAACGATTCACGTATCAATCGGTAATGGAATGAATCCAAAGATTCACAAGTTGTTCCTGACGCGATGCGATCTGGAGGAATCGCGCCAGGTGAGCGCTGCTGATTGCCAAAGGTGCCCAAACGGCAGCGTCGTCGATGGCAGGTCCAGGGTCCTCTGCGTCGGCGAGACCAAGTTCTTCTCGACGCCGTGCTATTTTGGCATGCGGGCGTCGGCTACCGTCAACGACTGCTTGGCCTGCAGGTACGGCACCGTGGGAGCTGATGGGCTTAGGGTTCTGTGCGACAGACTGTGAGGTCCACTGGTCACGGAGCCGGAGTTCTTCTCGATGCGCAATGCTGGCATCAACAATCTTATATAAAACTTGGCCCATATAGTCCCAGCAAGGATGGGATGCGTTAGTGGAATCAGCTGATGCTTCAGGCATCTCGCTGAATGGCGAGCTCAAGCCTGGGAACGTCTATCTCGTGGAGGAAAGGCGCCCCAAGATCAGTTTCGACTTGTTCGAGCATGGCTTGTCTTCCGGCTGCTGTGGGATGGTCGTAACCAGAGAACTGCCCAAGAGGCTCTTGAACGACCGGAATGTCGGCAACAGCAGAGTCGTCTGGATGACCAACCTCGTGGGCGACGGAAGGATCAATCCCACTGCGATTGGCATACTCATGAGCCAGTTGAGGTCTTTTGTCGAGGGTCATGGCAAAACTATAGTCATCATCGATGGCCTCGAGTATCTCATATCTCTGAACACCTACGACCGCATGCTTCAGTTCATGAACCAGCTGAGAGACATCGTAATGACGAACGACTCGTCCCTCATCGTCCCTGTCGATCCGCGAACCCTATCGGAGAGGGAGCTCGCCCTCTTGGAGAGGAATCTTGAGGTGGTCGTGCCGAGATCATCCGACATCGAGCTGCAGGAGGAGCCTTTGCTCGGCCAGCAGGACGCCGAAATCAGGGTCCTGAATGCGGGGCACAGATAGGCGTTTTTAGGATGCCAATCCGCAGTTTCCGCGGTTGGAATGAATGTTTTTCGTTCAATTCACCCTCCGCAAAGCCTCATCGAACCATGGCACCATTTCGGCAACACTCGGGAATACTTCCGCGCTGCCAGCATCCCGAAGCTGCTGTTCGGTCAAATCGCCGGTGCGCACTCCGATGAACGGGACGCCTGCGCTGCGCGCGCATATCGCGTCGATGAGGTGGTCGCCGACGAAAACGGTCTCCTCGGGCTGGAGTCCCAGCCTAGCGGCCAATCGCCAGTACGGTTCAGGGCTGGGCTTGGGAGGCACATTCGAGTTCCTGCACTCAATCGCGTCCACAAGGTCCAGCATGTCAGTAATTTGCAGGACGTGACGCGCATATCTCTCGCAACCCCTCGTGAGGACGCCCACTCTGACGGCTCTGTCGCGCAGCAACGCGAGCAGTTCCCGGGCGCCGTGAATGGCCTGAGTCTCGTCGACGCGCTCGAGTTCGACATCGTCCATTATCTGGTCGAACTCTCGAAGGATGATCTCCACCTCGGGCGGAGACCGCCCCTTGTCTTCCATACGGTCACGAAACCTCGTTATTAGTGAGATGATCCCATCATCGGGGCTGTAGCCGTCCGTGTCCTCTCCCTTAAGTGCGATTCGCTCTATTATGAGATTCTTGAACCGGACATAGTCTACGGTGGACAGCACTAGCGTGTCGTCGAGGTCGAAGATGACGCCTTTTATCCGGGATTGGATTGGGCGTTCGGTACGAGCGGGCATAGCCTTTCTAGTATTCTGGCTCAGTCGGATAAAGCTTTACCAGCCCATGCTCCCTGCCTGCGGAATGATGTTATCACCGCTGATTTCCAGGTGAACACGTATATGAACTCCGCAAGACACTCTCCCGGTCGGAGACTGGAAGAAGGCCGACACCTTTTTCCAGAAAGGGCCACATGAAGCAGTAACCTCCTCCCCCAATCCCCCCAAAGGCCCTATGTGCCCTCTTCCGGTCTCTGTCCCCCCCTTTCCCCCATAACCTTAACGCTTGAACACTGTTATCGAGGGGGCGACCGCATCGGCCTGGCAACCCTTCCTTGAAGGGAATGGCCGTTCTCGGCATGTGACGTGTTGCAGCGAAGCGCTCAAATAGTGTCATCCCGATGCTTTTGAGGCAATCCTGTAGCGCGTCGCCATATCCGCGAGCCTGCTTGTGCATCGTCAGAGACTGAGAGGTTTGGCATTGACACCCGAGAAGCAGAAGCGCAAAGCAACATCCTCCGAACTCACGAAGCTGAGGTCGGAGATCGTGAAGATCTCGAAAGAGGTCGACGGACAGATGGGCTTCTACATGAAGCACATCGAATCCGAGAAGTCGATAGCTATCGAAGCCGACAAGATATTCCCTTTGGGCAGTGTCTTCAAGCTAGGTGTGGTCGTCGAGACGTTTCGTCAGGCGGATGCCGGCATGCTATCCCTCGATGAGAGGATAGAGCTTGAAACGCGCCATTACTGCATTGGCGAGGGACTGCTTCAATTCCTTCAGCCCGGATTGAAACCGACGATCAGGGACCTCCTCGCTCTGATGATCATAGCGACGGACAACACCGCCTCGGAGATGCTCTGGAAGCGGATAGGCATCCAGCGCGTGAACATGCTCATCCGCGAGATGGGCCTTGCGAAGACGTCGATATACATCCCATACCGCGAGAGCTTCCTCATGTCCATGGGGTATGGTCCTTATAAGGACCTCACTATCCCCGACGCTGCTCGACGCTGGAAGGGCCTCTCGGACATGGAGCGGATGAAGGCGCTGAACGAGACTGAGCGCGAGGCTGCGAATCTCACGATCGAAGAGTTCAGGAAGAAGTATGAGAGCTTGTACGGCATGAAGGCCCAGAAGCGCATGAAGACTCAGCGCATCTACGACGAGGTCTTCGACAACGTCGGCTCCCCAGGTGAGATCGGCATATTCCTCGAGAAGATTGTCAAGCATGAGGTGGTCTCACCGGAATCGAGCGAGACAATACTCTCGCTTCTCATGAGGCAGGAGAGCGCCACCTCGATGTCATGCCTGCTATCGCCAGAGATACCCGTCGCTCTGAAATCGGGAGACACCGCCTGCTCGGTCGCCAATGCTGGTGTCATCTACGTCTCTACTACTTCACACGTGGTCCTCTGCTGCTTCTTCAAGAACATTCAGGACGGCCAGAAGCAGAAGGCCATCCAGGCCGAGGCCAGGATCGCCAGGCTTGTGTACGAGCATTTCTCGAGTGTAAGGTCCCGGTAGACTTTCTGCGAGGCTAATCGCCGCAATCGGTTGCGACTAGCGCCTTGGTCAGGGCTCGGCCATCGCTCATCTCTTCCTGGCCCACACGGTTTCCTTGTCCCTCAGCTCGGTCGCCAGGCCTCCCCTCCTAGCCATATCCTTCGTCGATATGCATAACGGCACTACGGTGATGTTCGTCTCCTTGTGGAGCTGCTCGGCTATCAGCCCAACCGCCTCTTTGACGGTGTCTTCCGTCGCGAGGTCCTCATCGTACACAACGGCGATGTCCACCTCCTCGCCAGGAATGTGCTCTCCCCTGCCGATCGATCCAAAGAGCCTGCATTCGGTGGCCCAATCGTTCTCGGATACTCGTTTGGCGAACCTCCTGGCACTGGCCTTCTGGGGGTCGGTCTCCTCCACGAGCCTGAGGACCTTCAACTTAGAGGCATCCGACGTGATTCTGACGGATCGCACGTTTCCGACCCTCCTCACTTTGATGATTTTCGCCCCCTTGAGCTCGTTGACAGCCCTCCAGGCCGTCATCGTGGGGACTCCCGACGCTCTCGACAGCTCGTTTATGCTGAAGTCCCTGTCCGGAAAGGACTTAAGCGTCCGGACGATGTCGATTCTTCCGCGCCTAGCCAGTATAACGAGAAGGCTCTGGTCCATCATAAGATGTCATACCACCTGTGATATGTACATATCATATGTGATATATATGCTCGATGCATTAGCGCATCCAGCAATGCGAGTTGTAGTCACATAAGCCGTCGCGACCGTGCCTCAGCCGCGGCGGCCGATGCTGCGCATCGAGACTGAATCTCGTAATCACGTGAGCACTGCGTCGGCCATGGAAACCTATATTCCGGGCGATGGGATTTGGGTATGGCCAGTATGTGATCGAAGATGAGAAACGAGGACGTTGCCGCGGTGTTCTACGAGATAGCAGATATCCTTGAGCTGCAGGGGATAGCCTTCAAGCCCCAGGCATACAGGCGTGCGGCCTCGGCGATCGAACAGCTGGACGTTGAGATTGCGAGCGCTGTGGCGAGTGGAACTCACAGGGAAATCCCAGGAGTTGGGGAGGCAATCGCCAAGAAGATCGAGGAGCTCGTGAGGACCGGGAGCCTGGATTACCTCGAGCGGCTTCGGGCGGAGACGCCACCAGGGCTCCTTGAGATAATGAGTGTCCCTGATATCGGTCCCAAGACTGCCATGATTCTTGTACACGACCTGGGAGTGTCCTCGCTGGGCGAGCTTAAGGAGGCCGCTCTGGCTGGTAAGGTCAAGAAGCTCAAAGGCTTCGGCGAGCGGACCGAGGAGAGGATTCTCAGCGGTATCAAGACACTCGAGTCAAAGGGCCGAAGGGCCTTTCTGGGCGAGGCGCTGCCGGTCGCCAGGGCATATGTGGAATATCTCATGGGTCGGATACGTCTGGACCTCATCGATGTCTGCGGGAGCCTCAGGCGAGGGAAGGAGACAATAGGAGACATGGACATACTAGTGGGGTGGGACAATGCCCCGGCTGTGACCGATGCGTTCACCCAGTACGAGCGGGTCGATGAGGTAATTGTCAGCGGAGCCACAAAGACCAGCGTCCGTCTTGCCGGGGGTTTCCAAGCCGACCTGAGAATCGTAGAGAGGTCGAGCTACGGGGCGGCTCTGCAGTATTTCACCGGCTCCAAAGAACACAATGTCCTCATAAGGAAGATGGGCATAGAAAAGGGCCTGAAAGTCAACGAATATGGCGTGTTCGAAAGGGATTCGAACCGGAAGTTGGCCGGGGACACCGAGGATGGAGTGTACGAAGCACTCGGTCTGCCGTGGATACCGCCCGAACTCAGGGAGGATGCTGGTGAGATCGACGCAGCTCTTCGAGGCGCTCTCCCGACGCTGTTGGAGCCCTCCGATGTCAAGGGAGACCTCCACGTGCACTCCGAGTGGAGCGACGGGGCCGATTCGATAGATGACATCGTTTCTGCCGCAGCTGCGAAAGGCCATAAGTTCGTCGCAATCACGGATCATACTCAGAGCCTTTCTATCGCAAACGGACTGTCGCCAGAGAAGGTTCTCGCTCAGATTGAAGCAGTCCGGAAGGCGGAGGAACGCAGCGAGGGCGGCGTGCGGGCCTTTGCGGGAAGCGAGGTTGACATTCTGGCAGACGGATCGTTAGACCTCCCGCCGTCAGTACTGCGAGAGCTGGACGTCGTGATAGCCTCCGTTCACTCCCGTCTGAAGATGGAGCCCAAGGAGATGACGGCCAGGCTCGTGGCGGCTATAGAGTCAGGAGAGATTGACATCGTGGGACATCCTACGGGGAGGATAATCGGCCGCCGAGACCCGGCTAGCATAGACCTCGAGAAGGTGTTTGAATCAGCACGGGAGAACGGTGTCATGATGGAGATCAACGCCTTCCCCGATCGGCTCGACCTGCGGGATGCGCACTGTCGCATGGCCAAGGATAATGGGGTCATGATGACGATTGGCACTGATGCCCATTCCCTCCGACACCTTGATTACCTCGAATTCGGTATCATCACGGCGAGGCGCGGCTGGCTGGAGAAGAGCGACGTCCTGAACACGCTCGATCCGGCAAAGGTCGAGAAGAAGTTGCGTGGCAGAAGAGCATGAACGACGGAAACGAATCGACGCGCAAGAGGGTCAAGGAGCTGGTCAGGCTCATATCGCATCACGACAGGAAGTACTACGTTGAGGACGACCCCGAGATATCGGACTACGAATACGACATGCTGCTCAAGGAACTATCCGCGCTCGAGGCCGACAACCCCGAACTCATTCTCCCGGATTCTCCCACCCAGAGAGTATCTGGAAGACCACTCGACGAGTTCTCGCAGGTCGAGCACATGGTTTCTATGCTCAGCCTGGATAACTGCTTTTCTCCGGACGAGCTGAGGGAGTTCGACGGCCGGGTGAGGAAATGGTTGGGAGGCGTAGGGGTCGAGTATGTCGTGGAGCTGAAAATAGACGGACTCGGCATCGCGTTGCTCTACCAGGACGGCGTGCTCGTCAGGGGCGCTACTCGCGGGGATGGCCGTGTGGGCGAAGATGTCACTTCGAATGTCAGGACGATTCGCAGCATACCACTCCGCCTCGCCCCCTCCTCGGGGCTGTCATCCACAGAGATCAGGGGCGAGGTGTACCTTCCTGTGGAGGGTTTCAGGCGGCTCAACAAGGAAAGGGAGGACGCGGGGCTGCAGGCATTCGCCAATCCAAGGAACGCAGCCGCAGGCTCGATACGTCAGCTAGACCCGAGGGTCGCCGCGGAGAGACCGCTCGAAGCGACATTCTATGCTCTGAGCTACAACGACGGACCGATGCCAGACACTCACACAGATTGTCTGGAGACGATTGCGAAGGCCGGCCTGAAGACTAGCCCGGCCATCAGGGTCTTCAAGACAATTGAGGGGGTCCTCGACCACATCTCGAGCTGGGAGTCCCGACGCGACGATGTGGAGTACGAGATCGACGGGATGGTCGTCAAGGTCAACTCCATCGACCACCAGAGGCGCTTGGGCTCAACAGCCAAGAACCCTCGATGGGCTATTGCGTACAAGTTCCCCGCGAAGCAGATGACCACCAGACTGCTCGACATACGCATTCAGGTGGGAAGGACGGGTGCGTTGACGCCGGTGGCAATCCTGGAACCAGTGGACATCGGTGGTGTCACGGTATCTAGGGCGACGCTCCACAACGAGAGCGAGATCGTGCGGAAGGGATTGATGATAGGCGACCGCGTGCTAGTGGAACGCGCTGGAGATGTGATTCCTCAGGTCGTCAAGCCCATCGTAGAGGCGAGGACAGGGAAGGAACTGCCGTTCGAAATGCCCAAGTTGTGCCCTGAATGCGGTTCTCGGACATCGAGAGCGGAGGACGAGGCCGTGAGAAGATGCGACAACGCCTCGTGTCCAGCGCAGGTGAAGGAGCGGCTCCTGCATTTCTGCTCCAGGGATGCCATGGACATCGAGGGCATAGGCCCCTCGCTGATTGACCAGATCGTTGACACCGCGCTTGTTAGGGATGTCGCAGACCTCTACGCATTGACGCCGGAGAGATTGATGGGCCTGGAAGGCATAGCGCAGAAGTCCGCGAAGGGCGTAGTGGATGCGATCGAGGCGAGCAGGGCAAGGGAGTTCGAGCGCCTGCTGTTCGCATTGGGCATCAGACATGTCGGGTTCACGACCGCTCGCGACCTTGCCGCGGCGTTCAAGAGCATGAACTCACTTATGTCCGCGAGTGTCGATGACCTGTCCAAGGTTCACGGCGTGGGTGGAATCGTGGCGTCATCAGTCCGTCGGTTCCTCGAAAACCCAGCCAATGTCGCTCTCGTCCAGCGTCTTGAAGGCCTTGGTCTGAGCATGGTTGTGAGCGCTCGTAAAACAGGCCCATTCGAGGGGAAGACATTCCTGTTCACCGGGGAGCTGAAGTCAATGACCCGGCAGGAGGCGAACGACAGGATCGTGAGCCTCGGAGGAGTGGTGGGTGCATCTGTCACCAAATCCACGGATTATGTCGTCGCCGGTGACAGTCCCGGCTCGAAACTGCAGAAGGCAAAGAAGAAAGGCAAGAGGATCATCTCAGAGGAGGAGTTCCTGAAGATGATCGAGGGCGGCTGAACCCCGCAGCCTGTTCCCGTTCCTAGATTGTTGCATCGGCTGATAGCCATGGCATACAGTTTAAGTGCTCAGGGATACCAGAATTAATGAATGCCGGAATCCACGGAGAGTGACAGCAAGATGCCTGGGAACAACACGAGAGGCCGCAACCCGCAACGCGATAAATCTAGGCAGCGCCTGCAGAGGACGCTTCGCTCGCTCCCGTCCGAGTCGTTTACTCACCCTGCGCGTGAGCCGACCAGCCGGAACAAGCCACCCACTTTCACAGAGCCTTCAGCTATTCAATCGCCAAACATACCCGTTCAAAAGGAGGCGGAAGCCGTGCAGGAAGTCCAGTATCAGTGTACGTCGTGCGACATGATGGTTGGCTCCAGTGACTCGTACTGTCCATTCTGCGGGGCGATATTCGCCGACGGCCCTCTCTCGAGTGAGGTCGAGGCTGCAGATGAAGAGCCCGAAGAGATCGTCGCCAGTGACCGTCCGCTCGCCTCGGTTCCAGGCAGGTTCGACATATTCTCCATGATTAAGCCGCGTGTGAAGTCACGAGAGCTTCTCTACGCCGAGGCGATGCACGGTTTCGCAGGAGCCGCTCGTCTGCTGGAGGATATCGAGTTGATGATAACGGAGGTCAGCGCGATCGGCTGCGACACGAAGAAGGCGCGGCGGCTGATGAGCGATGCGTGGGAGGCGTGCAGAGAGGGGGACTGGCCGCTCGTGTCAGCTTTGGCTCGACAGACAGAAGAGACCATGGCGCCCGATATCCCCGACCTGGTTCGGACAGAGCTTTCCAAGGCTAGGAACCTCGTGGTCGAGGCGAAGATGAAGGGCATCGAAACTTCGAAGTACATCGTCATGATGAAGGCCGCAATGAGCGCGCTGCACCGCGAGGACCTGGATGAGGCTCTCCGCTCGACAAAGGAGCTCATAGACCTCCTTCGTGAAGACACCTCCATTATCAGGGGTCCAACACCTTCGAGATGAAGCGCGCTCGAGGCTGCCTCCGTATGAGCGCCAGGTCAGAGACTACTTATTGCCGGATGTAGCATAAGGGGAAGCGATGCCCCAGGACTTGACTCTCTTGGATTCTCCCGGTTGGGACGCCCTCAGGAAGGCGTTGAACCAGCGGGTAGTCGTTATCAATGAGAGACTTATACCGAGCAAGAGGAACCGGGTCTGGGTCGTGGAGACAGATGTCCGACCGGTCATAATGAAGAGGTCGCTCAGCGGCAGGGCGGAGCGCGAGTTCGCCAATTTGGCCAGGGCGCGACAGGCGGGCCTTGACGTCCCCTTCCCGCTGCACCGGTCGGATGATTACATGGTGATCGAATTCCTGCAAGGCGAACGGTGCGATTCGCTCATCAACCACATGTTCAGCGTTGAGGCCGCGGAGAACCTCGCAATATGGCTTGCACGGTTCCACGAAAGGATGGGCGACGGAGGCAAGCCGACGATCATGGCCGATGCGGAGCTCACGAACTTCCTGTTCTGCGAGGGCCGCGTCTTCGGCGTCGACCTGGAAGATGTCGTCGAGGGCGATCCCATGGAGGACATCGGCAGACTGCTGGCTTCCATCCTCGGGAGTGAACCGATATTCACGCCAGTCAAGTTCGACCTCTGCATGAGACTTCTGGATGCTTACGAGAAGGAATCCGGGGCCGAGGCGCAGGAGAGCGTCAGGCCGTTCGTCGCGAGGCATCTACGGCTGTCCGCCACCACGAAGCCTCTTTTCAGAAAGACGTTGCTCGACGCGGCAAAAAGGCTCGAGTTCGACGGCTGGCCGATGCTGGCCTGATTGTTTGCTGAGGGTCGTCGATGCGCCCTCGGGTATAGAACCTTTCACTGCGCGTCGTCTGTGTCGGAAGGCTTTTCTCCAGCGTTGCTCTCGGGCTTCGCCTCAGGCCGCAGGCGCGACTTCGCCCTGAGCTGCTCCAGCCTTTTCGTGATGTCGGAGATGCTGTCGGTCTGCTCGCTTATTATCTGCTTGTGCTTCTCGAGCCGGTCCTTCATCGACTCTACCTTGCTCCGCTCCTGTGCGAGCTTGTCCGTCTCCTCCTCGAGGCTGGTCTCTTTCCTGTCCATTTCCTCGAGCTTCCTGTCGAACTCTGCCTCGCGAGTTTCGACCTCTGCCCGAGCCCTGGAGACCTCTTCCTCCTTGAATGTGATTTCCTTCTCACGCGATTCCAGCTTTGTCTCTCTGTCTTCGAGGACCTTCCTCTCGTCTTCCAGCCTTCTCATCTCCTCTTCCATCTTGGACTTCAGGCTTTCGCCCTCGTCGTGCAGCGCGCTCTCCTTCTCGCTCAGTGACTTGTCACGCTCGTCTATATCGAGCTGCATCGAGCTGAGCGTCTTCTCCCTGGCGTCAAGCTCCTCCATCCTGTTCTTGAGGCCCTCCTCTCTGTCCGAGATGCTGGCATCCAGCTCAGTCCGGTCCGACTCTCCCTTGGCAGTCGCGGCCTTAGCCGCTTCGAGGTCTGCCCTGATTGTCGCGAGTTCATCCTCCTTCGCGGCGAGGCTGGCCTTGAGCTCCTCCGCCTCCGCCAACCTCTGTTGAGCTTCCCTCTCCCTCTCGTCCAAGGTCGCCTGCCTCTCCTGGAGGCTCTGGGCGTCTGCCTGTCTCGAGGCTTCCTGAACCTCCTGCGCGGATTCCTTCTTGGCGATGTCCTTATCACGCTTGTCCAACTCTCGCAGGAGCGACTCCACGCGCTGTTCGGATTCGAGCACCTCCGATTCTCGCGCCTTGAGCTGCGTCTCGAGCTCTTGCAGCGCGCTCGTTTTCGACTCGAGCCCCTCGTTCTCTTTTCCTATGTTGGCGAGAAGGGTGGAAAGCTCCATCTGCTGCGCTTCGGCGCTCGCCTCCATCTGCCCCTTGCGGCTGTTGAGCTCCGCCCATTCCCCTTCGAGCAAGACTGCCTTCTCGCTTAGCCCGGACTCACGCTCCACGAGCGCGTTCTCCTTGAGAGCGAGGTCTTTTTCGCGCGCATCTATTTCGGCGCGGGCTGCCTCCCGCGTCTCATTCTCGGCCCGCAGCTTCTCCTCGCCTTCGACAATCATTTTCTCTCTGTTGTCCAGCTCCTCCCGCTTGTCCTTGAGGTCGGCCTTCTCGATTTCGTGGTCGCGCACTGATTCATCGAGCTCGCGCTTCCGCTCCTTCAGCTCCTCATCGGACTGTCTGAGCATTTCCTCTTTGGCTCTGAGGTCGTTTTCGAATACCTTGAGCTCCTCCCGCTCTCTGTCCAGCCCCTCTATCCTCTTGTTGGACTCTTCGACTCGGACATGCCATTCCTCCACGTCCTTCTTGTGGTTCACCAGATCCTCATTCAGTTTGGCGTCCCGTACCTCGAGGTCGCTCCTCTCGCGCGCTAGCTTGCCAAATCCTGCTTCGTATTCCAGGATTCCCTCCGCGATGCGCTCCTGCATGGTCCTTGCAAGGCCGCGTTTGGCTTCCATAGCAACCTCGAAAGCCTTCTGGTTGCGTATGAGCGCCTGCTCTCTCTCAAGAAGCAGAGTCACGCGCTCGTTGATCTGCATGTGTCTCTCATTGACCTTTGTTTCGAACTCCTTCAGCTCTTCCTGCCATTTCGAGCTCTCTGTCCTCAGGTTCTCCAATTCGGTCCTGAGGAGATCCATCTCTCCAACCTCGCCCGTGAGCTCCTCCCTCTCGGCGTTGACGGCGTCCAACGCCTCTTTGGCCTTTGCCTGCTCGGCTTTGGCCAGCTCCTCAGCTTCTTTGGCCTTGGCCAGCTTGCCATCTATGGCCGAGTCCAGGGAGTTTTCTACGGAGTTGAGCATCTCTTTGAAGAAGGCCGTCTCCTCCTCCCCGACAACGTCTCTGCTGATGATGATGAAATGCATCTTCGAGCCTTTGACTACGGTACCGACAAACCTGTCCACCTCGAAAGCGCCAAGTGCCGCCAGGTCACCCTTGCCCTCAGTGGCCTTCTTGATGTCGTCATAATAGACCTCCACCTTTGGATTGAACACGAATTCCTTGAGGAGGGTTCCGTCTCTTTCTACAAGATATCCTTTCAACAGCTTCTTGCCGAACATAGGGCCACTTCCGATGGGGAGTATCGAAGGGTGGAGCTAGCTACGTCTCACATCGCCCCACATGTCAGCCAGCAGCGGGCACGTACGGCCGCTCGCAGGCTTGGCCGATGTTATTGGCTACCGCCAACATAACCTTTTCTATGGCTGGCATGAATAAATATGCCCACATCAGCCTTTGGGAGCAGTTCGGAAAGATGTTCGTCAGGGCTTGAATCGCTTCAAGAGCGAGGCGTTCGCCACGACAGAGATCGAGCTTAACGCCATTGCCCCTGCCGCGAGCATAGGGCTCAGCAGCCATCCTGTGAGCGGATACAGGACCCCAGCCGCAATGGGAATTGCCGCCGTGTTGTATGCCAAAGCCCAGAACAAGTTCTGCCTTATCTTGGCGAAAGTCCTCTTGCTGAGCTTGACCGCGGTGACAATTCCCCTCAGGTTCTCGCCAACTATGACAACGTTGCCTGCTTCGAGGGCAATGTCCGTGCCGCCGCCCATCGCGACGCCGATGTCCGCTTGGGCCAGGGCAGGCGCGTCGTTTATTCCGTCGCCGACCATCGCGACCACCTCCCCCTTGCTTTGGAGCGAGCTAACGACGCCCGCTTTGTCCGCGGGCATGACCTCTGCTGTGAAATCCCGGATGTCCGCCTTCGAGGCTATCGCTTGCGCCGTTCGGGCGTTGTCCCCGGTCAGCATCATAACCCTCATCCCCAGAGCGCGGAGTTCAGACACGACCTCTCGCGCCTCTTCTCTGATCGTGTCGCCGACGCCAAGCAGGCCCAGCAGTTTCTCCTCCTTAGCACAAAGGACAACTGTCATGCCATCCTCCTCCAACTGCCGTATGCGTGCTTCCACAGCAGAGAGGTCAATTCCGCGGGCGTTTGCCAGCTTCCGGTTCCCTACAAGCACTTCCCGCCCGTCGATGACTGCCGATACTCCTTCACCAGGCAACACCGTGGAGACCTCAGGCGTGCGCAGCTTGAGCCCGCGCTCCTCTGCTGCGGATTCGATCGCCTTCGAGAGCACGTGGTTCGTCCCTCGTTCGGTGCTCCCTGCGAGCGAGAGCAGCTCGGTCTCATCGACGCCTTCGACCGCTTCGATTACCATCACTCGGGGCACTCCCATCGTGATCGTGCCGGTCTTGTCCAGAATGATTGTGGTCAGTTTGTGCGCCCTCTCGAGCGCCTCCGCGTCTTTTATCAGGACTCCCAACTGAGCGCCTCTGCCCGTTCCTACCACTATCGCAGTGGGCGTTGCGAGGCCCAGGGCGCACGGGCATGCAATGACAAGAATGGCAACGAATATCGTCAACGAGAACGGGAGCGCTTCGCCGACATCCCATGTTTGGGAGCCGATTGCCAGCCAGAAGGCCAGGGAAGCGACAGCCGCCGTGAGCACCGCCGGAACGAAGTACCCTGCCACGACGTCGGCGTATCTCTCGATTGGCGCCTTCGTTGCCTGAGCGCCCTCCACTAGACGCACTATCTGCGAAAGCGTAGTCTCTGCGCCTACCCTCGTCGCCCTCACCTTGAGGACGCCCGTGAGGTTGACGGTTCCCCCCAACACCTGCGAGCCTGCGACCTTCTCGACAGGGATGGATTCCCCGGTGACGACGGATTCGTCCGCTGATGACTGGCCGGATACCACTGTCCCGTCCACAGGGACTCTCTCCCCTGGCCGCACCACTATATCATCCCCTATCGCGAGCTCCTCCGCTGGGACCTCTCTCTCCATTCCGCCCTCAATTCTCGTGGCCGTGGATGGTTGGAGGTCCATAAGGCCGACTATCGCCTCCGAGGTAGAGCTGCGCGCCCTCAGCTCCAAATGTTTCCCGAGTAGTACCAGTGTGATGATGACTGCCGCAGTATCGAAGTACACCTCTTGGGACGCCACCACGGCCGGCAAGAGAGTCACGACGGCACTGTATATCCAGGCTGATGAGGTTCCGAGGACCACGAGGGAATCCATATTGGCGCGCCGGTTGACCAACGCCCTGTAGGCACCATTGTAGTATCTTCGCCCTGCGTAGAATTGGACCGGCAAGGAGAGGAGCAGGAGGACCCAGTTCCGCGTCGAAGCGCTCAGGGCGTCCGCCCCTACCGCCCCTGACGCCATCGAGATGACTGCGATCGGCAGTGCGAAGACGATCGCCAAGGTCAGCGTCTGAACCCCTTCCTTCAGTTCCTGTGATCTAGCCAGCTTCTCCGCAGCCACTCCTTCGGCCCCCAGTACGCCGTATCCCGCCGCCTCGATGCTTCGTATCAGGTCCACCTTGCCAACCTGGGTGGAATCGAAGCTGACGACCGCTCTGCCAGTTGCGAGATTCACCGATGCTCCGCTGACTCCAGGAATCGCATTCAGCGCGTCTTCGACCGCGAGTGCACAGGTCGCGCAATGCATCCCGCTGACAGTAAGGGTAACCTCGTCCCTGGCTACCTCATAACCCGCATTCTCTATCGCCTCTTCGAGCCTGCCTCGTGTCACCTTCGCGCGGTCGTACCTGATGGTCGCCTTCTCGGTCGCCAGGTTGATCTTGGATTCCGAAACGCCGTCCAAAGCATCAATCGCATCTTTGACCGCAGCCGTGCACGTGGCGCAGTGCATGCCCTTTATGCGGATGGCCGCTTCAGCCTCCTCTCCTTCCTTCAGAATGCGCTGACCCATTGAATCTGCCCGCTGACGCAGATGAATCATCGTGGCCAATCATAGGCGTTTCCCCGTTGCTCTTGAATAAGGCTGCCAGCTGCGCCGCTGTACGGATACGTCGATTGTACTGTTAAAGGTGGTATCTATAAGGACATGGTCATTAATGTGGGAAATATGGGCCATATGGTCGTTGTCAACGCTCAGCACCCGACGTATCCTTGCCTTTTCGTCCCACTTAATGAAACGGAAACAATAGATACGCCAACGCGATTGCCACTGGGTTGGACATGGCAAAGGTCACGGTGAGGATGTTCGCGACTCTGAGGAGCGCATCGGGCTCCGCGGAGGCCCAAATTGAAGCAGCCGACCTGCTGGAGCTGGAGCGTGCGATGCGGAAGCGGTTCGGGAATGGGCTGGGAGAGATGCTCGGCACGGGAGCCTGTCCGTTCGAGACTGTGGTCGTATTGGTGAATGGGGTCACTGTGCGGCCTGACAAGCTGGCGATCGCTTTGCTGCGTGACGGGGACGAGGTCTCGTTGTTCCCCCCGATTTCGGGCGGCTGAAGCGATGCTGGGTATCTCGGGGGAACGGATAAGCTTTATATCGGGCCAGGGCATAACCGCGCCTCAGGACTTGCCATGGTGAGCGAACCAGAGGCCTTGAAATCGTCGCGGGATCCAACCCGTGCATTATTGGCGGTCATCGCCGTAGCGATAGTGGTCTCTGTCGGTGTGATTGGCTATATCGTATACGACAATACGAAGGTGCACTCCACCGCGCACTCAGACATCGTGGAGATGGACGACACAGTCACCCTCAACTACATAGGCATGTTTTCTGACGGACGGGTCTTCGACACCAGCATCTTGGACATCGCGACGAACGACGTCCTGTACCCGAAGTCGCTTACGTTCACTATGAGGGAGAACGACAGCTACGCCCCGTTCGACATGGTGGCTGGCAAGTACGGCGCAGAGGGCGGAACGATCAAGGGCTTTGCGTTGGGGGTCATCGGCCTAAGGGTCGGCGACACGAAGGTGATTGAGGTGGCCCCAGAGGACGCCTACGCTGTCAACCCCGCGATGCTCGAGACGATACCTCTCACGGAGCACGTGAACGGCACGGAGATGATAGGTGAGGCGACATTCACCTCACTGTTCAAGGTTGAACCGACCGTCATGGACTATGTCCCACACTACAAGTGGAGATGGGACGTCCTCGTGCTCAAGGTCGAGTTCGGCTTCGTCACTTACAAGCACTCCCCAACCGTGGGCGAGACGGTTTATCCGTTCGGAGACCCCAACGCCGAGGACCCTGAAGGATGGCCTTGCGTCGTCGAATCGTTCGACTCGTCTGCGAACGATGGAGCGGGCGAGGTCGTCGTAAGGCACGACCTGACGGCGTCCGATGTGTACGCGGTGAAGGGGTCGACGTTCGATGGCCAGACTGCTGTCGTATCTGGTTATGACGCGGAGAACGGGACATTCGAGATACACAGAAGCGACTCGTCAATCGGCTACAACGGGGAAATCTCAGGCAGGCCTTTGTTCTTCGAAGTTACGATCATAAGCGTGAACAAGTCGTAATCTTGCCTTGTCACCTATGCCTCAGGTTCTCCTGGCTTCTTTCTGCTGAGCTTCGACGAGATGGTTCTGATATACCTGTCGAAAGTCATCTGAATACGCTCGTTGCCGGAGACGACGTATGCGCCGATTGCCAGCACGAATCCAGCAAACACGTCTGCAAGCCAGTGAACTCCGAGGTACAGGACTGAGAATGTAATGCCCGCCGCTGCGCATGCTACGAAGTAGTAGTACCTGCGATAGTCGACGCCCGCCGACACGAGCACCAGCAGCGCCGTAACCACGAGGCTTATATGGGCGCTTGGAAAATCGTTGTTCAGCGGGTCGATGCTGGTCACGACTCTTCCCCAGTGCGTATCGATGTAGAGCAACGGGGTCATTCCAGAGTCAGCGTAGAATCCAGTGACGGTGACCGGGAAGAAGATGTAGAACGGGAGGAGGACCAGGTAGTTGAACAGCATGGCGATGGCGTATCTCCTGAAGGTCGCTCTGTCGTCGAGCGAGAGCATCAGTATGGGCGTGAAATAGATGATGAACGCGAAGACCCAGACGTATATCAGTATGGAGAAGTCCGCCAGCAGCTGGTAGTCCAACCGGTCCTGCAGGTTCCTGATTGCGTTGCCTCCAATGCTGAACAACCAGTTGGTGTAGATCACTTCCTTCGAGTTCTGCTCCACGCTGACGACCGCATGCTCGACCAGCACGAGGAGCGGCGCTCCCGCTATTATGACGATATAGAGCAAGTTGTACCTCGCCGATTCGGCAATCCGCCTGAGAGACAGATTACGCCAGCCGACGATGACGACGAGGCCTGCCACTATCCCCACTACGACGGAGGCTGCGTACAGTGCTATGAATGTGGAGTAGGAGATCGGCGTATTGCCCCCCAATCTGGCATGACATAATACAATAGAAAAGCTTTCGTTCCCTTCGGGGTCGAGGGGCCAGTCTCGCCCTTCTCAGCCTTTTCTGGCTCTGCATATCTCAGTGGCCCTTTCATACGCCCTTTCCAGCCTGGCTGTGCAAGCGCCGACTGAGTATTGCCGTGATGTCTCTATGGCGTTGGGCCTGAACGCCTCCGCCCCTTCGAGACACCTCCTTATACCATCGGCGCACGACTCCGCGTCGAAGAGGCTCCCGTTGTGCCCCTCTTTCACGAATTCGGGGATAGCCCTGCATTCCATGCCTGCTACAGGGGTTCCCGAGGCCATCGCCTCCAGTATGACGAGGCCCTGGGTCTCGAAAGTCGACGCGAGCGCGAGTATGTCGCAAGAGGCGTAGGCTCTCGCGAGGGAGTCGTCAGAGACGAACCCGGTGAACACGACCTCGTCCGAGATTCCCAGCTCGCGCGCCAAGGACCTGTAATGCTCCTCCGCTGGCCCGGAGCCGACCACGAGGAGCCTTAAGTCTGAGTCCTCCTCCTTCAGCTCGGTCATAGCCTCCAGGATGACGTCCAGCCGTTTCTCCATCGAGAGACGGCCGACGTGTAGTATCACGCGCTTCCCGTCGAGACCATATCTTGCAAGAAGGGATGGGTCACGATTCCCTGGAGAGAATGCGGCGCAATCCACACCAGTCGGTATGACTTCGTGGGCAACGGGCTTGACATTCTTGCCCAGGACCTCCTTCTCTATGGGTTTTGACGGGAAGATCACGATGTCCGGGCGTCTGAGGAGGTTCCTTAGGTAGACCCACACGAGGGGAATCAATAGGTCTTCCCGCAGGCCTATGAACGAGTAGTACTTGACCGCCTCGTTAGCCATCGTGTGGAATGTGAGCACGCTCGGCAGACGCAAAGCCCTCGCTGCTGTGAGGCTGAGTATGGCCATCGAGGCCAGCCCATGGCTGTGGATGATGTCGACGTCCTGCTTCCTGAGGTATTCCAGCATGTCCGAGGGCGAAACCACGATCCTGTAGTCCCTGTATGACCTGAACTCGATCGACGGCAGGTAGTGGATAGGCCACCTGCCGCGTTCCCTGGATGCCGTGTCGGGCGCGAGCAGGACAATCTCGTGCCCGCGGGCTTCCAGGCCCCTGCACTGCCTCTCCATGGCGACGACAGCTCCATCCACGGTCGGGTAGTAAGAATCGGTGAACATCGCCACTTTCATATCCTTCACCTCAGTCCAATCGAACGTGGATGCTCCTCAGCTTCTCGACCACTTCTGCAGGTGTGCCTGCCAGCAGCCTGATCATCGGCTCCTTGCCTTGTCCGCCCCTGTCGAATATGACGTCTGGAACCCTTCCTTGGCGCTTTATCGCGTATGTGACGCCCCAGGTCATCGACGACGCCCCTCGCGGCTCGTGCGAGCGGTCGAACGACGCCACAATCAGTCCCGCTTCCCTACATGCTCTCACTGTGCGGGCTGAGTATTTGATGTTCAGGGCGCACCGGACCGACGGGTCTTTCGCGGATGCAGCCAGGACGATGCGTGCGACATGCTTAGACGCCCCGAACCGCGCGCAGCCAGAAACCTCGGCGTGATCTCCGACACGTGTTATCCTCCCTGTGAACGCCGCCACGTCCTGAGGTTCGAGGGCGCCAATCACTGCGTATCCCATGTTCGAGCCCACCTCTGGCAGCAGCCGTGAATCCATGAGCGGCTGCAGCTCAGCAACGGCCTTGTCCAATTCAACCAACATGCCTGCTTTCATGGCCTCCTGCCTTAGCAAGGACAAGGGATTCGCGCATGGAACGCCGCCGCCTATCCGTTCGGATGAGAGTATAGCCTTGAAGGTCGCCGCCTTCGATGCTCTGACCGCCTGCTCTAGCTCCGTCCCTGTGGAGAGATAAGTGGCTATCATCGAGGATAGAACGCATCCGGTCCCATGCACGTCTCCTCTAACCCTAGGTGTGGAAACCTCGACCATTCGGCCATCGCAGAAGAGGTAGTCGATGGCGTTTCGCCCTCTCATGTGGCCTCCTTTGATGAGCACAGCCCTGGCACCGTCCCTCGTGAGGGATCTGGCGGCTCTTCTGACGCTCGCAGGGTCCTTTACACTAACGCCGGTAAGAGCCTTCACCTCGTGCACGTTTGGGGTAACGAGCGTTGCCAGCGGCAGGAGCTGGCTCCTCAGCTCGTCCGCTAGCCCTTTCGAGTGGAGACTCCCTCCAGTCGTCGCCCTCATCACTGGGTCCACGACGACCGGCACATCCAGGCTGCGGATGCGATTCGACACGACCCTCACCGTTTCGGCGTCGAACAGCATGCCCGTCTTGACGGCGTTCACGCTCACGTCAGTCAGGACCGACTCCAGCTGCCTGTCGACCTCCTCCGGCGACACTGGGGAAATCGAGAACACCCCCTTGGTGTTCTGGGCTGTGATGCACGTGATGACGGTGCAAGCGTGCATCCCGAGCGCCTCGATTGCCTTTAGGTCCGCCTGGATGCCTGCCCCTGCCACAGGATCCGAGCCCGCGACGGTTAGGATGTTGGTCATCTTGGAGAGCATGCATTCTGCCGGATAAAGCAATTGTGCCAGCGTATTGGGTCTTGCCCAGGTGCATCATTGTTATATATTGGTTAACTAATCAGAACACCTGATATGAAGGCGCAGACCGGCCACATTGTGTTCAAGGGACAGTTCAAGTACAGGAACCTCTCGAAGTCCTTCGAGGAACTCCTCAGAGCATTCCTCGAGGAAACCGACCAGATGCCCGACGAGGATGAGATACTCCAAATGTTCATCAGACTCAACCTGATGGACATAAGCAAGAACAGAAAGCCAGAAGGCTACAACAGACGGGGAAGGATGAGGCTGGTGTTCCCGTTGACCGAGGGCAAGAAGGAGATGTACGTCAGGGCCGATGTGAAGACCGCCCAGGTGGTGAAGATCACGGAGCGCCTGAGCAAGGTTTTGAGGAAGGCCGGCATATCCCATTCTATCGATTACGACCGGCTGAAGACACTTCAGGAATCGTGAGGTCACAGGCATAAACGAGGCGCATCCGATGCCTGGCGACGGCAGGGAGCGGTGTCGAGTATGCATGTCCGGGACAAGGTGCGGAAGGCGGTCGAGGAGAGGGCAGCACTCGATGGCATGAGGCTGGCTTTCGAGACCATAATCGACAGACGTGAGGCTAATGCAGAGCGCTTCCCCGACCTCGAGGAGCGCAAGGAGCGCCTTCGCGAGCTCAGGGAGAGCTGCGTGGGAAACAGCACGCTTCTCACGGATGCGATCTCCGCCCTGAGGCAGAACGGCTGCAGAGTCGTACTGGCAAAGGGCTCGGATGCTGCGATCCGCGTCATTCTGACGGAGTTGGAGGGTCAGTCTCTCGTAGTCAAGTCCAAATCGAACGTCACCAAGGAACTCCACCTCGCCGAGGCCCTTTCAGAGCGAGGCGTGGAAGTCGTCGAGACAGACCTGGGTGACCGGATCGTGCAGCTTCAGGGATGCCAAGCCGTCCACCCAACGGGTCCAGCCTGTCACCTGGCGCGAGGACAGATATCTGAGCTGCTCTCTGCCCATTATGGCCGCCCGATATCGGACGACCCTGAGGAGCTTACCACGGCCGTCAGAGACGAGATCTCGGGTTTTCTCGAGCGTGCGGAAGTGGGGATAACGGGAGCCAACGCAATAGCCGCGCGCGAAGGGGCGCTTGTCATTGTCCACAACGAGGGCAACGCTTCAATGTGCGCATCCCTTCCTGGGAAGCACATCGTGGTGACCACTCCTGAGAAGGTGGTGCCGTCTCTGCGCGACGCCATGGATCTGATATCTCTCCAGGTCTACTACTCCACTGGCAAGGTGACCAGCGCTTACATCAATGTCATATCCGGACCGAGCTACACGGCCGATATCGAGAAGAGGATATTCAAGGGGATGCACGGGCCGAAGGAGGTCATTGTCGTTCTCGTCGATGACGGCCGACTTTCGGCTGTGGACAGGGAACCGCTGTACTGCATTGGCTGCGGGTCTTGTCTCACCCGTTGCCCTGTGTATGGCATCATCGGGCCAGTGTTCGGGACGCAGGGGCACATGGGCGGACAGGGAGTCCATCTTCTGAGTTCGACGGAAAAGCTGCAGGACGCCCATGACGCGGGTCTCTTTCTCTGCACTTCGTGTGGTGAATGCAAGGAAGCATGCCCTGTCGATATTGACACTAAAAAAGGCATATTGAAGGGAAGACAATCGTATAATAGACTAAAAATGGAACAATCACCTGAGCACGAATCGGTGCTCGCGAGCGTTAGGAACTACGACAATCCGTGGCAGATGCCGCGTGCGCGGAAGTCGAGATGGGCCAAGGGCATGGGCCTCCCTTCCGAGGGCGAGGTCCTGTTCTTTGCGGGTTGTTCGACCTCCCTTCTGTTCCCCGACTCCGCAAAGGCGGCTGTGGGGCTCCTCAAGGCCGCGGGCTCGGAGCCAGCATATATGGGCGTCGCCGAGAAGTGCTGTGGCTCCATCCTGCGCAAGCTTGGCGCGACGGAACTTGCCAGGGCCAAAGCGGAGTCGTGTTTCAAAGGCTTCGCAGAAGCGGGCGCGAGGACCGTAGTGACCTCATGTCCTGGGTGTTATTCTGCGCTTGACGCGCACGTTGACCTCAAGGAAGAGTACGGTGTCGAGATCTTGCACATATCGCAATTCTTAGCTGAGCGAATGGACCGCCTCGCTATGGGGCGCTTCGAAGGCCTCGGA
>JAOTTD010000023.1 GCA_029864565.1 Thermoplasmata archaeon | reverse complement strand
TATCAGGTACTGAGAACGAGAGCGTGTCCCACCCCTCCTCTGATGACACCTTCCACGAGAATGTGATGACCGCTGGGCCGACAACCGAAAGGGCCAGCGACGTGGTCTCACCGTTGCCGACATCCCCGCTCTGCATGGAGTCGCCATCTACTGCGGAGCCGTCCTCGACGGGAACCCAAGTGACCTCTGTAATGGAGGTCAGCTCGATTCCTGCCGCGTCGACCGCTTCGTCGGCTTCGATGGCATCGTAACGGGGGAAGGTCACTTCCGCGATACCAGGCGTCGATTCAGGCACATCAATCGATTGACCAGACGACCTGTTCGCGGCTCCGGGGACGAACTCTCCGTCGTGAGACTCCACCTTGAACGATGATAATTCCCCTCTGATGGGCGAAGGACCAAGGTACAAATAGAAATCATCCGAGTAGTTCTCGTAGATCGAAGAGAACTCTGTGATGTCCAGGCACATGTATGTCGGAAGTTTGTGGGACGCAAACGAATCCTCGACCACGAATGGTTCCTTGACGGCATATGGCAGGGTTGGAGTGCCCACGCCTACTTTGAGGAGCGTGCCTCTCGAAGGCGAATCGTTGAAATGCCAATTCGCCACCAGGCGTGGGCAGTAATCCTCGATGTCCGAAACGTAGTTCAGGTACGTCAAATGAAGCGTGCCCAACTCCTCCAACGCCCCGTACGTAAACCAGTAGAAACCGTCACTGCCCCAACCGTCACCCCATGAGTTGACGACCCAGAAAGCCCCAACATCGCCGTCATCCGTGACTGCGTCGTCGTAACCTACGATTGTCTGGGCGTGATTCAATGTCAGGGACGAGTACTCGCTCGAAGAGAGGATGTGATTGCCATCTGAGAATCCCGAACTGTACTCGTTCGCGTCGATGGCGAAAGTGACGGGAATGCCGTCTGCCACCAACAGCTTGATCTCTTCGATTGTCGAAGGGCCGGAGTAGTCAATGGTAAACACTTCTTTCGCCCGGTGTGCGGGAGCTTCTCGGAATGCGGAGGGTGAGCCCAGGTCCAAGTACTCGCGCTCGTCGAAGGGCATCGTGGCCATGGTCGCGGCGCCCCAATCCTTGATAACCATCATATTGAAATCCATGCTGGAACCCAAGTCTCGGCCACCGTTGGACCTCGCGTAGGTCCAAGCAGGAGATATCAACTGCCCAGGCTCTCCAGTAGGTGCAAGCGTCCAATCGTTGTCTACAGCCTCAAGGAAGCCGTATGCGTAATATGCAGCCGCCCACGCAGCACATGATGGCTGAGACGACTGGTTTCCCACCGCGGGGAACGTCGGCAGCGCGGAGAGATTGACGGCACCGGGTAATGCCTCGAAATCCGCCTCTATCGCATCGAGCACATTGGCGACTCCCACCATAGAAAGCAGTTGATCCTCAGCGGGCGGTGCGAGGCCGGTTCCGAATCCGTCAACAATGACATTGTAATCCCTGTTAGGGTCCTGCACTCCGAAGGCTCCTCTGAGTTCTTCCACGTCTTCCGATGTCATCTTGTGATACCGAAACACGACTTCCTGCGATTCAGTCGTGTCCGCTGACGCAACTGGGACGAGTAGTGACAGGCAAAGAATGAACGCTGCCAGAATGGAGGAGCTCACTGAGTTCGCAGGCATAACTCGAACCTTTGGAGGACCTGATACTGAGCGACACTATTTTTACCTTTGCGCCTCAAGCCGCCTCGCAACACACCATCTTCATGAGCGGAAACCTTCGCAGTCCAGTTGCCACACGAGCATTAAGGTCATGGCAATGCTCATAAGAGGTATGACCCATTCGCCTTCGGGACATTCTGCTGGGTCCAGGATGAGTAGCGACGCGGACTCACGAGAGTCCGACCAAGGCCGGATTCGGAAGAAACGTATTTATCAGGCTATGGATTACTTCGCCGAGACAAGCAGGTGTAATCTAGTCTGGTCAGGATTTTGGCCTTCCAACTCCTCCAGAGGTGAATTAAAATTGGAGAGGGACGAAAGCCAACGGCCCGGGTTCGAATCCCGGCACCTGCACCTTCGCTCCTCTGAGTCTAGCCTGGAACCGCCGCCGTGTCCGCGACAGCACGAGGCTCTTCCAACTCCTCTCCAAGGGTGGAAACATGCGCCAGAGCGACCGCCGACTCGAGCCACTTCGGCCCCCGAAGGAGGAGCGGCTGGAACCAACGATGTGGCGGGAAGCCCGACGTTCTTGTCTATTACGAGATGAGTCAAGAGACCTGTTGGCACCTCGCCATGTCATCAGCGCGGCCAACCTGAATAGTCTCTGTGTCCCTGACCAACTTCAGCTGGTCTCTCCGCCCTCTCCGACCAAGAGCTGTGATCCTCCTTCGAAACTCAGACTCATGTCAATCTCCCTGAGTTCACCCAGTAGATCGATGATGTCCCGGACATCTTCTCCTTGAGCCTTCATCTCTCCAGCAAGATTCTCCAGATCATGGACCGTGTGAGTGCGGACCCACTCGATCGCCTTGGCATTCCGCGCGGCAGTCCGCGCAGTCTTCCTGTTCAGCATCGCATCCCATCCGAGCTGTTTGTCTGACATTTCGTCAGCTGATTAACCTAATCGGGTTCGCAATATTTAAATATTTTCTATATGACTTCCGTTGTCCATCAAATCGTCAGACCAACCGCGTAGAATGATGCTGCCAGGCCGTCTGGAACTTCGGTATCTGAACGAACTCGACATGTGGAAAATGCGCATGTTGAAGGCTGTGATGCGTCTGACGGAACATCTCCACAGCGGTGAGATAAAGAGTGGCTTCGTACAACAGAGTCTGCAAAATGATTTATGAAGACAAATCATTAAGTCGATAGAATCCGGGTGAGCAAGATTTGGGGATATTCGATTCGCTGATTAACAAAGAGAAGAAGCTTCTGAATAGAGCCAACAAGGACCTGGCGAAAATCGATTCGCTCATCAGCAATGGGAAACGTGACGATGCATTCTCAACGCTGAAGAAGCAGATATCCATCCTGAACGAGGGCATGGGCAGCATCTCCAAGATGAAACCGGAGTTCTCCCGGCTGTTATCCACCATAGGATCCAAGTCGACGACATTAGGAGAATACGTCACAGCAGAGGATTGCGCCAAGGTGGCGCTGCAGCTCAACCCCAAGAACCCTGATGCCATGGTAGTCCTCGGACAGGCCGCGCTGAAGCTAGGACGGGGCGAGGATGCGACATCCTGGCTGAAGAAGGCGACAGAGCAAGAACCGGATTCACCCAGCTACTGGTCGCTCTTGGGAGAGACCCATGAGGCCCTCGATGAGATAACCGACGCAATAGTCTGCTATCGTCGCGTTCTCGACCTCGACCCGGACAATATAGCACATTACGACAAGATCCTCGAGCACGACTCAAAAGACGTAGACATCACAAGACGCAAGGCGAACGCGCTAGTCAAACTCAAGAGATACGATGAGTCGATCAGAGTATTCCAGACAGGTATAAACATACAGCCGAAGGACAAGGACCTCTGGATTGGAATGGGCGCAGCTCTAAACTTCAACGACAAGCCCGAGGAGGCCATAAAGGCCCTGAACAAAGCGTTGAAGCTCGACCCCAAGGACGCCTACATCCTCGATAACATAGGCAGAATACAACACAAACTCGGCAACAGAAAAGAGGCACTCAAATGCTTCTCTGAAGCAACCAAGTTGGAGCCGTCGAGTTGGGTCTTATGGAACGAGTTGGGAGTCGTTCAAGAAGAACTGAACTCCTTCGACCAAGCGATAACGGCGTTCGACAATGCCCTTGAGATCGAGGAGAACAATCTGAACGTACTCTCGAACAAGAAGAAGACTCTGATGAAAGCCGAACGCTTCACCGACGCCATCGAAGTGTGCGACAAGATCATACTGTTGAATCCGAAGGACCACGAGTCGATGTACGACAAGGCTAGAGCGCTGCACGCGTTGGAGAGATACGACGAGGCTCTCACATTCGTCGAGGCCTCCTTGACCATCTCGCCCGAATCGAGAAACGCCATGAAGCTCAAGAAGGAAGCTCTCATCCGTCTCAACCGCCACGCAGACGTCGTAGCCTGGTCGAACAGAATGTTGAACGTCAACTCCAACGACCACGAAACCATGCATGACAAGGGGATAGCGCTGGTCAAGCTTGGGAAGGTCCTCGACGCAATCAAGACTTTCGAGAAAGCGCTAAAATCCGCACCTGACCAGCGTCCGATACTCGAGAGCTTGAAAGAGGCATACAAACAGATCAAGAAGGATGCCGAGGTAGTGGAGGTCTGCGACAGGATAATATCTGTCGATCCCTCCAACAAGAAGGCATACTTCGATAAGGCTGTGGCCTTGGACAGGAGAGAACGGGTCGACGAGGCGGTAATCACTTACCTGGCAGCCCTCAAGAACGACCCAAAGAACGCGGATATATTCTACAATCTCGCTGCGCTGTTCCTCAGAATCGGCAAGAACAAGGAGGCTCTGGACTACATCAAGCAAGGTATATCCTCCGATTCGTCCAACGCTTCGCTGTGGCGATTGAAAGGTAAGGCGACGTTCGCTGAGAAGGACTTTCAAGAATCCGTGAAATCGTGGGAGAAGGCGCTCCAGCTCGAACCGGACGACCTCGCCACCAACAAGCAGCTGGGGAGAGCGCTGGTGGAACTGAAGAAATACGAGGAGGCGTTGGTGAGGTTCGAGTCCGTAACCAAGACGGATCCGAATGATGTCGAGGCATGGGTGTTGAAGGCAGAGACCCTCCAGTGGCTCGAGAATAACGACGAGGCACTGGTTGCGATCAAGCAGGCGTTGAAACTGGCTCCGAACGCCGCGAACCTCCTGCTTAGGGAGGGGCGCCTGCTCACCAAACTGGACCGCAGGGAGGATGCGCTGTCCGCATACAATTCGGCCCTCGCGGTGTCTCTCAAGGACCCGGAGGTCCTTGGCGAGAAGAAGGAAATCCTAAAATCGCTGAAGAGGTACGAGGAAGTCATCCAGACATGCGACGAGATACTATCAGTATCCCCTAACGACAAGAACGCCTATGTTGACAGAGGCAGTGCGGCGCTCCTGCTGAAGAGACCGAATGACGCATTGTATTCCTTCAACAAGGCGCTCGCCATAGACGACGAGGATCTGGACACCCTCGAGCTGAAGAAGCTATCTCTAAAGGAGCTCGACGACAACGAAGCCGTCGTGGATGTGTGTGACCGCATCCTCGAGCTCAGCCCAAAGAACAAGATCGCTCTCTCGGACAGAGCCGGCGCCCTTGAGAGGCTCGACCGGTTTGACGAGGCCCTGGCGAACTACGAGAAGGCTATAGCGTTAGACCAGAAGGATGTCTATCTGTGGAATCGCAAAGGGACCTTGTTGCTCAACGGTGGCAAGGCGGCCCAGGCTGCGGAGGCGTTCGAACAAGCCTTGAAGCTCGATGGCAATCAGCCGTTCGTACTCAACAACCGCGGGAAGTCGTATCTGGAACTCAGGAGATACGATGAGTCCTTGGCTGATTTCAACAAGGCCATCAAAATCCTGCCGAACATCCCGGACTTCCATACGGACCAGGGAAGGGCTCTCGCCGCAATGGGAAGGTACGATGAGAGCATAGACTCGTTCACCGAGGCGAGACGTTACGCTCCCAACGACATCTCTGCGCTCAAGTACATGGGCATGGCGTTGCTCAAGCTAAATCGCATCTCCGAGGCTCTTGGATGCTTCGACGAAGCTATACGCCAAGGTTCACTTGATCGGGACTTATGGACCAGCAGGGCCAAAGCGTCCGAGGCCGCGGGGGAGAAGCAGGAGGCGGCAAGGTCTTACCTGAAGGCGCTCGAGATAGACTCCACTGACAAGGTGGCTTGGCACAGGCTAGGATTGCTCTATGTCGAGATGGAGATGTTCACCGAGGCAAATGATTGCTTCGACCGCACACTGGAACTAGACGATTCCAACTCGAAGGTTTGGATGAGCAAAGGGTTCGTGATGGAGAAGCTTGAAGCCTTCGATGAGGCAGCCTCCGCCTACGACAGGGCGATCGGCCTGGACTCGAACGACAAAGAAGCCTGGAAGAGCAAGGGAAACGCCCTGCTAGAGCTGGGCAGCCCCGAGCAGGCACTGCGATGCTTCGACCACGCGTTGACTATAGACCCGTACTTCGAGGCGGCCTCCGAGGGACGAAATGCGGCGGAGCAGGAGATACGCACCACCAAGATCGAGGACTATTCGCGAGCGGTTCTGGATTTCGAGTACTCACATGGGAGGCCGGTGTCCAAAGAGGAAGCATTCAGGATCTGCGGCATACCGTACGCATTCTTGAACGACGTCCTCGACTACCTGAGCGATGACAGTGACATGAAGTTGTCAGAGTTGCCCATAGACAGTTTCAACAGGTACGAGCATCTCTCGCGGGAGGTCCTTGTGACGACCATGTTGAAGCGGGACCTGTCCGTCCACGGACTGCGACTTTGTGACATCACGGTCAACTTCCCGGAGCTGAAGGTCTCCAGCGCGAAACATATACTCAATTACGTACGCGCGGTGGAAGAGCATGCGTTCAGCCCTCAGGTCACGGACCAGCAGACGGACTCGCTGTTGAGACAGGCGCTCGACCTCCCCGATGACCAGAAGAATGTCCTTGGATTGATCAGAAATCTCGGCGTTGGCGTTTACCAGGCCAGACAGCTAGTGACCATTCTCATGACGTTCCACGAGGGCGGCGTCGAATCGCCGACGATCACCCTGAAGTCGATAGTCAGCGAGAGCTACGGAGACTACTCGCCCTATGAGGGAGGAGCGCTCGCGCCAACACCCGCAAGGGCAAGGGGGCGCGCACCTCCGGCCGATGACGGATACGAGGTGGACGAAGAAGACGAGGACGAGGAGGAGCCGCCACCACGCAGGAAGATGGCCAAGAGCCGTTCGCGGAAACCCACAAGAGGCACAGCAGGAAGGCCGTCGGCCGACGAGGGTGAAGATGACGAGAAGGAAGATGCCCCGACCGACCTGGTTGGAAGGCGGTGTCTGTTCCATGGCGGGGTTGCGGTAAGTCGATGCATGAAATGCAAAGCGGTGCTGTGCAAGGAATGCACCAGAGGCTCAGACAAATGCCCCAGGTGCAACGCTCCATTGAAGGGCGGTTCCACGAAGAAGAGGCCTCCGAAACAGAATGAGGAGGAAGAAGAGGAGCCTGTCCCAGTGACAAGACCGCCAAAGAAACCAAGGCGCAAGGGTGACGAAAGTGGGAAACTAGAGGACCTTTCCCGGCTCTGAAGAAATGCCTATCCGTGCAGGCGCTTCGTAAGGTCGGCGACCCTCTGACCATATCTGACACACATCTTCTCAGCGCGTTTGTCTGGCTTCTTTATCGAAACGGGTCCGTAGTGGTCTCCCTCGGGGTCGCCGCAAATGACCATTCCGTGTATCAACAATGCCTCAAGTATTGCGATTACCGTCGTTTCGTTTCCTCCCCCGACGTTGTGGCTCGAGGAGAATGCTCCGCCCACCTTGCCATCGAGCTCTCCATGATATCTTACGCTCTTGTCGAGCAGCTTCTTAATCTCGGCGGACATAAGGCCGTAGTATGTGGGCGACCCCATCACAATTCCATCATAATCCAGGAGGGATTTCGGCGTCACATTTCTGACGTCTTTCGTGTCGACATCCACCTTCCTCGATCGGACACCCTTCTCGATAAACTGAGCCATCTTCTTTGTGTTGCCTGTGCGCGAATGATAGCATATCAGTATCTTTGGCATTGTTATCACCAACGGACCCGACATGAGTTGATGGGGGCTTAGCATTTTCGAGTTCGTCCGATGTCTCAGCGTCGTTGATTGCGCCTTGATGATCCAGATAACTTGAGCTAGCCTGGAATCCGGGTGACGACGATTGGTCGGACACAAACCTTGAAATGGTCACCGATTCCTTGTCCTTCGCGCCTAGGAGCACTGGCACGATGCGTATCTGCAACAGATGTCGACAGGAGACCGAGGCGGTGTTCTGCCCAAGATGTAGGGTGCTGACGTCTCTTCCCAAGGAGAGAGCCACTCCGATAACCTCTGCTCAGGGAGAGACTTTCGAGTGCACTATATGGCAAGGCACGAACAGGTCGAGAGGCATCGAGGTCAGAACAGGCGACAGAGACAAGTATTTCTCGAAGGACCAAGACATGGTGGTCTTTTACGTTGAAGGGCTGCGAACGATTGCCAAGCTGGGGGCGGGATTCTGGAAGAAACCCGCAATCATCAAGAGGGCGCTCGGAGAGGATGGAAAGGACCAATTGGCCAAGTTTCTCTCAAAGCATCATCTGCTGCCTCCTGAACAGTCCATCAAAGAAAAGGGCATCGTGGACACGCTCATATTCGAGGTTGTGGTTCCTTCGGAGGAGTTCAAGATATCGAACGTCGAGAGAGCCCAAGGTGATGACGGCAAAGACGTCGATTAGACCAGCCGGAGTTCCTTCCCGACAATCTCAAAGGCAGACACTGCCTCATCGAGGTTTTCCCTGGACAGCCCTGCATTCATGATCGTCCGTATTCTAGCGCCATCCCTGGACACCATGGGGAACACGATTGGCAGTGCGAAGATTCCGATGTCGAAGAGCCGTCTGCTGAAGGTCTTGGCAACGGCACTGTCGCCGACCATGATTGGCACGATCGGTGTTGCGCTCTTGCCAGTGTCAAAACCGATCTCCCGGACTCCCTTCCGGAAGTACTCGGTGTTCTTCCAGAGGTTACTAACGTGCTGTGGCTCAGTCTCTAAGACGTTGACAGATGCAATGCAAGCGGCCGCCACTGCTGGCGGATGGGATCCACTCAGAAGCCAGGTCCTCGACTTGTTCAGGGCGAAGTTCACGAGATCTCTACTGCCTGAGACATGACCACCCACCACTCCGAAGGCTTTGGAGAACGTCCCCATCTCAACATGTACGGATCTCCGGTCAATCCCGAAATGGGAGACTATGCCTCTGCCGCCTTCACCGAGGACGCCCTCGCCGTGAGCGTCATCGACGTATATCATCGCGCCGTGTTCCCCGGCGATTCTTGCGACCTGGTCCAGCGGCGCGATGTCGCCGTCCATGCTGAACACGCCATCTGTGATGACGAGAATCCTACGATACGGTGGCGAGTGCTTCTCGGCCTGTCGGAGCACTTCCTCCAGGTGCAACGGGTCGCAATGCCTGTAAACCGTCCGGTCCGCCTTGGATAACCTCACGCCATCGATTATGCTTCCATGATTGAGTTCGTCGCTTACAATGAGGTCTCCCGAGTCCGCCAACTGGGGTATCAAACCAGCGTTGGCGGCGAACCCAGTCTGATACACCAGGGACGCCTCTGCCTCCTTGAATCCTGCCAAGCGTCGCTCAAGTTCGACGTGAAGGTCCATATTTCCTGCAATCGGCCTGACTGACCCAGACCCCGCTCCATGGCTTCTGATGGCCGCGGCAGCCGCCTCCTTGATCTTCGGGTGATTGCTCAGGTTGAGGTAGTTGTTAGAGCAGAGCATCAGCACTTCCCGACCATCGACTCTGCATCGGGGTGTACTCGCCCCCTCGAGAACACTCAGTCTCCAATCCAATTCCTTGGTTACGAGAGCATCGTACTCTTCCCTGAGGAACGAAGTGGGATCTCTCAAAGCTGTCCCCTCCTCACCATTCGGGAGTTAACGAGACCTTCGTGGACTGCTTGGTGTGTATGAGTTCCATACCAGTGGCAATATCCCTTATCGGAATGGTATGAGACACTATCAGAGAGAGCTTCGCTCGGAAATCCTCGTTCTCGAGAATCTTGTACATTTCATCCCAGGTCTCGAACATCTTCCTGCCCGTTATCCCATAGACCACCGCTGACTTGAATGTGATGGCATTATTGACATCGACCTTCAGAGGATCAGGATACAGGCCGAGTATCGACGCCCTCCCTCCTGGGGTCAGTACTTCGAACACCTGTCTCAGCGCTGCTGGGGCTCCAGACATTTCGAGGGAGATATCGACGCCGTCCCCATCAGTCTCGTCAAGGACGGCGGATGTCAACTTCTCATTTCCCATGGAGGCGTCGAGGACCAAATCCGCGCCCATCTTCTTTGCCAGGCCGAATCGGGCTTGTTCATTCGCCATCTCAGACGCTATCACCTTGCGGGCGCCCAGCACTTTCAGTATAGCAATGGCCATGAGGCCTATCGGGCCACATCCGGCTACGAAGACCGTCCTGCCACGGACATCGTCCGCGCATTCATCGGGAAGCACTGTGAAAGTGGCGTTTCCCAGAGGCTCCAGGAGGGAGCCCAGTTTGGGGTCCAGGTTCTTGGGCAGTCTCCTCGCGTTCATAGCGGGAATACGTATGTATTCTGCAAAGACGCCATCGGTGTCGACCCCCAGTATTCTCATGTTTCTGCAGATATGCATCCTACCGGTTCTGCACTGATAGCACTCCTGGTCGACGATGTGAGTCTCCGCCGCGGCGATGTCGCCTATCTCGATAGCATCCACCGCAGAGCCCTTTTCGACAACCTCGCCGCAGAATTCGTGTCCAATTATTATTGGGAGCCTCTTGACGCGCCTCTCCGCCCAATGATTCCAATACCAGATGTGAACATCAGTCCCGCAAATGGATGAGTGCCTCATCTCCAATAGAACATCGCCCTTTCCGACCTCAGGCTTGCCGACATGCTCTATCTCGGCGCCAACCGCCCTTCGTTTCTTGACAACAGCATACATGGAATGCTGCTCCTTGCCCGCGACGTTTGATGACGATATCATCGTTAATAAGTGATTTGATTGTACCATCAAGCCGAATGCGGATCACACGCGTGTCTCTACCTCTCTATGTCCTCTCCGCCTTCGAGGGCTCCCTGAGCAGCGGTGTACAAATCGACCAAACCTTCCCACGTCTCGGCACTCATCAAGCTCAACTCCGTCGTAGAGCCCAATATGTCTATCGCCTGCAAGAGTTCGAGGCTAATCTGTGTCTGGGCGTCGATCGATTCGTCACACAATGCGCTCCAGAGCGCCTCCAGGTTGCCACTCCACATCTTCAACATGCTCGCATCGGTTTCGGAGAGGAGATCGGCCTTTGCGAGGACTGGTATCAATGGCAGTGGCAGCCTGAAATGAACAGTCGAAGACAGCAACAGAGATGTCACGAAGCCGTTCGGATTCCTAGAGAGCACTGGATCGAATAGGTACACGAGTGCGGATCTCTCCAATCCCAGCGCCTCAACCACGGTCTTGCTACTCTGCCGAAACGCGAACAGCTCGAGCTGCCCAGGCGTGTCGACCAAGACATAGTCTGTTGAGAATTCATCGATGACATCCGCGACCTCACCGATGTTGAGCGCCAGCATGTCTGCTGCCAGTATCTGAGCGCCGTTGGGTCCTAACGAGTACTCCTCCATGATCTCAGACATCCGAATCCAGTCCCTTACGTCGACATCTGGTTCGTAAGGCAGCGAATCGCACCCCGGGTCTAAGTTCACTGTGATCGAATCGTAATCTTCGTTCTTGAGCCACTTGCTGAATGCGTCAGTCAACGTGCTCTTGCCCGATCCGGCCGTGCCGACAAAATACAACGTCTTTGGAGCCAGTATGATGGCCTCCCTCATTCACAGGGGCTCCCACCGGGGGGCGCCCCTGACCTCGGGGAGCGATTGGGCGCCCCTCTCATTAACCTTCTTATGGTGTTGCTCGAGCGACGACGAGTGGTGTACATCGAAATGTCTGTGCTATTCTGGATGGACTACCCGAGGGAACGACGTTCCGGGTCATGAAGCCAGAGAATCATGGACAGGAGGAATTCTAGCAGACAGGGGGATGACTGGATTTCGACCTTCGGGTAGACATCCCGATATCTGCCGCGTCAGTCTACTCCATCACTAAGGACGGATTGTCAAGAGTGGCAGAAAGGCGGGCTCGAAGGGATTCGAACCCTTGACCCACCGGTGTCTCCTGGGAGTCCGATGGGCTTCGCAGTAAGAGCCGGTTGCTCTACCTAGCTGAGCTACGAGCCCGCAAGTCCGCAGTATATTCTTGCCGTTAATAAAACTATCGAGGTCCCATCTCACATTGCGGTCATCCTGGCTACCATCACGTGGACGACATTATCGGAGGGCGCGGAGAGCGCCTGCAGCGGGCAACAAGGCGGAACACGTTCAAGTGGATCTTGTGCGCATCGTATGGCAACGGCTCGCAATCATGCGTGCCTGGGAAAGATTTTATCAGTGGGCGAGCCGTTGCAGCTGCAGGATGCACGAATCATTTGTCGCGGTTCTAAGCAGTGGAAGCTGTGGCAATTCCACGCTTGTCTCATCCCGCGAGTCCGCTCTGCTGATTGATGCTGGCATTTCGTGTCGCGAACTCGAAAGGCGCTTGGAGACCTTTGGCGCAGAGCCATCACGCGTGGATGCGGTACTATTGACACACGAGCACACGGATCACAACAGGGGCGCACGCAGGTTCTGTCGGGTTCACGGCGTCCCGATGTATGGAACATCCGGAACTCTGGCACTCACACCTCACGAGGGGACCGAGGCGGTGGAAATCTCTGCCAGAGAGGTTTTTTCTATCGGGGACATCACGGTGCGCCCGTTCCCCGTGAAGCACCTCGCAGCTGAGCCAGTTGCTTTCTCCCTCAAGATTGACGACGCGAAAGTCTCCATAGCATCAGATCTTGGATGCCTGACAGACCGTGTCGTCCGTGAAATGTCGGAATCGAACCTGCTCATGATCGAAGCGAACCACGATGTACACTTGCTCGAGAACGGTAACTATCCTGATTTCCTGAAGAAAGCCATCTTGAGCAACCATGGACATCTATCGAATGAAAATGCTGGTAATCTGTGTGCAAGAGTTGTGTGCGACCGGCTCGATGAGATAATCCTTCTGCACCTCAGCCGAGACAATAACCGATCCGACCTTGCCAGAGACACGGTGAATACACGATTGGTGGAAGCAGCGGCAAAAGTCAGAGTCACACCGACGGAGTACGGCTCGCACAATGGGCCATTCCGATTAGGATGACCCAATCATTCGTATCTTGCCGTGCGACACCAGTGTCTCGGCGATGCTCTTCGGCAGGGCGATGACGTCCTCCTTCCGGAGTGTGTAATCCTTGTCCACACCCGCGAACGTCGGAACGTCCTCTAGCACCCTGACGAGAACCATCGGCGAGGTGACGCTCTCGGATTTGTCGTCCTGGGTGTCATCCTTTGCACGGCTTGGCTCAGGGACGTCCGGCAATCTGACTATGTCCTTTGGGTCAGAGAAGCGCGGCCCAGAGCCGTCGATGTCGGCGTTGCTGTCCCTGTGGGCGCCGAGAACGGACACGAGGCTTGAGTACAGGACCAGTTCGTCAGGGGTCATATTGCTCGTGTCGGGGTTATCGCCCGCGACCTTCCTTAGCGCGATGAGAGAAATCTTCCGCTGACGCAGCTCGTATATCCTCTTGGCCTTCTCACTCGCCTTCTTAAGCTGGTCGCTGAGCATCATGCTCGTTTGTGAGCCAGGGCTTGTGGCGATCTCCTTCTCGTTCTCCTTGCGGAGGCTGCGGACGTAAGAGCCCATCTTTTGATAGAGATCTGCATCGACCTTGCTCAGCTGGGGGGAGCGATACTCCTGACGGAAGAGCGTCATGACCTCCTCGTACCCCATGTCCCCCCGTTTGGGCGCCATCATATCGCCCATACATCAACAACCTATTTGATGATTATGCGGTACGACCGACGGAAAGGTTTTTGCGAAGGTTCACACTCTCTCGCATCGATCACAGCATGCCTTCTGACTCCTACATAAGGGAATCCACCGGAGGGTGCGTAATCGATGTCGACGTCTCGCCCGGCGCCAAGAAGACTGAGGTCGTCGCTGTGAACGAGTGGCGGGGCAGTTTACAAGTCAGAGTGGCCGCTGAACCGAAGCGAGGCAAGGCGAACGACGAACTGCTGAGATTCCTGTCGGAGAGACTATCGCTTGGGCCGAACGCGATCAGAATCGTGAAAGGCGCACGGTCACGCATCAAGACCGTGTTCGTTCGGCTTTCTGCTGAGGAGGCGAAGAAGAGACTGGGGCCACTGTGATGATGTCGCCTATTGAACGCTTCGAGAGGATAATGAAACTGATCGACGAGTTGGAGGAACTCAGCGGTAAGATGCCGGTTGTCGTCGAAGGATTGAGGGATATCAGGGCATTGAAGCTTCTGGGAGTGGAAAGGAACGTCGTGAGTTTGAGCAAGGGCATGTCCATACTGGCGTTTTGCGAATTTCTCTCAAAGGAATGGAGCTCTGCCGTCATCTTGACCGACTGGGACAGGAAGGGTGGCCGCCTTGCGAGGAAACTCAAGGAGGCATTCGAGGCAAGCGGGGTCAAACCGGTCGTCGACGTTAGGACACAGCTGGCATATCTGGCGAAGAAAGAGGTGAAGGACATCGAGAGCCTCCCCACATACGTGCGAAGACTGCGAACCATGACAGAATCGCGATAGTAGTTCGACCAAGAACGCCATGAAAAAGCCTTTAGTATAGGATTCCGATGAATCGCCCCGCCATGGAACATTCAAAGTGTTTTACAGAGATGATGTCCGATCTGGGACTGGCCTCAATCGATGAACTCTTCAGGGACATTCCGAAGGAGGTGAGGACAGGAGGGCTTGATCTTCCCAAGGGGATGGGCGAACTTGATTTCTCGCGCGATCTTCGGCAACTCCTATCGGCGAACAAGCCAGCGACGAGCTGGCTGAGCTTTCTTGGAGGAGGCGTCTACTTCCATCACATTCCTGCAGCTGTCAGAAGTGTGGTCTCGCGGTCGGAATTCGCGACTTCGTATACTCCGTATCAATCGGAGATCAGCCAAGGGATGCTGCAGGCACTCTTCGAATACCAATCGTTCATGGCGGAACTCACCGGAATCGACATAATAAACAGCAGCATGTACGACGCCTCCACCGCTCTGGGAGAGGCTGTGCTCATGAGCCACCGGATCTCGGGAGGAAGTCGGTTTCTGGCCAGCAAATCAATCAGTCCCGAGAGACTCGCTGTCGCGAGACTATACGCAAAAGGAGCAGGCCTGGAGATATCGACGGTGGACTACGACGGCGATTCCGGCCTAGTCGACCTGAATGACCTCGACTCAAAGATGTCGGACGATGTGTGCGGATTCTACTACGAGATTCCAAACTTCTTCGGAGTGCTGGAGACCGGATGGAAGGAGATTCGCAAGACGGTTGATGACAAGACCCTTGTGATTGGCACCAATCCATTATCACTAGCGCTCATCAAGCCGCCGGGGGAGATGGGCGCGGACATAGTAATCGGCGACGCGCAGACTCTGGGCGTTCCGATGAACCTTGGAGGGCCTTCGATAGGCGTGTTCGGGTGCAGGTCCGAACACCTGCGTAAGATGCCAGGGCGCCTGATTGGCATGACTGAAGACTCTGCAGGCAGGCGATCCTTCTGCATGACCCTTCAAACGAGGGAACAGCACATAAGGCGCAGCAAAGCCACCTCGAACATCTGCACCAACGAGGCTCTGTTAGCAGTCGCCGTCGCCGCGCACATGGCGATTCTGGGGAGAGCAGGTCTCAGGAGCACGGCCGGCAGGAACATTCGGAATATGAACAACCTCGCCGAGGCCATAGACTCAATTGAAGGGTACACGGCTCCATTGTTCGACGCACCGCACTTCAACGAATTTGTGATGCAATCACCAGTCGAAGGGAATCGACTAAACAAGGCCCTGATGGGAAAGAGGATACACGGCGGTCTGGCTATCGAGCGATGGTTCCCAGAGTTGAAGAACTGCATACTTGTGGCGACGACGGAGATGCACACATCGGAAGACCATCGGAGGCTCATCGACGCGCTGGAGGCGATAAGGTGAGGTACCATCAGGCGATTTACGAGGTTCCACTGCTCTTCGAGGGGTGCGAGAGCTCACTCATCGATCACGCGGATGATCGATGTGCAGATATGATACCAAGAGACCTTCTGCGGACCTCTCTCGAATTGCCGGACCTTCCGGAGAGGGAAGTTGTGAAGCATTTCGTCAACCTATCGCAGATGAATTTCGGTGTGGACAACGGCATGTATCCTCTGGGCTCTTGCACGATGAAATACAACCCGAAGATATGCGACGACCTCTCCTCCATGGACACTGTTGCCCACATGCACCCGCTGCAGGATGTATCCACGATGCAGGGGGCGCTGGCGCTCATGGCAGAGCTGGAGGAGATGCTCTGCGAGATCGGTGGTGTGGACGCCGTTACTCTGCAGCCTGCCGCGGGGGCGCATGGAGAATTTACTGGCATGCAAATCGTGAAGGCCTTTCATGAGTCCAATGGTGAGGCCAGGAAGGAGGTTGTCCTGCCCGACACAGCTCACGGAACCAACCCCGCAAGCGCTGCAATGGTCGGATACGATGTGCTCGACATCCCATCGAAGGATGGTTGCGTCGATGTCGATGCGCTCAGTAAGACCATATCCGACGACACAGCCGCGTTCATGCTCACGAATCCAAACACCCTTGGACTGTTCGAGAAGGATGTGCGTGAAATCGCCCGCATCGTTCACGATGCGGGTGCGTTGCTGTACTACGATGGCGCGAACCTTAACGCAATCATGGGAAAGACTTCGCCGGGAATGATGGATTTCGACATCGTTCACTTCAACCTGCACAAGACCTTCGCGACGCCTCACGGAGGGGGGGGACCTGGGGCGGGGCCTGTCGGGGTCAAGCGACGTCTGGACGAATATCTCCCGGTACCGAGGATCACCAAGAGGGGGGATGCGTTCGACCTTGACTACGACCGCCCCAGGAGCATCGGGAAGGTGAAGGCATTCTACGGCAATTTCGCTGTTTTGGTCCGAGCGTATGCCTACATCAAGATGCAGGGTGGAGAGGGCCTAGAGCGCGTGTCCGAACAGGCGGTATTGAACTCGAATTACCTGAAGTCGAAGCTAAAAGACCTGTTTGATATGCCATATGGCGACCTGAGGAAGCACGAGTTCGTCCTCAGTGGCAAAGTGTTGAAGAAGCATGGTCTGAGGACGATGGATTTCGCCAAGAGGCTGCTCGATCACGGCTTTCACGCGCCAACGGTCTACTTCCCTCTCATAGTGGACGAGGCGTTGATGATCGAACCGACCGAGACGGAGACGAAAGACACGCTAGATGCCTTTGTGGAATCATGCAAGCAGATATTGTCAGAGGACCCAGAAATAGTGAGGACAGCGCCTCACAACACAGCGAGGAGTAGAATAGACGAGGCGAAGGCCGCCAGAGACTTGATACTCAGCTGGAGGGGGCACAAGATCAAGAAGACGCACTCAGGCGACGGTCAACGCTCTAGTCGCGCTTGAATCTGGCACATATGAGCGTCCGAGACCCTGTCACACCAGACACGCTCCGGACCTTCTGAAGAACGACGTTGCACAGCTTATCATAATCGCTGGTTTCCATCCTGGCGATTATGTCATACTGACCGAAGAGCTGATGTGCCTCGGTAAGCTCGGGGAGTTCCCTGATTTGCTTGATTACGGAGGACTCCTTTCCCGTGGCAGTCGATATCAATACGTATGCTACTACCAGCATACCACCTTGAGAAATGGGTAAGTGCCTAGTCTCTACTTATATTCTACCTGAAGAAGTGTCTGCGTTTCCTCCAGCAGCTCGTTGTCAGACGCACAGTTGTTCTATCTGGCAGGGCGCCACAGCCCGCTATGAAGGCCTATTCGTTTACTGGCAAACTGTTATCTACAGCGCCTGTCAATCCGAACGCACCGACATGGCCCAGTTCATCGTGGTTGAAGGGATTGACGGCTGCGGCAAGAGCACGGCAGCCAAGGCTCTGACAGAGAGGCTGGGAGAAAATGTGGTACTCACGCGAGAACCCACCGATTCGTGGATAGGGACAGCAGTCAGGAGTGGCGACAAGCAATGCTCCAGCCCGTATCTGGACGCCCTTCTATTCATGGCTGACCGTGCTCAACACACCCTTGAGATTGAGAATTGGATGGACAACGGCAAGATTGTCGTTTGCGACAGGTACTATCATTCGACCGTTGCATATCAGACAGCATATCTGAAGCGCATGTCTCTTGGTGACCACTTCGATTGGCTTCTTGACGCGAACATTAGGATATCGATCCATCCTGACCTCACCTTCCTGCTGCGCCTGAACCCCGAACTGGCTCTCGAAAGGGCCGGTGGAAGAGGGGACCTGTCCCGATTCGAGAACCTTGAATTCCTGAAGGACGTGCACGAGAACTACCAAAGGCTGGCGAGACTCGACAATTCAATCGTCCAGATAGACGCCGACAGGTCTCCGAACGACATCGCGGAAAGCCTAATTGGCATCATACGAGAGAGGAAACTTTAAGAGCCGTTGAGGCCTGGGATGTTGTCGAATGCATCCCGCCAAGGACATTGAGTGTTCAAAGAGCGAGAAGCTCAAGGGTCGGAAGATAGTCCTGGGAGTCACTGGTAGCATTGCCGCCGTCGATTCAGTCAAGCTCTGCAGGGAGCTGGTCAGACATGGCGCGGAAGTCCATGTCGTCATGTCAGGGGAAGCTCAGAAGGTAATTCATCCATACTCGCTAGAATTCGCATCCGGGAACGCCGTAACAACCGAGATTGATGGACGAGTTCAGCATGTGGCATTCTGTGGTTACGTGCCAGATAAGGCTGACCTGCTTCTAATTGCTCCCGCCACCGCTAACACGATATCCAAAATCGCTCATGGAATCGACGATACGCCGGTGACCACTTTCGCCACCACCGCCATTGGTACTGGGATCCCGGTCATCGTCGTGCCAGCCATGCATGGAAGCATGATCCATAACAAGATCGTCCTGGACAACGTCAATCGTCTCAGGGAGAACGGCGTCATCGTCCTGGAGGCAAAGATGGCTGAAGCAAAGGCGAAGATGCCGGGCATGGAGGACATTGTCGCCGCGGCGATATCTCAGATAGGACGGGGAGACATGCGAGGCATAGATGTGCTGGTCATTGCAGGGTCCACTGAGGAGCAGGTTGACGACATAAGATTGATAACGAACAAGAGCTCAGGAGAGACGGGAATCGAGCTTGCTAAAGCCGCCTATGAGAGAGGGGCGAATGTGGAGCTATGGATGGGCCGATGCGACGTGGCAGTACCTCTATACTTGAAGACGACCAGATTCTCCAGCACTGCCAGTCTGAAGGAGCTCGTAGACGGGATGTCCGAGCGAGACATCGTTCTGTTCCCTGCTGCGGTCTCTGATTACAGTCCAGACAGATACAGTGGGAAGATTCCATCGACAGATGAATTCATCACACTCACGCTCAGAAGGAATCCCAAGCTGATTGACAGTGTTAAGGCAAAGACGGTTGTAGGGTTCAAAGCCCAATCACGAATCGAGGATGACATACTCGTTGCCGAGGCCGAAGACCTGATTAGAAGGTCCGGCTGCGCCTTCGTGGTCGCAAACAAGGTGGAGCAGGTCTCCTCTGGAAGCACACGTGTTCTGATGGTGGGCGTAAATGGCTCTACGGTCGAAATCTCCGGGGCGAAGAAGATCGTTGCGGACAAGATACTCGACAGAGCGATGAAGAGATGAGGCAACTATGAGAGCGAGGGCATTCTGCCCGGGTCATGTAACGGGCTTCTTCGAAATATGCAAGGGTGAAGACTTCCTCTCCTCGGGCTCGAGAGGTGCTGGCCTCTGCACCTCCCTCGGGGCTACCTCAGAGGTCGAAATGGTCGAATCCCGCAAGCGGCGAATCGAGGTGAGGATTGACGGGATTCTCAGAGACGCGGAAGCCACAATCGGGACCATCAACAGACTGACAGCAAATCGGAATCTATCAATCTCCGTCTCAACAGCCCTCGATTTGCCAGAGAGTCAGGGGTTTGGCATGAGCGCCGCAGGAGCTCTCTCCGCTGGCCTCGCTTTGTGTGAGATACTCGGACTCGCCCGGAGCAATGCTTTCGAGGCGGCTCATTCGGCCGAGATTGAGAACCGCACTGGCATGGGAGACGTTCCCGCAATTCATCGCGGAGGAGTGACCATAAGGGAGATTGCTGGTCTGCCGCCCCGGGGGCTTGTCCACAGGATCGAGGGCAATCCGAACGTCGTACTAGCAGTAGTTGGCGAATCTTTGAAGACGGCGGGCGTGCTTGACAATCCCGAATTTGTCTCCCGTGTCAACAAGGAAGGAAGGAATCGCGTTTCCGAGCTCCTTGGACAACCAAGCATCGAGAATCTGATGCGGCTTTCAGCATCGTTCGCCGAAGATACGGGGCTTGCCTCGAGCGACGTGAGAGCAGCGATGGAGTCCGCTTCATCAATCGGGCCTGCTAGTATGGCTATGCTGGGCAATTCTGTTTTCGCAATCGGGCCCACAGACGAACTAGTCTCCGCCCTTTCCGATCACGGGAAAACTTTCGTCGCAGCGGTTGACACCGAGGGGGCCCGCCTGCTGCCCGGTCGATGAACAAACGCAACAAACTCATTCGAAAAGAGTGAAGAGCTGGTCGTCGCCGTCGACGTCGAAAAGGCCTATCCTCGCACCACTGTCAAGCCACCCATGAGCATAGTTTACGCACGCGAACGCGTTCGCGAGCTGCCCCTTTCTGGCGAACTCTTTGGCGTCGTCCAGGTAAGACCGAGCCATGGTAAGGAAGTCGTTTGCGAGTTTCCGGTTGAACGACCTTTCAGGGGCGGCAATCTTCAGCTTTGCGAGCGCAGTCGACGTCAATTCCACGTATTTGTCGAGGCGCTCTTGAGTTATTGTGCTCTCGTCGGCCATATACGCTACATCCTTCTCGAAGGTATGATCTCGATGCTCTCGCCTCCGTGCTGGGACTCCCTGGGTCTGATGTCAACGAACAACGGCATCGAAACGCCTCCACCGGTGATTATCGCAGTCCCGATAGGCAGCCTCTGTATCTCTTCCTCCATCCCATCGGTTAGACCCTCGATGGACGCTGCAATCGCCTTCAGGTCATTGGGGTTGTTCACTTTAAGGATTATCTGCGTGTTGCATTGACTCAGCACGTTCTTGTCTACCTTCGCCGGTCTCTGAGATATTATAAGGAGGCCGAGGCCAAACTTCCTACCTTCCGAGGCTATGGTCCTGAAAACCTTGGAACAAGCAACCTGGCCCTGCTGGGGGCAGAAGTTGTGGGCTTCCTCGACCACCAACATCATGGGAGGTATCTTGCCCACCTTCCTGAGCTCGAATAGGGCGTTGCCAATCCGGTTCACTATCAGCTCCTGCATGTCCGGTGGCGTACCCCTTAGGTTGATGATGGTCGTCTTGCCTTTCTGAATCAGCTCGTCAATCTTCGTTCCTTGCTCGGCGAAGACCTCAATCTCGTTTAGATACTCGAGCTCGGTTATGAGCGCTCCACTGGACTGCTCGTTGTTGGCCTCCAATACTGCGATGACGTCCGTGATGGAGAAGTTCTCCTTCGTCTCGCGAAGCGCGTCGATTGCACGTCTCAACATCGTTAGATACGATCTGACGTTCTTCGTGTTGGTGAGGCCCAATATCTCCCTCGCGTCGAGGTTGTGCAATGTGAACTTCAGTGGATGAGCATGCTTGTTCAAGTTCGTATCCGTCGCGAACTCTACGATCTTGTCGTTGTAGCCCCTAGGTTTCACGCCAAACTCCCTGTGGGTTTTCTTAATCGTGCCCTTCTTCCTCATTGTGGAATATTCGCCATGAGGGTCCAGAACGCAGACCGTGACGCCGTGCTTCATCAGCTCCTCGACCAATGCGCCGGAACAGTAGGATTTCCCACCGCCAGTCTTGCTCAGAATGCACACATGCTTCTGGACTATCAAATTGATGTCGAGCTCTACCCTCACGTCGTGGCCTGCAAGAAGGCCAATGTACGCCCCCGCGTCAGTGCGCTCCTTTATTCCGACAATGTCCTTGATGAGTTCTTCCTTCGCGCGGTACACCACCTCTCCCGCGCTCAACGGCGTCCTTGGAGCCTGCAGTAGACTGCGGTCGTCCCGGTATCCGACTATAGATACCGTGGCAATCTCCTTCTCCTCGATTTCCACGGGGGTCCCTCGCTTCATCGATTTGACGCCATCAGTCGTTAGGTTCGTCCTTCTCTCTATCTCTGACACCTGTCCCAGCACGAACCCGTGTATCTTGTGATGGACTTGGACGAACTCCATCTTCTCGAGCGGGGCAGTGATAAGGATGCTAAACCTGAGCGTCCCGACGTTCCCGTATATCACACCAACTGGCTCGAGGGCGTTCTTGCCCCCGATTTGAGACGCGCGGGGATGCGATTTCGCGGGGTGCTGAGGATGCTCCCCCGAATCGGCTCCTGAGAACTCTTCCTCTGTGTCAGCGGTTGATAGGTCCACCTGGTCAGTGGTCTCGTTCAAATGCATCCCATCTCAATTTCCCAATATGACGATTTCTTCTATTAATGCTTTCGTCGGACCTCCCCAGCGATGCGGATGGCGTCAAGTTATATGAGAAAGGATGTCGTTGTCAGCGGCTGATAGCATGCATATCGTCGGAGGTTCAACATCAAGGAAGCTCGCGGGAGAACTCTCCCAATCGATTGGGGGAAGCATTTCTGAAGTGGAAGTCAGCAGATTTCCGGATGACGAATGCTACGTGCGGATCCACGACCGTTTGGAGGGCGAGAATGTGGTGGTAGTCCAGACGGCATGGCCCGACACGAGCATAGTCGAGCTCATGCTCCTCCTCGATGCGGTTCGCGACTTGAACCCATCCTCGGTGACAACGGTCGTTCCGTACTTCGGATACGCAAGACAGGACAAACGGTTCAATGAGGGGGAGCCGATAAGCGCGCGTGCGCTGGCGCGAATGATCCAATCTCAATCTGACAAGTTCATCACCGTCGATGTCCACGCGCCCAGCGTCATCGACTGGTTCGACCGTATCCCCGCGCAGAACGTCTCCGCGCACGCTGAGATCGGCAAGTTTCTCAAGCGCAGTGGTGTGGAGATGGTCCTGTCACCGGATGAGGGAAGATGGGAAAACGCCAAGCGAGTCGCAAAAGTTGTGGAGTGTGAAGCGGACTTCTTGGTCAAGGAACGGGTGAACGGTGAGACTGTTCGGATGGCACCGAAATCGCTGGATTCAGCTGGCAGGAAAGTGGCGATAGTGGATGACATCATATCCACCGGTGGAACCATAGTCAAGGCTTCTGAGCAACTCAGGAAGCAGGGAGCTGCGAGAATCATCGCTGTGTGCACCCACGGCGTATTTGCCAGCAACGCGATTCCGAGACTCAAGGCCGCCTGCGATGAAGTGCATTCCACGGACACAATCGAGAATCCGACCACCGCGATAACTGTAGCTCCGGAAGTCGCCAGAGCCATCACGGACGCCGCAGAGACACCAAAAGCTACATAAACACCCCTTCGATTCTTGGAGCTTAGATGAAGAAGGCCGAGGACTTCAGCGAATGGTACAACGATATCGTGGAGAAAGCCAATCTCACGGACAAGCGATATCCCGTTAAGGGGATGAATGTCTGGACTCCCTATGGCTGGAAGATAATGCGAGCCATAGACACCAACATCCGCGAGGAATTCGACGCCACGAGCCACGACGAAGTCTGCTTCCCGTTGCTCATCCCAGAAGACCAGTTCGCCAAGGAGAAGGAGCACATCAAGGGGTTCGACACAGAAGTCTTCTGGGTGACACACGCGGGTCTTACACCGTTGGATGTCAGGCTACTACTGAGACCTACAAGCGAGACCGCAATGTACCCGATATTCTCACTTTGGGTGAGGTCTCACGCTGACCTCCCGCTCAAGACCTACCAGATCGTCAACACTTTCAGATATGAGACCAAACAGACAAGGGCGTTCATCAGGGTCAGAGAGATACACTTCTTCGAATCACACACATGTCACGCTGATTTCGAGGACGCTGAGAGACAGGTCAGAGAGGACTATGAGATTCTTGAACGCCTGGCGAAGAGATGGTGCATCCCGTATAAACTCCTCAAGAGGACGGATTGGGACAAGTTTCCTGGTGCGGCATACACGGTGGGTATCGATACTGTGCTACCCAACGGGAGAACCCTGCAGCTCGGCTCTATACACCAGTACATGGACAACTTCTCGAAGCCATACGAAATCAAGTATGAGGGCGAAGACGGACAGCACAGATACGCTCACCAGACAACGTTCGGCATGAGCGAGAGGCTTGTGGGAGCGATCGTTGCCATCCACGGGGACGACAAGGGGCTGGTGCTCCCACCAGAGGTCGCCACGATGCAGGCGGTCGTCATCCCCGTTCTGGCGAAGGGCGCCACGGAGGCCGTGTCCCAGGCAGCGAGGGAATTGGCGGAAGAGATCAGACAGGCTGGGATCAGAACCCATCTCGACGAGCGGGACTTGAGGCCCGGGGCTAAGTACTACGACTGGGAGCTCAAGGGAGTGCCGTTGCGAGTCGAACTCGGCATCAGGGACATGGAGAAAGGAGTCGTAACCCTCGTACGAAGGGACACCGGAGAGAAGTCGCTTGCGCACAGGAAAGATGCAGCTGGCGCTGTCAAGGATATGCTCGACAAGATCGCTGCAGATCTTCTGACGAATGCAGGCAGTATCATGGACGCAAGCATCGTGACCGTCGATTCCCTTGACGATCTGCCTGATAAGTTCATCAGAGCAGGCTGGTGCGGAACAGAGGAGTGCGGACATCGGATCGAAGACCGAACCGAGAGGAACATCATCGGGACGCCCGTCGAGGGCGAGGGGTTCAAGGGTATGTGCGTGGTATGTGGAAAGCCGACTACCACGCCGGTCTACATTGCCAGGGCCATGTGACGCCTTGTCCCCTATGAAGTAAGTATCCTGACGGCGAAACTCGCAGGTTTGAATCCCACCTGTTGATGCCTACGCGCGTGATGGTCTCTTCTTTCGGAATAGCAGTATTCCGATAACTCCAAAAGCAATGAGCGGGGCGTAAATCGTGTAGATGCCGATGTTGCCGCGGTCGAACGGATACCAAGTGTCGTACATGACCGCCCATCCCCAGTATACAAGGATCCCAGCCGCAAGAAGCGCAACGAAGAAGGCGAACGCTGCCTTTCTCTGAAACTCCGCACCTTCGCCTTCTGCCATCATCGCGTCCAATGAATTGGCTGTATAAATTGCTTTCCTCTCCCAATATTGGCCGTATAAACACTCTATCCCTCAAGACTCGGTCAACATATTCTCTATAATCCTGATGAAACGATATATATGAGGTCTCAACGGCTCAGGGATGGCAACGATCCTGAAGTTTCCAGAGCAATCTTCGAGGCAACTGATTCTACCAGACCACGCAGCTCAGAGTAGGGGGTGCAGGCCCGGAGATGGCTGGACATTTATCGGACAATTCGGCCTTAGTCATGCGTGCGCTTCTCCGGATGCACTGACTGCGGTGACATTTCGAGGATTGTACTAGAGACATTTAGTACTATAACGGCGTAATAAGGGGTTCCCACCAGAACGCTTCGGTGGCCGAGAGGAAATGGAGGAGTGGTAGGAAAATGAGATACACGAGAGCTACGGCTGTGGTAATTGGGGCTTTCATGTTGGTCCTGCCTTCAGCATACATGGTTGGTGCGAAGAGCTCTGGCCATGAAGAAGGAGATCCCATGATAATCACGGTGCCACCAAGTGGTAAGTCGATATCGTGCGCAGTATACTTCGCGGACAATATGGTGTTCGCGCCGCAATGGAGAACCGGCGGTCTGGTCAGGATCGAGATGATGATCATAAACATGACCGGTCTCGAAGGGGATCCAATGCTCATTGATGAAGGGAAGATAAACCTGACGGATGAGTACGAACATTTGTACTCTCCAGAAACATACCCTGAGTACTGGGAGGATGGGTATTGGAGCCAGCAGAGCTTCCTCTTGAATGACTCCGCTGGACTAGATGATACGAGAATGGTGTCGGTGTCGTACATACGTGTAACCATCACCGAGACATTGCCGTCAGAGACCCCTTCCAGAGATGAGCCATACAGCCGAAGTTACGAAGCAGGTTGGAGCGACACATACGATAGAGTCATCTTCAGCGAACTGGGCCGCGAAGTGAACAAGCACGGGAACCTGATATACGGAATGCTGTGGAACACGGAGGGAGCACCGGAGGGCAATTACCGTGTTGACGTGCAACTCGGAAAAGTCGTACCGGACCCCAATGAGGAAGGGAAGTATATCGGGGAGATTGGCGGCACAGAACCCTGGTACACGGTTGACTTCGCTGTTGGCCACCTGTACGTAGGTGATGGCGTCCTGTTCAACGACGTCCATCCTTATGTCAGCCTGGTGTCAAACGAAGAGTGGGCAAGTGAATCGAACCCCGATGGAGATTGGACTATAACCATCAAGAACGAGGCCGGTGAGGAGGTGGACTTGGCATTGTATGCCGACCTCGGCATTGGCCTCGGTGGGGTCTCAGTGGTCGATGACGTGAACAACGCATGGATCTTGCTTGGACGGTTGATGGAAACAGGTCCAGGCGGAGGCAACGGCGGCGACAGCGGCGGCACTGGCGATGGCTGGTGCGGAGAGAACCCACACGTATGATGGGAATCCGCGCTCCAGAATCCAAACACCGTAAACCCTTTCTCGCCCATGTTTCTTCATATGACGTCTGACGTTCTGGGCTAGGCGGCCTCATCGTCGAAGCCACTGCCATTCAAGCGTAGAAAGGCGTCTGAGAGCGCGAGAAGGCCATGGATATGGAGAAATGAAAGGGTTTGGGGGACAGACGGAGAAGAACGCCTCAGAACGCCTCAAGCTGGAAGGTGTTTATGCAGCCATTACCGGCCCCATAAATTGCTTGCTATGATAAAGGCCATAGGGGCGGGCCGAAGGG
>JAOTTD010000067.1 GCA_029864565.1 Thermoplasmata archaeon | reverse complement strand
GGGATCAGCTATGTCCGTCCACCAGTACGACGCGCCTTGGCCATAGTATGCAAGCACGGACGGAAACAGCCAGAAAGCCGGAGTATTGTCAATCGAATCCGCCGAGAACTCCACCTCGAACATAGCTCCGTTGACTGTGAACGGCAGTGGCATTATGACCTCATGCGAAGGATAATCCAATAATGCTGCAGAGTAGCTCGCCCCATCGTACTGAAGCACAACCATGAAAAGAGTTAGATCATCTTCGTACCAGTTCCACGAATCTTTGTCAAGCCACAGCATATACTGGACGAGTCCGACACTGGAAGGAAGTGGGTCACCCTCCTGCGGGAGGTCTGCGGCTAACTCCATGCCGAACGTGTAGGACGTTCCTTTCAGGCCGAACCAGAAGAGTGTCATGTCGAAGTACCCAGCTTCAGAAATTTGTGTATTGTCCCCCCATATTATCCTGGGCTCATAGGCCGTATAGTCATAATTTACCGCTATGTCTCCTAGACTATCAGAAACGGTAATCATTGCAGCCTTCGCCGAAACACTTCCCGGAACGAGTATCAGCCCCGCCACAACTGCGCTCAACATCGCCACTGTTACTCTCGTCATCTTCTTCCTCCTCCTCGAACCACCCGAGGCATCATGAGAACGGGAGCCGGGGTTATGTACACATGTCTAAGGGGCAGTGGACATTAGGGTCACAAACGAAAGGTAGGCCGGCCCTTTGTGTCCGCGCTTTGATTGACAGAATGGCCATTCCCAAAGCAGGATTATGATGCCCAGCTCGCAGATCAGCATTATTGTGTCCGGAGCCGGGAACGCAGATTGCGCGTTCCGGCCTTCTTAGAGGGGGGCGTTCGGCCTTCAGGCAACTTGTCTCGCCAGGTACTATATTTGCGCTCAAAATAGTTGAGGTTGAACATTATGGCCTGCACATCTTCATCCTCACCGATCTCTCTGAGAACCCTGCGCGTCTCAGTCATCTTGTCCGAGCAGAGAGCGCACAAGAGGAAACCCGGGAGGTTGATGAATGTCCTGATGAACGCGACCTGAATTGGATACTTCGAAAGCAGCCTCTTGCCGACTTCTGCTTTATCAGCACCGCCTCTGAGGTTCACATGCACCAACGTGTACACATCCTCTCCTGAGGGGGGGTCCCAAGGCACGTTCAGATCCAGCGAACCCTCGGATATCATGTTCTCCAGGTGGCGCCTGACCGTCTTGGCGGAGACTCCAACCATATCAGCGATATCCGCAACTGACATGCGAGCGTCTTCCTTGAGGGAAGAGATAATCCTGAGGTCGAGGGGAGAGAGTTCCTTGTAGCTCCGCTTCCGCTTCCCTCCATCAAGATATTTGGGCGATAGCTCGGAATCGAGACTGTACAGTCCAACAGTAGGCTCTGGCATCTCCGCTGCTCGTTTCACGAATTCGGCATAGCCGTCGAGTTCAGATGTGTCTCTCAGCTCCCCGATGACATAGAGGTAATTCCCTCCGGCAACGACGGCAATACGCGTGAATTCGCTCTTCCCCAACCTGTCCAAGGTTGCTGCGATCGATGCCGTCTGGGATCTACCGAATATCACAAGAGGGACTGCGTCAAGGTAGTAGATGGAAATACCCGCAGTCATGCCTTGTATTACCCCGATCTCCGTCAGAACTCGTATCCGGTGGTGAGCAGCTTGCCTTGATATCCCGAGTCTCTCTGCAAGCTCCCGGAGATGCATCCTAGGTTCCGCGGATATCAGTAGCAGCAGCTTCCTGTCAGTATCGTCCATTTCTCCAAGTCTCACTCCTCCCTCGAACCACCCTCGAGGTGACGTAGCAAGCGGCGGTTCCGCTATATCTGCATTTCCAATTTCGAGATGTGTTCTCCGTCTATCGAACGCTGGTGTCTACCAACATAAATTCACAATCAGTAATTAAAATGTGCGAGGGCCCGGATATTGACCCCGAATTTGATGGTAATTAAACATGCCAGCTATAATCTTCAAAGGCTATACATGAGGCGTCAAACAGTGAATTCTTTGATGGTAAAAAGGCTAGTCATTCCATTTCGAAGTCGGCTCGATGCGCCTGTTGCCGGAAGGGAAGAAAGGAAAGGGTTTGAGTTCACAAGCACTGACCCGCGCGGCTCATTGCGGGGGCCACGGCAAGAACGGGATGTTTGTCGTAGGGTACGGGTCTACCACTGCCACCTCTGGGTCGGGCAAGTCAACCCAGAAGTCCGTCCCGCCAGTGAAATAACCGAGATTGTTGACGTCTTCAGGAGCATACTCGCCAAAGCGCACTGAGGTCACGAACACCCAATAGAATTCGTATTGGCTGTCTTCCGGCAGCCAACGCGCCGGCAAGATCATCTCCAAAGCCGGCCCCATGACTTTGAACTCGGGAATTCCCACCAATACTCTGTCGGGCTGGTATTCGGTTTCCATGCACGGCTGGTAATTCCACACCATAGCACTGTAACGGTGGCTCGTGCAGTCCCACATGAGCATGATGTCATAGCAATTCCAGAAGCTAAAGTCATCCTCATCGCTGAACTCGAGAGTCCAAAACCAGAACATACAGACGACTGAGGAGATATCCACATCTTGAGGATCTCTCTTCGTGGGCAAATCCCCAGCCAGGGCCATGCCAAAGATGTAATCGTCGTCCTCAAGTGTCAACGAACTCCCAATAATGTCGACGCAGGCGAGGGCTTGACCGAGAACAGTCTGTTCGTGAATCCAACCTTCTTCGTATGTGGGAAACCTGGCAAGGTCGCCTTGCCTGTCCGGATAAGATGCTGTAACAGGCATCGCGTGCACAGGCTGAGCCATCAATAAGGCCACGAGCATGGGCCCAAGCAGAAGACAAGCACTTCTTCTCATCTCTCATTTCCTCCTCCTCGAACAACCTTCGAGACATATTGAGAACGGCGGCCGGAGTCATAAACACGAGTCCATGAAACAGATGAAATTCGGGTCGTAAACGAACCGCAGTCTGACCTTCCTTGTCAGGGCTTTGATTGAAAGAACGGACATTCCCAAAGCAGGAGCAGGGTGCGTGGTTCGCTGATCGGGGTCACTGGGTTCCGAGTCTAGGA
>JAOTTD010000005.1 GCA_029864565.1 Thermoplasmata archaeon | reverse complement strand
GTCGTCTATCTTCGGCCTGCGTCTCAGGACCCTGTCAACGGGCGTTTGGTGCAGGAGTTGTTTCAGGTAGTAGACCTTTCCACGGGGGGTCGCCGATTCCCAGCCTATGCATTTGTACACTGGGCAAGGATCCCTGCAATATCCGCACTGCAGGCAGGCGTTGAGGTCGTTTTCGATCTCTGAGATCTTGCGCATGAAAGTCACCGGTCAATCGGGTTGGCTCGTCGCTGCTACTGGCTCTCAGGATATCTTCGTTGTTGATAAATCTAGCGCATGACGTTTTGCACGTTGTCCGACGCGACATCTCACTCGCCAGAAGGCTCGCTTTTCGTCTCGTCAGCGGAGGCTCGCAAACGAATCTCAACATCTCCCGTCTCGGAGTATCCCTTCAGGCTCGACAAAAGTCCCCTGACCGTGCCCTCGGTTATCCGCGCCACGAAGGCACCTACTGGTAGCTTCCGCCCTCCGATGAGAATCTCCACGGGCCTTTCGGGCATCTCTATGCAGTCGTCGAATCGTTTCCTCCCCCCGACAATCTCGCTAGCCATGTTAGCGCACGTCATGTCGCACTTGCCGCAATCCAGCTTCGGCAGTTTATCGTATGTACTTTCATGCGTGGCACGCTCCTCGATGTAGGCAACGGCGTCTTCTAGTTCCGGATTCACCATCACTGTCCCTTCGGTCGGCTTGACGTCGCCGACGGCGATCTTGGGGAAGTCGCCTTCCTTGTGTCCCTCGACAATCAGAATGTCCGGGCAAAACTCTCGTCGAACTATCTTCACGATGGCATCCAGATCCAATCCCGGTTTCTTGATGATTACCGTGCTGTCGGCCGCCTGCAACGCGACGGGGTCGCTGCCAGCGTTGGAGTGCCTCCATGTGTCTTTTCCTGGAGCATCGACTTCCTTGGTGTGCGGCGAATGCTTGACGGAGGAGACTCTGTAGCCTTTGCCAGAAAGCTCTCGCACCAATTCTTCGACGAGCGCCGTCTTCCCGGAATCCTGGTATCCGTACACCCCTATGATCATCTGCTATCCGTTGGCCTCATTGACGACCACCGAAATAAATGATTGGTGCCAGATCATCTCTTTCTTAAAAGCGCGCCAACCATCCGCGGTATGCTTGCATAGATGGAGTTCGTGGACCAATCGAGCTCCTCCTTCTCGCATACAGTGCACTCGCTGAGCTGTGAGGCTTGGTCTCTCAACTTGTCCAAGTCAGAGCCCGTGGCCGTACCTCGCGCGACTATCGCATCGATCTTCCTCATCAACGAGGAGGCACGGGTAATCCTCTCCTCGACCCTGTCACCGACGTCCTTCGATATCAGGCGGAGGTCTCTCTTTATGGAGTTCAAACCCAGGCCGGCGGCGTAGGTCGCCTCGGTTATGGCGTCCCTCGACATCCACTTCGTCTCGTAATTGAGCACGTATTTCCAGCTGGGCATCACCGCCAATCTCGCGTGATCCTCCACTGAAGAAGCGAACAACCTGTACCCATGAGTGCGCGGGTCCTCGAACGCGTTGCCTCCCGGATCTATGAACGGAGCGAGAGGACTGATGAATGGGAACAATCGCGCCCCGGGGTGCTTCTCAAACAGCCTTCGCGTGTACTCAACGGTGCCCATGACCGAATCCATCGTTTGCTGGGGAAGGCCTATCATGTAGAATAGGTCGAACCTCCCGCAACCGGCTTTCAGGAACGAGTCGATGGACTTCTCGAGGCCTGCGTTCGTGTACGGTTTGCCCTGGGCCTTCCTGACCTGCTCATCATGGGTCTCAGGGGACATCTGTATGCTGAACCGACCTACGCTTGAGCCTACTTCCTCCGCAAATGGCCTGTCCGCCGGGGTGAACAACTCCAGAATCACCTCGTTGTCCACATGCCTGTCCTTCAACTCTTTCAGGAACTTGCTAGCATAAGACTTCCCACCCTGGCGGATATCTCCGACGACGAAGGTCGCCCCTTTTATGTATTCCTCGGCCCTTTCGATGTCCTCTGCGAGGAGGTTCGGGGACCGGTATGCGGGACGCGACCTGTTCAGGAATCTCGCGAAAGCGTCGCATGAGCCTGCGCAGTTCAGGCAGTTATGCGTGCAACCTCTGACCGCCACGGCTATGGACATCGGGTTGCTTTTCCAGTCCGCATAGGGCAGGTGACCTGTGAGGTCCCGGTACTTCAAGACTTTGCGCACCAGGAGACCATAGTCTATGGTGATATCGTCCAGGTTCTCCGGGACGTGCGAGAGCGGGTTGACAACCAAACGCGCTCCGTCCCTCCAGGTCAGGTTCGGAATATTCTCCAAGGGCGTTTCTCTGTCTATAGCTTCGATAAGCTGTTCAAACGGCGACTCGGTCGAGTCCCCACGCAACACGTGATCGACCTGCGGGAAGCCTCGGAGGAGTTCTTCGTGATAGTATGAGGAACTGAACCCACCGAAGACAACTGGGCGGTCTGGATGATGCTTCTTGACTATGCTAGCGAGCTCCAGCGCTCCTTGGACGTGAGGCATCCAGTGAAGGTCTATCCCGAAGACAGCCGCGTCGACAGATCGGACGAACTTCTCGGGGTCGAATCTAGCCGACGCCAACATGCGTGAAGCTATGTTCGCTATCCGGACCTCGTATCCGTTCGATTCCAGATGCGACGCGATGGTGGTGAAACCTATGGGATACATCTCGAAGACTGGCGTTGAGGGAATGAGGTCGCTCACAGGGCCTGAGAGCAAAGTCCTCTTCCTGAAATCCATGACGCTGGGGGGGTGCATCAACATTAAGTCGGGCGCTGCCATCTGGGCTTGACAGGTTGCCACGGATAAAAAAAGGCTTCTTCGCAACGCGACATCTCGCCCTCGGTTCCCGGCGAAGTGCGTCATTTCGCGAGTATATCAACCACCGGTTCTATTCCATACTGACGGCACTCACACGCGCAGCGTGTGCCGGAAAAGGCCTTATATGTTGTCGTGAATCCTCGGACAATGCTGCAAGACGACTATATGGGAGTCGCCGTCTTTGCGATCGTTGCCATACTTTTCCCCACGCTCGCCTTCTTCCTCTCAAGGTACTTTAGGACCGACAAGAATGATTCCAGGTCCCGAACGACTTACGAGTGTGGCGAGGTGCCCATCGGGGACGCGCAGATCCAGTTCCATTTCCAGTATTACATGTACGCCATCATATTCGTCGCGTTCGACCTAGTAACCGTGTTCGTCCTCATTTGGGCGCTGGTGTTCTCCGGTATCAGCGACCTGGCCAAGGTTTTCATGGTGATGTTCCTGGGCGTTCTTCTGGCGGGTGTCACGTACGCCTTGAAGAAGGAGGAGATAGTCTGGATTTGAGCGACAGGGCGGACCCGTCTCTGGGACAGGCGATAATGTTTCGGTCAAAGGACTTTCTCAAGTGGTCTGATGAGGCAATGGAGTACCTCTTGCGAAGATCCCCAGTCGGAGCAGGGATTGACCTCATCACCAAGGACTTCTTCAACTGGGCCACAAGGAATTCGCTCTATTTCCTTCACTTCGGTATCATGTGTTGCGCTCTTGAGATGGCCGTCGCCTCCGCTCCGAGATTCGACCAGCAGAGATTCGGGATCATCCCGCGGTCCAGCCCCAGACAGTGCGACATCCTGCTGGTCAACGGACCAGTGACGAAGAAGCTCAAGCCCGCTCTGCGGAGGTTGTACGACCAGATGCCAGAACCGAAGTGGGTGGTGGCGATGGGTGAGTGCGCCATATCCGGAGGACCTTTCTACAACAGCTACAGCATGGTTCAGGGTGTGGACCGATTCATACCGGTCGATGTGTACATACCAGGATGCCCTGCAAGGCCAGAGGCGCTGATTGATGGCTTCCTGAAGCTTCAGAAGATGATCAAGGAGAACAAGAAGGGCCTGCTCACCGGCAGGTAATTGCGGGGTGCTTGAATGACTGAGGGGAACAGCAGGGGTTCAATGGAGGCCGTGAGCATCGAGAAGGCTCCCAGCAGGATCGGCGAGAACCCGGAGCAGAGAGTGCTTAGGGCCTTGGCCGAGTCGTTCCCCAAAACCGTCTCGGATGGGGCACGCCTGCGGCCTGGTCTGGTCAGGGCGAAGGTCGACCGGTCGGACATCTTCCGAGTGTGCAGGGTCCTGAAGGACAACCTGGGCTTCGAGCATCTGACCATGATCTCTGCGGTCGAATACGACGACCGATTCGAGATAGTCTATCACATCGCATCATATCAATCGAAGCTGCTACTTGAGCTGATATCGACCACGCCGAAGGACGACCCCACCGTCGACTCGATTTCATCGATATGGGGTGGCGCGAACTGGCAGGAGCGAGAATCGTACGATCTGATGGGCATCGTGTTCCGGAGCCATCCGAAGCTCGAGAGGATATTGTTGCCCAAGGACGTGCTTTATCATCCGCTCAGGAAGGACTTCAAGGGGTGACCATGCATGGCTGAGATGTGGATCAACATGGGGCCCCAACACCCGATGACGCATGGTCTCTGGAACCTCAGGGTGAAGGTCGATGGCGAGACCATCGTCGACGCGGAGCCCGAGGTAGGCTATCTCCATCGGGGCATCGAGAAGATATGCGAGGGGCTGACCTATCCCCAGATAATTCCGATCACTGACAGGCTATGCTACGGGTCGTCGCTCACATGGTCGCACCTGTACTGCCAATCGGTGGAGGACCTGATGGGCGTCGAGGTGCCAGAACGCGCGGAGTACATCCGAGTCATGGCCATAGAGATGCAGAGGATCGCATCGCACCTGATGTGGCTAGCGGCGTACGCCGGCGACCTTGGCATGTCGGTCGGATTCACCTACACGATGAGGGACAGGGAGGTGTTCGTGGACCTGCTACAGGCCTTGACCGGTTCTAGATTGACCTACAATTACCCGCGGATCGGTGGGGTCGCTCACGACCTCCCGCCGAATTTCGATAGAGACTCCATCAGAGCAGTTGATTACATGGAGGGGCGCCTGAAGGAATACGAGGACCTGTTCGAGGGCTCAAAGATATTCATGATGAGGAATGTCGGCATCGGCTTGCTGCGCAAGGAGGATGCCCTTAACCTCGGAGTCACTGGACCGTCATTGAGAGCCAGCGGCGTAAGCTACGATCTGAGGAAGGACATGCCGTACTCCGTCTATCCTGAGATGGATTTCGAAGTCGCCACGCTTGACGACGGCGACTGTTACGCCCGGTACAGGGTGAGGATGGACGAGATGTGGGAGAGCTGCAAGATAGTCCGCCAGGCACTTCAGAAGATGCCGAAAGGTAGATGGAGGATGGTCTCCCCGAGAAACGCCCCCGCAGGCACCGGCTTGGGAAGAGTCGAGGACCCGAGGGGGGAGGCTGTGATGTACGTTGTTGGGGACGGCTCTGACAAGCCGTACAGGCTCAAGATCAGGAGCCCGATATTCGTCACCGTTTCAGCTGCTCCAAAGATACTGGTCGGTTACAAACTCGCGGATGTGGTTGCCATAATGGGCGGACTTGACATGTGCATAGGAGAGAACGATAGGTGAGAAAATGAACCTGTTCGAGTTCTGCTACGGCATCCTCCACTGGCTCGTCGACCTGGTCAACAACCTGTGGTACTGGTTGGGCGACTTCTTGCCATGGTACTTCGGAGACTTCTTCACAGCGGTCGGGGATTTCGCCGCATCGGACGGTCACCTCACATTCATGACCATCCTGCTAGAGAGCGTCGTCATAATAGTTGTCGCTTTGATAAACGTTCTGAATTTCCTGTGGATATTCAGGAAGCTCAGTGGTAGGATACTCGATTTCTACGGACCGTACTATGTGGGATACAGAATCGGCGGCTGGCTCCAGAACCTCGCTGATGGGATGAAATTGTTTATCAAGGAGATAATCGTCCCGACCAAAGCTGACAGGCTGGGCTTCTTGCTTGCCCCAGTCATCTTCGTGGCATCCTCCCTAGTCATCTTGTCCGTCATTCCTCTCTCAGTCAATTTCGGACTTTCGACCAACGAGTCAGGTGAGTATGTGTCTGCGGGGGCATTGTTCGCGCTTGCGGCATTCTCGATCGCTCCGTTCGCCATACTTCTGGCGGGATGGTCGTCGAACAACAAGTACACACTCATAGGTGGCATGAGGTCCGCCGCGCAGATGATGAGTTATGAGATTCCGCTCATACTGTGCGCGGCAAGCGTGTTCCTTCTCGCGGGGAGCTTCAACTTCGTTGACATTGTCGATGCGCAACACGATGTCTGGTTCCTAATTCCGCTCTTCATCGGGTTCGTCGTGTTCCTGATTTGTCTCATAGCCGAGGTGGAAATCATACCGTTCGACCTGCCTGAAGCGGAGGCGGAACTCGTGGAGGGATGGACCACCGAGTACGGCGGCATGAGATTCGGATTGTTCTACATGACCACCGCGGTCCGGTCATATGCCGGAGGTGCCCTTGCGACAGCGTTCTTCCTCGGAGGCTGGCAGGGGCCGTCGTTCATACCGGACGAGATTTGGTTCCTCATTAAGGCGTATATCGTCTACACTGTGTTCATGTGGCTCACTTGGTCAGTTCCAAGGGTGAGAATCGACCAGATGCTCGGGCTCGGATGGAAGAGGTTGCTGCCGTTAGCCATGCTCAACCTGCTGATCGCGGCCGCGTTGAAGTCAGGGGGTTGGTTCTGATGGCCGAGCGGAAGTTGCCGAAATCCACAGGAATCGTGCTTAAACCCATGAAACGCACTGGGAAGCAGCTCCTAAGGACGCTGATATTCGGCAAGCCGAACACGGTCCTGTATCCGGAGCAGAAGCTGGACCTCCCCCAGATATACAGGGGCAAACAAGTGCTCGATTTCAAGAAATGCATCGGCTGCGGCAACTGCGTGACTGTCTGCCCGAACGATTGCATGTGGCTGGAGAAGGTGGATGATCCAGAGCTCGGGAAGATCGAGCGGCCCGGTGTCGATATTGGCAGGTGCCTCTTCTGCGGACTCTGCGCCGAGGTCTGCCCGACCGTCGCGCTTCACATGAGCACCGCGTACGAATTGGCGAACAGCGAAAGGGGCAAGCTCCGCCTCAGCCCGATGGACATCAGGGATGACGCGTTCGGTTCCACGTTCGTGGAGGAGAGGCAGAAGCGCATGCTGCCAACGTTGGACCTGTCGAAATGCACTGGCTGCGAGAAGTGCGCGGGTGAGTGCCCAGAGATGTGCATCGCTATGATGCCGGTGGATAGGACGGACAGGAATAAGCCGGAGATCAATCTGGCGAAGTGCAAGTCCCATGCCAAGTGCGTCGCGGTTTGTCCGGAGAAGGCGTTGACGATGACCGAGGTGTACGAATCGTACTTCGAGATGCCCGAGCCCAAGCTGATATTGGACAATTGCTCTGGTTGTGGGGCTTGCGCGAGGAAATGCCCTTCGAACGCGATCTACATGCTCGAGATGCCTGGGACCGAGAAGACCCTGAAGGGCGGCAAGAAGGGTAAGCCGAAGAAGCGCGCCGTGTTCGTCTTCGAAAAGTGCGTCGGATGCGGCAGATGCTATCAGGCATGCAAGTTCGACGCTATCGAAATTCCGGGGGTGGAGAAATGACCTGGGAGTTGTTCGTGTTCCTGTTCCTTGCCTCGGCTGCGTTGTTGTCTGCGATCTGGGTAATCTCCGCCAAGGAGATAGTCCATAGCGTTATCGGCCTCGTCACATGTTTCATAGCCATCGGCTGTCTCTTCATGATGCTCAACGCGGAATTCGTCGCGATAATCCAATTTCTAGTATACGTCGGCGCGGTCACAATCGTCATCCTTTTCGGTATAATGCTCACGAAGCGTGAGATAATGGGTGGTGAGGGGCGATGAGGAAGTCGACTTTCAAGCTCGCCGCCGTAGGTTTGCTCGCGCTCTTGTTTGTGCTCGCCGTTACCGATGCGGCTTGGCCAGAGGGGGACATGGACCAGGTTTCCAACGAGGACGTTGGCAATTTGATGTTCGGAGAGACTGAGGCCGAAGGCTACGGCATCGTAGTGTTTCTAATCGGCCTACTTCTGCTTGTTGCCATGCTCGGCGGTGTGTTCCTCGCCAAGGAGGAGGAAGAATGATACCTATCGAGTACTGGCTGGTCTTCAGTTCGCTCCTCTTTTGCATAGGCGCTTATGGCGTCCTCACACGGAAGAACGCAATCGTCGTACTGATGTGCATCGAGATCATGCTTAACTCTGCCAATATCAACCTCGTTATGTTCAGCTCGTACCACTCGGTCCTTCACGGAACAGTGGACCCATCGGGACAGGTGTTCACACTTTTCTCGATTGCCATCGCAGCGGCAGAGGTAGCCGTAGGGTTGGCCATTCTGCTCTCGGTCTACAGGCGTTACCAGACGATCGAAGTCGACAAGATCAACATCCTGAGGTGGTAGAATGCTGGAGTACGCATGGTTGATTCCGGTCTTCCCGTTCGTTGCGTTCCTCCTCATCTCGCTGCTACCGAAACGGACGCTATCGTGGGAGGACGGGGCGGGCTATGCGATCGGAGGTGCCGCTGGGGCGCTGATACTATCGGCACTTGTCATAGGCGACGTCCTCGCTGGCAATACGATGGTAGGAGACGGCCCGAAGTTCACTTGGCTCGTGGTCGCCGACATCGAGGTGACGTTCGGCATTTGGATCGACCAACTGACTGCGATAATGTTGGTTGTCGTGGCCATCGTCGGGACTCTCGTCGTGATATACTCCGGTGGGTACATGCACGAGGAGGCCGAGAGGCGAAGGCGATACTACGCCGAGATCATGCTGTTCATATCCGTCATGTACGGCCTCGTCATATCTGACAACTACCTTCAGATGTTCATCTTCTGGGAGCTCGTTGGACTGTGTTCCTATCTGCTCATAGGTTTCTGGTACGAGAAGCCGTCCGCAGCGAGTGCCGCCAAAAGGGCGTTTATTGTGACGCGTGTTGGCGACATCATGTTCATGGCGGGCATCATCATCTTGTTCAAGTACGTCGGCTCGCTCGATTTCGCCAATTTGTTCGGTGACGAAGGGGTTGCGGCGGTTCCGAACGACATGATGATCTTAGCGACAGCCCTGATCTTCGGCGGAGCCATCGGCAAGAGCGCTCAGTTCCCGCTACACGAATGGCTGCCAGACGCGATGGAGGGCCCGACGACGGTGTCAGCTCTCATACATGCCGCGACCATGGTCAAGGCCGGTGTCTATCTCACCGCTCGCTCCTATCCATTGCTCGTACAGGCTCCCGACACCCTGCTGTTCGTTGCAGTCATTGGTGGCGTGACGGCGTTGATTGCAGCGACGGTGGCCCTCGTAGCGACAGACATCAAGAGAGTGCTGGCCTACAGCACGATCAGCCAGCTCGGTTACATGACCCTTGCGTTGGGCGCAGGCGGTTACCTGGTAGTATACGCCGACAGTGCGGGAGGATATTCAGCTGCTCTTTTCCATCTGATGAACCACGCGTTCTTCAAGGCATTGTTATTCCTTTGCGCTGGAAGCGTGATCCATGCCGTCGGCACTAATGATATGAGGATGATGGGCGGCCTCGGAAAGAAGATGAAGATCACATCCCTCACTATGCTGGTAGGTGCCATCGCCATATCAGGGGTGCCACCATTCTCGGGCTTCTGGAGCAAGGATGAGGTCCTCGCTGCGGTTTACAGCGCTGGAGAGTTCAACAGCCTCTTTCTCCTACTCTGGATCATGGGGATAGCTACTGCTTTCATGACGGCGTTCTACATGTTCCGGATGTGGTTCATGACATTCGCTGGTGAGCCAAGATCAGACTATCACGCTCACGAATCACCGAAACTGATGACTGTTCCCCTTATGATACTGGCCGCCCTGGCGATGACATCGGGATTCGTCCTGTTCATCGGTGACGGCTTCGGAGCCTTCTCTGGCGACTCGATATCGGAGCTGTTCCATGGAGGACACCACGAGTCCGCCGCTGATATACTGTCGCACATCTTCGGCGACCCGCTGACGTATGTGTCGCTGGTACTCGCCGTGATGGGCATCCTGCTCGCTTATAGGATGTATTACGTGCCGGGATTCGACAGGTCTGTTTTCGCGAGAGGACTCAGTGGGAGACTTCAGAAAGCCCTGGAGAACCGGTGGTATATCAGCAGGTTCTACGACGACTTCGCAGTGAAGGTGGTCTATGGCTTCTCGCTTGTTGCGGACGCGTTCGACCGCTACGTTATAGATGGCATCGTGAACGGATTCGCATTCTTGGGCGCCCGGTCGGGAAACGTCATTAGGAGGACCCAGACTGGAAATGTCCAACGATACACGAGCTTGATTGTTGTGGGGCTCTGCCTATTGCTGATATTCATGTTGTACATCGTACCATGGGGAGGATGGTGAGAGGATGATGGAGAACATACCCGTGCTTTCGCTGACCATACTCCTGCCCCTTATAGGCGCCCTAATCTCCTTCTTGTTGGGCAAGCGCGGGCACATGGCGAAGTGGGTCGCACTGATATTCTCCGCTGCTGCGTTCATCCTGTCGCTCGCCTTGGCATATGAGTTTGTCGTGGACCCATCCTCCGCGGCCGCCGGGGAGATCGAGGGGTACAGCAACGGCTATCAGTATTACGAATCACATGTCTGGATAGAAGCGATTGGCATCAACTACATCGTTGGCATTGACGGCATCAGCCTCCCGATGTTCGTGCTAACGACTCTGCTATGCATGCTCTCGATCATCTTCTCGTGGGACACCGATCGCAGACCGAAGGAATACTTCGGGTTGATGCTCATCCTAGAGGTGGGCGTGCTGGGAGTTTTCGTGTCCCTGGACTACTTCATGTTCTACGTGTTCTGGGAGATTGTCCTGATTCCGATGTACCTCATGATTGGCATATGGGGCGGACCGAGGAAGGACTACGCAGCCATCAAGTTCTTCATATACACACACGTCGCGAGCTTGGCGATGCTGATCGCCATAATGGCGATGTACTTCGAGGCCTCCCTTGGAACCTTCAGCATGGAGGCTATCGCCACACAGAGCGTCGATTTCAGCAGGGGCATGCAGGTCGCGATATTCGCTGCGATGTTCTTCGGATTCGGAGTCAAGCTGCCGATGGTGCCTTTCCATACGTGGTTGCCTGACGCGCATGTCGAAGCACCGACTGCCGGGAGCGTGCTACTTGCCGGACTGTTGCTCAAGATGGGCGGCTACGGCCTTATTCGGGTGGCGATACCGTCGCTTCCGTCCGGCGCTGAGGACATGGTCGTTGTCATGGCGGTGATCGCCGTCGCGAGCATCCTGTACGGAGCCGTGTTATGCTTGGCGCAGAACGACCTGAAGAAGATGGTCGCGTATTCATCCATAAGCCACATGGGTTTCGTTCTCCTAGGTTATGCGACGCTGGGTGAGCTCGGTGTCGTCGCGGGCGTGTTCCAGATGTTCGCTCACGGCCTCGTCACAGCAGTACTATTCATGATGTGTGGTGTCGTCCAGCACAAGTGCGGCACCAGGCTCATAGACAACTTGGGTGGACTCGCGAAGAAGATGCCTATTGCCGCCGCGTTGATGACTATCGGATTCCTCGCGTCGCTCGGCTTGCCTGGCTTGGTGAGCTTCGCGGCTGAGTTCATGGTGTTTGCTGCTGTCTTCTTTAAGTGGGGGCTTTGGATATTCCTTCCGATAATCGCGGTCGTTGTGACTGCGGCTTACTATCTGTGGGCGCTACAGCGGTCCATGTTCGGGCCGATGACAGAGAAGATAGACCTGTCCCACGTCAAGGACGTGGATTGGTACGAGGGCCTCCCGGTCGCGATACTCATAGTACTAATCGCGATATTCGGTGTGTTCCCCTATCTCATTTTCTCCAGGATCGGCCCCGCGGTAGAGATCGCGCTCAGAGCGTTCGGAGGTGGCTGAAATGGAAATATGGAATGTGTTGGATGAGTTCCTGCCGCAGCTGCTGCTCGTTCTCTTCGCCCTGATCATGCCCGCTCTGGATTATTTCTTCAAAGACAAGCGAGTGCTCGCATTCGCCGCCCTTGCGCCTCTAGTTGCATACGCGCTCGCGCTTGTGTCCTGGACGATTGGAGGTTATTGGGAACCGGCGATTTCGGAGCCGAGAATCGGACTGCTCGAAGTCAACCTGTTCTCGGGCGTGTTCGCCTTGGCTTTCGTGGCTGTGGGGATCATCGTGGTGCTCAGTTCCCCAGAGTTCATAAAGGCAGAGAGGAACCAAGGCGAGTATTATGCCCTGCTCCTGCTGGCCATCACCGGAATGACCGTGGTGGCCCTCGCCACGGACCTGATAGTTCTCTTTGTTGGATTAGAGGTTGCGGGCATCGCTTCGTTTGCGTTGTCGGGATTCAGCAAGAGAGAGAAGCGTTCGGCCGAGGCGGCGACGAAATACTTCATAGTTGGCGGCTTCTCCTCGGCTTTGACGCTATTCGCGATATCGCTGTTCTATGGCGTCTCAGGAACGACCGAAATCGCCGCCATGGGGCCGCAGATGGATGCGATGTTCGCCGATGTAGATGGCACCCACTCGGTTGCCGTCTTGGCCACGGTGATGCTCATCGCAGGTTTGGGATTCAAGATAGCAGCGGTTCCGTTTCACATGTGGGCTCCTGATGTGTATGAGGGAGCTCCGACTCCAGTATCAGGGCTCCTCGCGGCCGCCTCTAAGAAGATGGGCTTTGCGGCATTATTCAAGATATTTCTGCTCGGTTTGGTCGTTGTCAAGGCCGATTGGGACGTCGCCATCGGGATCATCGCCATCCTGACGATGACGGTTGGCAACCTGGTAGCCGTGGTTCAAACGAACATCAAGAGGATGCTCGCGTATTCGTCCATCGCGCAGGCTGGATATATACTGATGGTGCTGCCGATTGGCACGGAGTACGCCGTCGCTGGCGGTCTCTTCCATGTGCTAACGCATGCGTTCATGAAGTCCGGAGCGTTCATGGTCGTTGCGGCGCTGGCGGTTCGTGGAGTTGGAGAGAGCATCGATGATTTCAAGGGGCTTGGCAAGAGGTCGCCGTTTCTCGCGCTTGCCATGACCTTGTTCCTGTTCTCCCTGGCGGGCATTCCACCTCTCGCGGGCTTCGCTAGCAAGTTCGTCTTGTTCTCGTCTGCAGTCGATGCTTCGATAGCCCCGGGCGGGCAATCGTGGTTGCTGTGGTTGGCCGTCGCGGGCGTCCTGAACAGCGCCCTGTCCCTGTACTATTACGCTCGGGTCGTCAAGAGGATGTACATGGAGAAGGGGTCCGATGAGCGCATTGCGATTCCGAAGATGACCGGCGTGGCGATCCTGTTCGCCCTCGTGATGACGATTCTGCTGGGCGTTTACTTCGACGCTGTCCTGGAATTGTGTCAGGAAGCTGCTGGCTCGCTCTTGCAGTCAGTTCCGTGATCGCTGCCATCCCGTCGATATCAGAGCAACTCTGACGCGATGAGCCCTACAATCAACAGGGCACCGACGAGTGCGTGTATCTGAACAGTTTTGGCCTGCGCACGAACGAGTTCGCCGAACCTATCATGGTTCTTCATTGTCGTGGAGATTGCACCGACCGCAATCGCCGCGGGCAGCAGACCAATTAGGGCCATAAACGGGTAAATTCCGAAAACCCAGAGCATTATGATCGAGGCGAAAGTCAGCGCCATTAGCCCTGTGTACCAGGTGGCTGCTTTCGCAAGGCCCATTCTCACAACCCAATGACTCTTGCCAACCTCCCCGTCCGCCTCAGCGTCAGGAAACTCGTTGATGAACAGCACGAGGCCAATCAGCAGGCCTATCGGCAACCCGGCGACGAATGGCAACCACGCGAGCTCCCCTGTCATCACTAGATACGTTCCCGCCACGATCAGCGGTCCGAAGCCCAGTCCGACAGCCAATTCTCCTACGCCTCTTGCCGCCAGATGCACCTTCGGGGCCGTGTAGAAGTATCCAAGGCCAATACCAAGGACACCGAGGGGTATGACGAGAAGGGATGTGGAGAGGGCAAGAACGAGGCCAATCACCGCCCCGATCGCGAAGAACGTCATCGCGGCCTTGTATATCTGCTTGGGCGTGAGAATTCCCTCTACAACGAACGGGCTTCCGCCGTTGAAAGGGCTCCGATTCTTGTTGATTTTATCAGTCCCGCTCTTGTAGTCGAAGTAATCGTTGACGATGTTGGTGCCGGCATGGAGGCAAAGCACTCCAAGGAGGGTGAGCAGGAATAGTGGCGCATCGAACAACGAGCTTTCTCGCCATGCGAAGGCCGCACCGAAGACAGTCGGGATGATGGTGGCTGTGAAGAATGGAGCCCTCATTTCGAGAAACCACACTTTGAGCCCGGGTTTTTGGCGCCCCCTCGCTTCGCCGGCCATGAACCCCTGACAGTTGCTCCCCCGATATATAACAATCGAGCCCATCGGTTGGAGCGTCCCAAAGCATGCGCATTGCATGCGTCCAGGGGACGGCCAGTGCACAGCCAGCAAACCACTAGAGTTAAGTAGATATTGGCTCATATGCGGGATTCGATGAGTCAATCCCCTTGGGATTTCGGCGTAAACAAGGAGCTCGAAATGGTCGAGGCTAGACTAGCTGAAATGGTCGAGTCAGAAGAGGCCATCCTCAATGAAGCTTCTATGCACGTCATCGGCGCGGGGGGGAAGCGTCTCAGACCGACCATCGCCCTCCTCGCTTACAAGAGCCTCGGGGGAGATGACGTAGACAAGATAGTGGACATCGCAGCCGGGTTCGAACTAATCCACTCTGCGACCCTGGTGCACGATGACATCAACGATGGGGGAATGCTGAGGCGTGGGCGTGAGACTGTATATCGCAAGTACGGTTTGCATAACGCCATTGTCACCGGCGATTTCCTGTTCGTCAAGGCTTTCTCGCTCGGCGGAATGTTCGACAGGGAAGTCGTGAGAACAACTGCAGATGCCTGTGCTAGACTGGCGGAGGGGGAGATCCTCCAGAGCCGTTTCAGACACACGCACGACCTCGACATCGATCGTTATGTCAAGATAATGGAGCGGAAGACCGCCGAACCTCTGAAAGCTGGTGCAATGGTCGGGGCGTACCTTGCTGGTGGTACGATGGAAGAGATACAATGCCTGGGTGCATACGGGCTCAACCTTGGCGTGGCGTTTCAGATCATGGATGACGTGCTTGACTTCGTGGGAGACGAGTCGAGGACAGGAAAGCCGATCGGCAGCGATTTGCGCGAAGGGTATCTGACCCTGCCGTCGCTTCTTGCCATGAAGGAATCCGAGACGGCGAGGACCCAAATAGCCGCAATAATCAAGCAGGAAACTCCATCTCCAGAGTCTGTCCAGGCCAGTATCGATTTGGTGAAATCCTCCGGCGGCATTGAGAAGGCCAAGGCGATGGCGGAATTCTACGGCATGGAGGCCTTGCAGCAGCTCGGCTGCCTTTCGAACAATCCATATAGCGAGGCGTTGCGTGATTTGGTTTCCATGGTATTGGAGAGGGACTCGTAGGTGCGCAGGACATGAACCAAGATGGCATGACGACATCGGAATGGCTCGAAGTGCTCGATGCGATGGAGGAAGTCGCTCCTTACTACGACAGAGTCAATCAGCTAATGACCCTCGGCCTCGCGGATCGGTGGCGCGCCGAAGTTGCCAGCAGGGCTGGTGTGGATGATACCGTCCTTGAGATGGGTTCTGGCCCTGGCACCTTCGCCAGACACTTGAACTCACGACATGTCTACTGCCTTGAGCCCTCAGGGCGCCTGGTTCAGTCCTCCAAGGACGTACTGGACGAGAATCGGGTAAGCCTGATTCGTGGCGTGGGCGAAAGCGTCCCGTTGCCAGATGGGTCTGTCGACAAGGTCTTCTGTTCATTCTCATTCAGGGATTTCAAGAACAGGGGCAGCGGCGCTGAGGAGATGTTTCGCGTATTGAGGGAAGGAGGCGAGGTGTTCATAGCCGACGTCGCCAAGCCACCGCCAGGCCCAATGGCAAAACTGCTGCGCATGCATATCCATTATGTTGTTCCAATGGTTGCCCGTGTCGCGGTGCACTCATCTGCCAGGATGCGCAGTAGGAACAATCCTTACCGCAAGTTCGTCGAGACTTATGACGCGTTCGGCTTCACGACGGTCTACGAGAGTCTATTGCGCAACAAGGGGTTCGGCGATGTCTCCACTGAGTTTCTCAGGATGAGAGGGGCGACACTCACAAGGGGGAAGAAACCCTGCAAGTTGACGTCCTCATAGTAGGTGCCGGCCCAGCAGGGAGCACGACTGCGAAATACTGCTCTAGACCAGGTATCGACGTGCTGATGATTGACCGTAGGAGGGAAATAGGATACCCGGTCCAATGTGGGGAATTGCTGCCTGACATCGAGGAGATGCATTCCATATTTCCGGCGACTGCCGGCCTTGAGGAGCTCTTCGACATCGACCCTTCAGTCGTCGCGGGCAGAAGCCATGTCCTCGAATTCATATCCCCACGAGGGCGTGTATATAGGATCGACTTCTCATCCTGCAGTCTAGACAGGCGCCTGTTCGACAAGCATTTGACCAAGAAGGCCGAGGAGGCAGGTGCCAGACTGATTACGGGAGAATCTCTTCTGGCCATTGACGATGACATCGCAAAGACAACGATGGGCGAGATAAGGGCGAAAGTAATCGTGGGCGCTGACGGTCCGAATTCTCTGACCGCTCGGGAAGCGGGATTGGGGCGTCCGAGACTCAGCTACCCCGCAATAACCTGCAAGGTAGAGGGCCAGTTTGACGACAGCGTGAAGATGTTCTTCGGATCCGTAGCGCCAGGTGGCTACGCCTGGATCATTCCGAAGAAGAGTGGCGCCAATGTAGGTCTTGGATACTGTAGTGGGATGTGCAAGGAGCGGCCAAGCGCAGCTCTGGAGAGATTCGTATCGACCCTCGGCGCGAAGGCTCGAGACAAGACTCTCGGGTTCGTTCCCATGTCCGGGCCGTTAAGATCTACGGTAGCTGGTAGGACCTTGCTCGTTGGCGACGCTGCTGGGCAGGTGATGGCGTCAAACGGCGGTGGAATCCCGACGGCTATGATCGCTGGGCGAGAGGCAGGTGAAGCCATCAGAAACCATCTCTCAAACGGGGGCAAGTTGGCGGATTACGAACGTCGCTGGCGGTCGCTTGTAGGCGGTCCTCTCAAAACGTCCCTGCGCACTCGAAGGCTCGCAGACATATTCTTCCCAAGCAACACGATGCTTGGATTCTCGATGGCCCTCCTTGGCAAGAGGGGATTGGACCGAGCTGTCAGGTGCAAACGATTATTCTTGTAGAAAGCCGCCTGAATTGGTGTTCTCTGATTGCATCATTTTGCGGCCGATCGTTTCTGCGATTTCTTGATAGTGGTCTTGGTCGAACTGCCGCAGATGTCGCATTCTTCTGTCTCGGCAGGAAACCTCTTGCCGCATCCGACACAGCGTGATTCCCAGACAATCACGCGGCTTATGCCTCTCTGATCGAGACCCCTGCACGGTATCCGAAGGATTGAGGCGACATTTTGCACTGAGTAGTCATCCGTCACCAATTCGTATCCAAGGTCCAATGCCAGGGCGAGTATTTCCTTGTCGGTGGCCGAGAGTCTTCTGGAATCTCCGCTCTTCCTGCTCACTTCCATGACCTTAGCAAGTGCTGTTTTGTCTGGCGAAAGCACTTTGATCCTCGTCGCGAGCAGAAGCTCCAACCGCTCCTTCATGCCGTGGCGCTCAAGCTCTAATGCGACGCCGGGCGAAATGATCAGCTCGTGCTCGGTGGGGAGATCTTTGCCACAATACAGTGCCGACGAGTCCAGAATCAGCCCTTTCGCACCTTCTCGCGTCAATCGATCATCCTCAGACATTTAACCGCCTCAAGCGCAATATAGTCCACGTCAATCTTCGATTCCGCCTCCAATACCTCGTCGAGCGAGCTGTGGGTTGACGGCCGTTCAGGCGCAAAGCCGCAGCATAGGTTCGAAGACACGGAGATGTCATATGTCCCGATTTCCCTCGATATTCTCGTTATCTCTACCTTGTCCAATCCAACGAGGGGTCTGAGTATCGGAAGCGCAGATGCCTGCTCCTCCACGAACAGGTTCGCAAGGGTCTGAGATGCCACTTGGCCGAGGGACTCGCCTGTGATCAAGAATGCTGCGCCGGTCTTCCCAGCAATCCTGTCCGCTATCCTCAACATCATTCGTCGGCATAGTACGCATGTCAGGTTGCGCTTGCATTCCTGACCTATGGTGATGAGGATATCGGCATGAGGGATGACCATCTTCGTCATGCTGACGCCCAGCGCTTCATCGAGCCGGCGCATTATATCCACGGTCTTGTTGACCTGTAGGTTCTGGTCGCTCCCATGAGTCATAAAATGCAGCGCCACAAGCTCAACACCCTGTCTCCCCATTATGTAGCCTGCTACGGGCGAGTCTATGCCGTCTGACAGCAGTAGAACAGCCTTCATCGCTTAATCACCCAGTGTTGTGATTGTACTGGCGTTTAGCACAGGTTGTGCATTCGGGATTCTTGCGGACTCTTATCTTCTGAATATCTCCCGACCATACTTCGACGACCATCAGCTCCGATATGGGTTTTTCGCCGAGGATGATCTTGAGTGCCTCGGTCACCTCCATGGAGGCAATGATGCTCGGGAGCGAGTTCACAATCCCCACAGTGTCGCATGTTGGAAGCTCGCCTTTGGGCGGGAGCTTGGGAAAGATGCATCTCAGACACGGGCCATCGCTTGTGGTCACAAACACCATTCCAGCTGTCCCGACGGCGCCGCCATACACCCACGGAATCCCTAGCTTGACACACGCGTCGTTCACTACGAAACGTGCATCCATGTTGTCGGTGGCGTCCACAACGACATTGGCCTCCTTGAGAATTCTCTCGGCGTTCTCGGGGATAATCCTGTCGACCAACCCCTCTACTTCAACTTCAGAGTTGATTTCCCTGAGCCGCCGTTTCGCGGCTTCCGCCTTGCGCTCGCCGACATCAGTCTCACAGAACAGAGTCTGACGATGCAGGTTCGAAATCTCGATATTGTCCGGGTCTACGACAACTGTTCTCCCGACTCCTGCTCTCACCAGCAATGAGGCTGCGTGAGTCCCTAGGGCGCCACAGCCTACCACCACAGTTGTACTGTCGCCAATCTTCTTCTGGCCTTCAAGACCTATCTCTCTAAGGAGAATTTGTCTAGAGTACCTGTCTTCAGTCAACGACCTGTGATACGTGCTGACTGGTATTAATTCGTTTCACGAGCATCGCCTATGGCAGGATATATGTCATATCGAACCTCTCGCGGAAGCATTTGGTCTTCTTTCGAGCATTCTTGCCCTCCGCAGCCTCCATGAATATGGAGGCGAGTTCGGGAATATCTTTTTCCTTGACGCCCATCCGAGTGATCTCGGAGGTGCCTAGCCTGGCGACCGAGTCGATAATCAGGTTGGATTTCTCCATCATGATTGAGAAGTCGTTGATCGTCATTCCAAAAGCCTTCTTCAGCCCCTTGATGTCTATCAGAAGCTGATGTGACTCTGTGAATCCCCGCTCCTCGAACATGAGCGGGAACCCTCTCTGTGTCAGTTCCTTTCCGAGCCTCTTTGCGTTCCTGACGACCTGCTTTGCGTATCGCCCGCCGAACTTCTTAGACTCCAGCAGAGCCTGGCCAAGCGCTCCAACGCGGTTCCAGTGGACATTGTCCACGATTCGCCAGGTGAGGTTCTTCCTGATTTGACGGTCCATATCGTCTTCATCAGTCACTATCAACCCACCTTGTGGGCCGAAGAACGATTTGTGCGTGGAACCGTACAGTATCCGCGCGCCTTCCTTCAATGGGCTTTGGAAAATCCCTCCCGCTATGAGCCCGAGCACGTGGGAGCCATCGTAAGCTAGCACCGAGTCAGTATCTTCACATGCGTCTCGGAGAGGTCCCATCTCATAAGGGAACGGGATGAACGAGGCTCCCAGAATCACCAGCCTGGGCTTCTTGTTCCTTATGAGTTTAGTAGCTCTGGTGGTATCTATGGTATGTCTGTTCATGTCGAAAGGAAGATGAGATGCCTTCAGCCCGAGTATGTCAGGGATGTACGCTTGCCCGTAGCCATCGTAGCCTCCGTGCTCCATCGATATGGAACACATGCCATCGCCCCGCCTGGTGACTGCCACAATGGCGATCATCGCGGCTATGTGCCCTGAGAGAGGCTGCACGCAGGCGTGACGCGAGCCGAACACCTCGCGAGCCACCTTTTCCGCGGCAATCTCGATTTCCGTCGTTATCTTCGTTCCCCTGTAACCGTTTTCTAGAAACTCGCCGGCATACTCTGTGTTCACGGGAAGAGTATACCTGTGGCCGAAGTCAGATGACAGCAGCGCCCTAACCTGCGGACTCGTGACATTTTCGGATGGCAGGAGGTTGATGGAATCCTCCAGTCTCCATCTCTGCTGTGCCCTCATCTGTTTGATGAAATAGCCTTTGTCCATTAAACCAGACCCCTGAGCTTGAGCTAGCAGGATTGACACAATCCTAGTTCAGGAGGTTGAACCGGCTGTCTTTGGTCGCGAAGGTGGAGAATTCTTCCTCATCCTCTTCAAGGTCGTCTTCCATGACGACGTTGACCAGTATGTTCACGACTTCCCGGAGCTGTTTCACATCCTCCCTGAGCCGATCTATCTCCTCTAAGATAACTTTCTCCTTCTCCTTCAAGGAAACCCCCCCTTCCAATTGAGTCTATCGTTTCTCGTTGATATAGTGTTTTTCGTCTCACATCTCGAAATCACGGTAATCGTCGGAAGTCTTCCTGGTCTCCGTGCGCTCACAGCGCTTGCAGTAGAGTTTGTCGCCCTTCCTCTCCAGCGGCTTACGACAGGAGGAGCACAGCGCTCTGATCACGCCGAGGTGTGGGCCTGAGGTGGTGAGTTGGACGGAAGGCAAGGCCTGAATCACCTTGGCCCTTATGAGGTCGCCAGGTCGCAAGAGGTCTCCCACGTCTTCGACGTATGAGCTGGTAATCTTCGAGACATGAACTGCAGCGAGGGTTTCGCTCGAAACCTCCCGCCTATTGCCATCCTGGGAGACGATGATGCAGATAGCCATTGCTGGTTTTACATCAGTGACATCAGCTATCACGGTGTCTCCTTCGATGAGCACGATTGGGGGGTTGTCGGGGGCTATCTTGACGACCTTCTCCCTCTCGTCGACATCGAGTTCTCCGACGGCGCTCGAGTAGATCTTGCCGTCTTTGTCCTCATAAGTGCCCTCTCCCGCCATGTATTCCTCTGCCTGGGCAACCTCGTCGCCTGGCAGAACTCGCTTTCCGGTCTTAGCCAGCTTAATCACCTATCTTTGGAACTTGAGCAGAACGACCGAAACGACCCCTTTGGTCTTTCTGTGAAATTCGAACGCATATGGTATCTCGAATTTATACCTTTTGACGAGGATGCATGAGGCTCCCAGGGCCTCTGCCATCTTGGTGACGAAGTCGAGGGTCACCTCGTTGTGCAGAGAATAGGCCACAGGGGATATTTCGATGGCCTTCTCTATGAACGCCCTGTCGGCATGCCTGAGCTGCGCCCCAAAGGGGGGATTCTGGACGGTCGTGTCGAACGATCCAGCGAACGCTGAAACGTCGATAGGAACGAAATCGATGTCCAGGGACAGGCTCTTGGCATTCTCGGAGGCGACTTTGACCGCACGTTCGTCGGCATCGACTCCCACGGTCCGCTCAGCCCCGAGCAATGCAGCTCCAATGCAGAACACGCCGTTGCCGCATCCTAGGTCCGCTACGGCTTTTCCTTCGATATCGCCCGCGCCGTAGGCCTCCCAGAGGAGGTCCGCTGCTATTCCTGCGGGCGTTGGATACTGTTCCAGGCGTGGGTTCCTGCCCTCGAACGGCTTCAGCTGTTGGAGCTTCATCTCCAACTGCTTCTTCGTCAAACATATCACACTCTGTAACTGTCCGTCAGACCCTTGAGACTGGGTTCGTTCATTCGGCCTCGTCTATCATCTTCCATCGTCTCAGCTTGTTGACCTCTGAGATGTCCCTTCCGTGGATGTCGCGTTCGACATCCGACAGGTATTCGATAGCCATCAAGAGCGAATCCTTCGAAGGCTTGTGTATGTTGACGCTTGCCTTTGTGAATTCTCTCTCCACGATCTCCATAGCCTTTGAGGTCTCGCCATATTGCTCGCAGAAGTCGTTCACTATCTCATCGACTGCCTGGGCGAGTGAACCGCATTCCCCTTCAGGAGCCACCGACTTGCGGGCGAACTCGCCTGAAATCATCATCTCTCCCATCTTGCGGAAGGCGCTGTCCACGTTCTCGCCAGTCTTCGCACTGCAAAAGATTGCCGGCATCTCCGTTTGTTTGGCGAGTTGCTCTAAGGCATTCGCGGCCTCACAGTCTCTTCCGGCGATGTCAACTTTGTTACCGACAAATAGGACTGGCACCTCACCGAGCGTTTCCCAGGCCTCCTGGAGCCAGAACTCCCCGGCGGATATCACTGTCTCAGGTCTCGTCAGGTCGGAAGTGATAATGACCCCATGAGAGCTCCTCATGCTCTGATTTCTGATCTTCTTGTAGTCCTTCTGGCCGAGTATGTCCCAGAGCATGATCGTGAGATATACCGTCTTGCTTTCGAGATTGTATTCGATGTCGCGCTTGCTCACCTTCGTCCCAATCGTGGCGATATACTTGTCATCGAACACGTCGATGACGTATCTCCTAATCAACGAAGTCTTGCCCACTCCAGAATCGCCGATCAGCCCGACTTTCTTGATATAACGTTTTGACTGAATGATGCCCACACAGATCACCCGAATACAGAATCGATTACACCTATTGTGCCAGCTGATTGCGCTTCCACGAGTACAACCGCGATAGTCTCATGCGCAGGAGTCTACATATTTCTTACGATGGAAACAATAGGCAAAAGCTCAATAGCATATATTCTCAATACAGGAGTGGGTCAATGTCCACATCTCTCGAAAAGACCAGATTGCTCACGAAGACCGCTCTTGAGAACTATGCGAGCGCCTACATCGGTGCCTTTCTGAACACCGTCGATAGGGAACAGCCAGAGCACACGCCCTCGCTTGCAAGGAACAGTCCCTACGGAATCGAGGTCTGTTTGATGCCGAACCAGTGTTTCGTCATGCTCTTTGAGAGGGCGGATCGGCAGAAGGTGTCTGTGAGAGAAAGCGACTGGTCATATGTGGAGAACAAGGCGCTCTCTGGGGTGTCGCACATGGTTGTTGTGTACGCCCATGAGAATCCGACTGTGGCCGATGCCATCTCCAAGGGGAAAAAGGATGCCGTAAGGAGCATCAGGGCGTTGGAGGACTCTAGTCTTGCCAAGGCGGTCACTCAGCTCGAGAAGATACTGAGCGAGCTCGCGAGCGTCGAGAAGGGGAATAAGAGCCTGCTCAAGCTAGCAGAGCTTGAGATGACGCGACTCGAGCCAATCAAGGACGCCGTGCTGAGCTCAGGACCAGAGGTGGACATGCTAGCCATGGTCGATTCGCTGAGGAATTACCCGACCGAGCCAGTGGAGATATCCGTTGAGATGAAGGAGCGCGAGCTGCTTGAGGACATCAGCAGAGACCTCGGAAATCTCACAGACGTCATAAGGAAAGTCGAGAATCAGGACGAGGCCATCGAGAAGCTCGAGCTGTCAATGAAGAAGACTCTTGGCGAGTTCCACGGAATGATAGATGAGAAGATCAACCAAGGCCTCGCCGTCTTGCTGTCCTCATCAGACAAGAAGGTGGAGAGGTGCCTAATGGCTGCGCAGGAGCCGGCTGTCGAGGAGGTGGCGAAAGTCAGGTTCGCCGCCTTGGACGAGCGAATGAGGTTAATGGAGATGAACCTAAATACCGCGCAATCGAAACGAGTTGACATTTCCAAGGAGTTGGTTCTCGCGGTCGCCGACCTCAGAGACAACCTGGACCGCCTCAACGTTCGTATGTCACGGTTGGAACAGAATATGAACATCCCCGTTTCTGGACATGTTCGAAAACTGTCAAGAACCGAGTGAACAGCATCGGCTTATGATGCGCTTGAGCCCGCCGTCGGCGGGATGGTGGAATGCCTCATTGGCGACAACTTTTGTCGAAATAGGCCGAAAATCATGCGTCAGCATCAAATTGACTGGAGAGAATGCCTCATCGCTGGCTGTGCAAGAAGGGTTGGTGGGCCCAACCGGATTTGAACCGGTGATCTGCGCTGTGTGAGAGCGCCGTCATAACCGCTAGACCATGGGCCCTTAGTCGGCGAAGAATGCTGCATAGGTAAATATTCTTTTGCCGAGCCAAAGGCAGGCCGACCCCATCCTTTTTGTCCTGCATTCGGCATTCATATGTCTGATTAGCATGCGTGTCAGGACTAAGAGTGGCCCGTTAGACCTTAGAGCGATTTGGTGGGAGGATGGAGCCGCGAAGGCTATCGACCAGCGACTCTTGCCAGAGAAATTGGAGATTGTCACGATAAAGACTCACCAGGAGATGGCTGACGCGATCTCTGAAATGACAGTTCGAGGTGCGCCGTCCATCGGCGCTGCGGGGGCATATGGCATGGCGCTCGCACAGCAGAATGGAATAGACGTCGTCGACGCTGCGCGCGTGCTCAAAGCAACCAGGCCTACTGCTCATGACCTATTCCACGCGGTCGATCTCATGGTTTCGACCGGAGACGGACTGGTGGAAGCGGCGAATAAATACGCCGATTCGATTGTCGAGAAGTGCAGATTGATGGGGGAGTTGGGCAGCAGTCTCATCGAGGACGGGATGAAAATACTGACTCACTGCAACGCGGGTGCACTTGCGACCGTTGACTTCGGCACCGCGCTCGCACCTATCAGGGTGGCTCATGGGTCAGGCAAGAGTCTCTTCGTATTCGTTGACGAGACTCGCCCAAGGTTTCAGGGAGCGAAACTCACCGCCTGGGAGTTGGTGAATGAGGGCATCGATCATGCGGTGATAGCGGACAATGCAGCTGGTCATTACCTCCGGAGCGAAGTTGACCTCGTCATAGTGGGCGCCGACAGGATTGCTATGAACGGCGATTTCGCGAACAAGATAGGCACATACGAGAAGGCAGTCCTCGCCAAGGAGAACGGAGTCCCCCTCTACGTCGCCGCACCTGTCAGCACATTCGATTCTTTGCTGACATCGGGTGATGGGATAGTAATCGAACAGAGATCTCCCGACGAGGTTCTGAATGTGAACGGCGTCAGAATCGCTCCCGTGGAAAGCGCCGCTTTGAATCCCGCTTTTGATGTGACGCCTGCTGGATACGTCAGCGGCTTCGTCACAGAGCAAGGCGTGCTCAAGCCCAACGAGCTCGCGAAGATGTTAGCAGAGTGAGCAGCCAATCCGGCAGGCTTTTTAGCCAAGTTTGGGATATGGGCCAAGATGATCCTTGTCACGAAATGGTTCGGGAGTTTCCTTTGCGTGGAGGGCGAAGTGAGGAAGTCCGCTCTCTTCCCGAACGACCCTACGGCCATTGCTGACCGTCTCGAGGTGATGCGGAAAGGAGGAACCCTAGACGAAGAGAGACGCCTGGTACAGGGGGCAGTCCAAGTTGCTGACAGGAGGTTGTCCGGGCTTGGTAGGGTGACAAAATTCGATTCATTCTTCATCAAGCCAGAGGCATACGGTTTCACTTTAAGCGTCTACCGAGAGGCGACGATCGAACTGGCAAAGAGGATGGCCAAGAGCAGTATCGGCGCAGACGTTTACCTCGGACACGCTGTGAGGGCTCACGACGACCTCGTCTTCACGAACAACATCCTGTCGGAGAGATTACATGAATGGTATTCACTGCATTTCCCGGAGCTCGGGGAAGTCCTCTTCTCGGAGGATTATGTCGACGCCATAATCAACCTGGGTTTCAGAGACGACATCTTATCCTCCCTTGATGAACGAATGGACTCTATAGGTGCGGACATAGACAAGGAGGATCTCGATTCCATCCGCGACTTGGCATCAGCTCTGAAGAGCTGCATGGCCGCCAGAAGGGCTGAGGAATCATATATTGAGAGCAGAATGAGGCAAGTCGCGCCGAACATAACCACGCTTGTCGGACCAGTGATTGGTGCGAGGCTCATAATGCAGGCTGGAAGCCTCAAGAGGCTGGCGTCCATGCCATCCGGGACGATTCAACTGCTGGGAGCCGAAAAGGCCATGTTCAGGCATCTCAAGAAGAATGCGAAACCCCCCAAGCACGGGATGATCTTCCAGCACCCACTCGTGCACAACGCCCCTGAATGGCAGAGGGGGCCGATTGCGAGGGCCTTCGCATCGAAGCTCTCGATTGCCGCAAGGGCAGATGCATACACTGGCAATGACGTATCCTCGTTACTCAAGGAGCAGCTGGACAGAAGGGTGGAGGAGATCAGGAAACAGCGCGCCGCACCGTTGAAGAGGCCTTCTGGCAAGCGCAAGAAAGTCAGGCGGAAGGGACGGTAACTATTTCTAATTCCCCTCGGTTACGGTCAGCGGGAGTAACACTTATGGCATGGGAGCAAGCTGAAGTCAGGACTCTGAAGGAAGGACGCTACATCAACATCGATGACGAGCCATGCAAGATCACTAGCATTTCGACATCCAAGCCCGGGAAGCACGGGGAGGCCAAGGCCAGAATCGAGGCCGTTGGGATATTCGACGGAAGCAAGCGTTCGGTTGTCTATCCTGTCAAACACAAAGTCCAGGTGCCCTTAATCGACAAGAGACAGGCTCAGATTGTCACGATCGTTGGAGCTGAGGTTCAGCTTATGGATCTCGACACGTACGACATATTCCAGGTGCCCATACCCGAGGATTTAAAGGACTCACTAACCCCTGGAGAAAACATCCAGTATCTTATCGCCATGGGCAGGAAGAAGATAACCCGGGTGTAATCTATGCCGACCCGGGGCATGCTCAGTTTCGCGGATGCGCGCTCCGGATTCGAAGATGCCAGTTTTGTCGTCTTCGGAATCCCTTTCGACAAGACGACCACGTTCAGGAGTGGCACAAAATTTGCCCCAACGGCCATCCGAGAAGCGTCCCTCAACTTTGAACCCGACCTTTTCGAGCATTGCATCGACCTCAGGGATGTCCCTTTTCACGACATGGGAGACCTTCATGAAGAGGGATCAGTGGACGAAATGGTGGTATCGATAGAGAACGAGGCGAAGCGTATCGTGTCTTCCGGAAAGTTTCCCATCGCTATGGGGGGGGAGCATTCGATCACTCCGCCCATTGTAAAGGCTTTCGGAGACGGAATTTCCGCCGTGATAATTGACGCCCATCTCGACTTCAACGACGAGTATCAGGGACTCAAGAACAGCCACGCATGCACGCACAAGCGCATCGAAGACGTCGTCGGGAAGGGGAATGTCTTCGCATTCGGCGTGCGGTCGATGTCTGTCGACGAACGCCCCGAAGAGGCTTTGTTCGCCGACTCTCTCACAATCCACGAGCGCGGGTGCGAGCTGGTATTCGAAGAGATGCTGTCTAATCTGGGGGAGCGCTCCGTATACCTCTCTCTCGACATCGACGGGATCGACCCTGCTTATGCTCCGGGAACGGGGACGCCAGAGCCTTTCGGATTGACCACATTCGATGTCAAGTACATCATCAATAGGCTCGGGGATCGTTTAGTCGGATTCGACGTCGCCGAGGTTTGTCCTCCGTGCGACAATGGCAACACGTCCATGCTGGCCGCAAGGTTCATCCGTGAAGTCGTGGCGGTCAAGTGGAAGTCGATGAAACATGAGTGATATGCCATTCATCCTCTCGCGATCTGGGTGACCTGGTCTCTGAATCGTTGGGCAATTGCAGTCGCTCGATCCGATGAACTCGCCTCAGAGAAGATGCGTACGATGGGCTCAGTTCCAGATGGCCTTACTAACACCCAACCGTCCTCGAAGTAGATCTTCACGCCGTCCGTCAGGTCCATTCTCTCACCATGCGCGTTGGCAACGAGCTCCCTCATGACAATATCCTTCATATCGTTCGAACATTCCGTTTTGGTTTTGAACTGGAAATATGCAGGAATCTTGGACTGGATCTCGGACATCGCGCCGTGTTTGGCCACGATTTCGATGATTCTTGCCGCAGCCATCGCCCCGTCCCTGCAGTACTGCAACTCGGGAAAGATCAACCCACCATTCTCTTCGCCGCCGAAAATCGCGTTGTGTTCCATCATGGCTCTTGCGACGACTGGAGAGCCGACTCGAGTGTACATGACTTTCCCGCCTGCCGCGGCGACTGCGTCCTCAACGCATCTGGATGACCCAACTGTTGTTACAACGAGCCCGCCACCGTTATCCAGACACGCGTAATGAGCGGCAACGGCGAGGCTTCGGTCCCCGTACATATACGATCCCTTGTCATCCACGAATATTGTCCGATCTGCGTCTCCGTCATGGATGATCCCGAGGTCAAAATCTCCTTCCTTGACAAGCTCTACCAAATCTCTGGCGTTGTCGGGAGTTGGCTCACTGTTGTGACCCGGAAACGCTCCGTTCAAATCCGCGTTCAGTGTAACGCACTTGACCCCTAGTCGCTCTAGCAAGCCCGGGGTCACATTGGCTCCGGCCCCGTTGCTGCAATCTAACGCGACCCTCAAGTCGGAAGCCTGGATTGTCTTCCTATCGATGAGTGCCAGTATCGCTTCAACATAGTCTGCAATTGCATCGATTCGAGACACTGAATGCCCGACCCGGTCCCAGGGCTGAATTCGGAACGCTTGCTTGCGGAATCCTTCTTCGACCCTCTCCTCGTTGGTGCGTGCCATTTCAGTGCCGTCTCGATCAATGCATTTGACTCCGTTGAACTCTGGTGGATTGTGAGATGCGGTGATGACGACTCCACCCGATACGTCGCCGTCAGTCTTGACGGCGTACTGCACGGTAGGAGTCGGGACTATGCCGCAGTCGTGGACATCGCAACCCGTAGCCATCATCCCTGCTGCACATGCAGATTTGAGCATCTCGCTGGACGTGCGAGCGTCTGAACCTATGATAACCGCCCCGTTCATGAATGTCCCAATAGCCATGCCCAACCGCATGGCGAACCTGCAGTCCATGGCCTCTGTATTCACGACTCCTCTAACTCCGTTGGTGCCGAAGAGCCGAGGAACGACGTCTTGACCGGTCATGATATCTCTAAATCGGACATATCCGATTGGGCAATAAAGCCTTGCGCTCATAGCCTCGAGGCATAGGCGCTGAGCTCTGTTAGCGGGCGCTTCAAGAGCCGTCTCCGCAAGGGTTAATAGACCGTGAAGCGTTCGCCGATTTAAGGAAGGGGGAGGGATACCATATGGGCTTCAAGGAATGGATCATTCCGCAAGAGAAGCATTTCTTTAGCATGCTCGATCAGCAGGCCGACATCGTGTTGGAGGGGGCAGAGACCCTATTGGATATGGTGAAGAACTTCGACAATGTCGCTGAGAGGCGGGACGCGATGAAGGACATCGAGCACAGGGGAGACAGTATCGTCCACGAGCTTTCCGAGGCGCTCAATAGGACTTTCGTAACGCCGATAGACCACGACGACATGTCAAAGCTTGCATCGAGGTTGGACGATGTTCTCGATTACATGGAGTCCGCTGCGCATCGCATGTGGTCCTACGAGATCAAGCGGATCCCTCCGGACATGATAAAGCTGGTTGAGGTGCTCGTCGATTCCGCAAAGGAAGTGAATCATGTTGTCAAGGACTTGAAGAACTTCAAGAAGAAGAACGAGATCACCAAACACTGCATTGAGATTAATCGTCTTGAGAATGTTGGCGACGATATAACGCATCAGGCGGTTGCGGACCTGTTCAAGACGAACGATGTCCTTGACATAATCAAGCTCAAGGAGATTTATGAGCATCTCGAGATGGCGACCGACAAGTGCGAGGACGCGGCAGATGTGATAAAGGACATATTCGCGAAGAATTCATAGGTGCGTCCGATGGAGTTGTTTGGCCTTTCCCTGCTCGCTGCTGCTACAATTGGACTGGTACTGGCATTTGAATTCGTTAACGGATTCCACGACTCAGCGAATGCAATCGCGACAATCGTGGCCACAAAGGTGCTGTCGCCCGTGAAGGCGGTTGTTTGGGCCGCGGCTTTCAACTTCATTGGAATATTCATCTCGACCGAGGTCGCGAAGACTATCGGCAAAGGGATAATCGACGTTGAGCTTGTATGGGAGTACGGCCTGACCCTGGTATTCTGCGCTGTCGTGGGCGCAATAGCATGGGATCTTATCACTTGGTGGTTCGGCATCCCCACGTCGAGCAGCCATGCGTTGATTGGCGGACTAATTGGCGCGGGGGGTGCAGTGGCATTCACCGACGCCATCGTATGGTCAGGCACGCTGAAGACAGTGGCCTTCATAGTGATTTCGCCGATGACGGGGTTTGCCGCGGCGTTCGCCTTGATCGTTCTGGTCATGTGGATTGCTCGTAAGATGGCGAAGACCACTGTGAACAAGTGGTTCAGGCACCTTCAGCTCAGCTCATCGGCGTTCTTCGCGATCACACATGGGGCGAACGACGCTCAGAAAGGAATGGGCATCATTGCGCTCGTCCTTCTGATCGCGGCGGGGGGAACTCAGACAGACGAGTTCCATGTTGACAATTGGGTGAGGCTGTCCTGCGGCCTTGCTATCGCGATAGGCACGTTCTTCGGCGGATGGAGAATAGTGAAGACGATGGCCTCTAGGATAACCAAGCTTGATCCCTATCAAGGATTCTGTGCTGAGACTGGTGGCGCGATGGTGCTATTGTTCACGGCAATCTTCGGCATCCCTGTGAGCACCACCCACACAATATCTGGGTCCATAATGGGCGTGGGCGCGACGAAGAGACTCTCGGCCGTGAGATGGGGGCTGGGGAGACGGATTGTCATCGCCTGGATCGTAACAATTCCCGCAGCAGCGACGATATCGGGTCTCCTATTCCTTGGTGTTCTTTGGCTGGGATGAGCGGCCGTTGTGGCTCGGCTCACTCTACAGCTTGTTCTACCGCGCCAAGAATCTGTGATTCGATCACGCTGCCGCCTGGGACAACAACGCCCTGGTCCACAATTGAATCTATGATGCGACAGTTCGGGCCGATGCGGACATCCTCAAACAGTACGCTTCCTGTGATATGTGAACCCGGCTCCACCACGGTGCCTCTTGATATATATGTGAACGGCCCAATGGAAGAACCCTCGACGCTCGCCCCTCTCTCGACTGCCGCTCTGTCTGCGATGACTCGCCCATCATCGGGTCCCTCTCCACCGCGCGCGTTTGCCTTCATCAGAGTCCTATAGGCGTCAAGGAGATTCTCTCTCGTGCCGCAATCCACCCAGTATCCTTCGAATCTCATTCCGTACATTCCTCGATCAAGTATCCGCGGGAACACCTGCCGTTCCATAGACACGAACCCTTCATCAATGTGATCAAGCGTCTCGTAGCTGAGAGCATATGCCCCCGCGTTGATGAGGAGGGAGAACGCCTCCTGACGGGTCGGCTTCTCCTGGAATCGGTGTATCTTCCCGTTAACGTCCATGTCGACGACTCCGAACGGGGTGGGGTCTTCGACCTCCCATAGTGAAATGGTCGCGAAAGCTTTCTTGCTCCTGTGATACTCGATGAATCTGCGCATGTCGAGGGACGATATGCTGTCGCCGTTGATTACGAGGAAGTCGCCGTCTATGTAGTCCTCGACGTTCTTGACTGCTCCCCCCGTGCCCATTGGCTCCTTCTCCTCGACTATCGTGATCTTCCTTGAGGGGGGATGCTCCTTGAGATATGCCTCCATCGTCTCCCTCATGTAGCCGACGGGGATTATCGTCTCATCAACCTCAGCTGGAAGGGAGTCGATAACATGCATCATGAGTGGCTTTCCCATGACAGGTATGAGGGGCTTGGGTATCCTGTAGGTAAGCGGCCGAAGTCGTGTGCCTTTGCCTCCTACAAGAAGAACTGCCTTCATTAGTGGCCTGATACGACTGGTGCCATAAAAAGCATCTGATTCTGGTGCGTTACCAGAGGGTGTCGTCGCTTCTCACTTGGGAGAGATACTTACGACATTATTGCCACGAAGGATGACAGTCCCAAGCCGTTTGACCTGGTCGCCGTTCGTCTCCTCCGTGTCCTCGAGAACCATGTTCAGATAATCGTCGAAACCCGTCAGGGTCCCCTCAAGCAGCCTGCTGTCCTTAAGGAGCAACGAGACCTTTTTGTTCATGGACTTTTCGAGCAAACTCAGAGGCATAACCATTCTATCACGACTCGTCAATGCTGAGTGTTGACTTAAAGCTTTTCTTCACTGGACTTCCGCTCCGTCGAGTCACCGTCTACTTGGAGCTCGCCCCTTTCTTCTTCGAGAGCTCCCCCTCGATCCACGCCTTGACCTCGCCTCGCGAACGCGCGTCGATGCCGAAAGTCTCGATGAATTTCTTGGTCGTGCTCAGCTCCACGCTGTTCATTCTGGGTTTCCGTCTGATGAGGCCGAGATCTTCAAGCGTCCGCACATGGGCGTAAACCTTGCTTCCAAGGAGGTCAGAGAGCTTACTCTGAAGAACCGGCTGATAATACGCAATTAGGGAGGCTGTCTTCAGGACGTCCTTCGGTATCTTCAGCTCGGCCAGCTTCGCCGCCGGTGAGGCGTAATCCTTCTTGACCTGCATGGCGTACCTCGGTCCCATCTTTGCGATTTCGATGGCTCTGTCTGAATCGTTGTACTCGTCCATCAGATTCTTCAAAGCAGAACGTATTGTTCTTGCATCCAAACCTGAGGCGTCTTTGAGGTCCGCTACCGTCACCGGCTTCGCCGCTGAGAAAAGAGCGGCCTCGACCATCCTCTCGCTCTTCACTTGACCACCGCTACCTTCGCAAACTCGATGCCCTCTGTGGTCGCCGTATCCTCGAGCTGAGCTATGTCCCACGGGACCTTGACTTCTAGGAAGATCTCTCCGAAGGGCGGTTTCTCCTGCCAAATATGTATCTTGCCCATCTTGGCCAGGAACAGCATCGAGACTAATACCGTGACCCTGTCCTCCTTGCCCATGTGGCTGAGGTCCACTATCGGTATCGGTCCGCTGCCGAACTTTTGGATCCTTTCCCAAACCTCTGCGATGTCATCTTCGAGGTTTTCCTTGTGAGACTTATCGTCGAAGTCAGGCCGGCGGTACTTGCGCATGAATTTCGCGAGTTCCTGCCTTATGTCGGACTCCTTCTTCGCCTCCTCGAACGCGTCTAGCAGGTCTACGAGAGTTACGGAGCGCTCGGACTTGCGCCGAATCCGCTCCTTGATGGGCATCTCCTCCGTGTAAAGGAGCGCCTCGCCCTCTCCAAGCTCGAATGGGTCGACGAACATATCGAATCCCGAAGGGTCAAAGCCGTCAAACATCAATTCGCATGTCTCTGGCCTGTCTGCTCTGCTGACAGCCACATCGCTCTGAAGTCGAAGAATCTCCCATGCCATGTAGATTATCTTGCCAGCAACGATAAGGTTCACTTCCGAGGCCTTGCGGACTTTTGCCAGGTATGTCTTCGAGAACTCGATCAGATTGATGTCCCATGGGTTAAATTGCTGCTGGACGACAAGCTCGAACACCTGTGCTACGCACCTCTCGAAGGGATCATCTGATGGTACTAGGGTGCCTCTCTGCATCTCCTCAGCGATCCGGACATATCTGCCTATCTTGCTCTGAAGATCTTCGTCATCGTCGATAATGGCCTTCTGGAACATGAGGTGGTTGATTACGTTGCCGAAGTCCGTTTCCATGGTCATCATCCTAAGCAACCTCCTGCTCTCCCTCGGGTATATTCGTGTCTGTCACTGGTGGCGCGTCTGGGATGTCCCCAATATTCGGCTTCATTACTATGTCTGTCACGCCTTCTCTCTGCATCGTGACGCCGATCAAGTGGTCCGCCTCGTTCAGAGTGACCTTCCTCAGAGATATCTGTATGAACTGAGCGTTCCTGGAGCTCCTCTTCACTGCCCTAGAGACATTCTCCGCGTTAACGCCGTCGAGGAACATATCGACCTCATCCAGCAGATAGAATGGAGATGGTTCGTACGCCTGTATCGCGAATATGAAAGACAGGGCGGTGAGGCTCTTCTCGCCTCCTGAGAGCGCTTCCATCCTCACGAACTTCTTGTCCTTCGGCCGAGCCTTTATTATGAGTCCTCCGGAGAGTGGGTCCTCCTCATTCTCCAACAGCAGCTCCGCCTCGCCTCCAGCGGATAGCTCTGAGAATATCTTCGTGAAGTTCTCGCTGATTGCGACGAATATCTTCTGGAATCCAATCTTCTTCTTCGTGTTGAGCTCATCGACGAGTCTCATCAAGTTCGACTTCTGCTTCGTGAGCTGACTGACCTCGCTCTTTATCTCGTCGAAGCGAGCCTTCCTCTCCTCGTATTCGTCGATCGCCTTGAGGTTGACCGCACCCAGCGTCGTCATGTACTTCTCGCACTCGGACACAGAGCGCCTGAGTTCGTCCGCTGAGGGGAGGGTTTCCGGAAGTTCCACCGAGGAGTACTGCGCAACCCCCGCCTCTGCCTCCTTAAGCTTGGCTTGTGCTTCCGTGAGTTTCGTCTGGAGGCTTAGGACGAAATCGCCGTTTGTCTGAATCTTCGTGGCAATCTTCTCGATTGCTGCCTCGGCCTCCATCTTCTTCCTGTAGAGTGAGTCGCGCTTGTTGCGTAGTGTGTTGAGCTTGTCTCCCATGGATCGTTCCATGTTGAGCAGCGCCTTCAACTCGGTGTCGAGCTTGCCCTGGTTCTCGCCGCTCTCCTTCCCCCGCGCCTTCTGCTCCTTAACCTTCTCGTCCACATTGGAGATCGCGTCCTCAATCTCCTTCTTCCTGGCGCCTACTAGTTCTATCTGTTTGCCAATCGTCTGGACGTCTGAGTTCAGGTTCGCTGTTTCGTTCGAAAGTCCCAGTATGTCCTTCTCGAGCTGTTTCAGTCTCTGCGATAGCTCCGATGGGGTCGCTTCCAAGAGCTTCTCGTCCTTCTTGGCCTTAGTTTTGCGAGTTCCCTCGACATCCTCCTGCAGCCTCTGGATGTCCAGCTTTGTCTTCTCTATGAGGTCAAGGCACTCGGAAAGCTCCTTGTTCTTCGTTTCCAACTCCTTGTCCAAAGAGTCGAGCCTCTGTTTGAACTCCTTCTTCTTCGCTTCGAGGGAGCCCTTTCTGACGCTTTCGCCACTGTCCTTGGCCGTTGAATCGCGGACCTTGTCCTCCAATTCCGAGATGGTGATTCTTAGCTCCGAAAGCTCGGTCTGCACCTTCTCCGATTCATCCGTTGCGTTTCGGAGTTCTATCGCTTTCTTCTCTATCCTGCTTTCGGAGGGCGCGCCAAACTTGAGGAGCCTGGAATCGAGTGTGCCGCCGACCATTGCGCCGCTAGCCTCTGCTAGTTCGCCATCGACGGTGACGAGCCGGACCCCTCCCATGAGCTTTCGCGCCTCTGTTAGGTTCTTAACGACGACTGTGTCGCCGAAGACGAACCAGAACGCGGCTCGGTACTTTTCGTCGAATCTTATTAGGTCGATGGCGAAACCGAGCGAACTCTTCGCGGCCATTATGGCCTTACCACGCGGTCTACCGTCGAGCATCTTGTTGAGAGGAAGGAAAGTCGCTCTGCCAAGCTTGTTCTTCTTGAGGAAGTCTATACAGCTTGCTGCGACTTGGTCTGTATCGACGACTATGGACTGCATTCTATTGCCGGCGGCGACGTTCAACGCTGTCTCGTATTCCTCTTGGACGTCGGCAAGTTCGGCAACGGTTCCGTGGATGCCCTTGATCTGCCCCTTGTCCCTGGCTTCTAGGAGAGACATCGTAGCCGAACTGAAGCCCTTCTTGACCATGTCGGCCGCCTCGGCTTCGGCTTTCAGTCGGTTGTATTCGCGAGTGAGTGACTTCACTGCGTTCTCAAGATCCTGAGCGTCCTTGATGAGCTTCTTCTCTCGGTTTCTGGAGTGGTAGTACTCCTCCTGAATCTTCTTGAGACTCATGGCTGAGGTCTTGGTTTCGCTACCGAGCTCCTTGATCGACCACTCTGCATCCTTGAGCTCGAATTCGTAGGTCTTTCTGGTTTCCTCTGCGTTAGTTATGTCTATCCTGAAGCGGGACAGACGTTCGTTGATTCTGTCGTGCTCTAGTTTCAGGGCGTGAATCTTCTCCTCCTTCCTGCTGATGTCCACGGCGAGTTCCAGCACCTCTTTCTGGAGGGCGTTCAGCTCTGTGTCCGATTTCGAAATGACATCTTGATGTCCTTCCAGTTCCTTACGGTTCCCCTCAAGCAGCCTCGACTTCTGCCCGTATTCCTCCTTTAGAGGGACCAGCTTAGTCTCGAGGGATTCAAGGTCCTCGTTGACGGCCTTGAGGTCTTCGATATGCGCTTTGCGCACTTCCTTCAAAGAGACGACCATGTCCTCGGAGTTAGCGCATGCGTCCTTGGCGCGCGCAATCTCTATCCTGAGGTGGTCGATCTTCTCCTTGACCTCCCTAGCTTCGTCTCCCCCTCTCTCGGTGATCTCATTTTCAATGTCAGTCAGCTCCTGAGTGATGTTGTCCAGGTTCGTCAGGAGTTCCTCCTTCTTCTGCTCCGCCTTGGAGGTCTCCTCGGTGTAGGCCGTGGTCTGCTCCTTATACGAGTTCATCTCGCGCTCGACTGCCTCCAGGTTCTTCACAGCGAGCGAGGCTTTGGCCGTCGTCAGCCGGTCGTGCAGGTCTTTGTACTTCAGCGCCCCCTCTCGGTCGTTCTCGAGCTGCTTCATCTGCTTCTTGAGCTCATCGACTATGATTGACAGTCTCTCTATGTTCTGGTCGGCCACTCCACGTTCCTTGTCGGCTGCCTGTATGTCCTCGTCGAACTTCGTGATGCCAGCGATGTCATCGAGAATCCGTCTCCTCTCGAGGTTGGTCATCTCGACGATTCTTGTGATGTCGCCTTGCTGGACGAAGTTGTATCCGTCGGCGCTGATCCTCGCGTTGGCGAGGAGGTTGTCGAATTCCCCCAAGGACGACTTCTTGTCGTTCACGTAGTAGTACGAGTAATAACCATCAGCGTTGTTGGAAAGCCTGACCACACGGCTGAGCTTTACAGTGTCGGTGTCTATCGGTATCAGTCTGTCCGAATTGTCGAAGAACAAGCTCGCCTTGCACTCCTTTGCGGGTTTCTTCTCTTTCCCCCCGTTGAAAATGAGGTCAGTCAGACGTCCGGCCCTTATGACTCTGGAACTCTTTGGCCCGAGCACGAACAGGATTGCGTCCGAGATATTGGATTTTCCTGCGCCGTTCGGGCCAGTGACTGCTGTGTACCCTTCGAGCAGGGGTATCTTCATCTTACGTGCAAATGACTTGAAATTCTCAAGTTCGATTTCCTTTAGGTGCATGTCAACCGACCCCGTCGGGGACGAGAAAACGCCGCGTGACCGCTGTTACGTCGTACGCGATTTTCACATCCCATCCCAATGAGTCCGACAGATGTCGGACAGGCAATAAAAATGGCTTATCCGGTATATAATACTTATCGCCAGGGACAATCAACTGGGGCTCTCAAGGGCTCGATAAGCCTCCAGAAGCGCCGCCTTGGCCTGATTCCACGATAGATGCTTCTCGTAATACTGTACGCCTCGGAGCCCCATCTCTGCGAGTCTCTCAGGCTCTTTTGAAGCGCGGACCACGGTCTCGACGAGTAGTCTTCGGTTGTAATCGATCACGAAACCACATCCTGCGCTTTCGACAATTTCCGATATGTCGATACCCTTCGAGGTGACCACAGGTCTGCCGCAAGCCATGGCCTCAAGGACCTTGATTGGTGTGCCGATTCTGTAGTTGGGGTTCGAAGGGTCGTGGACGGCGGGCACGAGGTCGCTGGCCGAGGTGATTGCCAGAGCGTCGTCAGTGCTGACCCTTCCCAGGAATCTGACGCAGGGGTTCCTTGCCGCATATCCTTCAACGGCTTTCTGCAGAGTGCCAGAGCCACCAATGACCACCATTATTCCCTGATCTGGAGAGAAGGAGGACGCGAGTTCCTCGACCGACCGGCCCGGTTCCAATGAGCCAAGATACGAAATGATGAACCCTCTCAGACCGTGCTTCTCCCGGACCTCCCTTACGCGCTCCACCGTCATCGCGGACATATCCGGGCTGTTACGCACCAGTCTCGCAGGCGACTCTCTGCCTTCTGAAAGCAGATCTACGAGGAGTTCGTTCACCGTGATTATCTCGTCCGCGCATCTAACTAGCTGCCTCTCGAGAGGCCGGAGCATCTTAGCGGCCGTTGGCGCGTCTTTCCGTATCATGTCTGAATAGACCTCGTGTGCATCGTAGAGGAGTGGCCTCCTGCGCAACTTTGACAGCAACAGGGCAAGCGGGAGGGTGTCGAAATCGTGGCTGTGTATGACATCGAACTCCAATCTGCGGGAGGCTCGCAGAGTACTCATCCAGAATCTAAGCAGGCCGAGAAAGACCCTCAAAGGGGACCGAAACGGCGAAACCGGTCCGAGTCGGAAGACGCGGACTCCCTCTTCCATGGATTCACGAACCGGCCCATTATCCCTGTCCCACGCGACCAATGTGATATCATGGCCCGCCTCCTTCAACGCTCGTGCCTCCCGGAGTACCCTGGGGTCGGGACGATACGGGTTGGTTAACAACATCAGGGACGAGACCATCGACCGGTGAATCCTCTGGTAGACTATTAAAATGGCGTGTCCTGTCGCGGATCAGACGGTCACGGCCTTCTTCTCCACTATTGATTGCTTCGCGGCTTCTATCAGTTCGACTGTCTTGACACCGATTGTTCCGCTGTTCTTCGTCTCAGTCTCGGGGTCTGAAATGGATTTCACGAAATGCAGAAGCTCGTCCCTTATCGTGTTGTTCCTCTCTATTCCTAGTTTGTAAGTGTAGCCGCTCTCGTAGACGGTCACCTCCTGCGAGACTGCGTCGATTAGAGCGGACCTGGTTTCTCCTGCCAACATGATCTGCCGTGTCTTTATTGGTACGAGCCAACTTATGTTAGCCAATGCCATGGGCCCCGCATTGAATCTGGAGACCACATACGCCGCCTCTTCGCCACTCTCCCTCCTGAACGGTCTGCCGTTGCAGGTGATCTCGGTGGGCCACTTCCCGAGCAGGTAATTCTGTATGTCGAACATGTGCGGCGCGAGGTCCACCAGGACATCTCGATCCGGCCAAGATTGCTCGAGGTTGGTCCACGTCATCTCCATGAGGAACAGGTCTCCGAAAAATCGTTCGTTCATCAGTCTTCGCGTCTCTGCTAGAGCGTTATTGAATCTGAATATGTGGCCCACTGACAGAGTCAATCCTCTGTCTTGAGCCAGTTGAACAAGGTCCCAACCCTCGGCAGACGTGAGCGTAATCGGCTTCTCGACCAGGACATGTTTGTCCATCTCCAGGGCCGCTCTGCAAATCTCGTAGTGTGACGAGTTCGGCGTGCAGACGTTCACTGCATCCAACTCCTTCTGTGAAAGGAGCTCTCTGAATTCCTTGTAACCTCTATTGACTCCGTACCTCTCGGCGCAGAAATCGAGGTTCTTCTGGTTCAGATCAGAAACGCCGATTAACTCCACGTTGTCCATCTTCGAGTACTCGTCGACGATCTTCCTGCCCCAATATCCTGTGCCTATCACACCAACACTGAAATTACCCATGAGGGTCACCCTATCCGTAGAATTCCGTTATCTTCTCACACACGTAGGACATCTGATCATCGGTCAAGTCGGGGAATATCGGAAGTGTCAGGACCTCTTTGCACAGCCTCTCCGTCACCGGCAATTGGCCATCCTTGTACCCGAACATCTCCCTGTATATTGGCTGGAGATGTATTGGGATCTCGTAGTGCACTCCCGTTTGCACCCCAGCCTCATCGAGGTGTGCCCTCAGCTGGTCACGCCTTGCTGTCTTGACCGTATACAGGTGATAAACTGGTGATATGTCGCTTGTGGGCTGCGGAGGCAGTCCTAGACCGTCCAGATCCTTCAATCGTGCATGATACTTCGCTGCAATAGCTCTCCGTTTCTCGTTCCATCCTTCCAGCATCTTGAGCTGTTCAATGCCGATGGCTGCATTCGCGCTGTTGAGGCGAGCTGTGTAGCCTATAACGTCATGTTCGTACTGTCCCTTCCTGCCGCAATGCCTGAGCTTCTTAACGAGTTCGGCGACGTCACCATCGTCAGTTGTGACCATCCCTCCGTCTCCACCGACGTGCATGTTCTTGGTTGGGTAGAATGAGAAGCATCCGATGTCCCCCAGAGCGCCGGCCCGCTTACCCCTGTAAAGCGCACCATGCGCCTGACAAGCATCCTCGAGTACCAGTATTCCGGCTTCCTCGGCGATTTCGATTATCTCGTCCATGTGTGAGGGGTGACCGTAGAGGTGGACAGGGACTATCGCTCTCGTGTCGGGAGTTATCTTGATCTTCGTGGGGTCGATGGTGTACTCGGAGTCCAAGACATCCGCGAATGCTGGGACTCCACCGAATGCTACGAACGCGTTCGTCGTCGCCACGAACGACATCGAAGACGTCAGGACTGTATCGTTTGCCTTCACTCCTGCTGCGAGGAGAGAAAGCTGGATCGCCGCGGTTCCAGAGTTCACTGAGACTGCGTGCTTGACGCCGCACATCTTCGCGAACGCTTCCTCGAACTTGAACATGCTGTCGCCCATTGTGAGTCGTTCATTCCTGAGGGCGTTCGCCGCGGCCTCTACCATGCCTTCAGTCATTATTGGCTGCGCAAATGGTACCTTCATCTACATCCCTCCAGATTTCCATTCAATCCTGTGAACTTCTCTCCCCTATGACTATTGCGGGGTTTCCGGCCACTATTGACCTTGAGGGGACATCCTTCGTGACCACCGCCCCCGCGCCGACAAGCGCTCCTTCGCCGATCGTCACGCCACATATGATTGTCGCATTCGCCCCTATAGAGGCTCCTTTCTTGATGACCGTGGGCGTGGCTAACCATTCGCCGACAGCTCTCGGCGTCCTGTCGTTGGTGAAGCACGCGTGAGGGCCCACGAAAACTTCGTCTTCAATGGTGACTCCGGAGGGTATGAATGCGAAAGCCTCGATCTTGCATCGGTCGCCAACAACGACGTCTCGCTGTATCTCGACATAGGCTGCGATTCTACATCCCTTTCCAATCCTGCAACCGTAGAGGTTGACGAAATCTCTCACAACAGTGTCCTCACCGATTTCGCAGTCATCTATGGAATAGTGTTTCGCGAGGAGCTTCACCCTGCTCACCAGCACATGTCTGAAGCCGTCCATAGCTATAATACATTATGGAGCTAAACCTCGCAAATGTTCCCCAAGGCGCGAGGATGCTGGCCGTTCATCTAAACATCCTCTCAAGGATGGGCCTCAACTCTGGCGCGAGGTCTTCACGTTCCAAGCCCAGTTCGACGGTGGCCCTTATCCAATCGACCTTGCTGCCGATGTCGAATCTACGCCCAGTGAATCTTAATCCGTAGAGTCGTCTTTCCATGCATAGCGTTCGCATCGCGTCAGTCAGTTGGTACTCGCCGTTCTCCCCTGGACCAATTCTCTCAAGGTAATCGAATATCTGCGGTTCGAGGATGTATCTCCCGATGATCGCGAGGTCCGAGGGAGCATCCTTGGCTGCCGGTTTCTCGACAAGATCCTGAACGAGGTAGACATCGTCTCTCTCCTTGACACCTTTGATGACTCCGTATCTGGATATCAGAGTCTCCGGTACGCTTTCCACTCCGACGACCGAGGCGTGGTCTTTTTCTTCGTGTACTTCCAGCAGCTGGGCCATGCAAGGTCTGTTGTTGACAACAATGTCGTCCCCCAACATGACAGCGAACGGCTCGTGTCCCAAATGCTTCTTCGCACATAGAATCGCATGGCCGAGTCCGAGCTGCTCCTTCTGGCGTATGTAGAATATGTCTGCCATTGATGCTATTTCCCTTATCTCATCCAGCCCTTCCGTGTTCCCTGACTTGCTGAGCCTGTGCTCCAACTCGTATGACCTATCGAAGTGGTCTTCTATCGCCCGCTTCCCGCGGCCAGTGATCACTATGATGTCCGTAATGCCAGACTCTACCGCTTCCTCGACAACATATTGTATTGTCGGTTTGTCGACAACAGGCAACATCTCCTTGGGCTGCGCCTTCGTAGCAGGCAGGAACCTCGTGCCCAGGCCTGCAGCGGGGATAACGACTTTCATTGTGTAAATGAACAGGAACTGGCGATATAATCCTTTGCCGTCTTATGCAGGGTATGAAAAGTGTTATAACCGCCTTATTGAGTGTCCACCGATATGCGCATATGTGTGATCGGAGCGGGTTACGTCGGCCTTGCCACCGCGGTCATGTTCGGCAAGTTGGGGCACAGGGTTGCGTGCGCCGACATCGACGACCGCCGCGTGAGAGACGTGAGCTCTGGCCGTGCGCCCTTCTACGAACCACCGCTGGAGAATGAACTCGCAAAACTCGTGAAGAGCGGAATGATTTCGGCATCCAAGGATGTTGTGGCACCATCTGCCGAATCGAAGTTCATATTCGTCTGTGTACAGACTCCGTCACTTTCCACTGGCAAGATAGATATCAGCGCGCTCAAGGCTGCAAGCCGTGATGTGGCGCGGGCCATAGCCCGGACCAATGACTACAAGATAGTCGTCGTGAAGAGCACGGTCGTCCCTTCCACCACGGACACGATCGTCAGGCAGATACTCGAGGCTGGTTCAGGCAAGACTGCAGGAAAGGATTTCGGCCTTTGTATGAATCCAGAGTTCCTCCAGGAGGGGAGCGCATTGAAGGACAGCATGGAGCCTTCGAGGATTGTCGTTGGCTCGTCCGACAAGCGTGCGGGTGACGCTCTGATGCGGCTGTATGCTCCAATCAAGGCCGACAGGTTCAGGACAGACCTTAGAACCGCGGAGATGATCAAATACGCCTCGAACGCTTTCCTGGCAGCGAAGATCACTTATGCGAACGAGGTCGCCAACATATGCCGACGCCTTGGAATAGATTCTGAGGATGTTCTCACTGCTGCTGGGAAGGATCCGAGAATTGGCCCGCTATTCTTGACGCCAGGGCTTGGGTTCGGAGGCAGTTGCCTTCCGAAGGACGTCAGAGCGCTAAGATACAAAGCGCGGAGGTTGGATTATCCAGCGTATCTTCTGACCGCCATCTTGAAAGTCAACGAGAGTCAGCCGAACGAGGCAGTTGACATTCTCAAAGATGTCTTCGGGGATCTCAAAGGCCTCAAGGTTGCTGTGCTTGGGCTCTCATTCAAAGGAGGCGTGGACGACGTCAGGGACACGCGCGCTGTGCCACTCGTTGCGGGCTTGCTTGCGAACGGCGTCGATGTGATTGCATTCGACCCTATGGCGATGTCACACTTCATAGAACTCATGCCCACGATCCGCTTCGCGTCGTCCGCCGACGAAGCGCTATCAGGCGTCGACGCCTGCGTGGTCCAGGCCGATTGGCCGGAATTCAGGAAGATAGGCAGGAAACAGTTTTCGAAGATGAGGAACCCGGTTGTTATCGATGGGAGGCGTTGCCTTGACCCTGGGAAAGTGGAGACTGCAGGAGCCCGGTACTACGGCGTCGGATACGGGCCTGCCAGTAGTGAGTGAACCGCCACCCGACCGCTGCAAATCATAATAAGGGCAGAACCATTTCAGATGGCCTCGTATCCTCATGAAGTTGAGCGTGATTCTTAATCTCCTGAACGAAAAGAGACACATCAGAGACCTCCTCGACAGCCTCATTGTACAGGAGGGGCCAGTGGAGATCGTGGTGGTCGATGCCGGAAGCTGGGATGGAACTGTCGAGGTCATCAATGCATACATGAGGAATCATGAGAACATACGCTTGTTCCATTACCCGGGCACCAGAGGGGAGAGCACCAACTACGGCATCTCCATGGCCACTGGCGAAGCCATTGCGACGATTGGTGGTGATTGCATCGCCAATCCGTTTTGGATACGCGAGTTGCGCAAATCCCTTCAGAGCTATGATGTAGTGGCGGGAAAGACGATCAATATAGGTTATCACGCGTTCGAGGACCTCGACAGGGTGGAGCTGTATCATCGAGGTGTGGACATCTCGTATCCGAGTGCGAGTATGGCATGGAAGCGACAAGTCATGAACGACATTGGAGGGTTCGATCCATGGTTCATCACAGCAGAGGATATCGATCTGAACCTGCGAGCCGTTGAGAAGGGGTACAAGTTCGGAGTCAATCTCGACGCCATCGTCTACCATAGAACGAAAGGCAGCTTCAAAGGATTCTTCAAGCAGGCGTTTTGGAATGGGTGGGGACGAAAGCAGCTAACGATGAAACACGGTAACCTGTGGTCTTCGTATAAGCCCACTCGTTTGATTGAGACCTCGAAGTCGCTTTGGGCGCTCTCAAGATTGGGGGTTGCGGTGCTCGGATATCTCATGTGCAAACTTCTGGAGAAGGCACCCAGCGGTGCGGATAGTCCTCTCTTAAAGAACGGACGCGGAGGCCGGAAGAGGTGGGGTCTGCTGTTCCCTGGGAGGTGATATGGTGTCGGAATGGACAGTCTCTGTCGTAATACCCACGATGAACGAAGAGAAGAGCGTCGGCCTTGTCATAACTGAGGTCAAAGACGCGTTCGGAGGACGCCCGGTCGAAATACTCGTCGTCGACACGAATTCCAGAGACAAAACGAGGGAGATCGCGACTTCGCTCGGCGCCATAGTCGTGGAGGAGCCTAGACGTGGATATGGACGCGCATACAAGACTGGTTTCGAGCGTACGAGCGGAGATATCATCGCGACGCTCGACGCCGACATGACTTATCCAGCATCCGAGATACCCCGCCTCGCCGACGAGCTGGTCTCAAAAGGTCTCGATTTCATCACAACCAACCGTTTCGCTCGCATGGAGAAAGGGGCGATGGGCGCAAAGCATCGGCTCGGAAACTGGGCTCTCTCGGCCACAGCCCGCGTCTTGTTCAGGGTGAAGATCAAGGATTCACAGAGCGGCATGTGGATCTTCAGGCGCGACATCCTCGCATCGATGGACCTAATGAGCGATGAGATGGCGATGTCTGAGGAGATAAAGATCGAAGCGTTCAGGAAATCGCGTGCCATCGAGGTGCCAATCACTTACCGGGCCAGAATAGGCGAGGTGAAATTAAACAGCTGGAAGGATGGCTTGGGGAACCTGAAGTTCCTGTTCAAGAAGCGATTCTGAAGAGCTCACCTTTTCCGTGTGAGGTTGACATGGACGATAACCGCCACTCCTAGGATGGCTATCATCGCAACGAATCCAAGGAGTATCTCTGATTCGATGGTATCGGTGTCTGTCCTATGCACGTTCAATGTCAAAGCCATGTCTTCACCCGAAACGAGAGCTCTACTTTCGGACAGGATTCTCCCGCTTGTCAAATCGACCAATTGTAAGGTGACGATTTCTCCGATGTCTGCCCAGTCCGGAGCCACAAACTGTCCTGTGCAAGTGCCATCGCTGCATTCGATCTGCAGGCGTTCGTTGGATTGTGATATGATAGTGACCTCAATATCGCTGGCGAGGATTTCGTTTGGACTGCCGATCTCGACATCTATCCTCACGAGTCGGGATAGTGTGCAGTAAAGGGCTTGATGGGAGTATGCTTCGTCACCGATGCATGCAACCGCAGACACCAATAGCGACCCGACGATTCCGTCGATGCGGACAACAGGGTCCACAGCCGAGATCGTCTGGCCAGTCACCAAGCCGTTTGGCTCGATGCGAAAGACGTGTATCATGTAGCATGTGTAGTTCCATTCTTCGTCTTGCTCCCATGTCAGGGTTGCGAAGTCGGGCAGGTCGTCGTCATCGCTCGATGAGTCACCGGTCGCCAACTCTGGGCCTGGGCCAGAAGTTTGTGCATCCATGTCTTCGCGAAGTCTGAACGAGAGGTTCATCCAGGACGTCTGAGAAATGAGCAGTTCTTGGTAGCTCTCGTCGGTATCACTAGAGGGTGAATAGAGCGAAAGACCTGTGGTGCTGCCGCTGCTCTGTTCTTCCATATTGGATTCCGCGTAGTGAATGATCGCGGAGAAGTACTTCTGAGCAGCCTCCATGGAAGCCACTTTGATTTCGAGGGGCAAATCCTCAGCACACAGTTCAAGGCATAGGGTGCCGAGGTCCACAGACCATTCGTCTTCGCAATACTCGGAAGAATGCACGGCATTCGTCAGGGAGGAGTGGTACAGTCGGTTAAAGATCAAGCCCATTTCTGATATCAAGTCGACGCCCCTCATGATATCGTCGACCGCGACGAGGTCCAAGAGACAGGCAACGGTCGCGTGGCTCGAGTTGTATTCCGCCCAGTCGATGTACGAATCAACGATTGCCTTTCCGAAGTCGTCTATGGATTGGATCGGGTCAGATGCAATGGCATCGAACACCTCTGTGTAAGGTAGTCCTTCAGACGGGACGTTTAGCTCGCTTCCGACGAGTAGATTGGCGCTCTCGCATATCTCATATGCGAGCTCCATGGTTGCCCCGTTGCACACGTCAAGGACGACCATGTCCAACCCTTGATTGAGCGTTGCCTCCGCCATCGTCAGCGCAGTTCTGAGTTCTGGCAGGGTCAGCAAATCACTGCCATCAGGACACAAACCTCTCCATCCCGCTCCGTGGCCCCACAGTACGAGGACGAGATAGTCTGCAGGGTATTCTGTCGCAGAGAAGACTATGAGATCTCTGAGGATTGCTGGTGAGCCCGTGTTGACTTCTCCTCCACCTGGTATGACAGCGCCTTGGTCCTCGAGGACGGTAGAGATAATCTCTGGATCGAAATAATTGTCATCGTGTTCTATCTTCAGCAGCATGGTGTTGGCCATGCCTGGAGGATCCACCAGGACTATCGTGTTCGTGTTGTCAGCCTGGTTCGCCGCCTCCATCTCGTTGATGTCCGCTTCCCATGGGAGCGTGTCGGTGACATCGGCGGCCATGTAGATAATGAATGTCCAGTTTCTAACGGGGGCGGCGTCTGCCCCTTCGACGATAGCTGCGGTGTTGGGGAGCGACGTCAATAGCAGCGCGAGCGAGGCAGAGAGAAGCACAAGTGCCCGCACTCCGCTCAAGGCAGGTCCTCCCCTTCGAGCCTCGCGAGCTGCAACCCTCTCTCGATAGCCATTGAGAATGATTCGTAATTGCTGCGCCGATACAGGCATGCCGCCGGGTGGTAGGCGACCACGCACTTGATCCTGCGCCCGCAGACGGTTGCTTCGACCTCTTTCCCGACCAAGTCCGACATCCTACCCTTGTATCCGAGCAGCTCTTGTGTGACGGTCTGACCAAGTAGGCAAAGCACAGAAGGCTCGATCTGATGGACCTCTGCGCACAAATTGCCCTTGCATGCTTCGATCTCGTCTCTTCTAGGCTTCCTGTTCCCAGGAGGTCTGCACTTGACAAGATTGGTCACGAAAACATCGTCACGGGAGACTCCCAAATCTGCGAAGGCTTTGTTCAAGGTCCTTCCCGCGCTTCCGACGAAAGGTTCTCCCCTCAGATCTTCGTCTCTCCCAGGCGCTTCCCCCACAAACACTATCCTGGATGATGATAGCCCCTTCCCTCGAACGACATTTTTACGCGTCTTGCTCAATCGGCACGACGCGCAGTCCACCGTAACTGCTTCAGGCTTTTTCATGTGAGGTCCTTGGCCTTGAATATTGAGACGAGCTCTACCCCGTTATCCTTAAGGAGTGCGGAAGCACCTTCCTCACGGTCGACAACGACGATGGCTTTTGCGACGACCGCGCCTTTCTGTTTCAGCGCGTCCACAACCCGCAGGGTCGAGCCTCCAGTCGTTGCTACATCCTCTACGATGACAAACTCGTCCCCAGGGGCCACATCTCCTTCGATTAGGTCTTTCGTGCCATGGTCCTTCGCTTCCTTACGCACTATGACATACGACTTATCGGTCTCGAGGGCCACCGCCACGGCTATCGGCACCGCGCCAAGCGCCATGCCCGCGATCCTGCAGTCTCCGATATGAGGTGCCATGGCTTTCGCGATCTCCCTCAGCACTCGAGGGTCCGTGCTCGCCCGCTTGATGTTGACGAAGAAGCTGCTCTTCTTGCCCGATGCGAGCACAAATTCCCCGGTCTGGACAACCTTCAACTCCATGAGCATTTGCCTGAGCGTTTGCGTGTCTTCTACCATGGTACTTCCTTTCTCCCCAGTTTGTAGCCCACGATGTTCACCCCGCGATGGAGGAGGGGGACCACTATGAGTAGCGCCACCAGCCCCCATATGGCGTTGCCATCTATGAAATGCTCTTGGAACCAACCATATCTGAATATGATGACCAGCAGGACTGCTCCCATTACGAAGTTATATTGATCAAGCCCAGGCGCTTTGGTGCCCCTGTCAACGCCGAACCTCCTCTTGACGAATGAGCCCATACTGTCTCCGAGCATCGATCCCAAACTGAGACACACCACTACCGTGAGTGCCGACGGCCCCGATCCGAAGCTCCAGCCCTCGGACAGCCCGCCCATTCCAGTCACGCCAATCTGCAGAAGCCCGAGCAAGACTCCGCAACCCGCTCCGCCGATGAATCCACGCCAGGTCTTTCCGTCTCCTAGGATTCGCCTGCCTTTCCAGCTCATGCCGAAGTCCATGGGACGGCCACCTCCGAAGATCACTGCGGCCGAATTCGGAATGAGGGCGGGTAGCATCAACCATAGGCCTGCGAAGGCTGCTTCGAGCGGGGTCATCGTCGGGGGCATATTGCGGAGGAGTCTAATAATTGAAACGCACGGAATAGCAGTTGTCATGCAGGACGCTCGGCCGGCGTATCACGGGATGAACGGGTGCCCCTCCTTCTGGCAATGGGCTCGTCTCGCAGGACCGCGGGTGCGTTACTCCGTCGACGAGGCGGAGAAGAACTCACGCGCATCCTGCACAAGCGCAACAGATCTCCTCGCCGCTAGAGCCTCTTCGAAATGGACCACCCTCCTGTCTAACACGACCGCAAGACCGCGGTCCGTTTCGGACCGGATGAGCCTCCCCATCGCCTGCAGGAGCTTCCTGGTGGTGGGCGCCTTGACGGCATGGGACCAGCCATCTCCGAACTTAATATCGCAGAAGTACTGCAGCGCTCTGTGTCTGGCAGTGGGTTTAGGATAGGGTATCCCTGCAATAACCGCCAACTCCATCTCCTCTCCTGGGAAGTCGATTCCCTCACTTATCCTCCCTCCCGCGATAGCGTGCATCACGGCGTGTCCAGTGGTGCCTTTGAATCCGCTCACGGTCTCCATCAGCTCCGCTTGGCCCATCGAGCGCTCCTCTCTGAATATCCTCCATCCAATGAGGGATTCGTCGACGAGGTTACTCACCCTCTGCATCATTGCGTACGATGGGTAGAAGATGATCGTGTTCCTGGTGCAACTGCCTAAGAGTTCAGTGATGTGCTCAGCAATCCTTCCAATTATGGCGGGCTCCCGCTCCATGTCTTCGTATCTCGTGGTGACGTCGTCGGCGTATAGGATGAGCCTGTTCTCCGGTGGGAACGGCGAAGGGATCGACTCCTTCATTGTATCGTCTGGTAGGCCTATGCTCTCTGCGTAATCGTTGAGTGGTCTGAGCGTGCCGGACATGTGTACACTGGAATGGCATTCGTGCAGAGGCGCGCACGCCAGCGAGGCATCCAGACAGAATGCCTCGAATGCGGTGACGTCCGATTTGACGACCAGTTTGACATATTCCCCTTCCTCGAGGCCGTGCCAGAACACCAGAAAGCTGGCAATCCTGTGGACGAACGACCTCGGGAGTCTGCCTGAAGACCGTCGCGCATCGCGCACCATCTCGCCATAATTCATAGTCTGAATCAGCATGCCCTTGAGTCTGTGGCTCGTCGCTCCCATGCCGAGCATAAGTTCCTCCTCAAGGAACGATTGCGGAATGACGCCATCTTCGTCTATGAGATACTCCTCGACAGCCCTGTCGAGAGCGCTCTGGAGCAATGCGACGAGGTCACGAAGGCTTATGCCTTCCGCGATCTCAGGGTTCCCGAACTCGTCTATCTCCGCGCTCGCGAGCCGCAACGCCACATCGGAGAGACGGGACGATTTCAGCTCTCGCGCGTACGAGGGCAGGTTGTGAGCCTCATCGACGACAACCACGATGTCGCTCGCGGAACACCCCATCCAATCCAGCAGATTGTGCCTGATGAACCCATCGAAGAACATTATGTAGGGTGCCGTGACGACGTCGGCAGCGGGTACGTGCATCTTGCTGATTTCATATGGACACAGCTGCCTTTCGCGACAATAGGAGGTGAACTCCTCAGCAGTAGGAAGTTCCTCTCTCATGTGCTTCGTGACTGCTTGAAGGTCCGTCGACATAGTCGTCGCGAAGAAGGGACACGCCCTCTCCTCCCCCTTCAAGACGCGAGCTTTCCGCTCCGAGCATACCTTCGAGAGCTCTTCGGGGTTTCCGCCAGCGAGCTCCGCATCCGCCTTCGCGAGCGGGCACATGTTTCGCCTCCCCTGAAGGGCGACCCCGAAGTTCCGCCGGCCGCTGCCCATCTGGCGGAGTTCGAACATGACCTGCCTCTGCTGCGAGTTCGTTCTTGTGAGATACAGAAGCTTCTTCCCTCGCACGCTGCAACTCTTCATAACTCCATAGAGAGCGCACACCGTCTTCCCAGTCCCCGTGCCGCTCTCCACGACCAGGTGCCCTCTTCTGTCACAGGAGGAGCTGATCAAGTCAACGAGGCGCTGCTGCCCGTCCCTGGGTGCGTAAGGAAAAAGCTCCGCTGACATTCTAGGCTACGAAAACGCCATGGGTGCTAAACGGCTTTGCCCAGGCTGGCTGAAAGTAGGGAATCCCGCCCCTATTCCCTGGACCAGATGTCTTCGGGGATGTCATCGTACACGGACGGGTCCTCGTCCATCTGGCCCTCGGACCTGCCCCTACCATATATCAATTCGGAGATGCGCTCCTTTCTGAACATCCAGTAGTGTATACGCCACTCCCTGCCATCATACAGTGTGGTCTCTTCGCGTTCGGTCATGAGTATGCCGGCGTCCTCCAGCATGTAGAAGGCGTCCCTGTCCTCGGGCTCGAGTACGTTGTCGATGATCCTCTCGCTGTATCCAAAGAAATTCATGACGTGTTGGGCCATCGCCCTGGCCTCCTCTTCGGGCATGCCCTGCTTGTCTATGCTGTTCTTGATGGCTTTTGTCAGGTGTTCTACGGTCAAGGTCGCATCGGAAGCGCCTGCGTCGGACTTCCTCAGCTTGGTGATGATGTTCAAAGACTCGTTCAACGGCTCCCCTTTTCTCTTCATAACTTTAATGCCCCCGGAAATCAAGAAAACCAACGTGCCTTAGCAACAGAGGTTTCATTTAGCTTCCGGTTGTATAAATACATTGGCTTTCAACGAGTGGCTGCGGGAAGAAATCCGCACATCGTCGATAGCGTGTGAGGTGGTATTTGATGTTGGCGGAGTTCAGCGTCGTGCCCATCGGGGTGGGTGAGAGCGTGAGCAGGTATGTATCAGAATGCGTCAGGATCGTGGACGAGTCTGGCCTCGACTACCGCGTCAACCCAATGGGCACGGTGGTCGAGGGGGAGTTCGACGAGGTGATGTCCGTCATATCTGCGTGTCACAAGAGGGTGGCCAGCATGTGCCTCCGGGTCGAGACGACGATAAGGATCGATGACAGGAAGGGCTCTTCCGGTGCCATCTGCTCGAAGGTGGAGTCGGTTGAGAAGAAAGTGGGAAAAAGGCTGAAAAAATAAAGGGTTTGAGTGCAACCTGGTCAGATTGATCCAGGTATGCTCAAGTCCACCGTCAGGCCCCAGAATGAACCCCAGAAGCCTATGAGTATGATCATCATGGTGGCGCTCAGCAACAGGGCGACTCTGACCCACTTGTTCATGTCTGTCCTGAGGACGGCTCCAAGCAACATGCCTGCGGTGGCTATGAACAGGCCCAGCGCTTTGAGGACCATCCCCGCGTCCCTGCCTTCGGACTCGTCAGCAACGCCGTATATCACCGAACCGAGCATCAGGAAGAACAAACCGACGATGATGGCTATCGCCAGTATGACGTCCGATGCGAATGGCCTGATGTATTCGATTGGCGGCTTGTGCATCGGCTGATACTGCGGCCCGTACATAGGGTACTGCGGTTGCTGTGCTGGTTCGACTTTGTCTTGAGAAGACATTTTTATCCCTTCCAACCCGATATTGATTTACCAGGCGTAAATTACTTTCGGATAACTATTTAAGCAAGAGATTAGAAAGGAAAGGACTGTTCGCGCAAGAACGCACTTACAGATGCGTAAATGGGTGCGTGGTAGAGGCCTGTCAATCACTGGTCTGCTCTTCCGCCCGCTTCTCATCATCCTGCTGCAAACGGTTCTTCACGACCACTAGTCTGCACTTGCGGACGCGCGCCACTACCGGCTTTCCGAAATGTACTTCCAAACAGCCACGTCCTATTCTTCGAGTTTTCTGTGCCCCTAGGTCTCCCGAATCCCGGAATAATCGAAGTCCGTCCTTGTATTTAAATGACCCTTAGTTCGACGCATTCGTGAAAAAGGATGTATTTCAACGTTGGCAACTTCGGGGACGCGGTCGTCAGAATCGAGTTTCTTGGGACCGCGCATGTTCCAACGCCTTTGCGCTGATCGTCTCCAGATTGTCCTTCATCAATACACGCTCGGCTTCCGTGACCTCCCGAGTCACCTTCGCCGGAATCCCCATGGCCATGGACCTTGAGGGTATGCGACTTCCCGGTGGCACAACACTTCCTGCGGCTAGAAAAGATCCCGACTCGATGGTTGCGCCATCCAGCACGATGGCGCCTATGCCAATCATGACGTCGTCCCCGATCTGGCAACCGTGGAGTTTCGCACCGTGCGAGATGATGCAACCCCTTCCGATTATGACCGGCCTCCCCTTGGGCGCCTCGACGAACGCCATATCCATGACCGCGGACCCTTCACCAATCTCTATCCTGCCATCGTCTGCACGGAGGACGGCTCCTGGCCAGACAGTCGCTCGAGCGCCGACATGGACGTCTCCGATGAGCAGCGAGTCTGTATCGATGTAAACCTCGTTCCCTATCGATGGCTCTCTGCCCGAGAAGCTCCTGAGAGACATGCCCGGAGAATCGTCGTTACTGGGTTATTATCTTTCACTCGGCCATCCCCATCGGCGTAGCCAACATCCTTAAGAATGGCAACAGCAGTCATACATTCGCAGCCCCCCAATGACTAGTGCTGTAGACGCTCCTGCCTAGCGGAGGATGTGTAGTTGTCAGATGGTGAACCCGACGACAATGATGAAACACATAGAGCAGTCACCGACCTGATTGTCGAAGTGGCCAACGTCTCGGATGCTCCTAGCGCCTACGCATTCATATCGGCCGAACTCAAAAGGCTGACCAATGCAGATTTCGCGGGCTTACTCATCTACGAGGCGGGTCGTTCGGATGTGAGATTCGTTGGAGCGACTGGTCTTGGACTCTCGAACTTATCAGACTTCCCTAAGGTCGGTGTTGACCCAGAGGTGAGGGCGCGACTGGTCCAGGGCAGGAGATCATTGTCGTTAACGATGTCAAGATTAGAGGAAGTGCCGGAGGTAGGACGCGCGCTGTACGATGCCATGGACCTCGGCCCCGTGATACTTGCATCAATAGTGTTCAGAGACACCCTGGTGGGATATTTGGTAGTTGCGCGGAAGAAGGATGGCCAGGAGTTCAACGACCGAGAACAGAGAATCACAAGGCTCATCGCCGATTGCATAGCATCCGTGCTAGACCACGTGAGGACTTCGTTCAGGCTGGCGCGGACTGAGGCAGAAACAGACAAGATACTATCTCTTGCCCCGATTGGACTCATGACCGTCGATGCCAAGGGGATGATAACCTCGATGAACAATCTCATGATGAAGATGCTCGACGTCTCCGATGCGGCTGAACTCGTAGGGACGAACCTTCTCGAAATGGAGCCAATGGCGAAATCTGGACTGGACGACCTCGTGCTGCAAGCCCTCGAAGGTACGCCGAGCGAGAAGGATAACGTACATTTCGTCCCAAACCCCGACAAGGCGTTCTACATGCATGTCAAGGTGGCACCCTTGCCATCTGAGACGGGGGATGTCGAGACCGCGTTGATGGTCGCGATGGATATCACGTCGAACGTGAGGTTGCAGAGCCAGTTGGAACGCTCCTACGAGAAACTGATTCAGACCTATCAGGAGTTGGAGCGGGTAACGAAGATGAAGAGTCAGTTCATAGATGTTGTGTCTCACGAGCTGAGAACCCCACTCACAGTGTTGCGTGGATATCTCGACCTTGTCGAATCCGAGTCTCCGATGATGGCCGAGCCCAAACTCGCCCAGAAGATGCGGACGATCCGCGCCAACGCGGACAAGCTCTACACGCTCGTGGAGAGCATGTTGGACGTAAGCAGGCTCGAGAAGGGTACCCTCCAGATCAACCCCGAGCCAACGAGAGTAGACTCCGTGCTCGAGGAGGTCGTGGAGGCGAGGATGCACGACGCCTCCGGGAAGAAGCAGACGATATCCTTGCAGGTTGAGGGCGAGCTGCCACTCATAATGGCCGACAGACGCAGGTTGAGAGACGTGTTCAACAACGTGATTGACAACGCTGTGAAATACACCCAGGAGGAGGGCAAGGTCCAGGTAGGTGCGAGGGACGAGGGCAAGATAGTTCATATTTGGGTGAGAGATAATGGCGTGGGAATCCCGCTTGAGAACCTGGGGAGGATCTTCGATCGGTTCTACATTGTCGCAAGCGACGATTTGTCTCACCAGGTTAACAGGATCGGCCTGAGCCTTCCGATATCGAAGGGAATCGTCGAGGCCCACGGCGGACGTATATGGGTCGAGAGTCAGGTCGGCAAAGGGAGCGTGTTCCACATCGACCTCCCGAAAGAGTCCAAGAAGTAGGTTTCTAATACTCCACGGCGTTCTCCGCCCCGATGGCGCTTTCATTTCGAACGAAGGCCGTCCTGTTCACGGTCGTGGCAAGCCTGATATGGGGCACGTCCTTTCCAGGAGTGAAATGGGGCCTTGGATACGCCGGTAACGACGTTATGTTTCTCTGGCTCAGGTTCGCAGTGGCTTCTCTGGTCACACTCTCCATCGTCCTGCCGTTGCGCCGGGTCTCCCTGACTGTCTTCCGTAACCCATACGTCTGGCTCATTGGGGGATTGAACTCAGCGGCGTTCGTCACGCAATATATCGGGTTGAACTACACGACCGCGTCGAAGACCGCCTTGCTTGTGGACATCAACGTCGTCGCCGTCGCCATTATCTCGTACTTCACGTTCAAGGAGCGGATAGGCTCGAAACAGGCGTTCGGCATAACCACGGGCCTCGCTGGAATCGTCATGCTCACCGCCGATGGAGGAGTATCGTTCGACCGTTCAGAGTTCATCGGTGACATAATGGTTTACGCCTGCGGCTGGCTCTGGGCCTTCTTCATCGTCCTGAACAAGAAGATGCTATCGAAGTTCAACGCGGTACAGCTGAGTTCATCCGCGATCGTAACTTCCACCGTATGGCTTCTGATACCCTTGGCCTACCTTGGCTACGTGGGCGCCGACTTCACAATAGAGGGGCCTGGATGGTTGGCAGTCGCATATCTGGGCGTGATGTGCACTTCTGTTGCCATACTCTTCTGGGCAATGGGCCTTGAGGGGGTGTCCGCAACATCATCCGCGACGATAATGCTCATTGAGATCGTGACTGCCCTTGCCATATCGATATCGCTGCTGGACGAGACGCTCAGGCCGGTTGCAGCACTCGGCGCTGCCCTGGTACTCGCAGCCATCTACCTGGTCGCTTCGGGGGAGGGCAGAAGAAAGGTCGCGTCAATCGCGCATGTTTAGCGCGCGGGAGCCTCACGCCTCCGCTCCCTTCCGCCTCGATTCGGCGTGATTCGCGTCTCTGACGCCTTCCGCGTGTTTCAGGGGGTTCTTGCCCTCGTGCATCATCTCGAGGTATGGTCTCAGCCTTCTCTGCATGTACCACGCGGCCAGCCTGAACAAACCGGATTTCGCGACGCTCAACCTGTTCTGCCTGAACAGGTCGTCCATGAGTTCCTGGGCCCATCTGAAATCGTGGTCCACGCACTCCGCGAATAGCATCCAATGCTCGGGCAGCATTGCGTCCGGTCTGAAAAACTCATCTCCCTTCATCTCGCCGAGGGGAACGAAGAACAACGGCACTATGAGGCTCTTCATGGACTTGAGGTCCCTAACCAGGTCCAGTGTCTTCTCGACGTCCTCTCTCGTTTCGCCTGGCATTCCCATGACCAAGGTGCCGCACACGACCCAGTGGTGGTCTGATAGAAGTGCGAAAGACTCCCGCACTACCTCCGGCCACTTTTCAGGGGCGAACGGCTTCGCCTTGCCTTTCATGTGGTTCTTCACAAGTCGAGGTGAACCTGTCTCGATACCCGTCTGGGCGTAGACCACGCTCCCCTTCTTGGCTCCGTCGAACACCTCTGAGAGCCTCTGGATAAGGCTCGGCTTGGACAACGCCGAGGCGAGTGCTATGTGGCTCATGCCCAGGTCGGACGTCAGCCGTGCCGTTTCCTCGAATAATCTCGTCACCTCCGCCTCGTCTGGAATCATTCCCTTCGCCCTGTATCTCAGGACGTCTTCGGCATGCAGCGTCACCTTAGATGAATACGCCAGGTTCGTTCTCACCTCCGACAGAATGCGCTCGAGCGAAACGTGCCTGACCCTTCGCATGTTGGGGTTGCAGAACTCACACCCTCTCCCACAGCCTCTGCTTATCTCCACGGTGCCGTTGACCGTGGGCCCCATCACCTCTGGAATGCCATCGACCGGCACAGGGCCTCCGCTGACGGCGAGTGGCAAAGGTCTCCCTGCCAATGCGTCCTTGAACAGGGGCGGCGTCACGAGCTCGCCCTCACCCTTGACGACACAGTCAATGCCGAACACCTTCATGACATCGACATCCGCCAACTGCCATGCCCCCGCCCCTCCGACGATGACGCGTGTATTCCTTGAGCGTACAGCCCTGCTGTCCATCAGCTCGCGAAAGAAGTGGGCCGTGTAGGGCTCACGGTCGATTAGGCTCGAGAAGGTGCTCGAAGCAGGCCCTCGGCCGAGTGGGTCTGAGGTCGAGATGCCTATTACCCTGGTGTTTTCGTCGACGACGCGGTCTATCATTGACGGATGTACTACGGCCACATCATCCTTCGGCGTCCCTGAGTGCACGAGAGCCGACTCGATCCTGCGAAGTCCCGCTGGCGCCGCAATTCCATCTGAATCCATGCTGGCCTGAGGTGGGCAGAACAGTTGGCTGTACAACCATCTTGGCAGCACCTTGGGAAAGCACGCTGCGAACCCAATGAACTGACTCCCGTTATAGCTAGACATGAGAGTCCTATCTGCCGTGAGTACGATGCTCTTGCTCGCACACATCCCCCCGTTCGCTAAAGGGCGGACGTCTCGTCCTTGCTCCAGATCGAACTGGGAGTGTATAGAACTCCCCGGATATTTCATCTCTTCGCAGCTCGGCCGCAATCCACTAATAACTCATTCAGTCGGTCCAGTCATGCGAAGGTACCGATGTAGCCCGTGACGCCGTCGAGCACCATCTGGACCGCGTAGACCGACGTGATGAGCCCCATCACTCTTGTCAATGCTCTGGCGCCAGCGTTGCCTATCTTCTTGTGGACTATGATGGCCTGCCATAGAAACACTGCGCAGATGGCCATAACCGTGAGCAAGGACACGAGGACGAGGGGAACGTCAGCCGTGCCAGTGAGTATGATGACGACAGAGATCGCTCCCGGTCCGGCAATCATCGGTGTCCCCAATGGGACAAATGCGACGTCCTCCGGCTCCCTCGGCGGGTTTTCGGCTTCCTCGACGCCCTTCCTCCTGGACCTCGGGGTGTCCCCCTCGTACAGCATCATTATGCCGATGACTAGCAGGAGGAGTCCACCGGTAATCATCAGCGCCTCGATGGTGACCGACAGGTAGTCGAGCACCGCCTTCCCGATGAGGGCGAACACGATCAGCAGAGAGGTGGCGAAGAGGATCGAGTAACGAAGCGTCTTCCTCTTGTTGTCCGTGTCCATGTCGCCCGTCAGGCCGAGGTAGATTGGCATGACTCCGAACGGGTCGATCACGACGAACATCGGTATGAATATCAGGAGGAACTCTTCGATCATCAGAGACCGGGAGAAGTCTGCCAGTATTTTCATCTTGTCATCGGCACCGGAAACTTCTATATTCGCATTGGGGCATAAGCGGGTGATTACATGGCTCGAGAATTCGATAGGGGCAGGGTCTTCGACAGAATTGATAAGGACAAGAAGAAGCACATCGCGCGTGTGAAACGCCTGCTGAAGCAACCGAGCTCAAGCCAAGAGGACTTGGGCATCAACGACTGCGCTGATCTGGTCGCGAAGCTGTATGCGGAGGTGGGTTGCGACAACGTCGAGATCATCGAGACTAAGGGCAATCCAATCGTGTACGGCAAATGCAAGGGGACGTCGGACCGGACTCTTCTGGCTTATTTCATGTACGACACCATGCCGTTCAACGAGCCCGGATGGAAGCACGCTGCCATGGGGGCGAAGATGGTGGATATGAGACTGCCTTCAGGCAAGGTGAAGGCCATCGTCAACCGAGGTGCTGACAACACGAAGGGGCCGCTCGCAGCCTTCCTCAATGCAGTGGACTCCTGCGCGAAGGAGGGCGGCAGACCGCCGGTCAATCTGATTCTCGTCGCTGAGGGCGAGGAGGAACTGGGCAGTCCCAATCTGCCATCGTACGTTAGGAAGGACAAAAAGCGATTATCCAAGGCCGATGCGTGCTATTTCCCATTCTTCGCGCAAGACTCGACCGGAGCATGCACTCACTTCCTGGGCGTGAAAGGGGTCGTGTATTTCGAGATGAACTGCAGTGGGAAACGTTGGGGGCGAGGGCCCCAGGAGTTCGCGATACATAGCAGCAACAAGGCGTGGGTTGACAGCCCCCTCTGGAGGATGATCGACGCCCTTGGCACGATGACGGACGACGACGGCAACAGGATATTGATAGATGGCTTCTACGACGACATCGCCCCTCCCTCCGAGGAGGATCGAGAGCTGATTGAAGAATTGGCCAAGAAGTTGGATACAGAGGGGTTCAAGCGCACGATGAAGGTGAAGGAGTTCATACTCCCGGAGGACGACAAGGAGGCGCTGATGAACGCCTACACCTTCGGCACAACGCTGAACATCGACGGAATCTGGGGTGGCTACATGGAGAAGGGGTCGAAAACTGTCCTCCCGCACGAGGTAACCTGCAAGGTGGACATTCGACTCGTGCCTAACCAACGGAAGGACCGGATGATACCGCTCGTCAAACGACATCTTGAGAAGTATGGCTACTCCGACATTTCGGTGAAGGAGATAGACACTGGTTATGATTGGTGCAGAACAAGTGTCAAAGACCCCGTAGTGCAGGCGATGCTACGCACGTTCGACGCCCACGGCCACGACCCACAGGTCTGGCCTACGAGCGGTGGAGCAGTACCGTTCTACGTGTTCAACCGCATACTGCGAATACCTTTCACCATGGGCGGTGTGGGCCACAGTTCGTTGGCGCACAGCCCCAACGAGTACATGGTCGTCGAGGGGAACAAGAAGGTTGCCTCCTTGACGGAGACTGAGAAGTTCATGGTCGATTTTATGAACGAATATGGTCTGTCTGGTTGAGGATGCACTCGTATTGCCTCATCGTGAGCCGAGCAGTGGTCTCCCAGCGGTATTGCGTGACACGCTCTCGCCCGGACAATCCCATTCGAGTGCGAAGCCCCGAATCTGACAAGAGGCTGGTGATAGCTTCGGATAGCGCCCTAAGGTCGCCTGGATCGACGAGAATGCCATCGACGCCGTCTCTGACGAGCTCTGGTATCCCGCCTACGCGCGTGGCCACCACGGGTTTCTCGAACGCCATCGCCTCCATCAGCGACAATCCCCATCCTTCGTTTCTGGATGGGAGGACGACCACGTCAGCATCAGAATAGAACTGCATGAGCTCCTGCTGGCCAACCGATTCATAGAAGTCGATGCCGTCTCTCACTCCAGCTCTTTCGGCCAAGAGCTCGAACCATTCGGCGTTGTCCACTCCACGGAATCCGGCCTTGGCGACGATTCGTAACCTCGCGTCCGGAGCTGCCTTCAGGACATGTGGGAGTGCGAGGATGAGATACTCGAGTCCCTTACGTGACTCGAGGCCTCCAACAAAAAGGATCGTCGGCTGCGCCGTCCTCCTCTCCGGGACGCTGCCAAAGTCCTCCAAGTCTATGCCATTGTAGGCGACGACTGAATCAAGACCATAGTCCCGCTTCAGCTCGTTTCTCCAATATTCAGAGACGACGAAGAGATGGTCTGCGTGACTGACCGCCGCTCTCTCGAATTCGAACAGCCTTGGCTCTGCGAAGTCGTCGATGTGGTGAACCGTCCTGAACACTGGTGCACTCAACACCCCCCTCTTCTTGAGGCGAGAAAGGGCGGTTCCGCCAACACAATCCTGAGCGTGGTACACACTCGCATCCGTGGGGATGCCTTTCTCGTACGCCTCGATCATGCGATTTAGCCTGGTCATAACTTCGTCGTCCCATCGGTACTCGTGGACAATGTGTGGAACTTCGGTGTCCCTGTAGAATTTTTTCGACTCTGGGTCATCATCCCTGCACAGCGAATGAATAACCACATCGGCGCCGTCCCTCTGAAGATGTTCGGAAAGTTTCAGCGCGTGGGCCACTCCTCCGCGCGCCTTCGTGCTATACGTGAGCATTATGACCTTCATTCTAGACACGGCCTGCGACTGTTCGCAGACTCGAATGGCCTACCTAGACAAAACAGTTTCCGAGCATCGGACGGACCTTCCGTACACACACTTGTGGGCGTGACCGGGTCAGATGCCGCAGCTCGGCGACCGACGAAAGACACGGACAGCCTCGTATCTGGGAAACGTTATTAAGGCGTGCGGATTTATCCCCGTACTGAGACGGTCGATCCACCCGTTGGCGGCGCAGTTTGCGCTGCCAGTAGGCAAGTGAGGCTATGGATGGGGTGGCTCTTGAAAGCATGCGCCCTCGCGAGCCGGGGGTGCAGCTGAAACAGGAATGTGCTCCGGAAGATCGGGGATGCGCCGCGACTTCGGAGGAGAACTGCTTCAGGCGGGGGCGAACAATGCTCGATGAGCCGGACAAACCACGAAACGAAACCAACGAGCATCTGCTATGGCTGGATCAAATAGGTCTCGAGGACATAGACAAAGTTGGAGGCAAGAATTCTTCTCTTGGCGAGATGCTCCGACACCTCACTGGAAGAGGCATTCGCGTTCCCGAGGGATTCGCAGTAACCACAAAGGCATTCAGATGGTTCGTGGAGAATGCGAGCCTCGACGAGGCGGTTTCGTCGACTCTGAATGATGTGGACCCTGACAACCCGGGAGACGTCGCAGAGAGGGGTAAGAAGATTCGGAGTGCGTTTCTCAACGCTTCGTTCCCTAAGGAGTTGGAGAGGGAGATCAAATACGGCTACTGGGAGCTGGGTCGTAAGTTGGGCATGAAGAATCCCAGCGTTGCTATACGGTCCAGCGCGACCTCGGAGGATTTGGACGGCGCCTCTTTCGCAGGTCAGCACGAGACGATATTGAACGTGAGTGGCGAAACGGCCATCCTCAAGGCAATCAGACAGTGCTTCGCAAGCCTATTTACCGACCGCGCCATCGCATACAGGGCCCACAGGGGGTTCGAGCAGCTCGGCAACGCTCTTTCCGTGGGGGTTCAGCGCATGGTCAGAAGTGACATGGCTTGCTCAGGCGTGATGTTCACCCTGGATACTGAGAGCGGCTTCGACCAGGTGGTTTACATCACCGGCTCCTGGGGTCTGGGAGAGATGATAGTCCAGGGAGCGGTCAATCCAGACCAGATCTACGTCTTCAAACCTGCTTTGGGCAAATACGAGGATCCGATAATCGAGAAGAAGCTGGGCAGCAAGCAGCACAAGCTCGTCTACGCCACAAAGGGACATGGTATGATAGACCGGGAGGTACCCGAGCGCGACCGCCAAAGGTTTGTTCTGGACGACGACGAGATAGTGACGCTCGCGAAGTGGGCAACGATGATCGAGGAGCATTACGGCAAGCCGATGGACATCGAATGGGCGAAGGACGGCATCACGGGAGAGCTGTATGTGGTGCAGGCGCGCCCTGAGACCGTTCACGCGGCAAAGAGCGAGGGAGTGCTCGAGACATACGTGCTCGAGGAACGGAGCAAGACCCTGGTCACAGGGGAGGCCGTGGGCAGCAAGATAGGTGCTGGAACGGTCAACGTGCTCGAGAGCGCATTCGAGATATCCGATTTCAGGAAAGGCGAGGTGCTCGTCACCGACAAGACCGATCCGGACTGGGAGCCAATAATGAGAATCGCCTCGGCGATCGTCACTGACCGTGGTGGCAGAACGTGTCATGCGGCGATAGTCTCCAGGGAGCTGGGCATCCCATGCATAATTGGCACAGGCAACGGCACGAATGTGCTCAGCGACGGGCAGGTTGTGACTGTTGACACGTCGGAGGGCGAGGGCCGCGTTTACGAGGGCAGGCTTAAGTTCAGGGTCGACAAGACCGATATAAGCGTCATGCCGAAGACGAAGACGAAAGTGATGATGAATGTGGCGGTTCCAGAACATGTCTTCACCCAGGGACAGACTCCTTGTGACGGTGTCGGCCTGGCTCGCCTGGAGTTTATCATAGCGTCTCATATCGGAATCCACCCTCTCGCCCTTGTGGAGTTCGAGAAGCTCAAGCAACGGGCTAAGACGGAACCGGATGTCGCTGAGGTGGTGTCCGCTATCGAGGAGAAGACTCAGGGATACGATAACAAGGTCGATTTCTTCCTAGACAAGCTCGCTTGGGGCGTTGGCAAGATCGCCGCCACGTTCTATCCCAATGATGTAATCGTTAGACTATCCGATTTCAAGACGAACGAGTATGCGAGTCTGCTCGGTGGCAAGCTATATGAGCCAATTGAGTTCAACCCGATGATTGGATGGCGAGGGGCCTCGCGATACTACGACGAGGGATTCAGACCAGCTTTCGCTCTTGAATGCCGGGCATTGAAGCGGGTTAGGGACCTCAAGGGCCTGTCCAATGTGAAAGTGATGGTGCCGTTCTGCAGGACGCCCGAGGAGGGCAGAAAGGTTATCGAAGTCATGGCCAGTCACGGCCTGAAGCAGGGAGAGAACGGCCTCGAAGTGTACGTCATGTGCGAGATACCGAGCAATGTCCTCCTCGCGAACGAATTCGCGGAGATCTTTGACGGATTTTCGATAGGATCCAATGACCTCACACAGCTCACGCTCGGCCTTGATAGGGACTCCGAGCTCGTGTCTCATCTTTACGACGAGAGAAACCCCGCGGTCAAGCAGCTGATTTCAAGCGTGGTCAAAGTCGCGAAGGCGAAGGGCCGCAAGATCGGGATATGTGGGCAGGCGCCGTCCGATTTCCCGGAGTACGCCGAGTTCCTTGTCGAGCTCGGGATTGACAGCATGTCTCTGAATTCGGACAGAGTCATTCAGACGAAGCTGCTGGTGGCGGAGGCTGAAAAGAAGCTCGGCATCAAGTGATGAAGGACTCAAGAATCCGAGGGATCGCGGTGCTGGCGCAAATGCCGTTATCAAAAATGATAAAGATTTTAAACGTATACATTATCACAGGTTTCATAGCCTCCCCCCTTTTTCTATTTCTGACTCGCGACTGCTGTCGCTAGACCGGGACATTCTTGGATGACGATTGTGCCCGGTCAACCTCGCGGTTCCAGAGGACTATGAGGATCAGCGCGATCGGGGCTGTGCACAACGTGAGCACGAACAGACTCTCTATGAGTCCCCACGCGGAAGCCATGAACCCTGCTCCGACCTCCACGAGTACCAGTACTATGGTGAATACGAAGGTCGCTATCGAGACTATCGTAGATCGGTGCTCGGAATCGACCCTCTGGTTGATGTATCCGAATATGATAGGTCCCTGGACCCCCGCGACGACGTAAATCAAGTACTGCGTGACGATGGCTATCGGCGACCTGACTGCGAAGACCACCAGGAACGAGAGGAACACCGCTGCATAGAGGAACACCAAAGCTCTCTTCTCGCCGAGCACGTCCCCGACCTTGCGGGCGAATCCGATTATGATTGCGCCGACTATCAGGAAGCTGCAGAACAACAGACCGATCTGAAGATGGTCTAGGGAAAGGTCCTCGTTCATGTAGATCGACCTGAATATCATCATCACGTACACACCAACCTCAATGACAATCTGGAACAGGATGAGTATGATTATCGCCCTGGAGTTGAGCACATGCCTGAGACCTACGCCGAAATGCGACTTGAAGGAGCGAACGCTGCTCCTATCGACTTTTGGTTCCTTCAACGCGAAGACCGTCATCGTGCCCATTATGGCGATTGCGGGCGCGATTATGAGCGGCAGGTCCAGTCGACCCGTGGTCTGCACCAAATAGCCGCCGATCGCACAAGCTACAGCATTCATCATGTACGCCACTACCGTGGCATTTATCATTATCACAGTGAACTCGTTCGACCTTTTGAGCTCCAGTAGTGTGTCGTACATGAACGGTGTGTCCCCGCTCACTATGAAGCAGACCCCCAGCGCCCAGACGAAGTTCGATGCTATGTACTGCCAGAACTCCGTGCTGAGGCCAAAGGTGAGGACGCCAACAGAGAACAGTATCTCCCCGAGGAACAGGACAGATTTTCTGCCGTACCTGTCCCCCAAAAGCCCCGCCGGTATCTGGAATCCAATCATCGTCATCCAGAATGCTGCATCCACGATGGTGATCAGGAATACACTGTCTAGGTTCTCATACGCCCACAGCGTCCAGAAAGGCATCCAAAGGGCGAACGACGTCAATGCCCTGAACAGGTAGAACCTGCGGATTCTGCGATCGCCCTCCTTCATGAAATGCCCGTATGGGTGACTCAAGATAAACCTGATTGTGGGCAAAAGGCGTTGAAGGGCCGAAATGGGGGGGTTCTAACTCCTCGGAAGTTGCGATGCTCCGGCGACATTCACGCCGATGTTCACAGCCTCTTCTCGATGCAATTCATGCCGTACTTGGGCAGCATCTCTACGAACAGCTTCGGGTCAAGCATTTCCGGTGGGAACACACCAGTCTGCCCTATCTTGCCTTGAGCGAACAGAATCGCAGCTATAGCGATGGGCACTCCAACAGTGTATGCAGTGGCGCTGTGATTGTACTTGTTCCAACAATCTTGATGGTTCATCGACGTGTAGATATAGTACCCCACTTCCTTTCCGTCCTTCACACCAGTGGTTATCGTCCCGTGGGCGAGGTCACCCTTGGCTCTGTCGCCGATTGTGGCGGGGTCCGGCAAGCATGCCGTGACAACATCTCTTGGAGCCACCATGACTCCCTTCACATTGATCTTCTCAGGGCTATCAAGACCTATCATGCCCATTGTTTTGATCGCGTCGACATAATCGTCACCCAGGTGTATCTTGAAGTCGCAGAAGTCGCAGCCCTTGCCGAGGACCTCACCGATGTATTTCGGAAGCGTCTCCTGCTCTTCGTGGTCCACGTTGTATACCGGAAGCTTCCCGACCGGTTCAGGGAACTCGAACTCCTCCTTTCCGCTGAACGGTTCGACCTTTCTGTAATGGTCGTCCTTGTAGATCATCGGAGGCATCAGCACTTCCTCAATCAGCGTCTCCGGAGACCACATCGGCGCAAAATCGTATCCCTCGACGTAGCCGTTGTCGCCGTCCCTAACTAGTATGTTCTTGACCCTGTCCATTCGGTCAGCGCCCATCCTTGCGAACACATTGACCGCTCCTGGGTCGCAGCCGATGCCCAGCATCCCGATTATTCCGGCTTTCTTGTACTCCTCATCGTACTTGCGCGCCTGGTACTGCATTGGCGGCTCTTTGACGATCTCTCCAGGCTTCTCTTTGGAAAGGAATATGTCGCTGGCCATGTCTGCGTAGCTGGCTTTCGCCATCAGGCACGCGTCCATGATGTTGAAGTTGAAACGAGGGATGACCCCGTTCAGCACCAAATCCGTTCCTTTGAACGCTTCGGCCATGCCTTTTGTGTCCGAAGCATCTATCTTCATCGCCGATACTTTGTCCTTGGAGATTCTCTTCTTCATCCTTTCCGCTTTTTCAAGGTCTATGTCCGCCAGAACCACCTCATCGAACTCCTCGGAGTTAGCAAGGACATCAGCTATGACAGAACCGACTGCTCCAACGCCTAGAACAACACTCTTCATCGTATTCACATTAGCCCCCGGGCCCCGATGCACAGCATCTGAACCTCGGCGCTACCCTGATGGTGGGATCGTTACTTAAACTTCGCTGGGTCCTTCGAAAGGGGTTTTAAAACTTTTCAACAGAGTGCACAAAATTCGAAAGCGTCAACCATTCGTAGAGTGATGTTCGATTGCCAGCGGCCTCAGCGGTCGGCCGCTTGACCGATCGCGCGTGCGACAGTGGGAAACCTGTCCAATTCTCGATGTGGAAGGAACATCGCCTTCGCAAACTCCGACTGGAAGTCTTCCTCCGAAGCGAGCTCAATGTACTCGACCTTGCGTGATAGTTCGTCGGCAAGTCTGCGCGCTTCCACAGATTTCAGAGCCATGCGGGCTCCGGAGCCGGCGGCGTTTCCCACGAACCTGATTCTCTCCGGCGGTATGTCCGGATACATGCCGATACTTATGGCCGAGGACGCGTCCACGTATGTGCCGAACGCTCCTGCGGCGTATATGCATGACAGGTCGGAAGACCGTAATCCAAGCTTTCTAAGCAGGGTCGACACCCCAGTGAAAATCGCAGCCTTTGCTAGCTGTATCTCCTGTACGTCGTGCTGCGTCACGGATACATCCCTCTCTCCTTCGCCCTTTCCTTCCTGGGCGACGAGCACGAATTCGAGCTTGCCGTCCGGTCCTTCTCTGATGCGGCCAGGCCATTCGGACGACGAGTTGATCTTTCCCGAGGCTGAGATGATGCCACATCTGAACATTTCGGAGACAGCATCCACAATTCCGGAGCCGCAGATGCCTCTCGGTGGCACATCGTCCACAGTTCTGACGCGGACATCTTTCTCAGACGCGTCCATCCACACACGCTCTATGGCCCCTGTCGCTGCCCTCATGCCATGCTTGATGTGCGCTCCTTCGAAGGCCGGACCCGACGCGCACGAGCAGCTGATCAATCCGTCCCTGCTTCCCGCTATTATCTCCGTGTTCGTGCCGATGTCTATCATCATGCCGATCTTGTCGTCATCGTACAGTCCCGACGACAATAGGACGGCGACGGCGTCCGCTCCAACGAAGCCCGCAATGTTGGGCAGGGAACCAACCTTTCCGAAAGGGTAGATGTCTATTCCGAGATGATTCGGTTCGACCGATATCGATTTCCTGACGGCTGGAGCATATGGCGCGGACGCCAAATGAATCGGCGGAATGCCGAAGAACATGTGGTGCATGGCGGTGTTCCCCACCATGATGAGTTCCAGTATGTCGATCGGGCTTTTCCCCACATTGTCGCACAATTGTCGTATCAGTGCGTTCACCGCCCCGATCACCGCCTGCTGGAGTTTAGCGAGGCCGTCATCATTTGTCATCGCGTAAGTTATCCTTGACATCACGTCCTCGCCGAACGGAATCTGAGGGTTGGGCTTGCTCTCCGTCCCGATGGTATCTCCGGTGACCAGGTCGAGGAGGTACGCCACCACCTTCGTTGTTCCGACATCCACGGCCACGCCGAGTATCTCCTTCGTGGTGTCTCCTGGATCTATGCCTATCAGTTCCTCTTTCCTGTAGAGCGTCACCGTCGCCACCCATGACTTCTCCCTCAACGCATTCGGGATGCGTTGGTGGATTCCGGGGGCGATGTTCGCCATCACTGCTGCCTCCGCATTCAGCATCTCCAGCAACCTGTCGTCGTCGGCTCTGATATCCTTCAATGTCGCCGGAGGTATCTTCAACAAGACCTTGCTTATGGCAGGGGAGAGGGGGATGGCCGGTTCGATGCCCGAGGCGAGCAGTCTGTGGAGTCCTCTCCTACTTCCTTCGGGGACGTCTATGGTAATATCGCCTTCCGAAACGACCTGAGCCTGGCATGCGAGTCGCAGTCCCGTCTCCATCTCTTCCTCGCTTAGAGACATCCGTTCATTGTCGTTCATACGGGATAGCCGCTGTTCACCAGCCGTTATTGCGACCTTGCACTTCCCGCATCTTCCCGAGCCTCCGCATATCGATTCAATTGAGACACCCGCTTCTCGGGCGAGATCCAGGACGAAGGCGTCCACTCGGGAGACAGTCCTACTGCCCGATGGCTGGAAACGCGTAATCTTATCGGCCATTTGAACAAGAGGGGTGAGCAATTAAGCACAAGATATACTTTCTCGCACGGTGTCCCAAATGACTGGCTCCTTGGACCGCCGCCTCGCTTCTCGCGGTTGCGACCGCGCGTATAGTGAGAGCTCAGGCGCTGTCTATCGAGATGCGCTTCATTGAGGGAATGATGGCGATTGGCGCAGGCAATCTCCTCGTGATGGTTGGTCTTGCCAGTCCCGACGTGATTCCGCTCATATCCGCGAACACCATCCCTCCCATCGCCAACCCGATCGCCTCTGAGACGTTCCTTGACTTCATAGGTTTTGGCGATCCCGATGTGATGAATGGAGGGTGGAGCTCGAGGAGGCGATGGGTTCAAGACACCGATGTCACTCCACCTCCAGCGCGATGAGCATCGAGGAGGATGTGGTCAGCAAGACTTTTATACAACGACCATCTACTGCCACTTGCTCTTTTGAATCGAAGGAGCCCGTGAATGATGATGGTGCGTGAGCACCTGAAGGAGGTATCGATATGGCAAAGCCAATATTCGTCAAGTTCGAGATGCCCAAGGAGCTCGTGGACAAAGCCTACGACATCGTCGAGCTGGCAAGGGACGGCGGCAGCGTGAAGAAGGGTACGAACGAAGTCACGAAACTCGTCGAGCGCGGCGAGGCCGTCTTCGTGGTCATGGCGGAGGATGTCTCCCCACCGGAGATTCTGATGCACATCCCGGCGTTATGCGAGGAGAAGGCCGTTCCATACGCCTACGTTCCCGCGAAGGCTGAGTTGGGTAACGCATGCGGCCTAGAGAAGCCGACGGCTGCTGTTGCGATTGTCGACGCGGCCAAGGGAAAGCCCGCACTGGAAGAGCTCGCTGGGAAGCTGAAGGCTCTCAGGAAGTAGGTGTAGCAGATGGTCGATGACAGCATACCATCAACAGTCGTCGAGATTATCGGCAGGACCGGTATGACCGGGGAAGCTACCCAGGTCAAGGTAAGGGTCCTGGACGGACGGGACAAGGGCAGAATCATCACGCGCAACGTGATGGGACCGGTCAGGGTCGGCGACGTGCTGATGCTCAAAGAGACTTCAAGAGAGGCGAGGAAACTCAGCGTAAGGTAGTGCGCTGAAGGCCAAGCATGCGAGGTGAGGTTCAATGGTGGAGCGAAGAGTATGTACGTTCTGCGGTAACGAGATAGAGCCCGGAACAGGCAGAATGTACGTGAAGAAGGACGGCGTTACGTATCAATTCTGCACTTCGAAGTGCTTCAAGAATATGGTCGAACTCAAACGGGTGCCTAGGCGTACGACTTGGACGAGCTGGTACGCCAGGGAGAAGCAGGTCCGACTCAAGGGCGCCGCGCCCGAGCCCGAGCCTAAGAAGGCGCGGAAGGTGAGGAAGCGCACGACGTCAGAGAAACCCGAGACCGCCGAGGCGGAGGAAGAGGGCCCAAAGCCAACTGCGGCAGTCGGCTCCGAAATCTCGGATGAGTCCGAAGCCGACAAGGGTGATGAATAATGATAGAGCGCACGTTCGTCATGGTCAAGCCGGACGGTGTCCAGAGGGGACTTGTCGGGGAGATCATATCCCGGTTCGAGCTGCGCGGTTTTAAGATTTGCGGCATGAAGATGATGCGCATCCCGAGGGAACTCGGGGAGCGTAACTACGAGGAACACAAGGACAAGCCGTTCTTCAAGCCTCTCCTCGCGTACATCACATCTGGACCTGTCATCTGCATGGTCCTCGAAGGCGAGAATGCTGTTGCCGTCGTCAGATCTATGATGGGCAAGACGAACCCGCAGGACGCCATGCCGGGGACAATCCGAGGCGACCTTGCGCAGGTCACTGGCAGGAACGTGATTCACGGTTCCGACTCATCTGAGAGCGCCCGAAGGGAGATCAACCTCTTCTTCAACGAATACGAGCTGCACGAGTATCAGAGGCCCGATGAGGGCTGGCTGTTCGAGGAATAGGCTCTTAAGCGCAGCGGACGGCAGGCCGGGCAGGCATCATATCAGACCAAGGCCAGCTCCGTTTCTCGGGCGCTAGGTTAATTTGATATACCGTACGACCTTTGGCGAATATGTGACTGTCAGACAACCCATAGTGTCCGTCCTGGGCCACGTGGACCATGGCAAGTCGACTATTCTTGATCGTATCAGAGGCACCAAGGTGGTGTCTCGAGAGGCAGGTGGCATAACCCAACATATAGGGGCCACGGACGTCCCGATAGATACGATCTACACACAATGCCGCAGTCTGATCGGCGACAGGAAGTTCAACGTGCCGGGTCTGCTGTTCATCGACACGCCAGGGCACTATTCATTCGTCAGCCTCCGGAGCAGGGGTGGCGCGTTGGCAGACCTCGTCGTCCTCGTGATCGACATCAACGAGGGCATGAAGCCCCAAACGATTGAATCGATACACATACTCAAGAAGCTGAAGACACCGTTCGTCATCGCGGCGAACAAGGTCGATCTGATACCGGGATGGCGGGCTCAGATCGACAAACCGATTGGAGAATCACTCGAGGCCCAAGACCCCCGCGTTGTCGGTGAGCTCGACGAGAAGTTGTACGCCCTCGCAGGCAGGATTTATGAGATCGGCGGCTTCAGCGCCGACCGGTTCGACAAGATCAGTGATTTCACCAAGTCAGTGGCAATCGTGCCCGTCAGTGGCAAGACGGGGGAGGGGTTGCCCGACCTGCTTCTGGTGCTCATAGGCCTGGCCCAGAGGTTCCTGGGCTCCGAGCTGAGCACGGAGGAAGGCCCTGGTGAGGGCTCGGTTCTAGAGGTGAAGGAGGACAAGGGGATAGGGACCGCGATAGACACAATAATCTACAGAGGCACTATGAGTGTCGGCGACCTCCTCGTCATATCGTCGACCAAGGGGGAGCCCATCCAGACGAAGATACGGGCGCTACTCCGCCCCAGGCCCCTCGACGAGATAAGGGACCCGAGCCAGCGATTCGACAAAGTGAAGTCAGTCTCAGCCGCTGCCGGTATCAGGATTGTGGCGCCCAATCTCGTGGACGCCATGGCTGGAGGGCAGGTGCGGGTCGTCGCCGATAATCTCGAGGAAGTCATCTGCGAGGTGAAGAAGGAAAGTTGCATAAGTGCGGACCTTTCCGACCAAGGCATAATCGTCAGGGGCGATACGATTGGCTCGCTAGAGGCCCTCGCGTTCGAGGCAAAGAACGCGGAGCTGCCCATAAGGAAGATCGACATTGGAAACGTCTCGAGGAAGGACGTTATAGAAGCATCGAATTTCGATGACCCCCTTCATAGAGCCCTGTTTGCGTTCAACGTTGAGGTCAATCTGGACGCACGTGACGCGGCCCGAGAGACAGGGGTCAGGCTATTCGAGAACCAGGTCGTCTACCGGCTCTTGGAAGACTATGACCTATGGTGCGAAGAGCGCAAGAGGGAGATGGAAGTCCAGAGCCGACTCGATATATCCTTCCCGGGGAAGGTGTCCATTCTGCGTGATCACGTGTTCAGGGTCAGCAAACCTGCCATCGTCGGGGTGCGCATTCTGGCGGGGAGGATACGGCAGGGGCAGTCTCTCATGAGAGAGGACGGCAAGACTGTTGGCCGCATAAGGAGCATCCGAAGCGGAGAGAAGACCTTGCGGGAGGCCAAGATGGGCGATGAGGTTGCGATAGCGATCGACGACGCCACCGTTGGTCGGCAGATCGATGTCGAGGACGTGCTGCTCGTGGACATACCCGAGAGTCACGCGCGGCAGCTCTTGGAGCAGAAACTGTCCTTCGACGAGACCGAGGTTCTCGACAAGGTGATCGAGATTAGGCGGAAGGAGAACCCGTTCTGGGGAAGCTGATGCGGGGCTGAAACCCGACCGCTCCAGCGGGCGGATTTTGCTCCCGAAACCTATATAACTCCTTGCGCATTAGGGCGTCCTGCTATACCGGAGTGGATTGTGTGGCAGAGTTCAGAGCCGTCATAAACGATACAAAGGACGGAAAGTCCTATCAAGCACCCGTTACGGGACACCATGCGAATTCGTTGATTGGGAAGAGGATCGGCGACATCATTGATGGTATCTTCGTCGGCCTTCCGGGTTATAAGCTCATGATCACTGGTGGAAGCGACAAGGACGGGTTCCCAATGAGGAAGGACCTCCCGGGCCCGAGGAGGAAGAGACTCCTGGTCTCGAAGAGCATAGGCTTTCGTTCCGAGGAGAGAGGTCTCAGGAAGAAGAAGAGCTTCAGGGGCAACGCGGTCTCACCAGACACCGTCCAGGTCAACCTGAAAGTCACACAGCACGGCGCGAAGCCGGTCTCCGAACTTATCAACAAAGAGGAGAAGAAAGAGGAATGAATGTTCCTGTCCAGCCGGAGATCAACATCGGCATGATCGGCCATGTGGACCACGGAAAGACCACGCTGACAAAGGCTCTGACCGGCGAATGGACGGACAGACATTCCGAAGAGATCAAGAGGGGCATCTCGATCCGGCTGGGATACGCCGACGCGGCGTTCTACAAGTGCAGCAGCTGCCAGGGCTCCGGGTGCTACACGAACCAAGATACCTGCCCGGAATGCAGTGGGAAGTGCGAGCTTCAGAGGGCGGTTTCCTTCGTCGACTCCCCTGGCCACGAAACTCTCATGGCGACGATGTTGTCAGGAGCGGCCATCATGAACGGCGCCCTTCTCCTGGTCGCCGCAAACGAACCGTGTCCTCAGCCTCAGACACGCGAGCATTTGATGGCTCTCAGCATAATCGGCGTGGACAAGATCATTGTGGTCCAGAACAAGGTCGACCTGGTGACGAAGGAACAGGCGATGGAGAACTACGAGGAGATCAAGAAGTTTATCAAGGGGACCATCGCGGAGAACGCTCCTATCATTCCCATATCCGCCCATCACAACATGAATATCGACACGCTCATCATGGCGATCGAGAAGGTGATTCCTGCACCGGAATACTCCGAAACGGCACCGATCAGGATGTACATCGCGAGGTCGTTCGACGTGAACCCTCCCGGTACGAGCTTGAAGGACCTGAAGGGCGCCGTTATCGGCGGCTCGCTCATCCGCGGCAGCCTGAAGGTGGGAGATGAGATCGAGATACGGCCAGGTAGGAAGGTCGAGACGAGCCGCGGCGTCACATGGGAGCCGATTATCACGACCGTCCGTTCTCTCATCGCCGGGACTCTGAAACTCAAGACAGCCACCCCTGGCGGCCTCGTGGCGATAGGGACTGGTCTGGACCCGGCCTTCGCCAAGTCGGATTCGTTGGTCGGACGAATAGTCGGCGCGCCGGGCTCGCTCCCCGAGATAACGGAATCCCTCGCCGTCAAGACTGAGCTCCTGAAACGCGTGGTCGGAGTCTCTTCAGACCTCGCTGTAGAGGCATTGAAGACGAACGAACCGCTGATGCTCAGCGTCGGGACTGCTACCACAGTGGGAGTGGTCAAGAGCGGCAGGGCGGATTCGGCCGACATATCGCTTAAGATCCCCGTATGTACCGAGAAGAACCAGCGCATAGCCATATCGAGAAGGATATCGGGGAAGTGGCGGCTGATTGGTTATGGCGTGGTCCAATAGATTCCGGTCGTGAGAACTCTTGGTGAACGCCGTTGTACTCGACGCTAACGCGCTGCTTATGCCCTTCCAGTTCAGGATGAATTTAGATAAGGAGATATCCCGCCTGCTGGGGGAGATAAGGGTCATGGTCCCGTCTTCAGTGGTCGATGAGCTTTCACGCCTTCAGACGCGCGAGGCGAAGGCCGCACTGGCTCTTGCGGGCAAGTACGAATTGGTAGAGACGGGGTTGGACGGGGACGACGGCGTTCTCGACGTGGCCGTGCGCAATGAGGCAGCGGTCGTCACGAACGACCGTGAGCTGATGTCCCGGCTGAAGGAGGCGGGCCTTCCAGTGGTGCGCCTCAGGAGTGAGAGATATCTTGTGCTCACAGGTGAAGGTCCGGATTGATGAAGACAAGGACACCCAGCATCACACGGTGATAGTCGAAAAGATATTATGAGGCAATGCTAATCCGAAGGATAACATGCACGAGAAGCAGATAGCGACCCTTAAGCACATCGCCCTGATGGGCGGGGTTCATGATTATATCGCCATATCTTCGAGGGAGCTGGGAAACGTCCTTGAGATAAGCCAGCAGTCCGCCTCTAAGAAGATACTGGAACTCCTAGGCGAAGGCCTAATCGAAAGAGACTTGGGCGCGAGGCGTCAGCGTATCAAGCTGACGGACAAGGGGTTCGACCTCCTGCGCAAAGAGTACTCGGACTATCAGCGAATATTCGAGATGAAGGACCATCTCGTCATAATCGGAGTGGTCGCCTCCGGCCTCGGTGAGGGGCAGTATTATGTCAACCAGGAGGCCTATGCTGAGCAGTTCCAGAAGAAGCTCTGGTTCAAACCGTACGAAGGGACTCTCAACCTCAGAATCTCCAGTCCAGAGCTGCCCAAGATAGATATCCTCAGGAAGTCCGAGGGGATTCTGATCAAGGGATTCGAGAAGGACGGACGTACGTTCGGGGACGTCAAGTGCTTTCTGGCGTCGATACACAACATGGAGTGCGCAGTGGTGTTGCCTGTTCGGTCGCATCACACCGACATAATCGAGGTCATCTGCAAGTACCATCTTCGCCGGTCCCTGGGACTCAAAGACGGAGACCAGGTGGAGCTTGTCGTCTCGCTGTGAACCTCATTCACATCTTCTTCGAGACGTAGTCGAGGGCCGATTCGAACACTGCGCGGCCGTCGCCATCGCCGTCCGGGCTGCGCGTCCAATCTGGGTGGGTGAACCTGAAAAACACGCGCTCTGGGTGAGGCATCATGCCGAAGACATTTCCTTCTCGGTTGCATATGCCGGCGATATTCTCAGTCGAGCCGTTCGGGCACCATGGATAACCCGCAATGCTGCCGTCGGGATCTACGTATTTGAAGACGACCTGGTCGTTGTCTTCCAGCTCCTTGATGACGTACTTCGCACGGTCGACAGGGAACATCAACTTGCCCTCCGCATGGGCGGACGGGATCAGTGAGATCTTGTCGTCTGGTATTCTGGTCGAGAAGACGCAGTTGCCGCGGTTGACCTTCTTAAGCAAAGTTGGCCTGCACTCGAACCGCGCGGAATCGTTCGTGCCGAGGACCGCTTCGGGGACGTCGGCCATGATGCCTGACATCGCCGGGAGCAAGCCCGTTTCGACGAGTATCTGGAACCCGTTGCATATACCAAGGACCGGCTTTCCAACCCGGACAAACTCCTTGAGGTCCTCGGATAGCCGACTCCTCAGTCGGGCGGCGAAGATGGCCCCCGCACGGACATAGTCCCCCGCAGAGAACCCGCCTGGCAACACCAACAGCTGGTAGTCTGAAAGGGACCGCCTCTCGTCAGATGAGACATCCGTGCCCGTGAGTTGCTTCAGATGCACCTTCTCCGGTTTGGCGCCAAGACGCTTGAAGCATTGAAATGATTCCTCCTCGCAGTTCGTTCCCTCGATTCTGAGGACGCAGACTCTCGCGTCGCTTGCCTTCATCCGACCATCCTCCACAGAGGTTCGTTGAACTTGCGCGCGATCCTGTCTACACTCACATCGACGAGCCTTCTTCCGGACGAGATGTCGAGTCTGTCACCACCGACATGACCGATCTTGGTTACCTTGGTCGCGCGGTCCCTTCGCAGTTGTCTCTCCTTGCCTTTCTTGACTTCGACCAGCCACCTGCTGTTGCTCTCAGCGAACAGCTTCGCGTCCGATCTCAGGCGGCCCAGTAGGTCAAGTGCCGCTTTCGCCCCGATGTCGCCGCCGATGCACATCTCCGCGAGGGCAACCGCAATGCCGCCGTCCGAGATATCATGGCAAGCCACAATCGCGCCGCGCTCCACGCCATCGACGACGATGTCGATGCCCGCCTTGAGCGCTCGCATGTCGACATCAGGAACCTTCGACGAATACCCTCTAGTCTTCCTGTAATACGCCGAGGCGCCCATCTCTGGCCTCGTCTCTCCAACCAGGAGTAGCGGATCACCCTCGCGCTTGAAGTCCGAGGTCACGCACTTCCTGATGTCTCTGACTATGCCGCACCCGACGATGGTTGGCGTCGGAAGCACGGACCCAGTCGGCGATTCATTGTAGAAGCTGACGTTGCCAGATGGTATCGGCAGGTTGAGGTCCTTCGCCACCTCGCCTATTCCCCTGACCGCCTCCCTGAATTGCCACAGCCTGTCAGGTTTCTCTGGGTTTCCGAAGTTGAGGCAATCTGTCAGCGAATGCGGGCGAGCTCCGACCGCAGCAAGGTTTCTGCACACCTCGTCCACGCACGTCTTACCGCCTCTATACGGGTCGACACCCACGGCGAAAGGGTTTGATGCCGTGGCAACCGCGAGCCCCCTGAACGACTCCTCGACGGGCTTGAGCACGGCAGCATCCCCGTGGGACCAGTGGCCAATTTTGCCTTGAAGCGGTTTCAAGATAGTGTTGGCTCGTACCTCGTGGTCGTACTGGCGTATGACCCAATCCCTGTTGCATATGTTCTGATCGGAAAGGAGCCTCAACAGTACATCGTTGTAATTCCCTCTCGCCTTCGGAGGCCTCTCCTTCCTAGTCCTGCGAGCTGTGCTCGCGGCGCAGGGACGACAATACTCCGGCCCCGCAGTGAGGAACTCCAGCTCGAGGTCGAAGACCTTGACGTCTTTGTAGTGCAATCTCACTCGCTTGTCGCGGACGATGCGGCCTATGGGCGTGGCGGGGACGTCCCAGAGCTTGAAGATGTGCAGGACCTTGTCGAGATTCCGCGAGGACACGGAGAGCATCATCCTCTCCTGTGATTCGGACACCCATATCTCCCATGGCGCAAGCCCTTCCTCTTTGAGGGGGACCTTGGTGAGATCCACATCCGCCCCGCAGCCTCCTGCGAGGGCTATCTCGCCTACCACGCACGACAGCCCTCCTCCTCCGAGGTCCTTCATGCCGTTCACGAGCTTGCGTTCGTTGGCTTCGAGGACGGCGTGCATCACGGGCTCCTTCATTATTGGGTCTCCCAGTTGGACCGCTCCCCTTGATTCCGTCTCGCTCTCCTCCGTAAGCACCGCCGATGCAAACGTGACTCCGTGGATGCCGTCCCTTCCAGTTCTGCCGCCTACAAGCACGAGGACGTCGCCTGGCCCTTTGACTGCGTTTCTTCGAATGTCATCTTTCTCGGCGATACCTATGCAACCCACATTGACCAAGCAGTTGCCGACGTAGCTGTCGTCGAACCAGACTCCCCCGGATATTGTGGGCACGCCCACCCTGTTGCCGTAGTCTCTGATTCCAGCAACGACACCTCCTAGTAGGTACTTCGGATGCTTGATTCCCTCCGGGAGCTTGGCGAAGGGGTAGTCTAGCGGCCCAAAGAACAATGGATCGACGAGAGCAATCGGCTGGGCACCCATGCACAGGACGTCTCTGAGGATGCCTCCGATGCCCGTCGCCGCTCCGCCGTACGGTTCAACTGCACTCGGATGGTTGTGGCTCTCCACTCGCAGAGCATAGGCATGGTCCCTGTCGAATTCCATGACGCCGGCATCTCCTCTGTCCATGACATGGCGGTTGTTGATCCCGAAGACGTATTCTCTCAAGAATACCTTGGAGCTCTTGTAGCAGCAGTGCTCGCTCCAGGCTTGTCCAATCGATTGAAGCTCGACGTCGGTAGGGTTCCTCCCCTTCCTGCCGAAGTACTCTTTGATAATCCGCATTTCGTCTACGGAAAGGCCCGTCCCGCTTTCGTTGCTAATGTCGGCGAGATCATCGTCGGATGCTTCTGCCAGGTTTATCTCTCGAAGCTCAAATGGGACGTCCTGAGGAGCGTACAGCGTCGCCTTCGACATTCGGTCCCCTCACTTGATGGTAATGTAATAGTTGTGTATAACGGGATTGGCAAGGAGCCTTCTGCACATCTCCTCGACGCTCTTCTCAACCTCGGCCTTCTTACCATCCATTTCGATCTCGAATACCTTCACGCTCCTAACCTCACAGACGCCTTCGAATCCGAGAAGCTCGAGAGCCTTGAGTGTGTTCTTGCCCTCCGGGTCCGCTACCCCTTTCTTCAGCGTGACCCTGACCTCTGCAATAGCCATACAACGGTCACCGGTGACGGCATTATGATAGCGTGTACTTAGCTTTAGGGGCGAGGGCGTCCGCGATAGCTGTTCAGAGCTTTCTGCCGAAGGCGAGGTAACCCGTGTGGCCGGCCATTTCGGAACTCGGTCTGATGCCGCCATCGTGGACGATCATCTCTCGCTGGAGGTTCTCCACCATGAACAACTCGCGGAAGCCCGTGTCCCGCATCGCCCTCACGGTCCTATCCAGTTGATTCGCGTTGGGCACATAACAGCAAAGATGTCCGCCGTGTCTCAGCGCGCGGATGATATTCTCGACCGCGTCCCACGGGTTGGGCATGTCAAGCACTGCGGCGTCAACTTCGCCTTCCAACGCCGCAGTGCAGATGTCACCTATCTTGAGTTCCCAGCAATCCGCAAGCCCCGCCCTTTCGATGTTTCTCCGTGCTACGGAGGCGTGGTCGTCTCTGAGATCATAAGAGTACACTCGTCCCGCAGGCGCAACCGATCTGAGCAATACGATCGTGAGTGCCCCAGATCCAACTCCACCCTCGATGACCCTGCTGCCGCAGGCGATGTCGAGGTGGTGAGGCATGACGAATCCATCCTTGGGCGATATCACCTGTGCCTTCCGCTCGATCGTGTCGAGGATGTCCATCATCGATGGCTTCACTATCAGAAGCCGTCTCTCTCCAATCGAGATGGTGTCGCCGTAGGACGCGCCACAGATGGTGGTGCCATCGACCACGCCTAGCCTCCGCACCTCGATCATTCTTCTCTCGACCGTCAAGATGTGTCTTCCTCCGAGGTCGTCCAAGAGCATGACTCTCGAGCCTTCGATTATCAAGACAGGTCCCTCTTCGATTCGTAACGGGCGACTGGCTCATGTCCGGTGGCAATCATGATGTCTCCCTCAGCCCTCGACCGCAGTAATGGCATCCCCTCTGTGCGTTGCCGCCCGCTGTCGCGAACGAAGGGCGCCGAGAGAGCGGTTTCATGTCCGCCTTGAGCAACATGTTCCGGCTCTCCGCTCTCAAGGCCTTATCGGTCGCTCCCTCCTGTCGGGGTCCCCTGTGCCCGAACGCCTCCTCGCACATTCGATGGACTGGGGCGTCAAATTCAACGGGAGAGTCGGGTATCGACCACTTGTCCTTCCTCTTCCTGAGTGAGAACATCCCCGTCACCAGCGCTAGCGTTGATGCATATCTCCCAATCTCTATTTGAATTGCGTCAGAGCAGGGACGTGCGCTTCGATAGGCTCGACCAAGCATATCGATGTTCCGTATTCTGAGCCGCTTTTCGAAAGATAATCTGAAACACTGGCATCTTGATGAAAAACCGACAAGAACTAATACGGCTTTGTCGTTCATATTCTCGCTCCTAGGGGCGATTTGGTCGGGGATGATTAAACACTGGCATGAGCTCGTTTCATGCGCTCCACGACGCTGAGCCTCGCAGGGGAACTCTGATTTGGGAGGAAAACTATAATGAGCAAAGGCTTGAAAGCAGAGGTTGAGAAATGCACTGGCTGTCAGATTTGTGCCCTCGTGTGTTCGGCCACGCACGTCGGCAAATTCAACCCGAGTGAGTCAAGGATGAACGTCATGGACCTGTATCCTGAGCCAGGGGAGGTCAGGCTCAACTACTGCATCCAATGCGATGAGCATCCGTGCGTGGAAGCATGCCCTGCAGAGGCTATCAAGTTCAACGATGCGTTGGGGATATACTACGTCGACAAGGAAGAATGCACTGGATGCGGTATGTGCGTCGAGGCCTGTCCGCATGACGGATGCTGGATGGACCCGTCAGAATCCTATTCGATCAAATGCGACCTGTGCGGAGGGGCGCCTCAGTGTGTCGAGGTGTGCCCCAAGGGAGTTCTGAAGAGGTGATCAAGATGGCGTATGGTTATACTGGAAAAGTGCTAAGGGTCGACCTCACGGAGGAGAAGACGTCGGTTGAGCCGTTAAACGGTGACTGGGCCAAGGAGTATATCGGCGGCAAAGGCCTCGGAGCGCGGTACCTGTTCGAGGAGCTGAAGCCCGGAACCGACCCATTGTCGCCGGAGAACGTCCTCTCGATATGGACCGGTCCTCTTGTCGGAACGATGGTGCCTCTCACAAGCCGTTACGCCGTGATCACGAAGTCTCCGCTCACCGGGACATTCCTGGATTCATACGCGGGCGGTTACTTCGGCCCCGAGATGAAGTATGCTGGCTTCGACGCGATTATAATCAAAGGCAAGGCTCCCAAGCCGAGCTACCTGTATGTGAATGATGGCAATGCCGAGATACGAGACGCCAAGAACGTCTGGGGCAAGGACATGTTCAAGACGGAGGAGCTGCTCCGCGAGGAGGTCGGTCAGAAGGCCGCGAGGATTGCAGGCATCGGCCAGGCGGGCGAGAAGCTGTCCCGGATAGCGGGTGTCACATCGGACATAACGAGGAATGCTGGCCGAGGTGGTGCGGGGGCGGTCTTCGGCTCGAAGAACCTCAAAGCAGTAGTCGCCAAGGGATCACTTGGTGTGGAAGTGCCCAAGATCGACGAGTTCGCCAAGATGGCGAAGCAGATGCTGCTGAAGGACGTCGTCGAGAACCCGGACCACGCCGGCCTCGTGACGGATGGCACACCCATAATCGTGGATATGAGCCAGGACGCTGCCATACTGCCCACGAACAACTGGCATAACGGTCAGTTCGACGGCTACCAAGGGATAGACTCCGACGCGTTGAAGACCCGGGTCTTCGTCAGGAAGAAGGCATGTTTCGGCTGTGGGATCGCGTGCGGGAGCTGGGCGAAGGTCAGGGACGGACCCTTCAAGGGCTCCTCTACCGAAGGACCCGAGTACGAAACGCTGGGCCTCGCTGGATCGAACTGCGGAGTCAGGAATATCGAGGCGATCGTCAAGTTCGCCGAGGAGTGCGACAGGCTCGGGCTCGACACGATCTCCGCAGGGGCCGCTGTCGGCTTCGCGATGGATCTATACGAGAAGGGCATAATCACGAAGGAGGACACCGGAGGCCTGGACCTCAAGTTCGGCAACGAAGAGGCCTATGCGAAGATGCCCGAGATGATAGCTGAGAGGAAGAGCAAGATCGGAGACTTGCTCGCAGAAGGTTCGTTGCTTGCGGCGAGGAAGATCGGCAAGGACACTGAGAAGCTCGTGATACATGCGAAGGGATCCGAGTATCCTGCTTATGATCCGAGAGGCTCGATTGGCATGGCGCTAGCCTATGCGACTTCCGACAGGGGTGCGGACCACAACCGTGCATGGCCTGTCGCATCCGACGCCTACGGCGACGGCGACCCGTGGAGTACCGAAGGCAAGGCTGCGATATGTCACGAGGAGCAGATCATGAAGAGCTACAAGTGGAGCATGATCTACTGCGACTTCTATGGCGTCAGCGCCGAGAACATGGCGATGTACTTCACGGCGGTGACTGAGCAGCCTGCTAGCGTTGATTGGCTAAACGCGGTGGGCGTCCGCGTGTGGAATCTGGTTAGGGCGTTCAACGTCAGAGAGGGGTTCTCGAAGAAGGACGACACCATGCCCGACAGGATGGAATCGGAACCGCTGCCTACAGGAAAGACCGAGGGCAAAACGGTTCCGCGAGCGGCCTTCGACAAGATGCTTTCCGAGTACTACCAGCTCTGGGGCTGGGACGACGACGGGAAGCCAACCAAGAAGACGTTGGAGGATGCTGGACTCGGCGACATTGTGGCGAAGCTCGACTACCTGAAGTGAACAAACCCGACGACCAGATGTGGTGGCTGATGCTCACCATGTCTGGCAAATCACAAATTTCTCGTGCCCACGCATCATTTGGGGGCGATATCAATCCGAAATACAATATACATATATTTGTATATATTGTGTTGTTTTTTAATTACTTTCACCGTCAATATCTATGCACTCGAAAGGCGCCCAATCGGCATGTCTCAAATGTGAAATATTCGATGATTATGGCGTATACACTGAAAAATTTTCATAAACGCCCCTCACAAATTGTACGCAGGCAACCTACAAATACCTCTGTCTCCAAGAATATATATGCCATCAGTTCTTTACCCGAAACGGTGAGGAGCGTTGGCTCACTGATCAGGCCAGATCCCATGATTGTTGTGGGTTTGACCCTTCAGAGTGGTGCGTAGATGTGCAACCAAACAATGCAATTCGGGCTGGTGTTCAGCCCAGACAAGTGCAACGGCTGTGGGGATTGCGAGAGAGTCTGCATTGCCGCCAAGAAATCAAGCGTGGCTATTGGCAGGCCCAGGATTGCGATAAGTAAGGATGGGGACAAGTATAAGGCGACAGTCTGCGTCCATTGTGAGGTGTGTCCTCCAAACGAGGTCTGCCCATCGGCGCTTTTAGAGTTTCACGACGAGGGCAAGTACTGGACTCTCGACGAGCACAGATGCTTCGCATGCATGGCCTGCATACCACGCTGTCCCTATGACGCCGTCTTCTTCGAGGGCAAGTTAGGCATAGAGACAGCATACATGTGTGATCTCTGTGGTGGCGACCCAAAATGCATCAAGGCTTGCCCCGAGAACGCATTGGCCCTAAGCGATGCTCGGGGGAATGAGGGATGAATGAGATGGTGGAGAACGAGGCTGTGAACGAGACCGTCAAAGGACCTAAGGCGGAGAAGACCGATGGAAGCGAGAAGCAGCCAGTGAGTTTGGACGAGGAGTTCCCACTACCTGATTGGGTTGCCGACTGGGCCAGAGAAGCCCCCAAGCTGGTGGTGAGAGCGCCTGGACCCAAGAGCAAAGCCATCATCAAGATAGACCGTGAGTATGTCTCCTATGCATACGACCGGTGTTTCACGTTCACATTCGAGAAGGCGTCAGGAGCCTCCGTTATGGACGCAGACGGAAATGTGTTGTTGGATTTCACATCTGGCATAGGCGTCGAGAACGCCGGGTGGACTCACCCAAAGGTCGTCAAGGCCATCCAGGAGCAGGCAGGCAAGCTGATTCACTCGATGGCCAACGACGCATACTTCGACAAGGAAGCGATGTTCGCCAAGCTTCTCCACGAGATCTCTCCAGGAAAGGCGTTGAAGGGTACATTCTTCGGCAACAGCGGTGCGGAGGCTGTCGAGGCCGCATTCAAGCTCTCGAGATATTACACAAAGCGGAACGAGCACGTGGCGTTCTTCGGTTCGTACCATGGTCGCATAGGCGCAGGCCTGGCTCTGACGAGCAGGATTAAGCTGAGATACAGCTACGGCCCGATGGTACCCGGCATCGTATTCACGCCTTATGCGTACTGTTACAGATGCCCGTTCAAACAGACGTACCCAGAGTGCGGGCTATGGTGCATGGATTACTTCGAGAACCAGGTCCTCGAGCTCGGCGGTCCTACGGGTCCGATCTCGTCCGTCATAGTAGAGCCCATCCAAGGCGAGGGCGGTTACATCGTTCCCCCGAAGGAGTTCATGCCCAGGCTGAAGCGGATATGTGATTCCCAGGGCGCGCTCCTGATCGCGGACGAGGTGCAGACAGGATTCGCTCGGACTGGCAAGATGTTCGCATGCGAGCACTTCGGTGTCGTGCCCGACATACTCGTGATGGGCAAGGCGCTCGGTGGCGGAGTCCCGCTCGGGGCAATAATCGCCAAGAATGAAATCATGAAGAAGTGGCGACCAGGGTCCCACTCTTCCACTTTCGGCGGGAACGCCATCACAATGGCATCCGGATTGGCGCATGTAGAGGCGATCATCGAGGAGAAACTCGCTGATCGCGCTGCAAAGTTGGGAGAATACACGATGAAGCTCCTGAGGGAGATGCAGCAGCGCAGGGAAATCATTGGGGATGTCCGTGGCAAGGGCCTGATGATCGGTGTCGAACTCGTCAAGAACCAGTACACGAAGGAACCTCACGAGGCTACGACGATCCAGGGAAAATGCTGGCGGAGTGGCCTCATGACGATAACGTCCGGCAGCTACGGCAATGTCTTCAGGATAGCACCTCCGCTTTGCATATCCAAAGCGCAGATCGAGAAGAGCCTCGTGATATTCGAGCAGGCCCTCAAGGACGAGGAGGAGTTCCTGAAGATCGGAACTTCTGCTCCGCCAGTATGATTGTTGCGGACACAGACTGAACGCCCGTGTTGTTTGCAGGCGGATAGACTTCAGGGCCGTCTATGACTCATCTGGTGGTATCTGCCAGCGCGAGATACGCGCGCCTGCAGTATACAGCCTGCTGAACACAGTTGATACCCACGATCCATGTTAGCAAAAGTGTAGGTCCGACCAGCAAAAACATCCAACCCCCCCAGTTCCATGCAGAGGCTGCGAGAGAGATGACCCACGGGCCGATCAGCAACAGAGCGGAAAAAGCCGAAAGCCAATGGAAAGCCCTCCTGTAGTGTTTCTGTCGGTCCTCAATGGGGGTGTCAATCGGGATGATGCTACCCCAGCCCCATCGGCCGTCGTCTCTGCCGAGCCTGTAGCCCTTCTCGAAGACGTAGAAACCGAGGGCGCCACCGCTCAGGAAGATGATTACGCCAACGATGGGATTCAGAACCGAGGCAGCCACCGCTCCGATGATTATGAGGCAGAAAGCGACCGCAATCCTCCTCAAGAACCATGTCTGGCTGGGAAACCGATAAGTAGAGATGAACATCTCTGTCTCGTACGGCGGACTACCGGTCTTTTGTGCCATTTCCAGGCCACCCAATGACAAAAGCCTTGCTGTTCATATAAATCTTCTTAGATTCGTGACATCAGAGTCGGCCTTCACGAACCGCACCAGTCAATTCCTGAGTTGAGGA
>JAOTTD010000045.1 GCA_029864565.1 Thermoplasmata archaeon | reverse complement strand
GTCGCCTGCCAATCTCGCAGTCCTTATCATGTCAACAGCTCCTCTCGAGCTTCCTTAGCTCCCGCTTACAGCTCGACGACCCCACGTCCCCATTACGCGTACCGCTGCATGTAGGCTACCGGGGAGCTGCCGCAGTCAGTATGGTTCAGATCCGTTATCATGCATGATTCTCAGATTGACATGTTCATATACATTTGAAGGGCGTAGTTTCAAGTGAAGAGCAGGAAGGGCCGCAGGAGGTAGCCCCCCGAAGGCCGACGCCTGCTATGAGATGGAGCGGATTGGAATGGAAGCATCTAAGTGTCCGAATTGCGGCGAAGAGCCGAATTTCCTCGAACACATGGAGAAGTGGTACTGCTACGAATGTAACTCCTATGTAGACGAGCCTCAGACGGAATTTCATGAGTGCCCCGTCGAGGAGGCCGTCGAGCCTGTTGAAGAGAAGGAAGAGGAGATTGCGGCCGAGGCGGAACCTCTGATTGATGAAGAGCAGGAACCCGTCGAGATGAAAGAGCCGGTCATTGAGATCCGCATGTGTTCCAACTGCGACCAACCTCTCAAGTGGATAGAGAAGTACCAGAGGTACTACTGCTACAGCTGCAAGAAGTACGCCCCGGTCGAGACGAAGGAGGCACCGAAAGAAGAGCCGAAGCCAGAGGTCAAGGAGGACACCGCCAAGAAGTGCCCTGAGTGCTCAGGCGAGATGAAGTACATCGAGAAGTACAGCGAATGGTACTGCTACGCCTGCAAGAAATACCCGTTGCACAAACAGAAGGAGAATCCGGCACCAAGGGAGCAGCCAAAAGGCACAGTATGCCCTAAATGCGACGGCCCATTGAGGTACATCGAGAAGTACGATAGGCACTACTGCAACGTCTGTAAGGCGTACTCACCCAAGGAAAGCTCAGGAGACAGGAATAAGATCTGTCCCGTCTGCAAGTCCGAGCTGAAGTACATCAAGCAATATGACGAGTGGTACTGCTATAAGTGCAAGAAGTACCCTCTCAGGCCGAGCAAGCCAGTGCTGTTGCTCTAGAAATCTGTGAAGCAAGTCTCCTCGGTGGCCCGACAGTGTTTTCATGAGCCACCGGGGAGATTTGAACTCCCGACCTGCTGATTACAAGTCAGCTGCTCTACCAGCTGAGCTACGGTGGCGTGAGGGTCTGGCCGAGTAATGAGGGACCGCACATATAGGTTTTGACCTGGCTCCCGTTTTGGGGGCCTGATTCCCGCCTTTCGCCCTGGCACGCCTGGCACGCTGCCAGCGGCATCGGAAACTTTAAGTGGTGGGTATGTATCCGCACAAACCGCGCACCAGCGGTGAGTGTTCATGACCGAGAATGAGGGTGCTAAGAAGCACCATGAGAAGAAAGAGGAAGCGCACAATGACGCAGGCGTTAAGGTCGAGGCAGGCAACCTAGTGCTGGTAGAGTTCAGCGGCTGGGTGGAGGAGACAGGCGAGCTTTTCGACACGACCGACGAATCCTTGGCCAAGGAGAAGGAGATCTTCGACGAGAAGATGATATACGGGCCTCAGCCGCTGATCATCGGCAAGGGACGGTTGTTTCCAGGCCTCGACGAGCACATGCTCAAGGCCGAGATAGGCAAGGAATACGAGGTTGTTGTACCTCCCGAGAAGGGTGCGGGACCGAGGGACCCCAAACTGGTCGAGTTGCATCCTATGCGCGAGTTTCTGAAGCAGGAGATCGAACCCCAGGTAGGGATGGAGGTCACTGTCAGGAACCGCAGGGCGACGATCGTCGCCATGACTGCCGGTCGGGTCAGGATTGATTTTAACAACAAGCTCGCGGGCCGTACCCTGAAGTACAAGTACAAGCTCGTCAACAAGCCGAGCAAGCCCAAGGAGATTGCAGAGCTTCTGCTCAAGATGTCTTATGGCACAGCTGAGGGTTTCGATGTCCACCACCACGGCCAGGACTACAAGGTCACTCTTCCCGATGCGTGCAAGTACGACCAGAAATGGTTGCTTGCGAAGTACAGAGTCGTAACCGACATGAGGGATGTTCTCGATGCAGAGACGGTCTCCTTCATAGAGGAGTACACCAAGCCGAAGCCGAAGGAGGAAGAACCCCAAATCGAGGCAGAGGAGATCGAGCCGAAGGCAGACGACAGGAAGGCTGAGGCCGAGGCGGAAGACGGGGAGAAGGCGCCGGAGGAGATCTCCGACGAGGATCGCGAGTGATGGCTATCGAGCGATCAAGGGGCGGCTCGACGCAAACCTCTTAACCAGTTCCTCGCATTAATCACGCGAGGACGTTTTGGCGTATCGACCATCCACGAGATGGGCGCGTGGCCTAGCTGGATATGGCACTTGCCTCCTAAGCAAGCGGTCAAGGGTTCGAATCCCTTCGCGCCCGCTCCATTTCTTGAGAAAAAGCCATAGGTGCGGAAGCGCATCGGGAGCTAGGGTTGGGGGAATGGCATGAAGTGCCTGGGCTGTGGAGCCGAGAATTCCGATGACTCGCAATACTGTGAGGTGTGCGCTCGCCCATTTGGCACAACTGATGGCCAGGTGTCCAGAGCACCCTGGAAGCCGCGGAAGCCTCATTGGGGAATCGTAGTGGCAGTGGCGGCCGTCATGCTGCTAATTCTCTCTCTTGTGCTATATCTGGAGTTTAATGACGAAGAAGACGAGATAGGCACGGGAACTATAGTGGTCACCCTAGTCAACCCCTCTACCTGGGGAGCTACGCCGTGCGACTATCTTGTATTCATAGACGAAAGACTGGAGGCTAACGGAACGGTCGCTGTCGCCAAATCCGAGACCGTTGAGGTTGACCTGACGTGGACCGCTTCTGAACGAACAATCTTGGTTCGTATCGAAGTTCCTGATGGCTCGGCCTATCCCGAGGAGAAAACTATCACCCTCTCTCCAGGAGAAACCGTAGACATTACCTTCATCCTCAGCTCATGGTAGACACTCGGTACGTCTCAGAGATTCATTTCGTCTCTCATTAGACAGCTCCTAGACCGTTTGTCGATTTGGAATTGCGGCTACAAACGCTTCATCTATGGCGAGCAAGAAGTCGACGGACATATGCAACTTCGGGACTGAAAAGGGGAAAGGGGTTTGGCTCCGGCCTTAATCCTGCTTGATTGAACGGCCTGCCGACACACTGGCTCAGTTCGGTACGAGGTTCTTCGCGACCTCGTTGAGAAAAGGCCCCAGGGGCGGATGGGCATCACAGATAGGGAGCAGCCTCTGTGAAATGCCGTAGTTGTGGGTTCGAATTGCCTTCGGACTGGTGGAAACGAATAGTAAACTGTTCAAAAATGCGGCCAGCGCCTCTGGACAGTGATGTCGAGAGTGAGCTGGCAGGCATCGTGAAGGAGTCCTGTCTCCTCCTCTTGTAGTAGCCAGCACGGTGCGGATTCATTTCGCACACGTTAGCGTATTTGATTGACGCAAAAAGATATAAACTATGGAATCAATTTGAGTGTGGTCGAATCCCAGGGATGTAGCCAATGTTGCACGGGGTTCGGTTAGGAGGCCAGTTGATGGCATCAACTGATGAACGTACTGACAGAATGTGTGTGTCTTGTGGCCGATCAATAGCTATGGACGCGAATGTGTGCCAGCACTGTGGCCACGATTTTAGAGCCCCGGTGCCAGCGGAGAAGAAGAAGACGGCTATCCCGATAATTGGCGGAGCCATGCTGATCGTCGCAGGGATTTTGGGTCTGTTCATGGGCGGCGTGTTGCTCGCGATCGACTTTGACGATTTGGATCAGTGGGGTGTGGATGTCGCCGGCGTCGGCGACATAGTCGAGGATATCCTGACTGTCTGCGGCGCGATATTCATCATCATATCGCTGATAGTGATCCTCGGGGGCTTCTTCGGAGCGACACGCAAGCACTGGGGCATCGCGATAGTCGGCGGTGTGTTGGGCTTGTTCGTCATCGGACCGATGCTGGTGGGCAGCCTGCTTGCGCTGATTGGTCTCATACTGATCGCCGTCTCGAGGAAGGAATTCGAGTAGGTCATAGGCGAGACCGAAAAACGGTGGCCGCGCCCGCCGATAAACTCCTTTCATACTTTCATGTGAGCGCAGCTCCTTGCAGCGCCAGCGCCGCTCATACCTCGCGGTCAAACGGTATTGGTCATTCAGCGTGCTTCTTGAACTCGCTCTCCCACCAAGATATGTAGTTCCTGACGCCAGCTCCTCGCTTGCGAATCGCCTTTCTCGCGAGATCATGCGCCAAGGACGCGTAATCCCTATTCCATCGCTTCCTGATCGAACCTGGGACGACAAGATAGCTCGGACAATCGTCGATGTACTTCGGTGGGAGCCGCGCAAGCGCAAAGAGGTCACAAGCTCGCTCTCCGCTGGGAACATTCTTCGTATTGAACTGTGCCAGGTGCATCAACTCATGAGCGATGGTCCAGTATGTGGGGGCCTTGTAGTCGCCGTTCCTTGCCCCACGGACATCCAGCATTAGCTTCACTGTCCCATCGTCTGTCTGATGCGCTAGACCATCGTAGGACCTCGTGAGTCCAATGGTCAGTTTCCGCTTCATCTCGGGAAAATAGGGGTATAGTCGCCTAACCCTCCTGTCGACTTCGTCCATGAGCGCGGGCGTGAGGGTCTTGGCCTTCCTTGTCCAAGTGATATCTAGGAGCATCTCGAATCCTCCGATGACTGGGTAGTATTTCATCATATCCAACGGACGCTTTCGCGGTGAAAGGTCCTGGAGGATCACTTCAGGCTGCCATCGATGCCTATGACGGCACTATCCACAGAAGCTTCGCAGCCTGCCCTCCTCAGAGCCTCTTTGGCGAGCGCCAGGAGCCCGGAGCAGCACGGGACCTCCATCATGACGACCTTTACCGATCGGGGCTTTGCCTCGGAGAACACACGCTCCAGCTTCTCCAGAAACGCCTTCTGTTCTTCAAGCTTCGGACAGCCTATTATCACTGGCTTCCCGCGCATGAACTCCTGATGGAATCCAGCGTGGGCGAAAGGGGCGCAATCCGCAGCCAGCAGTATGTCCGCATTCTTCAGGAACGGCGCCGACGGCGCCACGAGCCTCCACTGCACCGGCCAGTTGACCAGTTCAGATGGCCTCTCAGCCGTCTCCGCAACCTCCGGCGTTGACACACCTGGATGTACTTTCCTCAGAAGCATGGGGGTCGCTGAAGGGCATCCGCATGCGTGGTCTCCTGCGGTGTCGTGTCCGTGATGGCCATCAGTACCTGACAGATGCTCCTTTACAGCCTCCTCGTCGAAATCCGGCGCGTCGCGTTCCACGATTTCGAGCGCCCCTTCTGGACATTCCCCAATGCATGCGCCCAAGCCATCGCAGAATACTTCGTTCACGACCTTCGCCTTGCCATCAACTATCTCGAGTGCTCCCTCTGCGCAGGCGATCACGCACTGGCTGCATCCATTGCATTTCTCCTCGTCTATCTCGATGATCTTACGTTTCATGATGTCACCCTAATCTGCCTCAGTCATCGATTACCGTCGAACTCATGTGTATCTATCATCCCTTACCTGTGAGGCTCCGTTTCTGACAGGCCTTCCAGTTCTATGCAGTGTCGGGCCCGACCAGTTCCTTCCATCTCAGCCTCGAGCGCGACCTGTGAAGCTTGTCGGCGATCAAGCCTGCCGCCAGCGTCACCGGAGGTGTCAGGAACACCATCGTCCCTGCAAGCGCCAGTAGTCGGGTTATGACCCTCGCCTCGTAGATTTCGCGTGAGCAACGCGTGTCGTCCGGCATATCCATGCCCGCGAGCGAAGCCCACGCCGTCCTCTGCAGCTTCAAGGTCATGAGAGTCGTCAGCCAAACGAAGTCGCGGAAGCGGGTCATTGAGCCGCCAAACCCTGTCTTCCTTGACAGGATTGCATGTCTTAGGTCCTCCGCTGTCTTGCCCTCGAAGGTAGTGTACCCGTCTCCTACCATCATCGGGGCATGGGCATCACTCCCGCCCGTCTTGGCAACTGGCAGGTCCTTGCACATCTTCTGGGCGATGTCGTTGGCATACCCATCCCTGTGGAATGCGTTGAACACCTCGACCCCATCGACCCTGAGTTCTCCGAGCCTGTCCGCGACCGAGCTGCAGTGTGCGCTGAACGGGTGGGGTGCTATCGCAACACCCCCTTGGTCGTGGATGCGGTCAATAGTCTCCTCCGCCGATAGGGAATGGGGCACGCGTTCGGTTAGGAATAGGCCGACCATCTCCCCGTCAACGGTGGAAACCTCCTCTCCCACCACTACCTCGACGTTCGACTTCTCAGCCTTGGCCAGGAGCGCCCCTCGTATGGTATCGTGGTCTGTGATGCAGACAATTCCCAACCCCCGCTTCTCCGCGGAACGAATCACTTCTCTTGGCTCGCTGACGGCATCGGGGAATCTGATGAACCTCAACTTGGACATCCCTGAATACTTGGTGTGCGTATGGAGGTCCGCTCTGCCGGCCATTTGCGGCGTAATCCAGGTAGACGTAGAAATCCCTTTTGCCGATGGCTGAGAAATCGGCCCCTGAAACCATCACAGCCTCTCCAAGCTTGCGGTTTGCTCGGAATATGGCACCCCCAGGAGGTTGACAACCTATTTGTCGGCAATACGCACTTCACCCCTCATCACCAAATGGGGGAGGGAAATGCAGAAGAAGGCGAAGGCAACGCTGCGTACGGCGTCGGCGAAGGGGACACATCGGGAAATCGGTATCAGAATAGGTGAGCAATGCAGGGACATCGCCCGTCGGATGGACAGACGCTTGAGGAACGAAGCCAGAGGATTGATCGGGCGGTCCCCTTCCGAAGACATTGCCCGCGCTCGGAAAGTCCTCCCTGCGACGCGCAGGTTCGCACCTGGATATGTGGAAGAGCTGGAAGGGTATGCAGAGGGCGCCGGATTGAGCTTCGACAGGATATTCGTTATGATGTGCGTCCTAGACTGGGAAGCGAAGGGATGCACGGACATAGCGGTGAGCGAGCGATGGACGAAGGACGATTGCGTTTACGCCGCACACAACGAGGATGTGGAGCCGTGCAACCTCGACGACATCGTCATGGCGAGAATCGATCCCGACGATGAGCCAGGATACATCGGTATGTCATATGGCGGCATTATGCCGACAGTCGCCATAAACGCGGCCGGGATCAGCATCACAGGAAATGCCCTGGAGCCAAATGATCTGCGCCCAGGGATTCCCAAGATGATTGTGGTGAGGGAGATAATGAGGGCGGAAGGTCTCCACGACGCGCTCAAGTTGTCCATGCCGCGGGGGCGGGGGCACAGCTTCAACAACATCGTGTGCGACTCGAACGGTGAGATATACAGCATGGAGGGATCGGCGACCACGTTCGACGCGATTTACGCTGAAGAGGGATATCTGGTCCATACGAACCATTATCTCTCGCCGCGAATGTGGAAGTTCGAGGCCGACATGCACTCCCGCTTCTCATCGATAATGCGCTACAACCGCGCCAAGAAACTGTTCAGGCAGGAGGTCGGAGAGGTGGATGTCTCAACGTTCATGCGCGTGCTCTCGGATCATGTCGGATACCCAGAATCCATCTGCAGGCATCCAGACCCGAAGCTGAGCGAGTCGGAACAGACCATGACCATCTTCTCTTCCGTATTCGACCTGACGAACAAGGCCATTTGGGTCTGCCCTGGTAACCCATGCACAGGGACCTACGAGCGTCACGACCTCTGACACAGTGATTCAGGGCCAGCGATGCTTCAGCACTTCGCCCGCAAGGGTCTTCGTCTGTCTTCCACTGTCTACGGCGACCTTGCCGTTGACGATGACATAGGGCACTCCTTCTGGGTACCTATGTGGATAGTTCTCGAGTGGGTACGTGTGCGGCCAAAGGTCCGTGGCCCGGTCCTTCATCCTCGCCAAATCGATTACCGCGATGTCAGCCTTCATCCCAGGTCTCAGGAGCCCTCTGTCCCAGAGCCCGATCTTCTGCGCAGGGAAGCTGGTCATCCTCCTGACGGCATCCTGGATGGTCAGCACAGGGTCGTCTCTGACGTATCTCTCGAATATGCCTGGATACTCGCCGAATGCGCACGGGAAATACGGCGGCGGGTCGTTGAGCGCCCCTTCGATGGACCAAGTCGAGCAGTCTGACGAGAACATCATGTTCGGGTCTCTCATCAAAGCCTTCACATCCTCCCCACTGATGTAGTCAAAAATGGCGACAATCCCGTCTTTCTCCTCGACGATCAGGTCGAAGTAGGTCTCGAACGGATCGGCACCTCTCTCGTCCGCGACCTGTTGAACCGTCTTGCCCACGAGGTTCTTCTGCTTCGATGCGTGCAATAAGAATATCCTGTCGAAATGACCGTGCTTGAGCAGACCGCTCGGTCCGAACGCCGGTAGCTCGTCGTCTACTATCTCCTTCTTAATCCTTCGTCGGTTCTCCTTGGACTCTAGATGCTTAACCCTCTCCTCCAGAGGCAACTCCCCGAGATACTGCGGAAGCGCGCCGCTCAGTTCGGGGGCGAGGTCCGTATGGACGTCATTGTCAATGGTGACATCCAGCCCGCGCTCCCTCGCCTCCGCCACCAGACCGAGGGTCTCTGCAGTCCTGCCGCATGCGCCCCACTTGGGGCAGTTATGCGATATCTGCACGCGGACGCCGGCCCGCTCTCCTATCAGTATCGCTTCCCTGATTGCCTCCGCGATGGTCTCCCTCTCGCCCCTGATGTGCGACGCGTACATTCCGTCGTATTTCGCCACGACCTTGCAGAGCTCTATTATTTCCTCGGTGGTCGCGAAACATCCGGGAGGATACACGAGCCCTGTCGACATTCCGAAGGCGCCCGCTTCCATTGATTCCGACACGAGGCTCTTCATGAGCCTGAGTTCGCCCTTCGAGGGGGCATCCCTTCTGGCGCCGAGCACGGCCGTTCTGACTGCTCCGTGCCCGAGAAGCGTAGCCATGTTGTGTCCGAGTCCTCCCTTACCAAGAACTCGCAGATACTCCTCGAAAGTCCTCCAATTAGTCTCTCCGAGCCGGCCAGCCCATTCGCCCCAGTATGTCTTCGCGAGCTCGATGTTATGCTCCCTTAGCGGGGCGATCCCCTGTCCGCAGTTGCCCGTCAGATGAGTCGTCACTCCCTGCCTCAGGGTGCTGTCACACCCTTTGAACAGGATGGCCATGACGTCTGAATGGGTGTGGATATCGATGAACCCGGGGCAGACATAGAGTCCCTTCGCCTCTATCGTCCGCTCGCAGTCTTTGCGGTTTATTCGGCCTATCTTCGCGATCTTCTTGCCAGAGATACCGATGTCCGCTCTGTACCATGGGTTGCCCGAACCGTCGACTATAAATCCATGCAGGATGCCCAAATCCATTCGCATATGCGTCCCCTACAGCGTCACGGTAATGCACATCTGCGTATTTACTGTTCGTAGGAGTCGTGTTCGCCGAAGAGGTAGAGCAGCGTCCCCGACCATATCTTGGGATAGAAGTAGGTCGATTTTTGTGGCATCTTAAGTCCATCCTCGGCAACTTCCATGACCTGCCCTGGGGTAGGCGCCTTCAAAAGGAAGCACAGCGTATGCTCGCGGGACGCGAGTTTCGAACGGGCAGCCTCGAGTCCCTTCGCGTAGTCGATGTTGGCATTCCTTTCGAGCATCTCGGCCGTGAATCCCAGCATTGGCTTCAGAACCTTCTCTTGAAGAACGAACACCGAAAGTCCTCCGAGTGGCTCTGAGAGGTCGTTCCGCTTCTGCTCCGCGAGCGTGATGAGGCCTGCGCTTGGACACCAGACGCCGAAGGCCGTGCTCGGCGCGTCATTAAGGGCGAGCAGCAGCAGCTCCGGAGAGTCGAAGTCGCGGAGGCTGAAGTCCACGCTTAGGCGTCCTCGCAGCCCCTTCAGTGTTTCGTCGTCGACGCCCTTGACCAAGCGATGGGTGGGATTGATTACCAGACCGGGGTCTCTGAAGCTCACAAGCGTCGCCAAAACGAAGTCTGCTGGTTCTTCTCCTTGGGGGGTCCGACCTTTCCTCATCCTGTCACGGAACTCCAG
>JAOTTD010000059.1 GCA_029864565.1 Thermoplasmata archaeon | reverse complement strand
GTTATGTTACCAATTATAAATGGTCTTTGCGTGAGGAATGAGTTGAGTTGGGCGTCAGATTATAAACCCGTGCACGCCCTACAATGTCGGAGAGTGGGTGAATTGCAGCCAAAGAATGGGAATGGTCTCAGACACGCTCTGTACTCTGAGGTGATTTCGCTGCTCGAGTCGGAGAACCGTCCCGAGATCATGAGGTTCGTTCGCTCGAAGCTCGACTCAGGTGCGGTCGATATTCCCACAATGTACACGGAGTTGCTAGCCCCCTCTTTGAACGACATGACCTGTAGCAATGATCCTGAGACGTGCATATGGCGCGAGCATGTGAGGAGCTCTCTGGTGCGGGCCGTTATCGAGACCAGTTACGCCTATGTGTTGGCCGAAGCCGGCCGGAGGGTTACCGCTCCCACTCATGACAGGGCCCTCGTCGTCTGCCCCACGGAGGAGTTCCACGAGATCGGCGCCAGGATGGCTGCGGACTTCTTCACCATCGCGGGGTACGACGTCACGTTCATCGGCGCCAACACTCCCTGTCAGGTCATAAGGTCGGCTGCAAGGCAAGTGAGGCCGAAGTACCTCGCCATCAGCGTCACCAACAGCTATAATCTCTTCAATGCCCGGAAAGTCATAGCCATGGTCAGGAGCGAACTCGGGTGCGATGTCATTGTCGTGGTGGGAGGGAGCGCGTTCAGAAGGAACCCTGGGTCGGCCAAGGAGGTCGGTGCTGACATGGAGCTTCACACGTTCGAAGAAGTGCTCCGGCTGAGGGAGAGGGTCTGATACATGCTCCCTCTCAAGATCGCCCTGAGATTCATGAGGTCGAGCAGAGCGCAGACCATCCTCGTCGTTATCGGTATCTCGATAGGCGTCTCCGTCCAAGTATTCGTGGGGACGCTGATAGGCAGTCTCCAACAGAGCCTCATAGAGAGGACGATAGGGAACTCCCCGCATGTCACCGTCACATCGTCTCTCGACGACCCGGTCATCATGGATTCCGACACGATCCTAGCCGTTGTAGAGGATGTTGACGGCCTGACCGCACGCAGTGTTTCCGCCGACTCCCCTGCCTTCATAAACGAAGACGGGCGCACATCGTCGGTCCTGGTCAGAGGTTGGGACCTCGAGGCGGCTGATCAAATATACGGCATTCTCGACAATGTTCGGGCTGGGTCGGCGCCCTCCGACGATGAGGTTCTTGTGGGGATAGGCCTCGCCGAGGAACAGGGCATCGGCCCGGGAGATTCTGTGAACCTTTCCGTCGCGAACGGTACTAGGTACGCCTTCACCGTCGCCGGCGTTTTTGATTTGGGCGTATCTTCTATCGACGATGGATGGGTCATAACGACCCTCGGGTCTGCGCAGCGGATGTTTTCCCTCGGGGAGGGCGTGACCTCTGTCGAGTTCAAGGTGCAGGACGTGTTCGCCGCTGATGCGGTCGCCCTGGAGATGTCCACACTCCTCGAGTCGTACCCCGTCCAGGTTGACAATTGGAAGGATCAGAACGAGCAGCTGCTCAGCGGTCTCCAGGGACAGACGATATCGAGCCTCATGATTCAGGTTTTCGTCTTGGCTGCGGTGGTGATAGCCATCGCTAGCGTGCTCGCCATCAAGGTCGTGCAGAAGTCCAAACAGATAGGGATACTAAAGGCGATGGGGCTGACCGACGGTGCTTCCAGTCGGGTGTTCCTGTACGAGGGGTTGCTCCTGGGTTTGGTGGGGTCCGTGTTCGGCGTGGTTCTCGGGGTGTCGCTGCTCATTAGTTTCGTGACTTTCGCGACCAATCCCGACGGCTCTCCTCTCATCGATTTGTACCTAGACTACCCGTTCGTCATAGGCTCTGGCGTTATCGCAGTGCTCGCTGCCGCCCTCGCAGCAGTCATCCCCGCTAGGAAATCCTCGAAGCTGAGCCCGATCGAGGTGATACGCAATGCCTGAGGTGGTCGAGCTCAGGAAGGTCGGAAAGGTCTACGTCAACGGGCCTGTGAGCACGCCGGTGCTCTTCGATGTCGACCTCTCTTTCGATGAGGGGTCCTTCAACTCGATCATCGGTGCGTCGGGCAGCGGGAAGTCCACGCTCCTGAACATAATGGGAACCCTGGACAGACCCACCTCTGGGGAGGTGTACGTGACGGGGAGACGCACCGACGTGATGAGGAAGGACGAGATCGCCTCCTTGAGAAACCGCACCATCGGCTTCATATTCCAGTTCCACTACCTGCTCCCGGAGTTCACCGCTCGCGAGAACGTGCTCATGCCCCATTGGATAGGCGGGGAGAGGGAGGTCCAGGCCGCCTCCGCCAAGGCGGATGAGCTCCTCGATGTCGTAGGCCTTGCGAAGGTGAAGGACAACCTGTCCTCCAGGATGTCCGGCGGGCAGCAACAGAGGACTGCTATAGCGCGCGCGTTGATGAACGACCCGAAGGTCGTTCTCGCGGACGAGCCGACAGGGAATCTCGATTCCGACAATACCGAGAGCCTCTACAAGATGTTCAGGAACATCAACGAGCGCTTCGGCACGACCTTCGTGGTGATCACCCACGACCGCAGGATAGCGGAGAAGACGGACCGCATCGTGGGCATCAAGGACGGACGGATAAGCATGGACGTGCGGGTCTGAAGCCAGCCGCAGCAAGACCGAACAGGTTCTATAACCGCCCCGCGATTCCTCTCCGCCCCTATGGCCTTTTCTCCGCCGAGCCCTTTGTCAGGCTTCTCCTTCCCCTCAGAAGTACCAGCGGTCGTTGTACTCGGAGATTTGCTGCATCAGCTTAGCTCCAAGTGAGACAACAGAGATCATCAGCCCGACGATTCCCACTCCAAGGGTAATCTTCGACAGGATTGTCATGCCGAAGATCGAGAAGACGACGGACAAAAGCAGCATGACCGCCGTTGCCGTGCTCACCGCGACCATGGTCACGCCCCAGGCCTCGTCGCTGTAGTAGAAGGAAACCGTGTATATCATCACGAAGAAATTGACAACGAAGAGAATAACGGCTATCCATTCAAGTCTTCGTGGAACGGTCTCGTCACCTCTAGCTCGGTCAACAGCAGGCGGTCTCCAGCTTTGATTCATTCCGATTTGTACTGGCGGAGAGTCGTTGCTCTGAATTCCGGTTGGCTGTTCCCCCATCGAATTTCACCATTCTGGAATCATCAGGCCTGAATAAAGTCCTTTCGCTCTCTGAGACTCGTTTCTGCGAGGAAATAGCGGAGGTTGCGCCCCTATGGCCTTTTCTCTGAAAACTGACTCAAGCCCGACCAGCTTCCCTTCTTTTATTCAAGGCAGCAGCGATCTCTATCAACACAAGCCCCACGGCGATTAGCAACAACCACACTGCGAGGGCAGTGAGCCAGCCGTGATCATCTGCAAGCACATAGGTGAAATCCAACGATACGAGAAAGGCCACACCGAACAATGGAATCATGAATCGGAATGAACGATGGCGGCGGCCACATCTTGAACAGACTCTTATTCGTTTCCACCAGCCCGAAGGCAAATCGGACCCACAGCTATGGCATTTCACCATGTCCTCATCCTATCCGTCGTACCGCCTTCCGCCCCTATGGCCTTTTCTCCGTAGCATACTACTAATCAAGCTTCCGGATTGTGGCGGGTTCGGATTTCTCGACCTCAAATGTGAAGCTTTCGGTAAGTTTGAGCGCATTGAAATCGCTTCTCTTCACGAAGTAACCCAATGTTCCTCCGGGATCTATATGATTCACGGAATCACCCGTCGAGACTCTCATACTGGCTAGATAGCGTATCTCAGAGTAGCCACATGACATGATTTCCCATTCCATAGATTCGTTAATCGTCACATTTCCATCCTTGTCTGCAAATAGGCTCACAAGGGCCTGCTGGTAGACCGTCAGTCCCAACGGAGCCATTTGAACCAGCTTGTACGCCGCATCATCCCTTATCCCGACAATCATCTTGTGATCGACAGTTCCAGTTACTGTGATTGGCGAGAAGGCTATGACATATACCGCAAAGACAAGAATAACCGCTGTTCCGACAGCTACGGCAGCAACCATGAAGTGCCTATATGAGACATTCAGTCGAATCGCCATCTCCCCAGTCCTAAACCGCTTTTGGTAGTTTTAAAGTTTCTTTGCTCTTCCGCCCCTATGGCCTTTTCTAATGGTGCGGCCTTAGTTTCGGCACACTGACTCAGCAACGGATTAATATTCGATAACACTGTTATCCTCTCTGCCTCGAGGGTGGTTCGAGGAGGGGGTGAGACTATGAGAAAGACAATACTAGCTTTTGGAATA
>JAOTTD010000004.1 GCA_029864565.1 Thermoplasmata archaeon | reverse complement strand
CGTCGAGCAGCCATACACCACGAACAAGCGCTTGACCGAGACGTTCTGGTAGTGTCTCGTCACGTCGTAGAACGCCTTCAAGTCCGCGCCCGTCAGCTTGAGCCCGCACCGTTCCAGGGCGACTCTACGCGCAGCGTCCTCAGGCATTTCATCCATCCTGATCCTCGCAGCCGGCAGTGTCCACATGGCCGTTCCCTTGGCTCTGACGAGGACGATGCCCCCCTTCCGCCTGGTCACGATCACGACCTCTCCCTTGCAGGGCGTGTAGTTGAGGTCTATCTCTCGGTCGAGTAGATTGAACTCGTATCTCCGAACTGTCAACGAGGGCGTCCTCTCAGCCATGTCGTCTATCTCGTCTGCTGTGGGCAGTTCGAGAAGCATCCTAAGAGACCTTTTGCTCAGGGGATCAGCCTCACTCTGTCCCTCGGGTAAAGCACGGCCTCGCGGATGTTCGACAGGTTGAGCATCTTCTGCACGTACCTCTCAATCCCGAAGCCGAACCCGCCGTGCGGGGGCATGCCGTACTTGAACGCCTTGAGGTAGAATGCAAAGGATTCCAGGTTGAGGTCGTTCTCCCTCATCTGTTCCACGAGGACGTCGTATCTGTGCTCTCTCTGGCCCCCAGAGACGATCTCCTGACCCCGATAGTCGAGGTCGAAATAGCCCGTCAGCTCAGGGTCTTCGTCGTCGCGCTTCGCATAGAACGTGCCTCTCTTCAACGAGGTCGGGAACTTCGTTATGAAGTACAGTTCGGATCCGCGCTTCTTCAACATGATGTCTCCGAGCAGCTTCTCGCCCTCAGTCCCGAGGTCCTCCCCGTGGTCGATCTCCATGTCGTTGGAGCGAAGCAAGTCTATCGCCTCGTCATAAGTTATCCGCGGATATGGCGTCTCTGGGCTACTGAGATCAACCCCGAGGATGTCCAGCTCCCTCCTTGCGGCTTCCGCAACGTGGTTTAGGCTGCTGTGGACAATCCCTTCCGCCACTGCCATGACATCCTCCGAGGATTCGATGAACGCAACCTCCACATCAAGTGATGTGAACTCTGCGATGTGTCTCACGGTGTCCGAAGCCTCCGCCCTGTACGCAGGGGCTATCTCGAATATCCTGTCCATGCCTGAGGCCATCAGGTTCTGCTTGTACAGCTGAGGACTCTGGGCGAGGTAGGCGCTCTTGTCGAAGTACTTGATTGGAAACAGCGTCGAACCTCCTTCCGCCCCGGCGGCCACGATTTTCGGCGTCGTCACCTCGACGAATCCTTCGTCCGTGAGATGGCGTCTGATGCCCGCGAGCGTCGTCGCCCTCACTTGGAAGATCGCTCTGATCTCCGCCTTTCGCAGGTCCAAGAACCGGTTGTTCAGCCTCGTGTCCAGGTCAGCGCCTACTTTGTCCACAACTCCGAGGGGCAACGGGCTCGCTGCGGCATTCAGGACTCTGAACTCTTCGGGGATTATCTCGTACCCCTTCTTGGCCTCCTTGCTCTCCTTCACGACTCCTTTGACCGTGATCACAGACTCCCTCTGCAGGGAGTTGATCTCCTTGAAGAGCTCAGGGTTCTTCTTCTTCAGGACTGTCACCTGGACGACGCCCGCTCGATCCCTCAGCTGGATGAATGATATGCCTCCAAGGTTGCGAATCTCCTGCACCCATCCGCCGACCGTGACAATGCTTCCCGCATGCTCGGCGGCGATCTCGTCAGAATAGGTTATGTGTTGCCAAGAGGGCAAGTTAGCCTCACCTTCGTCGCGTAACCCAGTCGTGGATATTTACACTTTTGCCGGTGGGCGCCCTTCCCGCTCCCTCGTGGCGATGACGATTCCGACGACTATCACGAACCCGCAGGCCACCGTCAAAGCCTCGACCATCTCACCCCTCAAGACCCAGGCGAAGAGGGATGCGAAGACGGGCATCAAGTAAATGAAGAACGCCAGTCGGGACACCTCTTCCGTCCTCAATGCCGTGAGGTAGAGTATGGAGGAAACGCCTGCACAGAACACCCCAAGGATAATAATGTCCAGGACTGCGACAGGAGGCGCATCGAACCTCAGGTCCGCCTCCATTGGTAGCGCCAGCGCGAGGAACACCGTCCCGATGATTATCGCCAGCCCGATCACGAGCATCGGAGGGTTGCGTTCCATCACGCGCTTTGCGGAAACCCACGCAAGGCCGTAAGACACGGCGGACACCATTATGATGGCGTTGCAGACGAAGCTCTCGTTCTCGAGCGAAATGCCCCCATTCGTCACCAATATGACGGTGCCGGCAATCGCAATCACCGTGCCTATTCCCTTTGCACGTGTGATCTTTTCGCCCAGCAGGAGCATCGCGAACAGCAAGGTCAGGACTGGACCTGACGATTGGATGACACATGCGACCGAGGAAGTACTTTCCTGAAGTCCAATGTTCTGCGCAATATTTGGTATCGTCACGTAGAGAGCGGCGAGGAGCGCGATTGGCTTCCATTCTCGCAACAAGAGCGCGTGAACTTCGCGGAGCGGATAGAGGTATGCCAGCACCACGGCCATCAGGATGGATGCGATGCCGAACCTCAGGAATCCGAGCATTATCGGTGAGAAGAACACTAGGCTGTCTTGGATGAGCGGGAATGCCAGTCCCCAGAGGGCCACAGCAGTGATGGCGGCAAGGGACGTGTTGGTTTGCTTCATGGTCGACGCCGTTGACAGAGGGCTGATGCACAGGACGGATAAAACATCTTGCAGACTCGGCCCTATCACCTGACTCTGCAGGCGGCCCCGCGTCGTGAACCCTCGAGCCTCTTCCCTTCATCGTGCAAGCACTTGACAGCTCTGGCGGCCCTCATTGCCGAGGGGTACACGGGGATGTTCTTGACTCGCAGCTCCTGGACCACCTCGTCCACCTCCGGGCCTCCAACCCAGCATGCGACGATGGGCTTTCTGAGCTGTGTGTTCTCCTCCACGAGCTTGATGACCGCGCCGACGTATTCCCTCGGCCGAGCTATGCCCGCGTGGACACATGTCATTATTAGCGCGTCGATGTTGGGGTCCTGGAGCATGATGCTGCCCGTGACGTGATACCTGTGGAATCTGGCGTCACCTGTCACGTCGAGGGGGTTTCTCGCCGTGGTAATTGATGGCAGATGCGGTGTCAGTGCGTCGCAAGTCTTCTTGGTGAGACTCGGCACGCTCAACCCGAGTGACTCGCACCAGTCCGCTGTCATGATTCCTGCTCCCCCACCGTTCGAGATTATTCCGACCCTGTTCCCGCGGGAGCACGGTTGGTATGCAAGGGCTCGTGCGAAGTCGAACAGTTCTCCGATTTCGAATGCCCTCTGTATGTGCACCTGCCTGAAGGCGGAATCGTAGACGACGTCTGAACCGCTTAGCGACCCCGTGTGAGTGGATGCGGCTGCTGATCCTGCCGGCGTGCGCCCCGCCTTGATTGCGACTATCGGCTTCCTGCATCGTCTGGCCGAATCCAGGAACTTCTTGCCATCCTTGATCCCCTCTATGTACATCGCGATGACCTTCGTTGCCTTGTCCTGGTCGAGGTAGTCTATGAGGTCCGCATCGTCCACATCTGCCTTGTTGCCGACAGAGATAACCCTCGAGAGTCCGATGTGCTCCCCGTTGGCGTAATATATCATGCCGACGCACAGCGCTCCGCTCTGGCTAACTAGCGCGATCTCCCCAGGCTTGGGCATGCCGAAAACGAAGGCAGCATCGAGGTTGTCTATGGGGTCCTTGTATCCGAGTGTGTTCGGTCCGATGACCCGCATGCCGCCCTTTCTGGCAATGTCAAGCACTTCACGCTCGAGCCGCTTCCCGTGTTCTCCAACCTCGCCGAATCCCGAGGTGATTATGATTACTCCCTTCACCTTCTTCTTGGCGCACTCCGTCATCACCTTGGGAACGAAGTCCGCGGGGACGACGATTATCGCGAGATCGATCTCATCCTTGACAGCCAGGACGCTGGGCAATGCAGGGATGCCCAATATCTCCGGCGCCTCTGGGTTGATGGGATAGACCTTGCCCTTGTATCCGTTGACGAGTATGTTCTGCAGTATCTCAAACCCGAGTTTGGTCGGGCTTCTGGACGCCCCGATGACCGCGATGGATTTCGGGGAGAATATCGGTCTTAGTTCATCGACAATCCCCATTGGAGTCCAACCTTGGTTCGAAAAGTGGCATCTCCTTGCATAAGTCTTTCCATAGTCTCCCGGGGGAACGAGGTGTCTCCGAGCACCTATGCCTTTGGCAGATGGACTGAGAAACTAGCACCCTTTGAACAATCGCCAAGAACGCGGTCGCCCATGCGCAGGTCCCCGCCGTACCTGTCGGTCAGTGTCTTGGCGATTGAGAGACCCAGGCCTGTTCCCTTCATCTTCTTGGAGCATTCCAGGCGAGAGTATCTCTTGAAGATGTGGTCTTTCAAGTCGGGAGGGATGCCCGGGCCATGGTCTGCGATCGTGACCTTCCATGCGGGAAGTCCATCAATCGAGTCATCATCGATCCGGATTTCTATGTCCTTGCCCTCGCCGTACTTCACGGCATTGGTCAACAGGTTGAGGAAGATCTCCTTGGCGAACGCACCCACCATTACGCTGTGAGCGCTGTCACCATAGTCCTTGGATATCGTTGGGATGATGCCATTCGAGACTTCTTGCAGCTCTGCAATGGTCTCATCGAGCAGGTCGTTGAGGCTTTGGATTTCGCGCGCCTCGTCGGACGCTGATTGCATCTTGGAGAACTTCCTAATCTTATCCAGCAGCTGCGCGCATTTCCCCGTTTGTGAGCTCGCTGACATGATCAATGACTTGAGGTCCTTCTCAATACCCTCATTTTCGAGAACAAGGTCGATGTAGCCCTTGATGGTGTTCATGTAGTTGCCCATGTCATGAAGCAGTAGGTCGTTGTACAGTTGGACCTGTCGGTTGGCCTGTTCTGTCGCAACCAGGGCGTTCTCCATGTCCGTGATGTCGAACGCCAATTCGATTCGGACATACCTGCCGTCGGGCCATCGGACGGCCTTGTCCACGCAGTTGTACCATTTGCCAGTCTTCGTATTCTTGAATTTCCACGTGTACGGGCCCGTGGGGACCCCCTCGGCCATCAGCCTGTCGTTCGTACAGAACGGACAAGGCCCCGTCATGCCCGTCTGAAGCACCTCGTAGCACCTCTTGCCAACCAGGTCCAGGCCGTAACCTTCCTCCATCGGACCGTTGACTGCTATTATCTCGTAGGTGTCCATGTCCGAAACGTAGACAGCAGCCTCGAGAGTGCTGAGTATGGCGAAGAGTTCAGACCTCCCTGCGCTCAGCTTGCTCACCATGTCCACGGCGCCGTGGTACATTCGGGCGTTGTCGCATGCGACTCCTATCTGGGTAGCAATCGAGTTGACTACGCCGATCTCTTCGTCCGTTATCTGGGTTCGTGCGTCGGATGCAACGGAGACCGCGCCAAGTATACGTCCTTTCACGACGACGGGCACGCCAATGAAGACTCGGGCAGTGCTCGCACTAGAAATCATTGCCTCGCTTGGCTCCAGCTTAATCATCTCCCCGCGTTTGACCGCCTCGTCGCAGGCATATCTGAAAGAATGATCTTCATCCGGGTCATCACCCCCAGTAAAAGATGGTTCGCCTGGTTCTCCGAGTATGAGCACAGCAGCCCTTATTCCGAACCTCTCGCGGAGGCTCTCAACCGAGTGCCGAGCGATGGTCTCCTCGTCCAGAGTCTCATGAGACTTGGCAATGACCGACATCGCCTCTGCGATGGACGCCTTCTTGCCCGCATCCTCGGCGATTCTGGCGTGAAGCATAGACATCTCGCAGAAGACTTCGGACATTTCGCTAGCAACGCTGAAGCAGCGGTTCGGGTCGGAGGGGAACTCGCCTTCATTCCTGAGGATCTCGTAGACGGCCCGCAGGCCCAGAGACAGGACCATCAGCGTGTCCGACAATTCGAACCCTGATTTCACTCGCATCCTGGAGATGCGTTCGATGTGCTCGTCGAGCAATCTCCGGTCGCCCAAGCCCACGTATCTGATGACGCCATCGAACAATGCGGACAAGTCCTGCCTGATCTCCTCGAGAGACCTCTCTGAGTATAAAGGGGAGGAAGTCTTCGTCATCTTCGCCCACTGGCCGACGATTCTCTCACGATTGCTCGAGAGCAGGGCTGATAACTCTTCATTGGACATGGTATCCTCACTCGCTACATTGACTCTGTCCAGCAATTCGAACCAACCGAATCGGAATGTTGCCGAGTCGCAATTATATACATCTCCTGGCTGATACTTAAAATGCACATGTCTGTTTCTCAGAATCGGCTACATTCCTTGCCGCCGAAGCGGTTAATATATATCCAATGCGCCGCATTCGGCAAAATGCAACTCTGAAGGGTTGGAGGAATAGATGATGCCGGAGAAGGTTACGGTTTCTCTGATTAAGGCGGATGTAGGATCGGTCGCTGGGCACTCCAAACCGCATCCGAAGATGATGGAGATCGCCGAAAGCACACTGGAAAAGGGCGTCACAGACGGCCTCCTTGTGGACTACTATGTCACGCGCTGTGGGGATGACATGGAACTGTTGATGACCCACAGGAATGGCGAGAACAACAAGGACGTGCACGAACTGGCATGGAATGCTTTCATGGCCGCCGCGTCTGAGGCCAAGAAGATGAAGCTATATGCTGCTGGCCAGGACTTGCTGACTGACGCTTTCTCGGGCAACGTGAGGGGGCAGGGGCCCGGAGCTGCGGAGATGGAGTTCGAGGAGCGGCCCACCGAGCCAATGCTCGTGCTTATGGCGGACAAGTGTGGTCCATCGGCATACTCTTTGCCCATATCGAAGATATTCATGGACCCATTCACCACAACGGGCCTCGTGATCGACCCCAGGGCACACCAGGGGTACGATATCGAAGTGGTCGACGTTGTTGACCACAAGAAGGTGGTTATGAGCTCTCCAGCGGAGATGTACGATATACTGGCGCTGATAGGAGACACTACGAGATTCGCGGTCAAGAGGGTCGTGCACAGAGACATCGGCATTAGCGCGGTAGTCTCGACCGAGAAGCTCAACATGCTGGCCGGCAAGTATGTCGGCAAGGACGACCCAGTCATGCTCGTGAGGTGCCAGTCAGGCCTGCCCGCGGTGGGTGAGGTCTTGCAGCCTTTCGCATTCCCGCAATTGGTGGCTGGATGGATGCGTGGCTCGCACTACGGCGCATGGTATCCTTGCGGCGTGGACGATTCTGACCCATCATATCACGACGGACCCCCGCGTGTCTGCGCCCTGGGTATTCAGATCAGCAACGGCAGGATACAGGGTCTCGAGGCTCCGGGCGGGAAGCCGGGCTTCCACAAACCAATTGACTACTTCTCTGGGTCTGAATGGGACCACGTTCGCAACAAGGCCATGGAGATATCGATATACATGAGAGGGCATGGGCCGTTCATGCCGGGCATAGTGTCTCCCGACGACCTGGAGTACACCACAAGGCCGGAGATACTGAAAAACCTCGAGCCCCGAATGAAGGAACTGGATTAGAGGGCGATTCCTTTGAAGGCTCTCCCAAGGCCGATAATCGTGGTCAATTTCAAGACCTATCCAGAAGCTAGCGGACCGAACTCGATTGCTCTCTCGAAGATATGTGAGTCCGTGGCCGAGGAGACTGGCGTCGAGATCGCGGTTGCTCCGCCGATGACCGACCTCGCCGTCGTTGCCCAATCCGTGGGGATCCCTGTTCTTTCCCAACACGTCGATGACGTGAAGGCAGGTGGCACGACTGGCCACGTGCCACTCGAAAGCGTGACGGCATGCGGCGCCAAGGGCACGCTGTTGAACCATTCCGAGAGGAGGATGCGGATAGCTGACATCGAGAACCTCGTTTGCAGATGCAGGAATGCTGGCCTGTCGACGATAGTCTGCACAAACGACATCGGCGTGACCAGAGCGTGCTCAGCGCTCGAGCCTGATTTCGTGGCTATTGAGCCTCCCGAACTGATAGGAGGCGACATATCGGTCACAACCGCCAATCCTGCCGTAGTCAAGGATTCTGTTGGGGTCGCGCGCAAGATCTGCTCAGGCATCGGTGTCCTTTGCGGCGCGGGCGTCAAGAACGGCGGTGACGTGGCAAAGGCGCTAGAGCTTGGCACGGACGGTGTCCTCCTGGCGAGCGGAGTGGTCAAGGCAGGCGACCCGAGGAAGGTTCTATTAGACCTTGCAGATGGCCTGAGATGTTAGCTGGAAGCTGCATGTAGTCGTCTGCGCTTTGGCACCGTTCCCGTTTGCGGGCATGTCGATGTCAACAGCGAATGGATCCTCGAGAGTCCGCGTGTTCGTAGTCGTTCTTGGAACCATGATTTCGACGATTGCGTGTTCGTTGAGTTCGAATGTCGCAGCAACTTGCCTGGAATCAGCTGCGCCTGCGGTTTGGATTTCCGAGTTCTACGCCTGTGGGACAATGGACGATGAGTATGTGACAATCTGCAGTGAAGCAGACCATGATGTCGACTTGACAGGATGGTCACTCACCGACGGCGAGGGCTGGTTAGTCTTCAGAGAGAACGCGATTCTCCGCCGCGGAGACCGAATGTCCATATCGTTCAATTCCTCCTCGTATTCGTCTGCATTTGGCCGACCTCCGGATTTCCAGGTTGACCTCTCTGGCGAGAATGCCATGGTCGATGTCGTTGGATCGTTCAGGCTCGCCGACGACGGCGATTCGATCGCGCTCATCGATTCAAGCGGGCTCGAGGTCGATTTTGTGCTGTTCGGCGATGTAGAATCGATATCTGAGACTTGGAACGGGCCCGCTCTCCTTGCTCCTCGGCAGGGAGAGGTCATGCGCCGCATTCCATCCTGCGAAGACACCGACACTGCCGCGGACTGGCACCACTTCAGGGAGTTCAGATACGGCTACACCGAACATCTCCCCGTGACGTCCCTTGTGGGGCCAGGCAATCTCACAGCCTTCGTCAGCCCTGATTGCTCACTTGACACCGTGTTGGACTGGATTGCAGCGGCGAGCGACTCGATCAGACTGTGCGCATACGAGATCTCCTCCTCAAGTGTCTTCGAAGCGCTGGTCAACGCATTGGACCGCGGCGTCGACGTGCACATCTTGGTGGAGGGCACTCCGGTAGGAGGCATCTCACAGAAGGAGGTCGCAATACTGTCGGGCTTGTCCGTTGCTGGCGCAAAGGTGACGGCTCTCTCAGGAAATCTCAGGGAGGGCATCGTCAAGCACGTGTTCGCGATGCATTCGAAGTACGTCGTCATTGACAGTGATCGTCTCATCGTGCTGTCGGAGAACTTCGTGGAGGATGGTTTGCCGATAGACAGGGTGTTCGGCAACCGTGGCTGGGGCATCGCAGCCCGAGATGGCGAGCTGGCACGGTACATGAAATCGGTGTTCGACGGGGATGTTCGCCAAGGGCGCCCCGATGCGATCGACTGGGAATCTGACGAGCGGTTCGATAGCAGCATCGTGGTGGCACGTGAACCGATCAGTTCACACACTGAAGGGATCCTTCTGCCGTTCGTCACCAGACTGCCGGCTGAGGTAACGCTTCATGTATCTCCCGATTGTTCCGTTGCCGTCCCGTTCCTGTGCGATGTCATGGAAGCATCGCACGAGATATGTGTGGAACAGCTCCAGGTGGACCTGCTGTGGTCGACGAGATGGTCGGAAACGAATGCTTTGAGCCCACTTCTGGGCAAGGTAATCGATGGGCTGCGCGCCGGCGGATCTTGCAGGATGTTACTCGATTCGTCGTGGTTCAACCTGGATGGAAATGGCAGGGTCGCAAGCACCCTCACAGCGATTGCGTCGGTAGAGTCGCTGGACGGGACGTTCGAGATGATGAACGAACGCTCACCCATAACCGTGATGCACAACAAGGGAATGCTCGCGGATGGCTCAATGGCTCTCATATCAAGCAACAACTGGGCATATGCATCGTTCGCAAGGAACCGCGAACTCGCTGCGGTCGTGCGCTCCAACGAAATCGCCGAGTACCTGCTGACCGCGTTCGAACTCGATTGGCATCCAGACACCACGGCACCGGTTGTCGAGACGCTATTGGAGGTGTCGGCCCTCTGTGGCGATTGGGTGACGCTGTCGTCAGAGTGCTTCCGTGACGACAGGCTCCTTGTGGACTGTTTCTGGGACGTCGGATGCGACGGTACGATCGATGGTGGCACGCGCGAGTTTCATCTCCTGGTGACCGTCCCTGGGACGATCGAAGTGTCGCTGACCGTGGCCGACAGCTGGGGAAATGAGGCGACGACAGTGATTATCATACGCGTTTTCGGCCCCTCTACAGGAACCCTTCCAGAGTCGCAGCAGCCGTGGTGGCCGGGGGCGATAATCGTGCCTGGGTCGGCCGCCATGGGATATGCAGCTTTCAGATTCGCACGGCTGAACAGGGCCAGGAAACCGCCCTGACCGCGGAAGATTAATGACCTTCATCATGGTTCCATCAGGCTGATGATCATCAGGCGGTTCACCCCTTCCGACGTGCGCCCAGTAATGGAGGTCGTGAAGGCCTCGCTCGGCGAGACGTATCCACCTTCCCTCTATCTCACTCTGCACAATATCTGGCAGGATGGGTTCCTCGTCATGGAGGAGGACGGCAGGCTGGTCGCGTTCGTCGCCGCCGTGGAATCAGAGAAGCGCATAGCCCGTATACTGATGTTGGCGGTTCTGAGAGAGTACAGGGGCAGATCGCTCGGCTCGATATTGATGAAAGAGCTGTCCGCAAGGTGCATCGCCAACGACATTCACACCGTCAAGCTCGAGGTGAGGAAGAGCAACAAGATTGCGATTGCATTCTACGAGCGACTGGGGTTCGCGATCACTGGTGAGCTGAATAACTTCTATGTCAACGGCGAGGGGGCCTATGTTATGATGAAGGTCCTGGAGAGCTGAGAATCCTGCTCATCTGTAACCGGTCTTGTCGTCATGGGCATGCACGTTCCAGTAGTGGTACGGAGAGCTCTCCTTCTCGGAGGTCGTCATGTCCTTCGAAACACCACCCATGTAGCTGCCGTAACGCTCCCTGATTTGCTCCTCGACCGGCCTTGCCCGCCGAAGAGCGTCCCTGATGTGCTTTCCCTCGATGTATTTCGCCTCTTCTCCTATTGCGATGTCACCAGCGGCCCTGATGAGCCCACCGAGCTCCCGCAGCCGCAGGGTCAACGACCTATCGCGGTTATCCACGGCCTTCGCCCTTTTCCTGGCTTCCTCGACTACGATGCCGACCGCTTCTCTTGTCGCGTGCGGTATCTTGGAATCCATCGTTATCTCCTGCGCAACGAACTGGGCCAATTTCGCTCGGTTCAGATCGTTGTCAGGCATGACTGTCTCAACGAGAACCTCGTATCCTCCTCCGTTTATCCTTGATCGGAGTGGTGAGAGGATATGCTGAAGGTCTTGGATGTTACACGCGCCAACGAAAATGAAGTCACACGGGACGTTGTCGACACGGACGCTCGCGCCGGCGCTCTGCGGATTGCGCCCCGCTATCGGGAACCGCTTCTCCTGCATCGCGGTTAACATGTATCTCTGGAGGTGCCCGAGGTGTGGAAGCTCGTCCACGAAGAGCACTCCCTGATGAGCGCTGTGTATCGCGCCCGCGACCACTCTGTCGTAAGGCTGTGTTCCAAGCTGAGGATGTCCGCCGTACGGATCGTGTCTGACATCGCCGAGCAGCTCGGTGTCGCTTGCGCCTGTCGCTAGAACGAACGGGTTCCTGTCGATCGGCACGATTACCTTCCTGGGGCTCAACTTTTCCAGATTCCTGCGGTTTTCGAGCGCCTGCTGGTCGAGCACCTTTATCATCTCCCCAGCGCGCTCGAAGACGACGACCTCTTCCTTGCCGAACCGTTTCCTTGTGGTTGTCACGCGGTCCCGGCCAGCCATGCTTCCCATGGTGACTTCCACGAGTCCTCCGAGCAGGTCACCAAACGGGTTGTTCGTCGTAGGCCTGCCATAGGCCGCCTTCGAGTGAGAGCATTTGGAGCAGAAGGTCTCTCTAGGGGAGGAGTAGTCGCCACAGTTGGCGCACCGGTATCCCAGCCGCTCAGCAACGTTGACGGGAGCTTCCTTCGGATCTATGAATTCCCCCTCGGCAAAGCCTTTCGACTCGGCCTCTTTCTCGACATCGTCTCCCTTCTTGACCTCGACCATAGGCCTCTCGGGATTCTCTGGGTTGTGGACAACCCTGATCTCCTCCGTAGGGCGGTGTAGATGCAGGGCCAGCGCCTGCGCTATCATCGATTTTCCAGTGCCAGGTGGGCCGACGAGGAGGAAATGTCTCCTCTGCCCCGCTGCTATCCGAGCGAGCCTCACCGCTTCTTCCTGTCCTATCACGCGCTCGAGCGGGTCAGAGGATATCTTTATGTCCTCTGTAGTCTCGATCGATTCTAGCAGCCCAGGCTCTCCCTTCGAGTCATCTTCATTCATGGCGTTCCACGGTTCAGGTAAGGTCTTCCTTCGTCAGCACTGTGACGTTGGTCGGAAGCTTGGCGACGTTGCCTACCTTGACACCTACTACCGTGGTGATATCTTTTTCGACAGCCAAGTCGAGGACTCTCTGGGTGATGATCCCATCCAACACGAGTGACTTCGCGCGCGCGCCCTCGTCCTTCAAGGTCTCCGCCAGCTTCGCAACTTGTACCTCCAGGAAGGCGTTCCCGGTGTCGTCGAGCAACTTGGCCTTCGAGGTCGTGTTCAGCTCCGAGAGGACCTCCTTGAGGCGCGACTGCTCTGGCGAGAGCTTCTTGCCCGTGTCTCTGTCGTCCCTGCCTCTATCGCCCCTTCTTCGACCACGGTCGTCTTCGTGTCTGTGGCGGTCTCCGCGTTGGCTCTGTGATCTGTCCGTTTTATCACCATTGCGGTGATTGTTCGATGTGAGATTGAACATTTCTGCAAACTGGTCCGCGGGGATCTTGTTCCTCAGGCACTTGACCATCTGCTTCTGTGTCAACTCCTCGACTTCTTGGCTCGCGGGAGCCTTGGCGATGAAGTCTATCTCGGCGACCTGCATGAGCTCTCGGACGATAAGCTCGCCACCTCTGTCTCCGTCGACGAACGCTGTGACAACCTTCTCCTTGGCGAGGTCGATGATCGTCTTAGGTATGTTCGTTCCCTCGACTGCTATGGCGTTCTTGATGCCGTACTTGAGCAGGTTGAGGACATCCGACCTGCCCTCGACCACGATGATCGCATCCGAGTCGTCGATGTTTGGGCCAGCGGGCAGCCTCTCGCGGCCGTAATGCACTACCTCTTCCATCTGGAACGTCTGACGGACAGAATCCGTCAGGTCCCCGCCGCTGGTCTTTGAGGTTTTCATAAGCTCCGTCAGCAGCTGTTTGGCCCTCTCGACGATCTTGTTGCGCTTGGCAATCCTCACGTCCTCGACCTTCTCGATCGAGATCCTGGCCTTGCAGGGGCCAACCCTGTCGATTGTCTCAAGGGACGAAGCAAGTATGGCAGTCTCGACCTGGTCGAGGCTGGAAGGCACGTATATCGTCCCTTCGGACTTGCCTTTGTTCGAAGAAACCTCGACCTCGATCCTGCCTATCCTCCCGCTCTTCTGCAGGTCTCTGAGGTCAAGCTCCTCACCGAGTAGCCCCTCGGTCTGGCCGAATATCGCTCCGACTATGTCGGGTTTCTCAACAATTCCATCAGTCGAAAGTTTCGCCTGAATCAGATATTTCGTCGTACTTGGATCTATGTCCATTCTCTCGCCTCTGTGGCGAAGAACAGCCTATCACTTGCCCCATCGCTGTTCAGCTTAAGCTCGCTGGTGTCAGCTCACATTGCGAAACTGAGTTTTGACTAACGTCCTGCAGGTGAGTCACGGGCACATGCCAGCAACCCCAAGCCTGCGAATGACATCGATCGTGATTTCGGCAATTGTAAGGCTATACGCTGTTCTTCGGCTACTACTAACACGCCCTCTAATAAATAGTTTTCCATGTCGTCGATAATAATTGTCTAGGGCGGCCAGTGTGTCCAATGTCAGCCTCCGGACACGACCGATATGAGTCTGACCTCCTCCCCGTCGTCGAGCTGACGGTCGATGGGCACGGGCTCTCCACCGATGACGGCGATCCAAGCGTCAGGCAGGAGGTCCAACCCCCTCATGAGCCGTTCCACGGTCTCGCCCTGGGGCAGGTTGACTACGCGCGTCTCTTTCCTCACAGGCAGGACATGAACGGTGATATTCATCGGTCTCTCGTGCAGAGGTACGCATTCGCGATTGAAACGCTTTTCCATAGGCGGTCACCGCAACCCTTCAAATCGTGTGAAACGCATCCCCCGATTGAAAACGCCAAATACTTGACCGATGATGCATGGGCATCGTCCTGGGTTGCCGAGGTAGCTAAGCCCGGTTTAAGGCGGTAGCCTCGAGAGCTACTGGTGCTTGTCACCACGGGAGTTCAAATCTCCCCCTCGGCGCCTCAAGGAGCGCCTCATGGATGATCGGGCGGCTGGGTGAGGGTCCTGCGCAGGTCGAAGGAGATCGTGGCATATGCAGCATCCTTCACTGGACCGGTCGCGGGCAACGCCTTCCTGGCCATGGTCGGTGTCCTCGCGACGGAATGGAACGCGGACGAAGTAGTCGTGCTCTTGGCAATCCCCGCATTCATGCTGCCATTCGCCATCATCCAGATTTTCTCTGGCATATTGTCAACCGCCTACGACCGCCGATTAACCCTGAGCTTGGGGCTCCTCGTCTATATCGCCGGCTCTCTCGCGGCCGCAGCCTCGCCTTCCCTGGAGCTGTTCCTTGGGTCAAGGATAGTCCAGGGAGTAGGATATGCGTTCGTCGCGCCCGTCTTGGTGCCGATCGTGTCGGACATAGCAGGCAAACATCGGCAGGGGCTGGCCATGGGCTACCTTGGGAGCACGAGCACTGCAGGCGTGACCATCGGGCCGCTAATGGGTGGCCTGTTCGCCGAGACGAACTGGAGGCTGGCCTTCGTCGTCATTGCAGTCATGGCGGGGGCGGTCCTCGTGGCGGTCCTGGTGGTGTTCCGCGGTGAACCACAAGTCGCCCCGAAAGCCAGGTCGAAGGGCTTGTGGCGGCAGCTGGCCTCAACGGCGAGGGACCGCGACGTCGCCTTGCTGTCCGTCACGGGATTCGTGGCGTTTGCGTCGTTCGCGGGCATCATCTCGTTCCTGTCTGTGCACCTCAAGACCGAGGTCGGGCTGAGCCCGGGCGCGATAGGGTTTGTGCTTATGTTCTCCGGCTTGTCGGGGGTGTTCTTGTCGCCTGTCGCGGGCAAGCTCGTGGATCGACATGGCACTCGGTGCTGCGTAGCGCTCGGCTTCGTGACGGCGGCTATTGCCGCCTTGGCGCTGCAGGTGGTAGGGGGGCTGTACTCGTTTGCCGGTACGCTGGCCGTTATCGGCTTCGGTTCGAGTTTCGTATGGTCTTCTCTCCTCACTATGCTCATGAGGGCGTCGCCAGGAAGCAAGGACACATCCTCATCCATCTTCAACTCCGCCAGGTTCATGGGATACGCAGTTGCGCCTGTGCTGCTCGCGCCCATCTTCACCGCTCAAGGGCTCGATGGTGTGGTGTGGGTCTGCGCCGCGGCGAACCTAGGCTGCCTCGCTCTGGTGCTGTCCACGAGGAAGGCGCTGGACCGATGATAGGGGTTAATTACAGCCCAGCGCATTCACCATCTGAATGAGACGGAAACGCATGCTGATGGTCGTCTGCGATGGCGTTTCGGACAGACCTGTCAAGCAGTTCGACAGCAAGACACCACTTCAAGCGGCGCGGAAGCCTGCGATGGACGCCATCGCTAGGAACGGCATTTCGGGCATCATGGACGTCATCGCTCCGGGCGTTGTTCCAGGGAGCGACACTGCGCATCTCGCCCTCTTTGGCTACAATCCGTACGAGGTGTACACCGGAAGGGGGCCAATCGAGGCGGCTGGCGCGAGCATCCCTCTCAGGAAGGGGGACGTGGCCTTCAGGTGCAACTTCGCAACGAGCGGCGACGGCGCACATGTGACCGACAGGAGGGCGGGACGGATAAGCTGCGGAACCGCTGACCTCGCTAGGGCGCTCTCGGGCATGAAGATAGAGGATGTGGAAGTGATATTCAAGGAGGGCTCCGAGCACAGAGCGGTGCTCGTGCTTCGAGGACCTGGCCTTGACCACCGCGTATCTGAGGTGGATCCCCATTCCGAAGGAGAGATATTGCAGTCGAAGGCGCTTTCGCCCAGCGCCGAGAAGACCGCCCGCCTACTGAACGAATTCGTGAGGATGTCCCACGAGACCTTGTCGGACCACAAGGTGAACAAAGACCGAGAGAAGCAGGGGCTTCCGATGGCGGACATCGTACTACCCAGGGGCGCTGGAAGCGTCGGGGAGATCGAACCCATGCCGGACCGCTATGGCCTCAAATGCGCTGGTGTGGCAGGCGTGACCCTCGTGAAGGGCCTGTGCAGGATTGTCGGTATGGATGTAATCGATGTTCCTGGCGCCACAGGTGGGCTGGACACCGATTATATGGCGAAAGCCGAGGCCGCTCTGCGATGCCTGGAAACGCACGACCTCGTGTTCCTGAACGTCAAAGCTCCTGACATCGCCGGGCACGACGGTGATTTTCGGCTTAAGGTGCGGGTCATCGAGAGCGTCGACATGATGCTCGGCCGGGTCCTCAAGGACTTGCACGAGGAGGTGGTCATCGCCCTGACGGCGGACCATTCCACGCCGATCAGCGTCAAGGACCACAGCGCAGACCCTGTTCCTGTCACGGTGTCGGGGGCAGACTCGAGAGTAGATTCCGTGCGCAAATACGATGAGATATCTGCAGCAGCTGGGGCACTAGGTAGGATCCGCGGGACGGACTTACTGCCTATAATGATGGGAATGGCCAACAGGTCTGCCAAGTTTGGTGCATGAGAGGCATCACGCCTCAGAAACCTTGCGATTTATCGCTACTTCGTGGATGTGGCCGACGACCGTCACATCCGCACTCTCGACGCCCTCAATTGCCGTAAGCCTCCTCTTTATGTTCAAGGCGAGGTGAATGCCCAGCGGGCAGAACGACGATGTTGGGCGGAACGTGAGGCTTATGTGATCGACCGAGACAGATATGTCCGATATGAGGCCCATGTCGTAGATGTTCAGACCGGTGTGTGGGTCTACGATCTCTCTCAACATGTCGACTACCTGGTCTTCCGTCGGCATCTTAGTCATCCCTTCTATTCAACGAATACCGTCGATGGTTCCTCTAGCCGTCTCCTCGTAGTTCAATCTGTTGTCTGTGTGGTTCGGGTGCCTCATTCAGACGTTGTGTCTCTGCTTCTTGAAATAGTCCATCACTATCTTCCTCTGGCCCTTCCTGAGGATCTCGGACAGCGTCGAAGGCGAGACATCGAACATCCGCGCGAGTTCTCTGAGGCTGATGCGCTTGGGGTAATCGAAATACCCTCTGTCAAAAGCGACTTGCGTTATCTTGTCCTGCCTGTCGGTCAGGGACTCCTTATCGTCTATCTTGGTGAGCTTCACCAGCTCAGCTTCGACGCTCTTCTCCTTGAGGAGGTCGAACATGTCTTTCAGGTCCTTCTTGTCACTCAGGACAAGCGTCCACTCCACCTTGCCATCCTCCTTCGACTGGGCGGATATCAAGAACACGTCTGCGTCAGTGAGGATCCTGCATATCTGGCATCTCGTGGTTGTGATCGCGCTTATGACCTTGCCCTTCTCCGTCACCGTCGTATCGACATTCGCCACCAACGGGTTCTGCTTGATGGCCTCGAGGACCTCCTCGATCACTTCGGACGACGCCGAGATCTCCACGAGGTCCTTGACCCCCTCCTCGGCATATGGTATCCGGTCGATTACGCGTATGCCCGCCGGAAACCTAGCGGAAACATCGCTAATCCAATTCTCCGGCTCCCGAAGTGAGATTATTGCTTCCATCATGGATTCCGATACCCCTCCAGGTTGCGTACCCCCAACTTCTCTGAGTAAGAGTGTGTACAGCGTATATCAATCTTGACCTGAGCCCCGCTTCGCCGCCTAGGCATTTTCGCTCACCTTGCGAGCCCCTTAATTATCGCCTAGGCGATTGGCGATTGAGATGGATTTATCGGCGTTCGACCGGTCGGCAGTCATGACGGACACCCCTGGCCTGTTCGAGGAGATACTCTCCAGCGACGACATCAGGACGAAATCCTCGAGGTGCGTGTACTGCAAGGGTTCAAAGATGCTGTGTGGCAAGAGCCGATGCAGCGTTTTGGCCAGGTATTTCTCCACTGTGAAGGCAAAGGGAAGAGTTGACGGCCTAGGTCTTGCTGGCAACTCGCCGCCAAGCGTGTTCATCGGCAGAATGGGGTACCCGAAGGTGGCAATAGGCCCTATGATACCACCCTTCCATGGCGACACATCGCTACTGGACACGCCTGAGAGATGGGTCGGCCTGTCGATAGACGACATAATCGGTTTCAGGTCCAACCTGGTCAGAGGAATGCACTGGGTCGATGCCGGAAACGTGGCGAGCTCAAACAGACTCGTCAGCAGGACGAGGGAGCTGGCAATGGCTCAGAAGCCTCCCGAGGTGGATGCCGAGTTCAAGAAGAAGCCCGTTGGCAGGCTCACTGTCGACGATGACGTCCAGCCATTCGGCCCTTCAGCCCCGCTTGAGAAGTTCGACATCGCCAACTGCAGGTTCGACAACAGGTTGGAGAAAGCTTTCTTCGATACAGACCTGCTGGCGAGGGATGCAATCGTGTCATTGTACGATGGCGGTTCCCTCATATCGCAGATACAACGAGCATTCAGTGTGGGTGCGTTCGGGCTCGAGAAGCGTCGCAGGTTCGTGCCGACCCGCTGGAGCATCACTGCGGTGGACAGCCAGCTTGGGATGCACTTGCTCGAGAGCACCAAGACGTACCCATTCATCAACGAATACAGGGTGTATGAGACTCACAGTCTGGACAACAGATGGGCGGTGCTGATGACTCCGAGTTCATGGAAGTATGAACTGATCGAGGCGTGGTACCCCAACACCGTCTGGAACCCCCACAACGACCGCATAGCGATAATGTCCGACCACGAGTTCTTCGACGGCCGGAAGACATACGCGAGCATAGGTGGATGTTACTATGCCGCGCGGCTCGCCGTAAACGAGCTGCTGTCTAGGGAGAGGAGGCAGGCAGGGGTCTGCATAATGAGGGAGGCCCATCCAGGATACATACTCCCCGTTGGGGTGTGGAACGTCAGGGAGAACGTTAGGACTGCCATCTCAAACCCTCCCAGTAAGTTTCCCACTCTGGCAGGCGCACTGACCCACGTGTCCAACATCATGGACATACCCATGTCCCGCTGGATCAAGAGCAGTGCAGTGCTGAAGGACGCTATGTATCAGAGACGCATAGAGGACTTCTGGAGGTGATCTGCCTGGAGGTGAGGCTGGTGCGATGTTCTACTGCGAGCGCCCCATCTCGGCTGCCTGGCTTGGACAGAGCGGTCAACCCCTACAGGGGCTGCGCGCACTCATGCGCATACTGTTACGCTCAAGATGTCACCAGATTCGCTATTGGCGACGCTTGGGGGTCGATTGTCGAGGTTAAAGTCAACATCGTGCAGATGCTGAAGAAGGAGCTCGAGCGCGGCAAGGACGGGGTTTACGGTGTGGGCACGGTGACAGATCCTTATCAGCCAATCGAGGCTAAACACGGGCTCACGCGCGGGTGTCTTTCGATGCTCAAGCGTTACGGCGCGCAGGCGAGCGTACTGACCAAATCCAGTCTCGTTACTCGAGACATCGACCTGTTTACGGGCTGGAGTGGCATCGAGGTTGGCCTCAGCATCGCATGCGTCGACGAGCGGGTTTCACGTGCCGTCGAGCCCGATGCCCCCCCTCCGAAGGCGAGGTTCGAGGCGCTCTCAGCCATGGTCGATGCGGATGTCGACGTCTACCTCATGGCCGCTCCAATCATCCCGGGGATATCAGATTCCAGGCACTTGCTAGAATCGTTAATCGAATCAGCCGCCGATGCAGGTGTGAGGAGGGTGATGTGGGACTCGTGGAACCCAAAGCCGATTGCTGCCTCTCGCCTTCGAGATTGCCTTGAAGACCACGGCCTGGTTTTGGATGGAATCGAGGCCAAGGTCGGCCCTCAGACGCAAGCGACGCTCAGGGAGTCGTGCAAGGAGCGAGACATCCAGCTAATCAGCGCTTTCTAGACCTCACAGGGCAGGAGATCAGCAACCGTTCGATGCGCGCATTTTATATAGAAGCTCTGTCATACTTGAGAAACTGGAGGCAGAATAGATGTTGGGAAACCAACCAGTGATTGTACTAAGAGAAGGCACGGAAACGACCCGAGGCCGCACAGCACACGCGAACAACATTATGGCGGCCAGGGCCGTTGCCGATGCGGTAAGGAGCACGCTCGGTCCAAAGGGCATGGACAAGATGCTCGTGGACAGCATGGGCGACATAGTAATGACAAATGACGGCGCGACGATACTCAAGGAACTTGATATCGAGCACCCTGCGGCCAAGATGATCGTCGAGATATCGAAGACCCAGGACAACGAATGCGGTGATGGTACGACATCAGCCGTCGTGGTCGCCGGAGAGCTTCTGAAGAAGTCCGAGGCGCTGATCGAGCAGAACGTTCACCCGACGGTGATTGCGAATGGCTTCAAGCTCGCAGCACAGGAATCCGTGAAGATCTTGAAAGGGATCGGCGTGAAGATCTCTCCGACAGACAAGAAGATGCTGAGGCTCGTTGCGATGACTGCCATGACTGGCAAGAGCGTGGGAGGCGAGAAGGAGACCCTTGCTACACTCGCAGTCGACGCCGTCTCTTCGATAGCCGAAGAAACTGGCGGAAAGTACACGGCGGATATCGACAACGTCCAGGTCGAGAAGAAGCACGGCGGATCTGTGGCGGACACTGAGCTCATCAAGGGAATCGTCCTTGACAAAGAGCGCGTCCACCCGAGGATGCCGAGAACCATGAAAGGCGCCAGAATCGCCCTCATCGACTCTGCGCTTGAGATCAAGAAGACCGAGGTTGAGGCGAAGATCCAGATCAGGGATCCAATGCAGATGCAGAAGTTCCTTGACGAGGAGGAGAATACCCTCAAGGGAATGGTTGACAAGATCAAGAAGTCCGGCGCGAACGTAGTCATGTGCGAGAAGGGTATCGATGACCTCGCGCAGCACTACATGGCTAAGGAAGGTCTGTACGCCGTCAGGCGCGTCAAGAGGTCCGACATGGAGAAGCTGGCCAAGGCAACTGGCGGCAAGGTAGTGACTAACCTCGACGACCTCTCCCCTTCCGAGCTGGGAAAGGCGCAGACGGTGGAGGAAGTCAAGATCGGAGACTCCGACATGACTTTCGTGACTGGATGCAGGAATCCGAAGGCGGTTTCGGTGCTGGTTAGAGGTGGTACGGAGCATGTTGTCGACGAGGCGGAGCGCGCATTGCACGATGCGCTCAAGGTCGTTTCAGTGTCAATCGAGGACGGCGTTGTGGTTTCGGGCGGAGGATCCTCAGAGATAGAGCTGTCACTGAGACTGCGTGACTACGGGCAGAGCGTTGGCGGCCGTGAGCAACTCGCAATTGAGGCGTTCGCAGAGGCTCTGGAGGTCATCCCCTGGACCCTTGCCGAGAACGCTGGAATGGATGCGATTAACGTGCTCATCGAGTTGAAGAACGCTCACACGAAGAAGGGCGGGAAGGCGTTTGGCGTGGACGTAATGAAGAACAAGGTTTCCGACATGATGAAGGCCAACGTAATCGAGCCTCTGAGGGTCAAGAGGCAGGCCATAGAGTCCGCGACTGAGGTGGCGTCGATGGTCCTTAGGATCGACGATGTCATAGCGTCCAAGAAGATGAGCCCGTCCGACATGAAGGCTCCTCCAGGCGGAGGCATGGGCGGTATGGGTGGCATGGGTGGCATGCCTCCAGGCATGATGTGAAGGCAAACTCTCCAAGGGGGCAGATTTTAGCCCCCTTTCTTTTCATTTTTCTATTGCTGCGTCAGTCTCAGGAACCATTCCTGGAATCCGGTCATCGAGAGTGTCTCGCTTTGAATTCCACTCCTCCAAATCCGAGCAGCTTCTCCTGTTTTTCAGTTCTATAATTCGTCCCCACCATTCCGGGAGAGGCGAGCGCATAAATGCTGTGAACTGTCGTGAGATATCGCTTGGTTGAACCAGATTTCCGCGTCCTACGGTTGTTACTGAATGCGAATTGAATCAGCTCCAGCCTTCGACATATTTGCAGACAATCGTTTCCACTGCAATCGATACTACGGCGTCGAGAACACTGCAATATGTTGCACATTCAAACACGATATCTGGGATGTGCGATTTCCATGAGCCCCCAACGACGTTTAATGTGAGCTGCCCACTCAGGCTATCGCGTTTCGGGCGCCTCATCTCGAGAGAGATATCGAGCACGATGGCGCTCAACCTGGCTCCGCTAACGGGGCATAAGAGGATGTACCTAATTCACAGATTTCCGCGTGCCGGTTCCTTACGGTTTGCACTCCGTTTGACTAGGCGATCTTTGCTCCGTCTTCTGCGAACACCGGGGTGCTGAATCTTCAGACTTAGATGCGCATCTTCTGCTTCCATTCGCATCTACGGAATGTACATTTTTTGTACTATTCCTGCTGGTTTTCGGCTATCGGTATATCTCAGAGGTAAATATTATGCGTCTGTATCGTTGCTGCCACTGTTAATTTATCTACAACAATTTTGCCGCACCTGATCACCGAAGGGGCCGAGCTCCTTCTCGAAGTGTAGAATCCCAAGGCTCTCTTAGTTCTTCAATATTAATTTCGATGTCATGTGATATATATCTGGCTTGTCCATTTGAAACGCAATCAGCCGAGGAATGCTCGGAATAATCCGCTATTGTTCACGCGCTTCTTTTGTGCGAGAATTGCACTGATCTTTCTAGTTTGGCAAATCAAATCGTCGAAATGCGAGTGTCGTGTTATGACATGGCACGCCGTCTGCCGTCGTCGGACGAAAGTTTATGTCAATGGTAGACAAACAACGCCTAACGCGCAACCGACATATATAGTAGCAGTGGAAGATACTCTTACCATCGTCTGTATTGCCCCTAAAGGGGCAATGGGTCGAAATCCTTGCCTGATCGATGCTTTTTGCCTGTAACTTCCAGGTGATTTAGAGATTTTCTCAGCTACCGTGCTATATTGTATCATGCTTTGTGTCGCCTTCTACATCTGGATAAGGCAAATGAGAAGGTCGATTGGCAGGAAACGGCAACAAATAGGGCATTTGTTGACGCTTTTTGGGGGTTACCGAAGGGAGTGTCGCGCCCCAGGGCGTTTTCGCCGGAAAATACGACATTTTTAAATAGGCACAAATCGATTGATTGTCGGACATTCGTCTGCATGATTCAAGGGATGGGACCCGCCATGCGAAAGTATCTCAAGGAAGGAGAATTGAAAAGCTTGCTCGAGGCGCCTAGGCGCATGCGAGACCGCTTGATCATCAAGATGCTATACGAGACCGGGATACGGGTCGGCGAGTTAGCGGCCTTGACAATTGGTGACGTGGATCTTGAGTCGGGCGAGATCACGGTTCAGCATGCGAAGAGGCATCGCGAGGGACGCAAGGTGCCTATCGTCAATGGTTGGACCAAGACGATGCTGCGCGACTACATCGGTACACGTAAGAACAGGAAGGACCCGCTCTTCGTATCGAACAAACGAGGACCACTGTCCAGACGCCAGATAGAACGGCTCATACACAAGTATGGGTCCGAAGTCGGTCTGGATAAAGACAAGAGGCATCCGCACGTGTTGCGGCATACTCATGCGGTTCACGCGTTGAAATCAGGCATAGACCTAAGAACGCTCCAGCAAAACCTGGGACACTCCAGCATAGAAGTCACGGCGATATACCTAACTATGGATATCGACGATCGCAAGGAGGAATACTCCAAGCACAGACTACCAGGCATGGAGATATCGGACAGCAAGGAGCGCTTGGATGACTCGGACAAAACGTCCGGCGAGATGGCTTCCAGCCACACGAGTTATTACATCGTCTCGGGTGATGTTTAGCTGGTACATAAAAACATTAATCTCAAACATCTTCCACAGATACTTTTACACTTGCGTGCTGTTCATCGCGATTTCAGTCGCAGTTTTGCCACGCTTCACCTCCCTCGGTGTCATTCTATAATACAGGTTGTCTATACATCTCAAGAAGATGAGCGAAGAGTGGACTGAGAAGTATAGGCCGACGTCTCTATCCCAGGTTGAGGGTAATGACAATGCGGTTCGGTCCATGAGGCGGTGGGCGGACTCCTGGAAGAACGGCATCCCAAGAAAGAAGGCACTTGTGCTGAGCGGCGAGCCTGGAACAGGCAAGACGAGTTCCGCTCTCGCGCTGGCGAACGACTACGGATGGGATATAATCGAGATGAATGCATCCGACCACAGAAACGCCGAATCGATAAGGCGAGTTGCGGGGATCGGTTCTATAAGCCAGACGTTCTCGGAAAGCGGGGAGTTTCTGACAACCGCGGAGGGCAAACGAAAGCTGATTGTGCTCGACGAGGCTGACAACCTTTTCGGGAGGGAGGACTACGGCGGAGCCAAGGCGATAAGCGAGACGCTGAGAGAGACTAGTCAGCCCATAATCCTCATCGTGAACGATTACTACGCTCTAACCAGAAAAGCATCGGCCGTAAAGACTCTGGCCGAGAAGGTTAACTTCTCCAGGCTCTGGGATAAATCCGTTATCGGGGTGCTGGCGGGCATATGCTCAGAGGAAGGGCTTGATGTGGACGCGGCGGTGCTCGAGAAGGTGGCGATAAACGCTGGCGGCGACATGAGAGGGGCGATAAACGATCTGCAGATGCTCATCGAAGGCCGGCAGAGCATCGGCGTGGGCGACGCCGACGCGTTGGGCGAGAGGAATCAGGAAGTGGAGCTCCAGATTGCCCTGGACGATATGTTCGAAGCCACTTCTGTCAAGGATGCTAGGAACGCTACCCTGAACTTAGACAAGACTCCGGATGAGCTGATACTTTGGGTCGAAGAGAGCATACCGCAGGAGTTCAAAACGCCGTCCGAGATGGCTGCTGCCTTCGACGCCCTATCCCGGTCGGACATATACCTGAGACGAACTCGGATGCTACAACATTACGGTCTCTGGTCATACGCGAAGGAGTTGATGACCGCCGGAGTCTCTCTTGCGCGCGAAGGCGGGAGAAGGCAACGCAAATCCAGGTATGGCTTTCCAAGCTACCTCATCGTGATGTCTCGCTCCAAATCCATCCGGGCGTCGCGGGCAGCGCTGTGTTCGAAACTATCTCCCATCCTTCACACGTCAGTCAAACGCGTGGGCAGTTCGGTACTGCCTTACCTGTCGACCATGGTGAAGCTGGATGAAGAACTGCTCGCCAGCATTGGCGCGGAGGCGAGTCTGGATGAAGGAGACATCGCCTATCTTCTGGGAACCGATCCCGGCTCCGAAGAAGTCAGTGATGCCATGGCCAACATTAGACGAATGAGCTCGGGTGAAGGATTCCTCCAGCGGAAGGAAGCGAGCGGCAAGAGCAATGGGCGCAAATCACGAAGCCTTGCGGATTTCTAGGGGGGTTGCTCGGCCTTGGCCACGAGTGCGTTGAATCAGCTGGAAAAGCAACAATATCGCATAGTCGGTGGCACAGGAGCAGTCAAGCTCTGTCATTGGATGAGGCAGAAGCTGATTTACGGCAGGCCCTGCTACAAGGAAGAGTTCTACGGTGTCGAGTCTCATAAATGCCTGCAGATGACACCATCTGTGAACATATGCAACTTCAGATGTCTCTTTTGCTGGCGCTTCCACGGAATGACCGGATTCGAGGGCTCGGAATGTCTCGAACCGGAAGCGCTGCTAGAGGGGTGCATCAGAGAGCAGAGGCTGCTGGTATCAGGATTCAAAGGCGATAGCAGGTGCGACCCCGGGATGTGGGAGGAGGCTAGGCTGCCAAACCAGGTGGCGATTTCCCTTTCGGGCGAGCCCACTCTCTATCCGCATCTGGGAGAATTCATCGGACTGTGCGAACGAAGGGGCATGACGACCTTCCTGGTGACCAATGGCTCAGTGCCAAAAGCCATCGAGAACCTCAGCACGCTGCCGACGCAGCTCTATGTCACTGTCGCGGCGCCGAATCGGGAATTGTTCGAGCGACTCTGCGTTCCTCAGTCATCGAGGGCCTGGGACAGCCTCAAGGAGACCCTCGCCCTCCTTCCATCCTTGGATACGCGCGTGGTCGTGCGCCACACGCTCGTGGACGGGTGGAACCTTGGCTGGGAGGATGAATACGCGAAGCTAGATGAGATTGCCGATCCGACATTTATCGAGCCGAAAGGGTATGTGTTCGTTGGCGACTCGAGGTCGAGGATGACCATGGCAAACATGCCCTCACACTCGAAGGTCAGGGAGTTCTCGAAGCGAATCGCTGAACGCATGTCCCTCGAACTCATAATGGAAAGGGAGGACAGTCGCGTGGTCCTCCTCGGAGAAAAGGGATCGCGGCCTAGGATCGCGTTGAGATGAGCGTCACTTCAGACGGATTGTCTCGAGGTTCAATGGGGCACGGGTCTCTATGCCAAACTTCTTGTACAGGGCACTGGCCAGGTCTGAGCACTTATGGTCGTCGCCGTGGCCGATGATAATCCTCTCAGGCCGTGGCTCAAGGGTGCTTACGTAGTTGACCAGTTGCCTGCGGTCAGAGTGTCCTGAGAATCCGTCGACCGTCTCGGTGTCCATCTTCATCTTCAGGGACAGCTGCTTTCCGCGCTCGTTGAGCGTGATGTCGCTCCATCCCTTCTGAATCTTCCTGCCCATCGTGCCGTCCGCTTGGAAACCCACGAAGACTATCGTGTTGTTCGGTTCGTCGCACCAGGATTTGAAGTACTCCATGACCGGTCCGCCGTTCATCATGCCGCTCGTCGCCAAGACTATGCATGGTTCCGGGTCATGGCATATCCTCTCCCGCATGTCCGGGCTGTCGACTCTCTTGAATATCTCGGAAAGGAACGGGTTCTCTCCCATCTGGAATATCTGTGTCCTGAGCTGGCTGTTTAGGTACTCAGGGTATGCAGTATGTATTGCAGTGGCCTCCCAAATCATTCCGTCCAGGTAGATGGGAACCGTGTGTATGTGATGATTCCTCATCAGCTCCTCGAGCACGAGCATGACTTCTTGGGACCTCCCGACTGCGAAAACTGGCACCAGCACCTTACCGCCACGGGCGAGCGTCGCTCGGACGACTTCCTTGATCTGGTTGGCCGCCTCCTGACGGCTCGGCTGCATGTCGCGATAGCCGCCGTAGGTGGACTCTATGACCAGCGTCTCAAGGCGTGGGAACTTGTTCACCGAGGCGTTGAAGAGCCATGATTTCTCGAATTTGATGTCGCCTGTGAATGCTATGTTGTACAGACCATCACCGACGTGGAAATGCGCTATCGATGATCCTAGAATGTGGCCAGCGTTCTGTAGAGTCAGCCTGACATCAGGCGATATGTCCGTAGTCTCGCCGTATTTTAACGGTATGCAGTGCACGACGGCGTCTCGGATGTGCGATGACTCATACGGAGCCTTCTTGCCTTCGCCGACCGCCACCTTGATGAAGTCGAGCTGAAGCAGTGACATCAAGTCTCTTGTCGGCGGAGTGCAGTAGATCGGTCCATCGTACTCGTACTTGTAAAGAACTGGCACGAGTCCTGAATGGTCCAGATGAGCATGTGTTATCACAACGGCGTCGAGCGTGTCCAGCGGAAACAACTCTGGGGCGCTCAGATATGGCGTCGAACCATTGTCATCTGCGGACACAGCCACGCCACAATCTATCAGGACCTTGCTCTCCCTCGTGGAAAGCAGTGACGCGCTCCTCCCGACCTCCCTGAAACCTCCGAGTGCTGTAACTCGTAGCCAGGTCTCATCGTTCATGCGCTGGCGCATGAGACGCCGTCCGACTTTCTTCAGGAAATCCTTCCTCTCGTCCTGCACCTTCCTCAAGTAGTTGCGTATTTCGCTGACAGTCTTGGAGGGTATCGGCGGCGCTCTGACGACCTTCGGAGCCCAGCCGATCTCCTTCTTGATTTCGTTAAGAATCGCACCATGCTTTCCTATCACGAGGCCAGGTGATATCGCCTCGATCGTCACCTCGCCTGTGTCATCCTCGAAATAAATGTTGACGATCTTGGCCTCATCAGGTATGATCTTGCGGATCTGCTCCTCGGCACTCGAGGGGTCCGCAAGCATCGATGGGTCAGGCCTTATGGCGACCCGCCGCCGAAGCGATTGCGCAAGCTGTCTTACGAGGTCGTTGTTCTTGGCGAACTCGTCCAGATTCTTGGTGTATATGACTATCTCTGGGCCTTCGAAGTCAATTTCCGTTACTTCGATGTGCGATGGTATCGTCTTCTTTACCGCTTCTCTTGCATCTTCTAGAATCTTCTCTACGCCCATTGGCTTCACTCAACTCGATTAGTAGGCTAATGTGCTTCGGTGATTATGCGCCGTCTTTATGTGACTGAATCTAAGAACGCCTCAGGATGAGAGCTTCATCTTGGTTAGTCTTTTGTGAATCTCCTTCTCGTCGAGGAAGGAGAATCCGTCGCTTTTTATCGAAGCTACAGACATGCCATCCCCGGATGCCGAATCGCGCTTCATCGCAGCATGTAGCGACCTGATCGACAGGTCGATTCCGTCACTTACCGATAGCCCCTTCTGGTAGTGGTCCTCAAGCACGCCATAGACATATGGCGAGCCAGATCCCGTCGTGACATATTCATCTGGAATCGCTCCTCCGACCATGTCCAACGCGTAGACGTGACCTGCGTCCTTGTCGACGCCACCTAATATGAGGCCCACCCAGTAGGGGTAGAACCTGCTTCCTGCGAGTATGTTCGAAGTCAAGGTGGCTGCAGATCTCACAGTCATCTGCTGCCCCCTCTTCAACTTGTACAGCTCCACCTCGGCCGTGATGTATCTGGCCAAAGACTGGGCGTCACCAACGACCCCTGCGACTGCGAGGCCCAGGTTGCCATCTATCCTGAACAGCTTCTGTGTGGTCTTGTGAGCAATCAGCGTCCCCATGGTCGCCCGCATCTCGGTCGCCATGACGACTCCGTCTTCACACACGATGCCTATCGTGGTCGTGCCCTTCTTTATCTCCTCATTCGTTGTCATGAAATGACACCATCGGCGAAAACTTGTGAGTTAAAATACGATTCGAAGTATGACGGTGCCAGTATATAACTGTTTGTCCACAGACGCTCGTGTTGCGAGTGGTCCAAGGCAAGTTTTATGGCGCATGATTGCCAATAGAATTATCGAGATGGGTAGCCTATAAGTCCCTTCCAAGTAAGCACGCAGGTCGAACACCGACCGCCGTGCTCCAAAAACAAGTAGCTGGAAGGGCCTGGCGCCAGGAACACGATTGCCTGCCCATCTCACCCCTCGCCTTTGAACGATAAAGGTCATTTATGGGTTGCGTGTTAACAGGTCAATAGGTGGGATGGTACGATGAAGATACTAGTGGTGGACGATTCCGAGGCCTTCAGAAGAGTTCTCACAGAACTCCTGGTCAGAGCTGGCTTTCACGACGTCGTAGAAGCCGGCGATTTCAAGGGGGCGATCAGTGTGTTCAAGGAATCGAGGCCGAGATTCACCTTCGTTGACATGATACTGCCTGACCGGTCAGGAGTCGATCTTACCAAGGAGATACTTGCGATGAACCCCGATGCGGTGGTCATCGCGATGAGCTCGATCATCAACAAGAGGCTGATCCAGCAGAGCCTCGAGGCGGGGGCCAAGGATTTTCTGCTCAAACCGACGAACGAGATCGCCCTCAGTTCGGTACTCACGATGTGGAGTGATTAGATGAGTCTCTTCTTCAAGAAGAGCAAATCTAGACTCAGTCAGAAGGAGCCCCGTCTGTCCGTATCGAGGAAGTACGATCTCAGGCCGGGGAGATCCTACATCGTGCAGGAGTCTCCTCCACACATGAGTTTCGATGCGTTCGTGAACATCGTTTCCACGAATGCCGGAGCTGGCAAGGGGAAGACTGCGGGCCTGGCGGTGACCCGTCAGCACCCGGAGCTCATCAAGGAGAAATACGGACTGGAGGAGACGCCGGTCTACTGGCTGGCCACGCGAACGGGAGACAAGGTCATATCGCCTACGAACCTGGGCATACTCGCGCACATGCTCGTAAAGTTCGCGGAAGACACCGACGATGGCATCATCATCCTGGACGGGATCGAGTACCTCGTTTCGAACAACGACTTCACGAAGGTCCTCCGAATGGTGGACCAGGTCAACGACCACATCTCACAGAGCGGCTGCAGGCTAATACTGCCAGTTGATTCGCGAGCCTTCGACCAGAAGGAGCTGGCACTCCTCATGAGGAACATGGACAAGCTCGCGTAGAGCGATTCGGCGCATCATAAAGTCGCAAGCACGACGGCTGACAGTATCAAGACGGCGACGAGCATGCACGAGCCAATCGAGTACGCCAATGTGCATAGCCGCCGTTGTTCTCCTATGCCCCACGCGAAGTAGGCTACTACGATGTTAATCTCAACCAGGAACGCAGCCAGAATGGCAAACAGCGCCCCTGGCGAAAGGCCGCTTGCGCCTCCCCCAATCGATGTCAAGGACCCGTAGATCGTGTGTGTTACGCCAAGCATGATCGGTGCTAGGGCATGGGTCGTCAGCCGCATCATGGACAGCGTCGGCTTGAGGCGCCTCTTTAAGACCGCTTCCAGCTCGGCAACCTCCCTCACATATCCCGCGAGGTCCATCGCAAGGATTCCTGCCTGTGATTCATCCTTTGACGCCGCCTCGGTCACGACTCCCAGCGCCCTCTCCTCATTGGACCATTCATCGTATGCCCTGCGGCATCCTTCCTGAACGTGCGTGGCGTTGCCCGTCTGTCGCAGTAGGTCGTGACTATTTCGGTCAATGCGTGCTCCATGCATGGCGATTTCTAGGTTCTCCCCGTCGACCAACCTCGCTCCGGCACTGAAAAGTAGGTCCTCGATTCGCTCCCTTTCATCTCGGTCGCCTTGAGGCGCTGTGCCCGAACCGTGTACGGTCAGTAGAAGAGAGGCGGGCACCACGACGGAGAGCACGCACAAGACGTATTCCACGGGGCCATCCAGTAGTAGGTGAGAAGCCGCCAAGCCTGCCAAGGAAAAGGATAATGCGGCGCACGCTTCGGCAGCGAGCCTTGAATGGTTGTAGCGAGGGTCTCCGTGAACCGGCCTGGCCATCGGATGTTTGGACACGGCATCCAACGCAACCAGCAGGGCCACCGCTGGAAACACGATGTTCATCAGCACGACGGTCTGAAGCGCGATGCCGCCTGAGTGCACTTCGCTGGGCGGTGCCTGCATCGAGTCTACAGTCCATATGTCCCAAGACAACATCGGCAAGAACGAACCCACCATCATCGGCAGCAGTATGCCAATGCCGAAGAGAATCATGCTGGGAACCGAGAGCGATAGGGTATACTCCTCAATGCGACACTTCGCGCCTGTAACCAGAGCATCGTTCGCCCTATCCAGAGCCCTCCTCCTTCCAGCCTCCGTGGCTTCGCACGATGCCGTTATCATGGCGCGCACAGCAGGCTTGAGCTCCCCACAGTGGCCTGCCCACTTCTTCGCCAGGTCATGGAGGGCCTCTTCGAACGTCGAGTGCACCCCGGATATGACCGACCATATGCTCTCCCTCAGCTCCGCTGCGAAATCCGAACTCCGACTTGCGGCGAGCGCCATGGCCTTGGGCAAGGACGGCTCGTGCCTGAGGCTCATGATTATGAGTGTAAGGTCGTCTGTTGAGCTCCGCGCAACCTGGGCTCCCTTCTTGGACGCTACGATTCTGGGATACGACAGTAGAACCTCCCTGGACAGCATCGGAAGAATGACCACGAGGAACATCGAAAGAGCCGCCAAGTCCATCCGCTTCATCGCGAGAAGCAGTGCTACCAGCGCGACCAGAGGAGCTCCCGTAACCACCACGATTCCCCTCGCTGCAGACAGGACGGTGTCCGCGCCAGTGGGAATCGATGATCGCGAAAGATCACCTGACAACTCGGCTCGGCGTCGCGCACGCGCTGCGGATTCTCGGCCCCGTCCATCTTTGCGGAATCTTGCCTTGACAGAGCGCACGCGGCTGCCGGATCGAGCAGAGCCTGGTAGACGTCGGTCCAATGAAGCCAAGACGTGGCAGACCCGAGAGAACGGTCTGCTTCGCCACTCACAACCCACTGAATCGGGTCTCATACGATGCCATCCATTGCCTCAGACCCGCCTCCGGAGATGCGGAATTGAACAGGTCCCTGGTGAGGAGTTCGTTTGACCTCACCCTCATGTCGTCGGTGCATTCAAGGCGCCGCGACCCTGTGCCCGTGCGAGTGTCTGCGAGCACTTGGTCGGCGTGTGCCTTCGCTCTTATGATATCGAGAAGGTCCTCGGGGCTCCTACCGAGCGCGTCTGCGATGCCAGCCACCGTGTCGCATCCGGCCGAAAACGCCGCTGTGGGCTTGGCGCATGAACATTCTGGGTCGGTTTCAAATAGGTTCACGAGCCTCACTGACGATCCCTCCTGCCTGACTTCTGCCACTTCAACTACTCGCCTACTGAAACGCGTGCCGTCGGGGGACCGCAACAGACCGATAACCACGACGATGTCCGTTGACGAGAATGCTCTCTCCGAGACCCCGAGGTCCTCGACCGCCCTGTCGAGGACACCCTTGGCCGAGTTGCCGTGTATCGTGCCCAGAACGGAAGACCCCGCACTCCCAGCGCGCATGCTTTCGTACAGGACGCTGGCCTCGTGGCTCCTCACCTCTCCTATGACGATCGCGCTCTCGCCCATTCGCAGGCTCACCTTCAGGGCGTCCTTGGCGTCGAGGCCTCTGCCCGCAGCGTCCCTATGTGAGAATCTAAGGGTCTGGATGTCGTATCCGAGTTCCTGCATCCTTGCCACAGGGACCTCTGGCGTATCCTCTATCAGGAGGATTCTCTGCGAAAGAGGAAATTCGAGCAACAGGGCCGAGAGCAGTGTCGTCTTTCCAGCCCCCCTGCTCCCGGCTATCAACACCGCTCTCCTTCCGATAGTGCAAGCCCACAGGAAGCCCGAGAGCAGCGGCGAGAGCGAGCTGTTGGCGATCAGGTGGGGCAACGACCACACCCTCTCAGAATGCCTCCTAACGGCCACGGAAACCCCTCTGTCGCTCAAAGGAGGCGACACGAGCGTCACCCTTGAGCGAAGGTCCTTTATGTCCGCCTCGAGGACCGGAACCGCCTCCGAGAAGGGCAGTCCCGTCTCGAACTTGACTCTAGACACGAAGGCCTGCAGGTCACGTCTACCGACGAAGACGTTCGTCCGACACTTCTGTCTGACGGCGCTGACAGCATTCGACCTCAGCACGACGTGCACCGGCGCCTGACCCGAAGGCGCGTCGATGTAGACGTCCTGAACCCGTGGATCTCTCAACATGGTTTCAAGGACGCCGTATCCCGCCGTGTATCTGCATATGATTGTCGATAGCTCGTCCGCCTCTCTCTCAAGCTCTTCTCCCTTTGAATCGCCCTCTTGCCGGGCGAGGATAGAGTAGACGACGTCCTTCGCCATCGTTCTCATGTGCGCGCGTATGATCGAGATCGATTCGACCTGCATTTCCCCGGGCCTAAACCGGCTGAGGCGATTCATCGCCTCTGTGAGGACCTGGAGCTGTCTGGGGTTCATCTGATACTCGGGGGGGTAGATGAGGTACGAACCGCTGCTGCGGTTCTTATGGGATACCACGATGACGTCGACGCCGTCGACCGAGTATCTGTCTGCTATGTCGCCGTCTGAGTACTCTTCTCTCATGAGCCACGAGGAAGCGAAACAGGGCCTCGTCTCGCCCTGGCGCATCGCCTGGAAACGGACCTGCTCACGCGTCACTGGGTCGGGCTGGCACGGCGGCGGAATATCTTCCGCATCGGGGTTATTGAGAATGCGAGGGAGGCGACCTCGAGGAGGCATCTAAGGATTCCCTCCTCGGCCCGAATCCACTCCCAGAGCACGCCGTACGCAGGCTGGCGCGTGCATGCAATCGACGTCGCCCAACTCTTCATGTAATCGGGTGATCGTGCCACGCCTGTCGGAAATGAATTCCATGGGGCTATCCAGCAGCTCCCGCCTGACTCTGTTGACCAATCTGGGAACACTGGCCTCGCATGTCTGACACCTCCTGTCTGACGGTTCTGGACGCGTCGAAAGCGCCCTGTTCATCGCAGCAAGGTCAGAGGCAGCTTCCAACACTGGCAACAGGGCAGATTCCCGATACCTCCTGTGTATGTGGCGTTTCAGGATGATGATGTTCGGTCTGGCCTCGGAGCACAGTATCTGCAATATTCCAGCAAGGCACCTGTTGTTCGTGAGGTCCTGTGTGCCAGGACACTCGCTGCACTCCACCTCGAGGAGCAACTCGTCGTCGTTTCGGTAATTGTGCGGGCATTTGACTTCACTGCTGAGTGCAGGGATCAGCTGCTTCCTGCCGACCGATCTGGGCTCACATTCCATGCTTTACGATTGCGCCCCGGGGTGCATCTATCCATTCTGTCTGTGTAGTCTGCGTGTAGCAGGTTCACAGATGCACTCAAGCAAGGGATGCGCTGTTCGATGCGGGACGACCATCTCGGCATCGGCGGATTCTTTGAGGATTTGCCGGTGCTACTATTCGTGCTTACCGGCACATTGTTGTTGATTGGCACAAACGTATGGGTCATGGAAGGCAGAGGCGTACTGGAAGCTGTCAGTTCGTGCGAGCAACAGGCCGAGGATTTGGTGGGAACGTTCATGCTTGCGCTCTCGAACAAATGTGGAGCCGATGCAACAGTCGAATCAGTACGGTTCGTTAACTCGTCTCTGCTTGACAACGGGAGCACATGGCCTGGCGTCTGGGCGATTTCCGTCTCAGTAATTCACCCTTGGCAGGAGCTTCTGCTCAGCCTGGGGAATCAAACGGAACCGACGGGCGCTGATGCTGGGTGGCACAATCGGCTGTTCAACCTGCGATATGGCGTCTCTGGAAGCGCCGTTGCGGAGGTGGTGGCATATGTCGGCTCGTTGTAGCTTCAACGACAGGGGGCAGCTCGCCCTGATGGACGCGATGGTGTTCTTCGCAGTCGCCATTCTGATATCCTCACTGCAACTCTGCATGTACCGCGTTGAGGCGGTACCTGACGATGTGAATGCGAACCCTGCGAGCAGATGCAATCCAGAATCGATCCTGCCCGTATTCCTCAAGGCGTCGTTAGGCGCGCGATGCGTTGTGCAGCTGGACAGACCACTCGATGTGCCAGCGCATACAACGGTGTCCGAATGTTTAGCCGCGGAGGCGACCGCAGTCCTGCGAGGGGAACCGGTGGATTCGTTCGATTCTCTGAACAGCATGATCCTGGGCATCGCCACGAACATCTCCCACCCTCTCATGACTCCTCACGTTATTCTGCACCTCCACACCATTGTCGGTGATGCCGTCATACTTCGGATCGAGCGGAGCCCGCCTGGGTCGGGAGATATCCTATCGGCGTGCTGTGATCTTCCAGAAGACGGCATCCAGAGAGTGACGATATCATTCCAGCTAGAGCCAGCCTTTCTTCCTGAAGGCTTCGGCATCTGATTTTGTGGACCTTATTCTGGACCGAGCAACTCGCTCCCCCTGCGATAACTCATAGGCTTGAGCGATAAAACACGCTACCAACGTGGCGACACCCCCGAATACGTAAAGCCTGTTATCGGTTCTAGTGTAGAGGTATACCAGCACGAAAGTCACAAGGATGAGTGCGTAGACGACGAAGGAAAGGGACGTTCTTGGCACCTTGATCTCCCTCCCGTCGTCCCGACAGCGCGAGCAACGCGGGCGCGTGCTGTACCAAGGCTTGACGCGTAGCTCCTTGCACTTGTGGCAATAGACGAACTTCACGGAAGCGGTTATTGGCGGGTTTGGTATTTATGGTCGGCGGCCGGGTCATGGCAACGATTCTATCCTGCAACGGCCATCTGGGTGTGGGCGACGGGCATGGTTGCGGATGAGAATGGCTACACATCGGAGGAGCGTAAGATTCTAGCGTCCTTGAGGAAATCCTCGGGACGAACTTGCAGGCGTTGTGAATGGTACAGCCAAAGGGGGAGCCACCGTGGGTGCTTTCCCGATGGCAAATACCGCAAGTTCCTCTCCGCCTCCGAGTTCGAATCTGGCTGCGATTCGTTTCAGTCGAAGGGCGGCTCAGGCCAATGATGGTACAGAGGGCACCCTTCTTAGTCAAGCATCCTCTTCCTTGTCTCGATGGCCCTGATGTCCGTGATGCCCTTACAGTTGGACTTCCCCGATAACCTATATGCCCTCGCGCTTCAATCGTATCTCTGTGACATTCATGGCTGGCTTCGGACCATCTTCAGGAAGGGTGGTACATGCAAGTGAACCCTACGAAATGAGCGTGAGGTGGAGAGTTAGGTCCGTGCCACCCGTCATCGGAGCACTCGTGTTCGTGGCACTATTTCTCGGTGTAATCTCTGGAATGACCCTAATCCACGAGAATGAAGAGATACTTGGTGCGATTCTCATAATTGCACCTGTCGCCTTAGTAGTATTCCTGGTCATTCGTGCAATCAAAGCCCCGAAATAGAATCCCTATTGGGAACAGCTCGGCGGTTGCGGTTTCTTTCGCGTCGAACGCCCTTTCAGTATAACAAGAGGTGCAGGGGCGCGGATTCGAACCGCGGAACCACTTCTGGACAAGGTCCTAAGCCTTGCGCCGTTGACCAGGCTTGGCTACCCCTGCTGGGGCGCTTGCTCGCTGGGTGTGTGAAATGAATGCTTCGATATATCAATGAATCGTATTTGCAGCTCAAGGTGCTGGCGCGCGAGTCCGCCGTTCTTCTGCGTTCTCAAGCATATCGCGGAGCATTCTCACCACAATCTCCTTCTTGGCAGGGTACGCCGTCACCTTCATCCTGACCGCAATTGCGTCGTCGTTCTGCGCGAGAGTCATCTTCCCACGGAACGCAGCCTGTTTGTCGACTCTCAGGAAGAGGTTGCACGATTCGTCAACCCTCTTCTCCAGGGTGTTAAGCACCATCTCCTTGTCGGAATCGCTCAATTTGTGGAAGAGTTCGAGACCTCGCTGGGCGTCTTCGACGCGTGCCTCTACAATGAGTATCTCGTTCCCATGGTGCCCCGACGTGTGCGAGACCTGGAGTTCCGCCTCGCCTATCACGTTCAACACGGTCTGTTTGACGCTCTCCAGCTTCTCGGTGGCATGACAGAGCGCGCGCACATGCATCATGGAGAAAGGGCCTTTCACAGCTTCACGAAGGTCGGTCCAGTATGTAATAATCTCGCTCTGTGGTGCGCCCGTAGTTCGGTGAATGATTAATATCTTGAAAGTGCTAACACATGAACCAGGGTGCATTCATGATCGAGGTCAGGTTCCATGGAAGAGGCGGCCAGGGGGTCGTCATCGCATCCGAGGTCCTGGCCAACGCAGCTTTCAGGGAAGGGTTCGAGGTCGCATCATTTCCATTCTTCGGCGTGGAGCGCAGAGGAGCTCCAGTGACCGCGTATGCGAGGATCGATACGCGTCCAATACGGCTCCGGTCGAGCATCTACGAACCCGACTATGTCGTGGTGCTCGATAGCTCGCTCATGAAGGGCGTGGACCTCCTGAACGGGCTCAAGACAGGAGGACATGTCCTCATTAATTACCCAGACGGGAAGGACCTTAACGCACTTCCTTCAGGATATCGGTACTACACGCTGGACGCCACCTCCATCGCTGCTGAGAATCAGATAGGCTCCAAAGTCTTGCCGATAGTCAACACCGCGATAATGGGTGGCTTCGCCCGGATATGCGATCTCATATCCCTCGAATCGATGCTGGAGAGCATACGCGACAAGGCGCCTGTGAAGAAGGACGCAAACGTAGCCGCCGCTCGCGCCGCCTACGAACGCACCAAGGAGGTCGTCATATGACCAAGTCATATGAGGCCATCCCGTTGACGCCCATATCGAGCGAGCCGAGCACCATCAACAAAACAGGCCTCTGGAGGGTGTTCTATCCCGTGGTGGACCTCGAGAAGTGCAAGAAGTGCACCCTCTGCTGGAAATTCTGCCCTGATGCGACGATTGAGTTGGTTGACGGCATCCCGGTGATCGACCTGGAGTTCTGCAAAGGCTGCGGGATTTGTGCGAATGAGTGTCCTGCGAAATGCATCGTTATGGTCAAGGAGGGCGAGGGATGAGGAAGGTGATGACCGGCAATTATGCCTCGGCATACGGTGCAAAGGTCTCCAGAGCAGAGGTGATAGCGGCCTATCCGATCACGCCGCAGACATCGATAGTAGAGAAGCTCGCGGAGTTCGTGTCCTCTGGCGAGATGGATGCGAAGTTCATCCCCGTGGAGAGCGAGCATAGCGCCATGGCAGCATGCATCTCCGCCTCCATCGCCGGCGCAAGGACCTACACGGCCACGAGTTCCCACGGGCTCACGCTCATGCATGAAGTGCTCATCTGGGCTTCGAGCGCAAGGGCCCCGGTCGTCATGACCAATGTCAGCAGAGCGATGGCTCCTCCTTGGAGTGTGTGGGTCGACCACATGGATTCCGTCGCCCAGAGGGACACCGGTTGGATGCAGTTCTTCTGCGAGAGCAACCAGGAGGTCCTCGATACCGTTGTCATGGCCTACAAGATCGGCGAGAGCAGGGACGTTATGCTGCCTGCGATGATCATTGAGGACGCGTTCATACTGTCTCATACTTCTGAGCCGGTCGACGTGCCCGACCAAGAGCTGGTCGATTCGTTCCTGCCCGGGTACGACCCCGAGATCAAGCTCGAAGTGGGCAGGCCGATGGGCTTCGGCTCGCTCGTCAGGCCGGACCAATATATGGAGTTCAGGTACAAGGCGATGAAGGCGATGGACTCCGCCCACGAACGCATACTCTCCGTCGAGGACGAATTCAAGCGGGCATTCGGTCGGTCCTACGGCGGCCTCCTCGACGAGTACGAGTGCGAGGATGCTGATGTCGTTCTGGTGGTCGCGGGCTCGGCCGCAGGCACGGCCAGGGAAGTGGTGGATTCCATGAGATCCAGGGGTATTCGGGTGGGACTTGCGCGGCTCCGCGCCTTCCGCCCCTTCCCGCGCGACGAGTTCAGGACTCTGGCAAAGAGGGTTCGCGGTATCGCGGTCCTCGACAGAAGCTATACGTACGGAGCGGCGGGCGCGTTCTACACCGAGATTTGCGGCTCGCTCTATCCGTTGGTTGAGCGCCCTACGGTAAAGAATTACGTCGCTGGCCTGGGCGGCCGGGACATAACACCCGGCATATTGGAGAATATATTCAAGGACATGATCGATACGACCGAACGCGGCGAGGCAGCCGAGCCGGAGTGGGTCGACGTCGAAGGCCTAGAAAGGAGGTGGCGCTGACGCCCAGGACGACGATACCTGAAGAGGAGTACGCGTACCCCGGTAGTACGGGATGCCCTGGATGCGGCGCGAACCTCGTCATGAGATATCTGTTGAAGGGGCTGGGGGACCGGACCATCGTAACGATACCCGCGTGTTGCTGGGCCGTCATGCCTGGGTACTGGCCCAGCCACTGTCTGAAAATACCCATGGTCTATTGTGCGTTCGAAGCAACTGCAGCTTCGCTATCGGGAATCAGGGCTGCATTGGACGTGAGGGGGGAAACGGACGTGACCGTTGTCGGCTTCGCAGGCGACGGAGGCACAGTAGACATCGGGCTGCAGGCGCTGTCTGGCGCTGCAGAGAGACAGACGGACGCGATATACGTCATGTACGACAACGAGGCGTACATGAACACGGGAATACAACGAAGCGGCTCAACACCATGGGGAGCATGGACCACGACCACGCCCGTGGGCGACGCGAAGGGTTTCAAGCGGGAGCCGAAGAAGGACATAATGAGAATCATGGAGGCGCACGATGTGCCGTATGCCGCGACCGTCTCCGTAGGCCACCCTGAGGATTTCGTGAAGAAGGTCCGCAAGGCGAAGGAGGTGAGCGGGTTCCGATTTATCCACGCCTATTCTCCTTGCCCGCCAGGTTGGCGCATGAATCCGATGAAGACGATAGAGGTTGCGAGGCTGGCGGTCGATTCGAGGATCTTCCCACTTTACGAGATAGTGAACGGCGATCTGACCATCACACGCAAGGGCAAAGGAGTTCCTGTCTCCGAGTATCTATCCCTCCAGGGTAGGTTCGCCCACTTGTCAGAAGAGGATATCGCCAAGATACAGATTGGAGTGGACGAGGCGTTCGCCGCGATGGAGAAGAGGGCGGCTACCAAGAACTGATGCACTGGTCAGACGACGCCGACCAGCTTCCTTCTGCGATAGCCCGTCAGGATTTTCAATGGCTTTCGAAGGCTCACGTCCAGAGCGCTGTCGCCCGTGTCCACCCGCAACGTCGCGGTGCCGTTGAGCTTAGTCGGTGTCGCGACGACAATGATGTTCTCGAGCCCGACCTCCCGGATCACCTCCGAGGAGATCTGTTGGTTTCCTCGTCCGAATATGAACCCCTGGGCGCCTATCGGCGTGACGATTATCACTGCTTCTGGATGTCTTCTGATCTGCGCGAGAATGTCATTCTCCGAAAGGTCCTGGGCGACAAGCTCTCTATCTAGATATGCATCGACCCCCAATGGAGTCTTGTCCTGTGCCATCTCCATGGCGATCGCCTGTGTGGTGCTGCCGGGCCCGATGATGTAGAGGACTCCGCTCTTCATCGTTTCTACCACGTAGACTGCCAACTCCTCGGCCTCATCGGACGCCGTAAGGCTCTGAAACGCCGACTTCGAGGCCTGCAAATGCCTCTCGTCATCGGGGACGAGCGCAAGAGCGAAAAGCCTGGGATTCGAGATTCCTCGGCGGAAGTCGTTCTCGTCAATATCCATCACCTCGGCGTCCCTTGTCTTCCCCGTTCTGACATACGATTCCACGAGATCGGCTGCTTCCTCCGGGCGCACGGCGAACACGGATGAATGCATCTTGACGCCTGCCGGTATTCCCACGATCGGAACCCTACTGTCGACCACTTCGACTATGTCCTTCGCGGTGCCGTCGCCTCCGCAGAACAGTAGCAGGTCAGCTCCTCTTTCGAGAAACGCCCTCGCCGCTCTCTTGGTATCCTCAGCCGTCGTTTCAGGAGCGGCGTGGCAAACCACTTCCGGTTGAAATCCCTCCTCATCGAGCAAGAGCTCGCCCATTTCATCCGAGCATGTGAGGATGTCAAGGTCGAGTCGCTTTGCGAGCAGAGCCTTCAGAGCCCGCCTTGCCCTTCCAGGCGACCACGCCACTGCCCCGCGCCTGACCGCCTCATCCCGCGCTTCAGTGCCATCAGTGCCTTTGAGGGCTACACGCCCGCCCATGCCTGCGATGGGATTGACTACGAAACCTATCTTGGTGGCCACGAACAAGTGAAGGGCTTGAGCCGATAAAAACGGTTCGAACGGATTTCGGAGAGAGCCCTTCAGCCTATACCCGAAATGAGATGCTCAAAGAGGTTTGGGTGTTTCGCTGGTCAGCCGGCCGACGCGCTCGGAGGCCGCCTCATCCGCCGGTCCTCTGCTGACGTAGCATGCGCGTCAGCCGAACATATTCGGGCCGAAATCATCGAAGGTGGGCATCAGGTCCACGTGTATCAGCTGCTCCCCTGCGACTTCGTTTGGAGGCATCACAAGCGGCTCTTCAACTGCGTCAGCGTATCCAGAGATGTCGTGCATGAGTGTGTTCACGTAGGAGCTCGTCTCGTTGCTTATGGTCTGGACAATCTTGACTATGCTCCGCTCTATGACTTTCATGGCCTCAGACATCGGGAGGTCTCTTGCACCATCCATCTCAGCCAGCTTGTTGTTGTCGAGCACCACGGTGAAGTCCGCCAAGGCTCTCAATTTTCCAACGCCATCATTAGCTATGCGTGTCTTTTCGTGACCCTCGACTGCAAAGGGCATTATCGGAAGCGCGAAGGTCAGAGCGTTCAGCTCCTTCGCCACGGTCGCGACCACAGGCGAGACGCCTGTGCCCGTGCCACCGCCCATTCCGGCGACGACGAAGATGATGTCGTAGTTCCTGAGCGCCTCACGGAGGACTTGACGCGCCTTATCTGCACAGTGCTCTCCAATCTCGGGGAAGCCGCTCGTATCCTTGCCGAATGTGACATCCTTCCCTATTAGGATTCTCTTGTGCGCATCCACTTTTCGCAGGTGCTCCTCGTCAGTGTTTACGGCAACGGTCTCTATCCTGTTCGAGTCCCAGTATATGCTGTGGACGACGTTCGACCCAGCTCCGCCGCATCCCACAACCGCAATTGCTGGCTCTCCCAGAGTGACACCGAGTGCGTTGACCAAATCTCCAACTTTGCTCCCTTCCTCTGTCATTTCCTGCTGGCCTCCGTTTCTTCATCGGCCGACAGCGAGAGGGCCCCCCTTACGAGAGACCCCCCTGTCGGACAATGCGCCCTCAAAGCGGTGCCTTTTTCATGCCTTGGGAACTACTTTCATCGCGCTTCTCTGTTGGACGGCATCCTTCTTCACCGCCTCCACGTGCTCCTCGTGGAGGAACTGGTGCCTGGCGCAATCTGCCAGCGCCTCTGATATAGAGCTGTATATACCCTCGTCCACCAGATGGGAAACCGTGTCGAACACGAGCGGCGGCATCTGCACCACCACCTCGTTGGGCTTCCCATGCGTTCCCTCCTCAGTTCCCGCGGCCTTTGCCTCCAGATATGCGGAGACGGCCGCGCGGGCCAACTGAGATCGGTTGGAGAACTCACGGCTGCTCGAGACGAACTCATCCATGAGTTTCAGTATGTCGGAATCGAGCCGCAGCGTTATCCTCTCGTTCTCCAACACTTCAGACATGTGTGCATCCCATCCCGGCTTTTTGACGCGAGTTGACGATATGTCATACATTTGTATATAATGATATGGAAAATGTCACATTTTGTATGAAAAGGTCATATTATGAATGTCAAGCCTCCCAACATGCCTCGATTCACCTATCCTGGCCGCGCCAACCTGCAACGCACGTTGTTGGTAGGAAGCCTTAAAGAGCAGGCCATTGATGCTGCCAAATCTGCCCTAGGATATCGGTTGATGCACACATGGACCACGACGAAAGCGACAAACAGGGACGTTCGGGCTCGAGACACTACATCGCCATCTCGGTGATCGCCGGCATGGTTCTTTTTGTGACGGGCTTCGCTATTACCCTCGCCTGTCTACCAGATGATGCGGCGGCAGAGACACTGGAATCCGACGTAAGCGACATGTATTCCAGTGAACTCTCTGACTCCTCTGACAACGGCCTTCGGCTCCTGGCCGGTCTGATGCTCAGCATGGTGGGCGTTGTCGTGGCCACGGTCATACCCGCGGCGACGTTCATTTGCCGCGCCAACCGAGACGCCTGAAGCCCCTTCGAGAAGGCGTCTCCTCAACCTATTTATGCGGAATGCACATTCCGATGTCAAGCTGGCTGAGACCAATGGCTCTTGATTACCCGCGAATCGAGGCGAAGTGGCAGGACGCGTGGTACGACGCGCGGATAAACGAGTCTGAGCCAAAGCCGGGCAAGCCCAAGTTCTTCATGATATTCGCCTACCCAGGGGTCACCGGCTATCTGCACGTCGGCCACATGAGGGGGTACACGGTCTCGGACGCGATAGTGCGGTACAAGCTACTGAAGGGTCACAACGTGCTATTCCCCGTGGGCACCCACGCGACTGGCAATGGTGCCATCAGTTTCGCCCGAAGGGTGGAGAGAGGCGATCCAGCCACCCTTGACATACTCAGATCCAATAAATGCTCGGAGGAGATCATTTCTCGTCTGAAGGACCCGTTGGAGGTAGTCCGGTTCTTCAACGGCGTGTACCTGAACGACTATTGGAAGCGCTTCGGGTTCATGTCCGATTGGCGCAGATTCACCAGTACGATCAACACTGACTACACTCGCTTCATTGAGTGGCAGATGCTCAAGTTGATGGCTGAGGGTTTGCTGATTCAGAAGCCCTATTACGCGGCTGCCTGCATCGAACACGGCCCGGTGGCGATAGATGCCTCCGAAACAGACATATCGAAGGGCGGGAACGCAGAGGTGCTCGAGTACTCGCTCCTCAAGTTCGACCTCGAGGACGGGCGGAAACTGGTTGCGGCCACATTGCGGCCCGAGACCGTGTTCGGCCTGACGAACTTCTGGGTCAACCCGGAGGTGGAGTATGTGGACGCGAGGGTGGATGACGAGACCTGGGTCGTCTCAAGGCCGGCCGCCGAGAAGCTGGCACAGCAAATGGACAAAGTCGAGGTGGTCGCCGCCGCGGACGGCGCGTCGTTGATGGGCAAGAAGTGCAAAGCGCCGCTCACCGGCAAGATGATAACGATACTGCCATCGGTGCTCTGCGACCCAGAGGTGGGCACCGGGCTGGTCATGAGCGTTCCTTCCGACGCGCCTGTCGACTGGATCGGCTTGCACGAACTCAGGAGAGATACGGCGATGAGGGAGAGGTACGGCATAACGGACGATATGATCGATTCCGCCGCACCGGTAGCCATAATAGAAACCCCAGGATACGGGCCGATGCCAGCAGTCGAAGTGACGGAACGCATGGGGATCGACTCGCTGCAGGACCCACGGCTTGACGAGGCCACAAAGGAAGTGTACAAGACCGGGTTCCACAAAGGAGTCATGAACAGCTCGTGCGGTGAGTACGCTGGGTGGCAAGTGGAGCGCGCCAAGGACGCAGTTCGGGAGCAGATGATCGATAGCGGGGCGGCCGCGATGTTCTATGACCTCTCAGAGGAGGTTCTCTGCAGATGCGGCAACAAAGTCCTCGTTAAGAAGATACCAGACCAATGGTTCATCGACTACTCCAATCCCGCGCTCAAGGAACGCTCGAAGGAGCATGCACTCACAATGAAGGTCCTTCCGAAGGAGTATCACGACAACATACAGAACGTTCTCGAGTGGTACCGTGAGCGAGCCTGCGTCAGGCTCGGCAACTGGCTCGGAACCCGGTTCCCGCTTGACCCCAGGTGGATCGTCGAGGCGATAGCAGACAGCACCCTGTATCCGATCTACTACGTGCTGGCCAAGTACGCAAACGAGGGTACAATCCAGCCAGAATCGATGGTCGAGGAATTCTTCGACTATGTCCTCCTTGGCAGGGGTGAGGTCAATGCGGCCGCGGATACGACCAGTATAGATGCCGCGGTCCTGGAAGCCATCAGGGCAGAGTTCGAGTACTGGTACCCCCTCGACATCAACCTAGGCGGGAAGGAGCATATGACTGTCCACTTCCCAGTCTTTCTGATGAATCACGTGGGGGTGCTTAGACCAGAGCATTGGCCGAGGGGCATCATAGTGAACTGGTATATCACAGCCACCGGTGGAAAGATATCCAAGTCCAAGGGCGGAGCCCAGCCGATTCCCGACGCGGCCGAGCGCTTCGGAGTGGATGCCATGAGGCTCTTCTACGCCCACATAGCCTCTCTGTACGTAGATGTCGCATGGGAGGACGAGAAGGTCGAATCGTACAGGGATAGGATTGAGCGCACATGGGCGTTCTTCGAGGACCTTCTGTCGATGGAGGAGGACCGCGACTCCGATGTAGACGGTTGGCTTCGTGCTAGGATGCAGGGGCGACTGGCCGAAACTCATGATTACATGGACTCGTTCGACCTCAGGTCATACACGAACAATGTCTTCTTCGAAATCCCTCAGGACCTCAGATGGTACCTTCGGAGGGGAGGCGCTTCAAAGAATGCCATCAGAGAGGCGTTGAAGCTCTGGACTCAGCTGATGGCCCCAGTCACACCGCATGTTGCCGAGGAGATGTGGGAGCGGCTCGGAATGCCGAGGTTCGTATCGAACTCGCAGCTCCCTGATGCCACCCTGTCCGAAGGGGCCGAGTCTGAAGAGGCGAAGGAGCGTCTGCTCTCTACACTCCTCGTAGACGTTTCCGAGATCCTCAAGGTGACTTCAATCAAGCCTTCGAAGCTGGTGTTGATGACCGCTCCAGCCTGGAAGATGGAGATGCTCGACAAGGCCCTATCCGGAGAGCAGAAGACCGTGGACATCGGCGGCCTAATCAAGGAGTTCATGCCCAGAGTGCCGCCGGAGGCGAAGAAGGCAGCCCCTGCGTTCGCGAAATCGCTGGCAGAGGAGGTCAGCAGGATGTCCTCTGAGGAGAGGTCAAGGGCTTCGGCGAGCATCGACGAGCTGTCGGTACTGAGCGCAGCCAAGGGGTTCCTGGAAGGCCAATTCGGGTGTGAGGTTCTCGTATTCTCAGCCGACGACCCCACCAGAAACGACCCGAAGAACAGGGCGAAGCATGCCAAGCCCGGAAGACCTGCGGTCTATGTCGAGTGAGTATGTCGCCTCAACGCTCGTTGTGTCGGCTGGCTCCCCAGGATGTGATTGTCTCACTGACGATAACGACAAGGCAAAGAATTAAAACCAGGCTTAAGAGATATCAGAGTCACTGGTTGGCACGATGAGGAGATTATTTTCCTTTTGGGTTCTGGCTCTGTCCGTCGCGCTTGTGATGTCGCTGCCCGGATCGGCGGTGTCGCAGGAAGACCACACTGTGGAACCCACCTTGGTTGTGGAGACGAGGATGCAGATGACGAGCATAGGCGATCTCGATGGCTCGGGCAGCATCAAGGTGACTTTCAGTGGGGAGCCAGCGCGCGAGCTGAGGCAGTACATTCTGTCGGAGTTCGACGCCAGCATGAACCAGATCATTGATTCTCAGGAGGCGAAGAACTTCCTGATGTCTATGGCAGCCGAGGTCGACGGACGGTCATATTGGGGTGTGACTCTGTCGCCAACAACCGATTTCAACAACATGAGCCTAACAGACATTTCTGAGAGGACGGTCGGACTGATTCTCCACGAATGGAATTCCACCGACGATCTGGTGTTCTGGATGGATTTCGAGGGTCGTGGCGAGGGGTTCTCGAAGGTGATATTCATCACGGAGACCGCGGCGGCCACGATATGCGGAGCCGTGCGCGACAGCACGGGTTACTCCTTTGACGGCGTGATGCGAATCGACCATCGGACGGTATCGTTCGGCTTCGGCAGTTTCACCGTCCCTGAACTCAACAACGGCACGATTCAGGAGTTGAGAACTCCCGCAGGTGCCGTCCTATGGTACGCCTCTGAGTTCGAGGTGAGGAACGCGAGTAGCGTCGAGGCGGAGACCATCTCCTACGAGGAGTTCTCAGCGATCGAGAACCAGCAGATTGCGTTCATAATCCTCCTGATATGTTCCCTGATGATTGCGAGGATGCCTGCTCATCGCTTCGAGAAGTTCAGGAAGCTGCATCCGAAGCGATACAGAAAGTACGCCAGTCCGAGACGCTCTGTCAAAGTGGTCGCTATCGCCCTGCTTGCGATCGTCTGGGTCCTCTACGCCTTCCCCTTCCTGACTGGGTTTCTGGTGGACGGTTTCGTGCTCTACTCGATCTACTTCATATTCATAGGGCCGATTGCGGTGATGGCGCAGTACGCGGTGTCCAGGTTCGTGTATGACAGGTCGGCGCTGGACATACCCGAGGACGCTGTCATAGAGGTCAAGCAGGCGGCAGTTGCCCCCGAGGAGGCCGAGGCGCTAGGCCTCTGCGCAGTCTGTTACAAGCCCATGGACCATCTCGAGGAGGTGCACGTGTGCGAGGTGTGCGAGACCGAGATGCATATTGCATGCGGCGACAGGGTACAGGCATGCCCCACATGTGGGACGATACTGTTCCCGCAGGACACGCGCTCGATACAATGCAAGAGTTGCGGCGAGACTTTCCTCTACACAGGCAATGAGGACCTCTATTCCATCCAGTGCACCAGGTGCGGGGCGTTCCAGGAGGAGGTTGAGGCCAGCAAGAATTACCTCGTCATCGACAGTGATCCGATGATGGCGTATCGGATGATGAAGGCCATGGGAATATCTGGCAGGGCTGCTATGATCATCACGTCCGAATTCCCTGGGAAGATAAGGGCCGACCATGAGCTCGGCGAGGAAGTGGATGTCCGTTGGTTCTCCGAGAGCACCACAGACATCGATAACGTCAATCCCCACGATCTCGAAGGAGACGCCATGGAGACCGCCTCGACATTCCTCATGACGACGAAAAGGGCGGGCCTGATGATCGACGGCCTGAACACGCTCATCGACATCAACGGGTTCGACAAGGTGTTGGCGTACATCCGGCGGTTGAACGACTTAGCGACTATACACGGTTCGACGATACTGCTCCACACTGACAAATCCAGCATGGACGATGGTCAGTTCAAGGTGTTGACCAACGAGTTCGACGAAATCCACGACTACCTCTAATCTCCGCGATACTCACCATCCCATCTCCTGTAGAGCTGGTGCTCGATGTCCAGCTGGTCGAGGATTCGACCGACGACGAAATCGACAATGTCGTCAACGCTCTCAGGGCGCGGGTAGAAAGCTGGGCTCGCAGGCATCAGGACTGCGCCAGCCTCAGATAGCCGCAGCATATTCTGGAGGTGTATCGTCGACAGAGGGGTCTCCCGGAGCACGATGATCAGTCTCCGGTGCTCTTTGAGCGCGACCGAGGCGATCCTGGTGACGAGGTTGTCGGCCACTCCCGAGGCAATCTTCGACATCGTGGACATGCTGCATGGAGCTATGACGAACGCGTCGAATCGGATTGAGCCGGAAGCGAGAGGCGAGAATAGGTTGTCATTCTCCCAGCTGCTGCTAGCCTTTGTGATAATCTCGTCCTTGGTGAGCCCAGTCTCATCCTCGCACATTCGGCAAGCCTCGGAGGAGAGAACGACCGTTGTAGGGCCTGGAAGACATTCCAGCAGCCGCGCGCCGTATCTGATGCCGGACGCGCCCGTGATGCCAACGACCACATGCACGGAGGCCCCCATCAGCGCTTGGACATAAAAGGTTTTGAGAGCCGCAATCATCCAGGGTGTGTCGATGCGGCGTCGTGGTGCTGGTCGCTGGCGGCGCATTTATATATAAGTAGCAGCTTATCCGCGTTTTGTCGCTACTTTGGCGACTGTCCAGATTAGCCGACGTGTCACATGTCGTGTCACATGTCATTTGAGGTAGTTCAATGCCGACTGCTTACGACGTACCCGCCGAGAAGCTCGTTCCCAGGTTAGCCGAGGAACTCAGGAAGTTGGATACTGTGAAGCCGCCCGAGTGGGCGATGTTCGTGAAGACCGGCAGGCACAGGGAGAAGAGTCCGATTGACGACGGATGGTGGTTCGTGAGGTCTGCGGCGGTCCTGAGAAGGGTCTACATCGATGGCCCGATTGGGACGACTAGGATCGCAGCCGCGTTCGGCGGCAAGGCGGACAGGGGTTCCAAGCCGAACAAGGCGGTCCGAGGCTCGAGAGCGATTGCCAGGACGACCGTCCAGCAACTGGAGAAGAGCCAGCTGGTACAGAGGGATAAAGATGGAGGCAGGGTCGTCACCGGAAAGGGCCGGAAGCTCGTCGATGAACTGTCGACGGAGTTGCTGAAGGAGATGGCGGTGCAGAATCCTGAGCTCACAAAGTATCTCTGAGTGATAGGCCTATGGCGAACGATAACGAGTTGGATGCGCTGAGACAGAAGAAGCTGCAGGAGTTGCAGCTTAGGGCTCAGCAGGAAGTCGCCTCTCAGGAGCAGACGAAACAGGCCGAGGCGCAGAGGGCGCAGATAATGAGGCAGATACTCACGCCGGAGGCCAGGGAGCGGCTTGCCAACCTCCGGATGACACGGCCAGACGCAGTCGACCAGGTTGAGAACCAGCTGCTGATGCTCGCGCAATCGGGACGGATATCCCAGCAGGTCGACGACTACACGCTCAGGCAGATCCTGCGGAAAGTGATGCCCACCAAGAGGGAAATCAAGATCGAAAGGAGATGATGACTTTGTCCAGACACAAACCGTTCGCGAGGAAGATCAGGCTTATGAAGGCCCTCAGAAGCAACAGACGCGTCCCCGCATGGGTGATGATGAGGACTAACAGGAGATTCGTACGCCATCCCAAGAGGAGACACTGGCGGCGCAACAAGCTGAAGGTGTGAGGGGTTCACAATGGTCGAAGAGCTGGAGCGGGTTTTCACGATACCTCTGACCGTCACCAAGCATGTGCCGAGGACGAAGCGGGCGCCGAGAGCGATTAAGGAGATCAAGGAATATGTCAGGAAGCATATGACCGAAAAGGGCGCCGCCGGCGAGGACGACGAATCGCTCAAGAAGGATGTCTGGATCGACAACAGGCTCAATGAGCAGCTCTGGGCGAACGGCATCGAGCATCCCCCTAGCAAAGTCCGCGTCAAGGCCATCAGGTTTGAGGACGGCCTAATAGAAGTCTCCCTCCCAGAGGAGTGAGCCCGGCGGAGTATGCCTATATGCTTAGGCTGGGCGATGTCAATGGCAATCCACACCTGGGGGTCTGCTGCGCGGCTAATGAGCGTGTAGCGCTCATCTCTGAGCCAGTAGAGGATGTGGTGGTCCGGGACCTCAGAGAAGCGCTGGGGGTGGAAGTCATACTGACGACCGTCGCTGGTTCCATGGTGGTGGGCTCCCTCGCCTCGCTGAACTCGAACGGTGTGGTGCTCTCCAACCTGGCAGAGGAGCATGAGATCGCCAGAATGCCGTCATCCCTAAACGTCGGATTCATGCCGGACAAGATAAACGCCGCAGGGAACAACATCCTCGCAAACGACAAGGCGGCGTGCGTCCATCCAGCCGCATCGAAGGGGACTGTCAAGATGCTGGAGGACGTCCTCGAGGTCGAGGTGCAGAAACGCTCCATAGCGGGCATCGATACGGTAGGATCTACGAGCATAGTCACCTCCAAAGGTCTGCTGTGCCATCCGCGAACAGGCGAGGACGAACTCAAGGCTCTTTCCGAGCTGTTTGGAGTGCCTGCGACGCTCGCCACCTTGAACTATGGCACTCCGTATCTGGGGGCATGTGCGGTCGCCAACAGCAGAGGCGCGTACGTGGGCTCCCGCTCGACACCAATAGAGCTTGGAAGGCTGGAGGACGGCCTCGGCCTGTACTAGCTCTCTCGATTATTCTGAGAAGACCCACACCTCAGTCCCTGATTCCGGCATGTCTTCCGGGGAGAAATCCACCTCGTTGCCGACCTTCACGATGCGGTCGTTGCCAGCTAGTTTCAAGAAGTCCTGTACAGGGCGGATGGACAATGACAGACCAGGAGTTCTGTAGTGCATCGGAACGACGACCTTGGGCTGAAGCAGCTCGGCAACCTTCAGCGCCGCCTCAGGGCCTATAGTGAAGACGTCTCCAACGGGCACGAACAATACGTCGATGCCAACGAGCCGGTCTGTCTGGATGTCGTCGGGAATGTGCCCGAGGTCACCTAGATGGCAGAACGTCACGCCGTCGAGTTCGAACTTGAAGAGCGTGATTTTGCCTCGCTTGGCTCCTCCTTGCTCGTCGTGATCGGCCTCCACACCCTCCACGCGGACGCCCTTCTCGACCGTCATCACGGGCTTGTCGATGACGGTGGTGTCAGGTCCCCTCACGATGCGCGAGCAGTTGTGGTCGAAATGATCGTGTGACACGAGGACGACGTCAGCCGTAGCCCTCGGCGGTCGGATGCCGATTGATTTGCCGTCATGAGGATCCGTCACCACGACTGAGCTCCCCGCTATCTCGAAACATGCATGGCCATGCCACCTGATATGCAACTGACTCGACCCCCGTTGCGCTAAGTGCAACACCTGTACTTAACACAGCCGACGCGAGTGGATGAGCCCCTCCGACAATCATCATGCGGGTGCTTGAGCGGAGGAAGACGGTGTTGCAGCGATGACGCGATTTACCTCTTCACCTTTTTGACTGCGCGAACCCTCCTCACTGGCGTCTCATCCTCGGACGCGGTCTCAGCCTGCGGAGGCTCTGCCGCCTCTTTCATAGGGGGCGGCTCGGCCTCAGTCCTGACCCGCCTCACGGCCCTTTGCCTGACCGGCGCGGCCGCTGGGGCACTGACTGGTGGTTCATCATAGGCGGGCTCAGGTTCCCTCTCATATCTCTGAGAGGCTGGCTGCGTCTTAGGCTCCTTGATGCTCCTGACTCTCCTGACCTTCGGAGGCTTTGTAGGGGCCGTTTCGACTACCCGCTCCTCCCTGGCCCTCCTGGTCGGTGGTGTCGGCTCTACCTCAAACAACTCCTCGGGTTCGGCCCCTTCCACCTCGACTGAGGGCTCCTCGATCTCCACGGCCTCCTCTGAGACTGGGGTGGAGGGTTCGATACGGTCCACAACAGCGCTCCTGAGGGTTGACTCAATCATGTGATTCACAGTGCCCGGCTCATACCTCTGCTTCTCCAGCATCAGATCTCGCTCGAGCTTCTCAATCTGCAGAATCCACTCGTCCTCTTCGTTGAAGTCCCATCCACAGAACTCACAGACCATGGCCTGCTCCGTCACTCCGAGCCCACAACTTGGACATTCTTTCTTGGGCTCGGCCCGCTCTGATTTCTTGGCCATCATAGATAGAATTCTGTGGTTATTATATAAGAGTTTGGAGCCGAACAAAAAAGGACTGGTCAGTACGCGATAGCGATGGTAAAATACCCCTGTATGCCATTATCTCGGCCTGAAATGAAGATATTAGTGTTGTGCGTCGACAGGGACGACGACCTCGGGACCAAGACAGGCATCAGCGGACCCGTAATCGGCCGGGAGGAGAATTTGAAAGCAAGCATAGCCCTCGGCCTGGCGGACCCAGAAGAGGTGGATGCCAACACGATACTGTCGGGCCTCCAGCTCTACGATGACCTTGTCAAGAGGGGGATGGACGCGGAGGTGGCGACGATTTCAGGAGACACCCACGTCGGCTTCCAGTCAGACCTCATACTCACCACGCAGCTCGAGAACGTCCTCGAGGTGGTGAAGCCGGACCGCGCGATACTGGTGAGCGACGGGGCTGAGGACGAGGCGATCTATCCCGTGATATCCTCGCGAGTCAAAATCGACTCCGTCAAGCGGGTGTATGTCAAGCAGAGCAAGAGCATAGAAGGAACCTACTATATGATCGTCCGGACTCTCCAGGACGAGAAGATGAGGCGGAGGTGGATTGTCCCTCTGTCGCTGGTGCTGATCATATGGGGGCTCCTGTCGGTCGTGGTCAAACTGGTTCAGTTCCACGAGGGCGAGTACCAGGACATCGGAATAATCTCCCAGATGGCCTTCGGTGTCATCGGAGTTGTGCTCGGGCTATATTTGATAGGATGGGCGTATAGGTGGGCGGAGAGGACGAGCGAGAGGCTCGTTCGGATGAAGCGGTCGATAAGACAGGGCAGCCTGGTCATACCGTTCGCGATAGTTGGGCTTGTCTTGGCAGTCGTGGGCATCCTCATCGGCTACGACATGGCCCTTACTTACAACGAAGGCCTGCTACCGCACGAACGCAGCTTGGCGATTTCGATTCTGGTGTTCGTGTCAGGATGCGCATGGTTCATCGTCTTCGGGGTATTCGCGTACGAGTCTGGCAAGTCCGTCACGGCTTTCCTTCAGACGGGCAAGATAAAGTGGTCTTTCATCGTGATGATGGTCTCCGTGCTCGCCACAGGGTTCATCATCCAGGGCTCGGTCGACGCGCTCGAGTATTTCCTGAAATACAGCGACTATGACCTGGTGATAATATTCTCCGAGATGGTGACAGGGATTATGATCGCCATATTCAGTTCTGTGCTGAATGCGTCCCTTCGGAGGGAGGCTGGGCGCAAGACCGCTGTGCCTGGGGCGTGAGACGCTGAGGCTGGAGAGATGGCTCCCTCTTTATCGCGAGATATGTGATGAGTTTGGATTCGATGAGTCAGAGGATCGTGCGAGCGCCACATTCCTCTCCTCGATCCTCGGTGAAAGGGGGAGCGAGGCGTTCGACGCCTTCAGCGCGTCCCGACTTCCGGAGACAGCGGTTCTGTGCGGCGGTGGCGACTCCCTCGCGTCAGATATTTCCAGTCTGTCCGAAAGAGACTACATCGTGGCAGCGGACGGGGCGACATCTCTCGTGATGGAGCGCGGCCTTCTGCCCGATGTGATTGTGACCGACCTCGACGGCGTGATCGAGGACCAGGTCGAGGCGAACGCGAGGGGGTCCATCATCTTCGTGCATGCTCACGGCGACAATCGCGAGGCATTGGCCACCTGGGTCCCAGAGTTCAGCGGTCGCATTGTGGGCACTTGTCAGTGTGAGCCTGTCGGGAGGATGTTCAATTTCGGTGGTTTCACCGATGGCGATCGAGCCGCCTGTGTGCTCGCTGAGCTTGGCGTGAAGAGGATCCTACTTGCGGGTTTCGATCTTGAGCACCCTTCTCGCAAACCCGGTAGGTCCGCTGAGGTCAAAATGAGGAAGCTCGCTTGGGCGGCTCGAATATTGGCGATGGTGGCTGAGGGGTGCGTATCTATTGAGCCTGTCGTCACTCGCTGAAGCCGACTTCAGTTAGGGGTGCCGACACTTTTTTAGATTCGTATACGCTTGTCTGCTTCAAAGGGGTTGGGATGTCAGTTGTCACCATGCGGCAGGTCGAGCTCGCGCTGAAGAAGACCGTGGGCAAGAAGGACGACATGTCGGACGAGGAAGTCAAGAAGCTTGCTGAGTACGTGATGAGCTTCTTCGGATACACGGACGAGGTCATCGACAACAGGCTGACAACCGAAGACCGAGACGTCTTCTATATGCTCGAGGAGGTGGGGCTCGTGACCACCACGCATGAGGAGGTCCTGCTTAAGAAGGGCAAGCTGTGGAGGATCCACTACTGGATACTCAAGAAGGACCAGATCGCCCGGCTCGCGGCCATGGACGGCGCCGCCGAGGAAAGCGTTGAGAGCGCCCGCGACGTGTATCAAGAGCTTTCCGACGAGCAATGGGCCCGCCATAGACGCCCATCTGGAGAAGGCGATGATGGCGGCCGACCAGAGTAACATGAAAGCAATTAATACGGGTAGCTCGATGGCCCAGCGGCAGGTCTGCTCCGAATGAATGGTTATCTCATCGCTCTCGTTGTGTTCTTGGCATGGATCGGCCTCTTGCTCGTAGCTCGGAAGAGAAAGTGGCTCGAGGGCCATTCGATGAGCTTGTACGGACCAATCGTAATGTGGCGCACCCGGAAGGGCCGGGAGCTGATTAATCGCATCGCATCCCACGAACGCGTATGGACATTGTTCGGCAAGGCTTCGCTGTGGATCTGCGCGGGCGCAATGGTTACCATGATGGTTCTGCTGCTTTGGCAGGCAACGATCGTGCCGAAGATCGAGAAGGCGCCCTCCCCGGAGCTCATACTCGGAGTGCCAGGAATCAATCCTATCATTCCAGTGGGATACGGCATCCTCGGCCTCGCAGTCGCGATGATAGTGCACGAGTTCTCTCATGGAATCATGACCCGGCTCGGGAAGATGAAGATAACATCGCTCGGATTGCTTTTCCTAGTGTTCCCCATCGGTGCCTTTGTGGAGCCGGACAACAAGGAGCTTGAGGAGACCACCAGGACCAGGAGGTCGAAGGTCTTCGCCGCCGGTCCAGCAAGCAACATCATATTCGCCCTCGTGACGCTCGCCCTGTTCTCCGGTCTAATGATGTCAGCTGCCGTTCCCACACGAGACGGTGCTCTCGTAGTGGGAGTCGTGGAGGACTCGCCCGCAAGCATAGCAGGCATCACACCCTACAGCATAGTCACTTCTGTAGATGGGGAGAGCATCGTCTCGGCCGCCGACGTGGAAGACCGCGAATCGTTACCAGGCGTCGAAGTGAATGTGACATACTATTTCGGTGGGGAGCTGAGAACCGCCACGGGTGTCGCTGACGGATTGGTTGTTGCGTATGTCGTCGACGGCTACGCTGCCTCCGATGCAGGGTTGGAGCCAGGGATGGTTCTCGCGTCTTTGAACGACACACTCATCACCAGCATCGGGACGCTCACCTCAGTCATGGCTGAGACTCATTCGCATCAGGTGGTGAACGTCACTGTCATGCGCTACGATTCTGACGTCAGCGAGTATGTCGTAGCTGACGATATTGACGAAATCGTCCTCTCAGACAAGCACGATTTCTACGATGAGTTCTATCCTGACGAGAATTCTGCTTCGTACTCAGGGAAAGGCTATCTCGGAGGAGGCTTCATCATGCTCGGTCTGGACGCGAGGGAGCCGGACCATTACGCTCAGCTGCTGGCTCACCCCTTCCGCGGCGATAGGTCTTTCGGGGATGTGTCAATGTCGTGGCTCCGCCTGATCGCACTTCCGTTCTTGGACCTCGCTCCGCTTCGGTCGCCCGTGACAGACCTATATGAGCCGGGAGGGAGCCTCTCATGGATGCCGGACAGCGCGTTCTGGATACTCACCAATTGCCTTTATTGGGTATTCTGGATCAACCTTATGTTAGGCCTCACCAACGTACTTCCCGCAGTCCCCCTTGACGGAGGGTACATCTTCCGGGACGGCATGGACTACGCTCTCACCAAGGTAAGGAGGAGCAGCACTAAGGAACAGCGTGAGAAGATAACCGGGTCCATTGCGATGTACCTCGCATTGCTCGTCCTATTCCTCATAATGTGGCAGCTGATAGGTCCGAGATTGTAGACAGGTGCCTGCCTTCGTCCTGCATTCCAACAGGCGCGCGCAGAAACCTACTGGCCATGCGCAAGGTTTTTATTATCAGATTTGTTACCAATGACGTTTCCATGTTCTCGCCCAAGAAGGATATGCGCGAACTCATACTAGAGGTCTTGAAGAAGGACCCGACATCGATAAGCGGCATGTCGAGAGAGCTTGAGGCGAGAGGTGTGAAGCTCCACAGGTTGGAACTCACGGGCTATCTCAAAGCTCTTGCCGAGGTCGGCATACTCAAAGAGAGGGACATCAAACCCGCCAAGGTGTTCTCGGTCTCGACCCTCCGCGAGAAATCGTTCCACGAACTCCTCGGAGAGGGGTGCAACGCCTTCGCGTCGAACCCTGATGAGCGGGCGACGCTGTCAGCATACTGTCTTCAAACGCTGTTCAGAAGGGCAATCTTCGACATGGAAGTCCGCAGATGCGGCATGGAGGGCATGGTCAGAGGTCGGAGATCCACCCCTGAGGAACGATCCGAGGCAAAAGTATTCCTCACCAGGCAGGGTTACAAGGTCCCGAACAGCGATACTCCGACGGTGGTCGAGGAGGACATGGCGGAGCAGTTTGCACGCGTTCTGTCGCACGTCATCATTGAGAGGTACTCGCTCGGGCAGCACGTCAAGGAGACCACACAGACGAAACTGTAGAGCCCACGGGGACATGCTTTTTATCCACGGAGCAGCTTTTCTGTCGCGTGTCAATCGACGGGATTGTCGAGGACCTGAGGAGTTACAGGGGCATCTCCAGGAAGCAAGGCGTGTCCGAACTGGCCAGGAAGCTCTTGCGAGCCCCCGAAGGCAACGTCTTCGCAAACTTCGGCGAGGACGCCGCGGCGATCGAGCTCGGTGACAGCATACTCCTGCTCGCCGCGGACGGCATTATGGAGGACCTGATTAATGCGAATCCATACTGGGCTGGATACTGCTCCGTCCTTGTGAACGTGAACGACATAGCGGCAATGGGGGGAATGCCCCTCGCCCTCGTCGACATTGTCTCGTGCGGCGAAGGTCCCATAAGAGACCGCCTGGCTGACGGCATGAGAGCCGCGAGCGACAAGTTCGGGGCCCCGATAGTGGGCGGCCATCTGCATCCCGATACGTCGTACGCTGCATTGGACGTCGCCGTGCTTGGCGAGACCGATCAGAAGCACTTGGTGAGGAGCTCTGGCGCGGTTCCAGGGGACGCAGTCATACTCGCAATTGATCTGGATGGAGAGTTCACCCATTGCATACCATACTCATGGGACACGACCTCGACGAAGGATTCGGACGAGGTTCGACGTGGCCTCGCTTCTATGCACGCTGTCGCTCCGATGCTGTCGGCTGGCAAGGACATCAGCAACCCTGGCTCACTTGGCACCATCGGCATGCTACTAGAGGCAAGCGGTGCGGGTGGCCGAATCAACATCGGCTCTGTTCCGAGGCCAGACGGTGTGGAGTTGATGCAGTGGCTCAAGGCGTACCAGGGCTGCGGCTTCGTCGTCACTTGCGAGCACGCCTCCACGGACTCTATCATCGGCGAATTCTCAAGGCGAGGGCTGACAGCAGCTGTGTGCGGGTCCGTGGTCGAAGGACAGAAGCTTATCGTCGAGCTCGACGGGGACACCGCGGTGCTCTTCGATTTCTCAAGGGACACGCTGGGATGCCGCCACCCGCAAAGGATATGAACGCGGCGCCTTCTACCTGAGTTATAGAAGGGAGCGAGAAACACGGCAAATCAGCGGTTGGCAACCAATCCGAGAGGGCGCCTAAACGCTCGGGTAGGTTCAGCTAGTAAAAGGGGGCTGTCACGCTGCTGCCTCCACCGTGCTCGACTCTCTTTTCCCTGTCACAAGGATTGCGGAAGAGAAGTGAAATGTGCTAGGCCACTGGAGTTGCCGGCCTCGTTCACGCAGGCAGCCCAGATATCTTCTCGGCCCCGCTACCCTAGGAGCGTTGAGAGTTCGCGGTAAGGCTGTTCCCGTCAGGGCCTGACCCGATCCCCGCGACAAAGTCAGAGAGTCCCGCCCTCCAGCTGGACACAGAGCCACCTTCAACCCCCTTGGACAAGGCCTCATTGTCGATACCTGGACCTACGCAGACTCGGTTACGACGTCCCCAGCTGTCACCCCCACTGTCGACGATTTTGGTGTATAAGGACACGCCGAACGTCCCGGTCGAGCCTAGCAGTTCTCGCTTATGCAAAGCGAGGTATAAAAGAGGTTTGCGGCCAGTCGCGGCCGATTGCAGGTGAGCGCGCTCCTCGCGCAAGCGATAATCGACAAGGGGGTACGATTTTGCGAATGGGGGGGCCTTCGCCATGGTTACGTTAATATAGCATACCGCAAGTTCCAGTCCTTAGCCGGGGAGGGAGAGCCTTCTAGCAGGGCTTGTGACTATCACATATGATGAATGTCACCAGGAGTGATTTGAAATGATTGTGAGCGTCCGGAAATCTATAGCACTAGCGGTGGTTGCGATAATGCTTCTCGTGTCGATTGCCGTGCCGGTGATGTTGGCGCCAGGAAATGCGGAAGCTGCAGTTGAAGTTACTATGACGATAGGCGTGTTACAGGGGCCTGACACCTTGAACCCGTTCTCGATGATTCTGGGCTTCTCGTACACGATCCTGTTTCTGATGTACGACACCCTGAATTCGGTGGAGACCGATTTCAGCGCGGACAAACAGCTCGCTCAGTCATGGTATCACAGTGAGGATGGAAAGGTATGGTACTACAACATCACTCACGATGCGGTCTGGCACGATGGTGTGGCACTCACGGCTGAGGACATCAACTTCACCTACAACCTCGTGTTGGATAACGAGAATGCCTGTTCGCTGTGGTCCGGCTATCTCACCGACTTCGAGGAGGTCGTCGCTCTCTCCGACTATCAGCTCAGGATAACAACGACAAAGGCCAAGGCCACCATGCTGAGCATAATGGTGCCGATCCTTCCGAAGCACATATGGGCGGACATCCCTGCAAACCAGCTGAAGCAGGTCGATTACTGGAAGGACTCCACGTATTTCCCGACCGGCCCGGTCGGCTCGGGCCCACTCGTCCTTGATGGTTTTGTCCAGGATGATTTCGTGAGGATGCTGAAATGGGACAAGTACTTCATCGATGTCGTGAACGTTGATGAGGTTCTCTACAAGATATATGAGACATCGGAGCAGATGGCAACAGCGCTGAGATCGGAGTACATCGATGTCGCGATGGGCATACTGCCGAGCTCGTGGGTGAACACCATCTCCGCCCCGAACATCGATGGCCAGGTTGTCCCACAGCTCTCGCTCTACGAGCTGGGCATAAACTGTGCGTCAGCCGAGTGGAGAGAGGCTTTCCCGAAAGCCAGCGATAACCTTGAGACAACCAACCTAGCAGTGCGACAGGCCATCGCTATGTGTGTCAACACGACAGAGCTTGTCAAGACTTGCATGGGGGGCTACGCCGATGCTGGGACCTCGTTGATCCCGACGGCCACGCCGTTCTGGCATTATTACGTCCCACCGGAGGAGGACTGGGGCTTTAACCTTCAAGGCGCTCGCGACCTTCTGACCGCTGCTGGGTACGAGGACATCGACGGGGACGACATAAGGGAGAATACGAGTTCAGAAGTCGAACTGACCTTCGTATTCAACTACAGGCAGAATGTGCTCGCCGAGGAGCTGGCGGCGGAGAAGATATCCGACTGGCTCTGGGAAGTTGGGATAAACGCCCCGCCGGTTGGACTGCAGGAATCACAGCTTACGAACGCATGGTTCGGATGCACGTATGACATGTACATATGGGGGTGGGATGCGGATGTGGACCCGAGCTTCATGCTCTCCGTCATGACCACCAGCGAGATCCCGACTTACCCGCAGGACTACCTGAAGTGGTCGGACTGCTACTACTCGAACCCAGTGTATGATCAGATGTACATCGATCAGCAGAACGCAGTCGACTTGGCTGATCGACAGACGATTATACATGACATGCAGAGGATCCTCTACGTGGACTGTCCGTATATCGTCCTCTGGTACCCCTCAGGTCTATACGCCTACCGGACTGATACGTTCTACAACTATCCCGATATGGAAGCGAACCCAGGTTCCACACCCGGAACGATGTGGTTCTTCTTCGACGTGCTTCCGTACGGCGAGGACATGAACCTTCAGCCGGAGGTGGACCTAGGCCCAGACCAGGACATCGATTGCGGGCAGTCAATGGAGTTCACTGGCTCTGCCTTGGCATCGGACCCGAATACAGGCGACATTTTGACATATGTGTGGACCTTCGTCGAGCCTGACGAAACTGAGAGCGAGTACAAACAGGAATCGGTGACATACACCTTCTTGAACCCTGGTGAGGTCACTGTAACGCTGACCGTTACGGACTCAGGGGGACTCTCGGCGTCGGACTCTCTTGTCATGACAGTCACAGAGGTGTCGGAGACGGCGGGATGGGTCAGCGGCTACGTTAAGACGTCTTCAGAGGCACCGATAGCTGCGGCAACCATCACTGCGGGGGGCAAGACGAGTGCGACTGATTCCCAGGGCAAGTACAACATGTCGCTCGAGCCAGGTGAGTATGAGGTCACTGCGAGCGCGAGCGGATATGCCGCGTCATCGGAGGATGTGACCGTCGAAACCGTTACGATTACGTGGCAGAACTTCACTCTGGCATCTACCACGGGAAACCTCCAGGGGTGGGTTCTCGACGATGAGACCGGAGAAGGAATAAGCGGTGCATCGGTCAAAGTCGGGACCAAGATGACGATCACGAATGAGACCGGGTACTACTTGCTGACGAAGCTTGCCGCCGGCACCGTATTCGTCAATACATCGATGGCGGGCTATGAGGCGAACCGAACGACTGCAGTGATCGTCCTCGGCGGGACCACCACTCTCAACGTGACATTGACAATGGAGAGCACGGAAACCGGTGGATTGGGTACCATCGTGGCCGTTGCCTTGGGCGTGATTGCACTGGCAATGGTCGCCGCGGTAGTGATGACGGTCATCAAGAAGCGGAAGCGAAGCGGCGATGACGACTCCCCTCCTCCAGAGGAAGGCTCATAGAGTCCCTCTCCTTAGGAAGCGTGATTCGTGAAACCCCTTCTCGAAACCCATTCTCGTGGAGCGCGTCGTGTCTGGCTCTGGAGCGTTGCCGGAGTCCGATGGTGGAGCTATGGGCGGAGTCACTGACAATAAGAGCATCGTATGAGCATGTACTGAAATGCAGGAGGTGGGCGAGTGAGGAGCTCAAGACGTGCCATAATGAGGAAGATCATCAACTCTCTGATAACCCTCTTCCTTGTGATTATCCTCAATTTCGTGCTGTTCAGGATGATGCCTGGAGACCCTGTCAGGCTCATCATACCCAACGACCCCAAGATAACGGATGATCACATCGCGCAGATGATTGAGGACTTCGGGCTGGACCAACCTCTTTATCTCCAATTCTTCACATACATGAAGAACACCCTATTCCTTGAATTCGGTGATTCCTTCACGGAGTTAGGGACTCCAGCGCTCGAAATCGTGTTAGAGAAGCTCAAATGGACATTGATACTGACAGGGACTTCGTCGATATTCATGATTCTGATTGGCGTAACAGTCGGCGTCATAGCTGCCTGGCGTCGAGGCGGTCGGTTCGATACCGGTTCCCTCGCGTTCTCACTTTTCTTCTACGCGATGCCTACCTTCTGGTTCGCCATGATGCTTATTGCCATATTCTCGACAGAGCTGAAATGGTTCCCGCCCGATAGCGCATTGACATATGGCAACACGCTGGAGTTCAGCTGGGACGGTTTCCGCGACCTTGTCCACCATCTAATCCTCCCGGCGACAAGCCTGACGATAGGTAGCATTGCCGCGTTTTCCCTGATCATGAGGGGGTCGCTTGTCGACGTCATGACCGAGGAATTCATCACAACGGCGAGGGCAAAAGGACTATCTGAGACGCAGATGCTCAAGAACCACGCCGTGCCGAATGCGATGCTTCCCATGGTGGCACTGATAGCAATCGATATCGCGTTCGTCGTTGGGGGAGCATTTCAGACAGAGGTCGTCTTCAATTATCCGGGTATCGGGTGGGAGACCGTTGAAGCTACGTACGTGAAGAACTACCCGATCCTTCAGGCGGCGTTCTTCCTCATTGCGGTTGCCGTGATTCTCGCCAACCTCATAGCAGATATCCTAATGGTGTCCCTTGACCCACGGGTCAAGATGGGGGGTTGACCATGTCTCAAACCGCTCGGGGGTGCATACAGTGATATCGGAGCCAACAAAGGAGAAGCTCCTTCTTCTGAAGAAGAAGACCCTCGAGACCTGGAAGGTTTTCAGGCACAACCGAATGGGCATGCTGGGCCTGACGATACTGATGGCGTTCGTAGCGATGGCGGTGTTCGCGCCCCAGATGATGCTCATACTCAAGGCCATCGCAGGATGGGAATCCGCGTATGGTCCGTTTGACGTGGTAGGACCGGAGGGTATGGCTGCAGCACCGTCCTCCGATCACTGGCTGGGGACCGATCGGAGGGGGTTCGACATTCTTGCCCGGACCATCTACGGAGCGAGGGTTTCGCTTGAGATCGGACTCGTGGCTACGGTCGTCTCGATGGGACTTGGTTCGTTCGTCGGTTTGATGAGCGGGTTCTGGGGAGGCTGGCGTGACGAGATCCTCATGAGGGTAACCGATGTCTTCCTCGTGATACCCTGGCTTGTACTGATGATAGTATTCGCCACTTTGCTACCTGGTGGACCAAGCGTCGAGAAAGTGATTCTGGTCATTGGGATTACGGGATGGTCGAGCACAGCAAGAATCGTCAGAGCACAGGTACTCTCTTTGAAGCAACGCGCGTTCATCGAAAGGGCGAGGTCGATTGGAGCGGGCGACTACTACATCGTGAGGAAGCATGTATTTCCGAATGTCTTCCCGCTCGTGTTCGCCAATTCCATACTTACTATAGCGCTCTCAATCCTCTCGGAGAGCACACTGAGTTTCATAGGCCTAGGACCTTCGCCTAAAGCAGTGGTGACCTGGGGAAACATGCTCGAGGATGCGTTCCTCGCAGAGGCCATGTTCAATGGCCTCTATCTGTGGATAATCGTTCCGGGAATGTGCATAGTCTTGATTGTACTCGCATTCACGTTCCTCGGTTACGCACTAGACGAGATATTCAACCCCAAGCTGCGGAAGAGATAAAGACTTCAATCGTAGTCTTCTTCACCTGACCGCCAGGACCGCAAAGCTTTAGTCCTGAAATGACCCGTTCCAGTGCAATGCTCGAGGAACTGTGGGACAGCACCATAAGCAGCATGTGGTTCCAGCTCGCCCTGCTCCTCGCCTTGGCGATGCTGTCGAGCATGGTATTCAGGCGGTTGGGGTTCTCAAAGGTCGTCGGTCAGATAGCCCTTGGCATAATCATAGGCCCGAGTCTGCTAGGGCTAGTCGTAGCTGAAGAGGGGGACGCGGGCGACCTCGTAACATTGTTCGCACCTTTCGGAGCGATCATTATGCTGTTCATGATCGGTCTCGAATGCGATATCAGGGAGATTTACACCAAGAAGAACATATTGATCGCCATTGGCGGTATAACGCTCCCATGGGTGGCGGGATACCTTCTTGCATGGTATCTCTTGCCAGAACCAGGGGCTGACTACAGCAGATTCTATCAATCCATCTTCATCGGCACTGCGCTCGTGGCTACGAGCGTGGCAATCACGGCCGGCGTCCTGCGTGAGATGGGTATCATAGGCTCCAAAGTGGCGAAGACGATACTCGGCGCGGCTGTGGTTGACGACATCTTGGGGATGGTTGTACTCGCGATAACGGCAGGTGTTGCCACCGGCGAAGGGGTGGACGTAACTGGACTCGCCCAGATAACTATCGCGGCTGTCGCATTTGTAGCGCTGGGGTCGTACTTGGGCATGAAGGTCGTCGTTCGCGTCATCGGATGGGTTGAAAGGATCGGCATGGCGCGCGGGATGAAGGAGAGCGGGTTCCTCCTGGCACTGTCGTTCGCATTTCTCTACGCATTCATTTCCGAGCTGATAGGGATATCTGCTATCGTAGGCGCATTCATAGCTGGCACAAGCTTCTCGGCGTGTGAGTACAGAAAGCAGTTCATGGAAGGTATCGCATTCCTCGAGTGGGTTTTCGCACCTATTTTCTTCCTTTCCCTGGGAATCCTCGTCGATATCAGACTGCCCGCCGAGTTGTGGATATTCGCAATCGCGCTGGCCGCAGTCGCGATGCTGTCGAAACTGATAGGAGGAGGCATCCCCGCATGGCTGACCGGCATGAACCGAAGGGAATCGATATCCGTCGGACTCGGGATGGCCGCGAGGCTAGAGGTGGCGATGATCATAGCTCTATACGGGCTCACGGAGGGCATCATTGACACACCTCTGTACTCGGCAATAATCATTATGGGCGTGGTATCTGTCCTGGTGGCGCCGACACTCCTCAAGGTCGCCGTCAACAAGTTAGGCAGCTCTGGCGAGAGCATCGTCTCCGAATCATGCGAATTGCCCTGATCTCGGCGGTCAGCCAGAGCGCTCGTCGATGGCTCGGACCTTCCTTTTTGGCTCACCCTCTCGGTCCCGCTGCAATGCGATTGCGAGCAGCGACGCGATCAGTTCAAGCCATCTAATGGAGATCGCATCAGGGAACTTGCCTTCTCTCGTTCCGGATATTTCGATCCATCCGACCAAATTCCCGTTTTCTGCGGTGATGTTCACGTCCAGGTAATCGCCTTCTATGCAGTCGTCAGGCGTTCGGCGACGGGCTTTCAGGAGGATGGGACGGTTGAAGGTTTCCTCCTCGCCCTCCAGGAACGGCTCGTCCTCAGCCAGGAAGACCTTCGTGCATTCGCTTATCCATCTGCCGTTGAATAAACTTGGGTCGTTGAATTCCTCGTGCGTGTACTCAATCACTTCATGCGCCCGCCACGCTTCTGGGCGAAGCCCAGACATTACAACGTACCTGTACTTGCTGTCCGAAGGGCTCCTCAATCCTATTGTGACTTCCCTTATCCAAAGGTCCTTGTGTATTACATCAGCAGCTTCTTGCAGCAACGCCTTCGTATGGAGTTTGGGATCGTTCATATGAGCAATGAGCGTGTGCAAATCATCGAGGAGTCTTCTCGTGCGATCCCTCTCGCCGTAGAGATACTCAAGTTTCAGCTTCCGCTCGACTTCCTCTTGCCTGATGTCCCCTTTCTGAACCATGCTCTCGCCGTCCGAGCGCTTCATTAACGGGCGTCGATAGGCCCATTATTCCCTCAGTGCAGCGTGATAGAAAACGCCTCTAACCGCAACCTGACGGCGCGACATCAACATCGCTATACAAGTCTCTTTTGGCGGACTGTTTGCCGGAGTCCGCCGTGACGGGATTCCTGCAGCAGGAATTTATATCGAATAGAAGAATCGTCATTTGGTGGTTCGATGACTCATCGTTGGACTCTCAGCTACGCGAAGATTGAATCTGGGATGCCTCTCAGAAAGGATGGTTTCAAGAGGCGGTCCTCCGGATTCAAGTACTATCTGCTGTTGCCGTTGGCCGGCTTCCTTTTCTATGCCGCATTGATATGGGGGGCAATCGTGATGGCGTCATACTGCGTGGGAGTTCGGAGGCTGTTCAGATGACATTTGGAGGATAGGCCTTTTCCTCCTCGCTCCGATTGCATCCGAAGAGATCCCAGGCAGAACGCTCGCACCGGACTTACTTCTTCTGACATAGGCAGAAGGGAAGAATCGCTAATCCTCCTCTATGGCAAATTCCCAGAGGATGCCTATTGACCGAAGCCGCGTGGGCGAACTTCGTATATGAGAAGGCGCTTACGTGCAAGATAGCTCGAAGTGACTTGGACCGACGGTTGGATGAGGATAATTTGAATGAAGGAAGTGAGATAGCGGTCAAGATGGACACTCCGAATGTGGAGGGTCTGCGGTTTAGGGCATTCGTTGACGATTCAGATTTCCAGAAGATGTCTGAAATAAGCCAGCTTAGCTGGAAGGCGGACGGTGTCGTTTGGGTAGAGTCTGAAGAGGAGATAAGGGCGCGGTTTTCAGCGGTGAAAGGCAGAGACCCGCGCTTAGACATAGTCTTTGTCGAAGTCAACGAGAGCACGGTCGGATACTCTCAGATAGCCTGGGACAACGAGGTTGACAGGGTAAAGGTGTACGCTCATTCTGTCCATCTCCTTCCTGCTTGGAGGGGCAGGGGAATCCGAGAAGCGCTGTTTCACGATAACGAAAAACGCCTTGAGGAGATATCCTCCAGGCATGACTTCGCAGACGAGAAATACCTGCAGGTCTGGACGTACGATGAGCCGAACGACTGGAAGCGCATCGTTGACACGATGGGTTATGCCTCTGTCTGGCACCTGCTCGAGATGACCCACGAGAGATTATCCGAGGTGGCAATCAGCAGCTTGGCTGAGGGGATAGAAGTCAGGCCTCCTCAAGAGGACGAATACCACGAATTATGGGAGCTCTACAGGGAATGCTTCCTGGGCGAGTCGTGGTTCAATCAGTACACATGGAGCGAGGAGGCTTATCGCAACTGGATTAGATCGTCCACTTTCAGGCCCGAATTGATCAAGGTCGCATGGGATGGCGACGACCCTGTCGGCATTGTGGAGATGCTAGTCAACGACGAGGAAATTCAGCGGACATGCAGGAAGGTTGCCCATGCGTGGGTTGTCTGTGTTGTTGAAAGATGGCGGCATAAGGGTATAGCCAGCGCGCTGCTTACGAGGGGCTTGGCCCAGGTGCGAGATCTGGGTATCGACGAAGTTTTGGTGGATACCGAAGTCGAGAACAAGCACAGTGCTATGGAAGTCTACAGGAAAGTCGGCTTCGAGGTGAAGAGGACATTCACGTTCCACAGGAAGGCCATCTGCGCAAAGTGATGACTTCGTCAGAGCAGAACAGTGGCGGTCATGCGGACATATGCGAGATATCTTCGAGCAGTCGCTTTGCCGGAAGAGACGGAGATTGAGATCAGCTGGAAGAATGGCGGAGTCTGTGGGGTCTTCACCTTGAATAGCCAGACGTCCTTTTTCTTCCTTTATCGATTGTGCTCTCATGGATCCCTTAGACTTCTAGTCAAAGAGCTCATAGGAAAAGGCTTTCCATGGCCAGGATAGACTGTTTTGATTTCGTATCTTCTCAGTTTCTTCGCACTGGCACTCGCTTCCACTGGGTCGTCGATAATGGAATTGAGCTTTGGTTCGTTCGTATTGGTGAACAGGTCACCGCAGAACAGGTCGCCACCGGCTGTCAGAATCCCAATCGAGCCCTTTGAGTGTCCCGGAAGATGAAGAACTCTGGCATTGAGCCCATATTCGGAGAGGTCGTATCCCTCATCTATAGTAAAATCGGGTTTGAATCTTTTTATCCTGAAGAAGACATTGACGATTGCTCTGATGGTAAGATTTCCGGTTTTTCTGTTCCAGAACATATTTCCGCGTTCGACCATTCCAGAATCGTCATAGTGCATGGCTATCTTTGTGCCGAACTTTTCGCGGAGGTAAGCGCAATTGCCCGTGTGGTCAAAATCTCCATGTGTCAAAATGATAAGGTTGAGATTGCCTGGTTTGCAGCCCGCGCCACGAAGTTCCTTTTCAAGTTTGGCGCGCTTAGAGGCTCTTCCGGTGTCAATCAGGATAGAACCGATATCTGTTCTTACAATGTAACAATTGCCAATAATGCGGCCCAAGTAAACGGGCTTAATATCAGAAGCCATTTCGTTCCCCTTGGCGACAACAACCTCTTCCTTCCAATTCCTCTTGCCCATAGGGACTGTGATTGAGGGTGGTTCACATAAGTCTTCCTTCCGCCCCTATGGCCTTTTCTCAGGAGGAATCTAGATGCAGCCGCTAGACCCGCCAGGCTACCTTATCTGCCGGCTTCGTTCGAGTTCAGAGTCTCCGTCTGCAAAAACCGCTTCAACTCATTCCGATCAACGAGACATGTCTTCCTCGATACCTAGCACTTTCTTGAAGTTCTAATCCATCGAACAACCCATGCGCTGCTCGTTACAGCTCCAAGCACGAGAAGTGATGTGATGAAGATGGCCAGGTTCTGGTAGCCGCTATAGTCTCCCGCGTAGAAGTAAAGCCATACTATGAGGAATAAGAGCCAGCCAAATCCAGCAACAGTGTTCAAGATCCACGCCCCCTTCGGTTTCTTGAACTTGGTGTCTTGTTTGCCGGACTTGGACGCGTACTTGATGCCCCAACTGACCCAAGCAGCCGCAAGAACGCCTATGCCGACGATTATGGAGACTAGGAAGATTGCGATGTTCTGCCACACATCATAATCCTCAGCATAGAAGAACAGCCATATTATCAAGAATGCTAGCCAGCCAAACACGACGAGTATGGACAGCCCCACTCTCCAGGCAAAGCCAGGAGTGCTGATGACATCCATCTCCTCATCAGGGACGGCCACATCGCCCATCTTCTCACTCATCATGCCGGGAAGCTAGGCATATACTAATTAAGTTGACCCCGAATTGGTTCGGCAATTTCGTCTCTTGCTTGCTCTCAGACTCCTTTCTGTGCGGGAATAATCTCCCTCCGCCCCTATGGCCTTTTCCCAGCGAAATGGTGGACCCTGTGGGATTAGGTGCCACGAAGATGACTGGCTAGTGCTCCAAAATTCCACAGGCCGGAACTTCTTGCCGAGGAACCAACTCGAGAGATAGCCTCAAACCCGTTGTCTTTCTAGGAGGGGTTGAATGCCCCTCACGAAACCCTTTACATTTCCTCCCCTATGAGCTTTTTCGCGGATCTTGCCACAAGCATTGCTTACTGTCGGCCTTCTTTCCGCATAATGATAAATGGACCACATGCAATCTGGCAATAAGAAGGAATCGCTCATGGTCAGCATTAATCGGTCTCAAATGAGAGAATTGCAGGCGAAGGAAGAGCAGAGATTCGTGGAATCCAGACCGAAGTCAAATGCATTGTTTCAAAGAGCCAAGAAATCGCTTCTCGCCGGAGTTCCAATGAACTGGATGGTCCGATGGGCCGGGCCCTACCCCGTCTTCGTTTCCGAGGCGAGGGGTGCTTTCCTCAAGGACGTGGACGGCAACAGATATCTCGACCTTTGCCTCGGAGATACGGGCTCCATGTTCGGCCATTCACCAAAGCCTGTGGTCGATGCCGTGCGGAGGCAGGTCTCCAGAGGCATCACGACGATGCTGCCAACCGAGGACTCCATCTGGGTGGGCGAGGAGCTGGCTCGGAGGTTTGGATTGCCGTACTGGCAGATCGCGATGACCGCCACTGACGCGAACAGATTCTCGATAAGGCTTGCGAGGGAGGTCACGAAGAGGAAGTACGTCCTTGTAGTGCACGGCTGCTATCACGGCACGGTGGACGAGACCCTCGTCAACTTGGAAGGCGGAGCTGTCGTTCCCCGGGGAGGGAACATAGGACCACCCGTGCCTCCGTCAACTACCACGAAGGCCGTGCAGTTCAACGACGTCCGTGCGCTGGAAGAGGCTCTGTCGCCAGAGGACGTCGCATGCGTCCTGATGGAACCGGCGATGACCAATCGGGGCATCATACTCCCGGACCCAGGCTATCATGATGCGCTCAGGGAACTGACCAGCAGGGCCGGGACTCTTCTGATCATAGACGAAACCCACACCATATGCTGCGGCGTGGGGGGCTACACCGGAGTCCAGGGTCTCAAACCCGACATGATAACCATGGGCAAACCGCTCGCGAGCGGGGTGCCCGTTGCTGCGTTCGGAGTGAGCCAATATGTATCGGACATGATTGTGGAACGCATATTGAGCGATGGCACGGACGAGAGCGGGCTCGGAGGCACGCTGACAGGCAACGCGTTCGCGGTTGCCGCGATGAGGGCGACTCTTGAAAAGGTGATTACCAAGCAGGCCTTCAATAGAATGATGCCGCTGGCTGAACGGTTCGAGAAGGGCGTCGACGACGTGATCAAGAGCAGGGGAGTCCCGTGGCATGTCGCCCGCTTGGGAGTGCGCATCGAGTACCACTTCTGTCAGAACGCACCGAGAGACGGGGCTGAAGCCGACATGGCAAAGGATGCTGAGCTCGAGAAGCTTCTGCACCTCATGATGCTGAACAGAGGCATACTCATGACGCCGTTCCACAACATGGCTCTGATCTCGCCATCTACGACAGCGAAGGACGTTGACAGACACACCGCGGTGTTTGCTGAGTGCGTGGACACCTTGTTGAGCTGACCGTGATTGTCCGCCGAGTCGACTCCTGACACGGGATCTGAGCGACCGACTCAGAGTCAGTCGGTCTTCCCTGGGGTTAGTGCCGGGTTGATGTGGGTCTCCATTCCCCTTGTGGGATGGAAATGATGAACTTGTCGTCTGCCCCCGTCTCCTAAAGCCCTTCTGCCCCCACAGCTTCTTCTCAGAATTGGTGGACCCTGTGGGATTAGGTGCCATGAAGATGACTGGCTAGTGGTCGAAAATTCCAGGGACCGGAATTTCTTGCCGAGGAACCGTATCGAGAGATAGCGTGAAAACCCTTTGTATCATTTCCTTTTGCGTGTTTGGGTTAGTAATACCACCATGATTGCCGCTTCAATAGCCACAACAATCCCCAGCCCAAGCACTGCCGCATTAACAAGTGGGGGGTCTTCTTCAGGTGGAATGTATCCTGCGTTCACGACAAAATAGTCCAGTGAAGCATTCGCCAAATTTGTGTTCTCCCATGTTATTCGATAGACTCCCTCCGCGCCCGTATCGAAATAGACGTAGTAATTCTCCCTCACTGTCACATAGTAGTACTCGGTGTAATCGCTTCCTTGTGTTGAGGTGGACATGAGCCTCAAGGTTCCGTCGGGATTGGCGAACTGAAGGCGAAGTGGAGTCTCATAGTCGGTGTTTGAGCGGCAGAATAATCGTTCATTCACATCCATGGTGATCTCAACAGAGTAGTCGGTCCTTCCTGGAATCAAAACAGTGTCCGTAAGCAGATGTTCTCCTTGTGCTTCTACAGAACATGGTGTATCTACGAGCATAATGGACAGAAGGGCAACTGAACAGAAGATGGCAGCACTTAGCCTTAGAATATTCATCTCGAACTCCCCCACGTCATGAAGTCAGCGCGCATATAAACCACTTTCGAATATGGCCACATTGGGATAAGGGACCACGAAACTGACTGGCTCACACCCCAAAATGCCCTTGTTAGGGCATCTTCGTCGAGGAGAAGAATCGAGAGATGACCAAACCCCTTTCGCTTTTCCTATTTTCAACCGCCATCACTCCCCACGGGACGACTGTATTCGATGGGGTGCAATACAGCATTCTTGGACTTTCGACCCGGATGAGTGGTGGGCCCATCGGCGCATGCCCGGCCTCCCAGATAGCTCGTTCATGTGTGCAAAGATATGCGCATGAATTGATGAGCCGTTTCTCGGTTTTCTGGGATTGATCATACTAGAGGCGCGAGACTTCCGAGAAATCGTTTTCGGGATTCGCGATATGTTATATAGGAAAAGTTCCGTTATCTCGGCTGGGAAGTACATGGGAGACGAGAAGAGCGTTCTGCGATGGGGCGGTCTGGCCGGAATGCTGGTACCAATCTTCTTCATTCTTACAGCCGTCATACTACTCGCGTTGGTGCCACAGGAGCCTGCCGACCCCGAGGGATTGGTCATGAGGTTCCCCGAGGACAGAGCGGCCATTGCGGTGGGGGAGGGCCTCTACCTGGTGGCCGTCATCTTGTTGGTCACACTCTTCCTTGCCTTGTATCGGGCTCTCCGCGGGACGAGCGTCGCGCCCGCTCTCTTCGGGAGCGGCCTGGGCCTTGTGGGTCTCGCAGTGCTCGCTGTCGGAGCGCTCCCGAATATTGCTTTCAACCCGATCTCCGACCTCTATCACGCTCCCGGAACGACCCCCGAGGAGCAGGCGACACTCGTCCTCATGTGGCAGGCGACCCAGGGCATATTCAATGAGACGGACACCGTAGGGTTCATCCTCATGGCGATAGGTTTCATCGTCCTCGGAGTGGCCATGCTCGGGTCCCCAGCCTTTGGCAAGCGCTTTGGCGGGGTGAGTATGGTGCTCGGGGTGGCTGTGGTCGCAGGGATGTCCGTCTTTGGGGTCGACTCCGACTCGGTCATCCCCTTCGTGCTTGTCGCCTTCATCATCTTCCCTCTCCTCTTCGGATGGAAGCTCTACAGTTTATCAAAGGGTCTCCAGGGCGTATAGGGCTCAGAAGGATGAGTTTCCTGACCTATTCCCTCCGCAAACGCCAACGATTTCTCGATTCGGCCAAGAACCTGGCGCAATGGTCGATGAGGTACAGGTGCACCTGAATGCCTCTGAGAGGCTTTAGGGTCAAAATCAAGGCTGTTTCTTCAGTGACCTGCCGCATCCAGGGCACCATACTGCGTCAGGGGATACTGGCCTTCCGCAATACTGGCAGAAACCGCCCATGCCATCTGCGGCGGGCGCGGGCGACATCATACCGGCCTGGGCATTGCTCTTCCCCTGAGAGCTCTGCACAGATACGAGAAGCAGCACCAATCCTATGATGAACATGATTCCGCCCACGATTGCGACTACCCATCCAATGCCCACCATCTCCATGTTGAAATCGTATTCACTTGGACTTGTGAACCTCTCCCAAATGCTCATTGAATTGGCAGCATTCTGGAAGACGACCGCTGTAATCAGTCCAATCGCGCCAATCGCAATCCCCAATACCACTACAATCAGAGCGCCCGTCCTCGTAAAGACCATCTCCTCAGGTCGGAATCGCCTTCGATGCCTTAAGGCCTTCTCTCCGCCCCTATGGCCTTTTCTCAGGAATGGTGGACCCTGTGGGATTTGAACCCACGGCCTCTTCCTTGCGAAGGAAGCGATCTTCCACTGATCTAAGGGCCCTCTGATAGAATGCTGTTGAATCTCGGTCCAGTATATCTAGCTTTGCTTATGCGACGATCCTCATTATATTGTCCACAGTGGCCCCAGCACTGCCAAGGTACGAATGCGGGTCGAGAACGCCATCAAGCTCCTCTTCGCTTAGAAGTGACGCGACGCTCTCGTTCGCTATCAAGTATGATTTGAAATCCTCGCATGCCTTCTGCGAGTCCATGCTGCACCTCCTGATTAGTTCATGGGCATCCTGGCGTCCCATCCCCTTGGACACTAAGGCCATCATTACCGACTCGGCCATTATCACACTTCCCGCCTTTCTTAGATTTTCGAGCATTCTATCCTTGTTGACAACGAGGTTCCTGAACATCTTCTCCGTCTTCGCGACTATATCATCGAGAAGAATGAACGAATGGGAGATGAAAAATCTCTCGGCTGAGGAGTTGGTTAGGTCGCGTTCATGCCATAGAATCGCGCTCTCCATCGCAGGCGTCATGAATCCGCGAACGATACGCGCGAGACCACAGACGTTTTCCGCCATGACAGGATTGCGCTTGTGAGCCATGGTGGAGCTGCCAACCTGGACCACGTCGTCGAACGGTTCGGCGACCTCGCCTATTTCGCCACGCTGTAGATTCCTTATCTCTGTGGCGAACTTCTCTATCGAAGTCGCGATGTTGGCGAGAACCGCCATGAGCTCCACGTATCGGTCCCTGGCTACAATTTGTGTTGGACCATCTTCCACCCCCAATCCCAGGTTCGCCATGGCTGCCTTTTGAATCTCCACCGCCATCGCTCCGAAACCAGAACCGGTGCCTACGGCACCGCTCATCTTGCCCACCAATACCCTGGTTTTGCATTCGCACAGCCTCTGCTCGTGTCTATGAATCTCGAGCGCGTAGTTGGCGATCTTGAGACCGAACGTAATAGGCAATGCGTACTGACCGTGCGTTCTGCCAATCATTATGGTGTCCCGGTTCTCTTTCGCCCGCTTCGCGAGAGTCAGCCTCAGGGCCTCCAAACCTTTCTCGATTATCGAGATGGCGTCTTTTAGCTGAAGCGCCGCGGCCGTGTCGAGTATGTCGTTCGATGTGGCGCCCAGGTGGACGTACTTGCCGCTTTCACCGCATTGTTCGCTTAGGACCCTGATTATCGCTGTGATTTCGTGGTTGATCTCGGCGTCAATCTCTTGCACCCTAGAGAGCTTGACGAACCTCACGGAGGCGGTCTTCTTCACGATGTCAGCGTGGTCCTGCTTGATGTTGCCAACCTTTGCATGGGCTAAGGCAAGTGCTGCTTCGACGTCGAGAAGCTTCTGGAGGCGGTTTTCCTCGTCGAAAATGGCCTTCATCTCAGCGCGGCCGTATCTGAAATCCAAAGGACATACTGGCATGTTCGCCACTTCTCATGAGGAGATATGTCATGGGCAGATAATGTTTTCGCGGATGAAACTGTGATTAAACCAGGTCACTAGGGCCTCTCGGCCCCTTCGTCAGTGTGTGCCCTATTCATCGGGAAGTCATCATGGGTGATAAATCAGAATTATAGCCAGTAAGCCGATTCGGGGACAGAATCCGTTTCTGATCGATGAAGCTCGAATCTGATACGATAGGAATGAAAAGGATCTCGAAGTGATTTGCGGATTCGAACGAATTGAACGATAATTCATGAAAATGAACTGGACGCTCAGAATCTGTCTCTTCGTGGGGGTCGGTGCTTCTGGAAGCAAGTCTGGCAGTAGACCGGTTTTCCCTCTGTAGGCTTGAACGGGACCTCCGCGTCAGCTCCGCAGTCAGAGCACTTTATCTTGTGCATCTCCCTGGGACCTGAGTCACGTCTACGGCTGCCGCCTCCATAATTGCCGTAACTCATTGTTTCTTCTCCTTTTTCGCGAAAGCACTCATAGCACTTATCGCAAAGGGGTTTAACGGGTCTTCATACAAGTAATGATGCATGTCACGCCACTGTTGCGTTAAGTATGATTCAGGGAAATCGTCCTCGATGGGTGTCTGACGGCCGATTTGAACGCACTCACCGTCGAGTTTAGACACGCAGTGGTATAACTGGCCCTCGCTCTTGTGGCCTTTTTCCCCAAGAGAATGGTCAATTACCCCTCGCAGACCCCTTCACCCTCTTTCATGATTGGGAAATGCAACTTGTGGTCTCCTGCTAATAAATGAAAGGCCCAGATTTCCAACCATCCTCACCGCCATTTCGGCTGGAATTCCGAGTGCCATCATTTCTGGGGGGATGTTCCTGTTTTGTGTAGGGTCCGCGGGACCCATAAATGCAGTATTCTTTGGTGCTTTCTCACACATTCCAGCCGGGTATGAGATAAAGGTCGAACATGAAGGACCCCACGGAACAATCACCGGTGAGAATGGGTCGTCGCGGTCAAAATGGACCAGTGCCGCCAAATTCCGGATCTGCTCGGCGGCGCCGAAACAGCAAATCGACCTGACCTCGGGCATCCTATCGGGAAGCGTTTCGCATGCCTGGATGATGAGATACTTGCCTGGCGGAGTGATCTTGCCTAACGCCGCCTGACACCGTTCAAAGATTTCCGGGCTAGATTTCAGATATTCTGCTGCCCCTTCCCTGAAATCCTTTGTTCCCGTGGATACGAAGTATTTGGTGAATTCATTTCCAGGTAGGAATCCTGTATGAGTTAATCCTCCTGGGCAACAACCTTCCCGTGAGTCTCCAGTGACGTAGATTGCAGATAGCTCTTCTTCGGCCGCCATCTTGTACAATGAAGCGGCAAGGCACCGGTTCACTTCCGGAACATGGACAGTACCGGAGGGCAGAGTTTCAGATCCGTATACTGCCAGCGGCCGTGTTGTCAATCGAAATGCAGTCGCCAAAAGCTCTCCAATCTCTCTGAAATTCATTTCCGTCATTGCGCTCACCTCATCCAAGTCTCAATCACTCATGGCCATTTCCATTTGCCGGCTCATCCTCTCAGCAGGAGATAAGGATTCTTGCCAAGGATAGATCAACCGGCTTGAATTCGGCATGGAAATATCCCGATTCACTTCAGAATGAAGGAATCAACACAATTCCGCGTCAAACCGAATTTCCGCAGATCGACACGTGAGAAGGGCCTGCCTGGATATGCATAGTGTGTTATCATGACTGATAACCTGAAGAAAACCACCTTAAATGCCCGAATGACTCTTTTCATTGAGGATGCGATGACACCGGAAGACCGATCCAAGACCGTATCGAGACTTCTCGCGGACGATTACTCGCAGAAGATCCTCGCCTACACATACGAATCCCCTGTTTCCGCTCAGAGGTTGAGCAAGGTGTGCAGGATACCCATTGCTGCGTGCTATCGCAGGATTCACGAGCTTGAGCAGGTCGGGCTGATATCCGTCGATCGCGAGAAAGAGGTCTACAAAGGCAGGAGGGTTCGTCTTTATCGGTGCAAGCTCAAATCGGCCGTGATACGCTTCTCCAACGGTCGCTTCGTCTTGAAATACGATGTACTGCCAGACAATGGCAATGGCGGGGACGAACACGCGTCCGACCCCCATGCGATTGCCGGTTCATCAGCGTGAGTGTGCCGTTCTTCGGTCAAGTTCGTTGTTCACCACTGTGACGCAGTGATCTGCATGATAGCTTATGGGTCCGAGTGACAGCTTCTTTGGCTCGTAAGACATCAGCGTCTTCTCTTCCTCCTCCGTGAGGTCTTGATCGTCCCCGAGCACGAATGTGTTGTCCTCTCCGAAGGAGCAGGCTCCGATGTCCTCCCCATCCTCCTTGAGATAATGCATCTGTGACTCCTTGTGTATGTTCGACAACACTTCACTGTAGCTCCTGTCCGACACATATATGCCAGGAGATGTCCTCCTCTCTCCACCTGGCTTTTGGAGCAAGGCGTTCCGTATGAGCGCCGCTGTGCTCCTCTCGTCGGGGTTCAGGTACTTCACCTCGGAGCCGACGATCCTTATGGTTTTCGGGGGGTTCGGCGCACCCAATAGCATTAGCGTAATCTCGACATCCCGTCTGATATCGTGTGATATGAAGAATGCGGAGTTGACGCATCGCAGAAGGATGTCCAACCTGCCTGTCGACCCGCTGAGGTCGTCCAATTTGAAATCGGCAGACGTAATCGCCCTATGGCCGAGTACGACGAATCTCCTCAAGCAGCTCACGCCCCCTTGGCCGGCTCGAAGTCCTTGAATTGCTTCATTAGTTGTCTGCGCATCTTCCTGTTGCCCAAGAACCCCTTCATGGCCTTTATCGATGCATCGTATTGCTTGAGAAGCTCCCTGACCTGCTTGGTCGTGGTCCCGCTTCCCCTCGCTATCCTGGTGACCCGCGCGGACTTGATCATCTTCGGATTCTCCAACTCCTCCTCGGTCATCGAATCCATTATCACACGGAATCGAGCAAGCCGTTCCTGCGTCAACTCAACGTCCTGTTCTGTGAGCTTGTCAGCCAGGCCTGGGAGCATCGACGCAAGCTTCTTGAACGGGCCCATTCCCTGAAGCATCTCCATCTGGTCGTACATGTCTCTGAGCGTGAATTTGCCGGACATCAGTCTTCTGGCGGCCTCTTCGGCCTTTCTTTCGTCCACTACCTCGCTGGCAGCCTCTATGAGCGCCTTGATGTCCCCCATGCCGAGAAGCCTGCTGATGAATCGGTCAGGGTCAAACCTCTCAAGGTCCTCGAGATGCTCGCCTACGCCGATGTACGCGATTGGAGCGCCGGTCTCCGCCACGGCGCTGAGCGCGCCACCACCCTTCGCCGTGCCATCCATCTTGGTGAGAATGACCCCTGTAAGGCCAACGGCGTCATGGAACGCTTTCGCCTGTGGCCCCGCCTGCTGCCCTGTCTGCGCGTCGAGCACGAGTATCTTGTTTTCTGCGTCAACGGCCTTCGCGACCGTCTTGATCTCCTTAATCAAGTCGGCTTCGAGGGCATGCCTCCCAGAGGTGTCGAAGATTATGACATCATATCCGTCGAACTCCTTGAGAGCTCGTTTGGCCACCGATATGGCGCTCTTGGACTCGGGATCACCAAACACTGGCACGCTGATCTTCTTGCCGATTTGGACAAGTTGGTCGTAGGCAGCAGGTCGATGTACATCGCCTGCCACCAAGCCGACCCTCATGCCTCGCTTGTGTAGGTCCTTGGCGAGCTTGCCAGCCGTCGTGGTCTTGCCCTGGCCATAGAGTCCGACCATGAGGATCCGCTGCGGCTTCGCTGGAATCTCCTTGGACTTGCCAAGAATCCCCACGAGCTCCTCGTGAATGATCCTTATGACATGTTCTCTTGAGCTCATCCCCGCAGGCGGTTTCTCGGTGAGCGCCCTCCTCTCGAGGTTCTTGGTCATTGCGAGCACGAGCTTGACATTCACATCAGCCTGAAGAAGAGCCCTCTGGACGTCCTTGACGACATCCTTAACCAGCTCATGGTCTACATGCGACGCGTTCGCTATCTTCTTGATCGCGTCTTTCAACGACTTTCCGAGGCCTTCCAGCACCATGGACGCAGTCCCGTCGCACTAAGCATGGGAGTTGGATAAATAGCTTATGCAAGGCTCGAAAACTTACAAAAAAAGGGAAGGGAAGGGCTAGCCTTGTCAGAAGGGATGGGATGCACTCTAACAACTAGCCCAAAATTTCCCAACTGATATATTGGTGGTGCACTATATAAACTTGTCGAAATCCAACTATAAATAGATTCCATATGAAACCTACCTCAGAGGCCCCTTACCAGCATCTTCTGGGGGATGGTGTCAGACGTTTCCATTTTAGACCCTCGTTTCATCTGCTGCGACTGCAGGCTATAGATAGCCGGATTTCTGGAGGACCATGATATCGTCTGTGCTGAGTTTCTCTCCGCTCTTGAAGCGCTCGAAGATATCCTCAGCCTCTCTCTTGGCAACAGTCTCATCCTTCTCGCGCTTTGCCCTCCTCGACTTGTCACGGATGCCTGCAATCAGCTTGTCGAAATCATGCACCTGGCGGATATGCTCTATGTGCTCCCTGTGCTCCTCATCGGCGGCCAGCTTCGTCTCGATGAACTTCTCCTGGGCCTGGTCGGCCTCCTTCCGGAGCGCATCTGCCTGTTCATATAGCTTGAGCATCGCATCGTGCTCTGCCTGGGCCTTCTCCGCGAGCTCGGCGACCTGGAGGTGGAACTCCTCCGCCTTGTCCTTGGCCTCTCGAGCATCTTTCTCAGCGACCCTGACTTCCGTGCACTGCTCCAGCTCTCTCTCCATCGCCTGCAGCTTTGCCGAGAGCGAGGATATCTGCTCGACCAGCCCCCTCTCCTTGTCAGGGCTCATAACGGAGGTCATGTGCTTCTTCTCAAGCGCCCTCAGCTCCGCCCTTATCCGGCGAATGGGCACGCCGTCCTTGGGCATCTTCTCGCGTCTCAATGACTGGACCTTTTCGGAGCATTCGTTGAACTTCCTGTTCCACTCGTCCCTCTTTGCCTTGGCTTCCCTGACTTCGGCGTTCATCTTGTCACGGCTCTCGCGACGCGTGTTCGCCTCGTCGATGAGCTTCCGTACCTGGGCGTTGAGTGAATCCCTTTGGTCGGCCCACTGCCGAGTCTTGTCGTTGAGCTCATCTCTCAGACGCTTTCGCCTCTCAGCCTCTGCGTTTTGGCGAGCGCGCTTCTCTTCGAGCTCATCAACCATCTCAGTCATGACACCAACGCCCTCAGAACAGGTAGTCTGGACGCGAGGAGGACAATACTGGGTCCTCTTTATATCCTTTTCTGTCGGTGGCCCTGAGCAGGAGGGCGAGATCTGGACATATTTGCGAGACAGTGCGGTTGCTGCAATTACAGGTCTGGCTGATGTACTGGCGAAGGGCAGGTGTATTCGAGGTTAAAATGCGTTCATATGACTTATGTCTCGATCTACAGCTGAGTTGGATGGTTCGGATGAATGGGAGGAAACTCCAACAAGTAGTGCAACTAGACTCGGTGCTGCAGCCTGATGGAGGATCTTCCGCCCACCTCCATAGCCACGCAGCCCGCGAACCTGGTCAGGATTGATCTCGATCTCCGAAAGGCGTTACTGGACCATAGGAAGAAGTAAGGGGCTAATGATCCCTGTCGGCCTCCTCATCATTGCCTACAGCATCCCCTACAGCTCGGTAGGATCGAGCAGGCAGGCCTCGGATTCATTGACGCCATGTCCCAATATTCACCCGACACGAAGGCTCATCCCAGAATCGTGCTCATTTAGAGCACCGCCTCAGATGGATAGGCTGCAAGAACCGATGGTGCAAGATGCTTGTTCCTGACCGTGAGAGATGTTATCAGCCGTGATTACCGGGTCGATACGGGTTTATCTATTGGAGACGAATAGAACTCACCAGCCACGGTTACTTCAAGAGCTATTGACAGAAGAAGGCTGCCATTATGAAGGGCGATCTCAGACGGAAGGGTAAGGGTCAATCAGCTGGGACTGGAAACTCCATGTTTGCCAAGCTCAAAGGCGACAAGGGCGAGAAGGTCCAGATGGTGACCATTCGGGAAGAGAAGAAGACCCTCGTCAGGATTGTGAAGGCGAAGCCGAAATCTGTCAGGCACCGCTCAGAGGTTCTGATGAACAAGTCTGTCTCCGAGGAGGATATGAAGATTACGGAGGCCGTGATGAAAGGTGTGTCCTCATCGGCAAGGCCGACTGCGGCCACCTCGGCCCCGGCACTAAGCGAGCCAGTGCCGAAACACTTCGTCTGCTTTGAGTGCGGTGCCAAGATTCCAGAAGGCATGGACATCTGTCCGAAGTGCCGTGCAAGGTATCTCCTCGACCTCTTGCCTGAGTCGATCGCCGAACTCGAGAGGATTCAGATGGAGTCCGCTCACGATGATGACAGCCTGGAGCTTCGAACTCCGGAATCGCTTCCTGTTCTACATTTCGACGCGCTTGAAGGAATCATGAGCTACCTGGAGCCAGATAGCGGCGAGTCGGATTTCGTCCTTGAATGCAGCCATTGTGGCACCCTCGTCGCATTAGACGTCGGCAACTGCCCAATGTGCGGGACTGGACTCGGCATATCTGACGTGGGAATACTCAGCCTGCTGAAGGACACGGTATTCGACACTGAGGCCATTTCCGAGCTGGAGTGTCCGCACTGCGGCGAGCATGTGACGCTCCAGGATGGCACGTGTCCATCATGCGAATCATTGATCATTGACGCGGGGGCCTCAGTCGCGGAGAACAAGACGATTCCAATCATCAGGAACGAGAACGTGGTTTTCGTCCATGTAGACCTCGAGACCGGCGACCTGAACTATATCCAGAGGCATCTCCGCAAGCTTGCGATAGAGCACACTTCGATACAGCTCGAGGGGATAGGAAACGGGAGTTTCGACCAGAACTGGGAGGGTCTGTCTAGAATCTGATGTAGGTGATGCTGTTGGACCCGTTTGAGATGTTCAGTCTGGTGCTCGACAAGCACACCTCGGAAATACTCCACCTGACGAGCGAAACGCCTCTCAATGCAACAGAATTGAGCAGACTCATCGGTATACCGCTCGCCGCCTGCTACAGGCGAATCAGGGCATTGCGTGAAGCAGGTCTCCTTCGTGAGGATGCCAAGACGATGTCAGAAGGTGGCAAATCGGTATCGAGCTACAAGTCCACCGTCGAGAGTGCAGAGGTTGTCCTGCACAATGGTAGACTCCGCATACAGATGACAGTTGACGGCGAGGACAGCGACGACGAGATTGACTTCACAACGGAAGCGTCTATGTTGTGGTGGCAGCGCCCAAGTCCCGACGACGACAAGAAGGCGAACAGACGCAAGTGAGACGAAGGTCAGGGCCGTAGCGCATTCCGTACGTCTTACCCGGCCTTCTCCAGATTGTCAGCTCTCTTGGTGAACATCCTCGCTTCGCTTTCGTGAAGGCGGCTCTTCTCGAGGAATCTTGCCGCACGAGACCTGAACTTGGCGGCCTTCTCTGTTTGCAGAGCGGCAGCGTGCTCCCGCTTCCTGGCGATTTCCTCCTGTTTCGCCGCCTTTCGCTCTAATCCGGCGATTTTGTTCTGCAATGCCTCTGGACTCAAGTCGGACTTGTCGTCGGCAATCCCTGCTAACTCTCCCTCGTAATCCTTGATGCTAGCCCTGTACACCTTTGCCTTTTCGTGTTTATCGTCTGATTTCTCCCTATGAGCGACTGCTCTCGATGAGCACTTTTGGGCCTTTGCCTGGTTGGCTTTGTGCTTGTGGTAGAACTGTGCAGCCTTGTGGCTGTGCTCGTGAGCCTTCTTCCTCAGAACGGCGACATCGCGATACGCCTCAGCCTGTGCTCTGCCAGTCCTGGCAACCCTTATCTGGTCTTCCTTCTCTTCGTCCGTCTCCTCGCGCGGGACGTCATCGTCCCGCTTCTTGGAGTCGGTGTAGTCACCCTGTGACGGTTTCGGCTTGCCGAACGTTTGGCTCGAGCTGTCCTTCTGACTCGCGGGCTGCGATGATTTCTTCCTAGCCAGGAAGGCGTCTATATCTTCGTCACTGCTCTTCTGAAAGTCCTTTTTCATGATAACCACCCTTCTTGATAGAACGGTCTGGAAATGGCCTGATCCTTCGCGTGCTCCTCTTGCATCAAATCTCCATCTTCAATCATAAGGCTTTTCATTAGGATTCATGTCATCTGGGCTCCGAACGCGTGCGCAGCGCCTCCGTATGTGTCTGGTTCCGGTGTTGTTGCATGCGACAGGCTAAATACAGGCAGGCGTGATTCGTCCTCCTCGGAGGGATTCCCACGGTCAGAGCGTGCATATTGGTATGCTGCAAACTTCTCAAAATGAGAAAGGTCTTGGACATAGCCAAGAGAGAGCCAGGAGTCAAGAACGCGTTTCCCGTTCACGGGAGATGGGACATCGTCGTCGAAACAGAGGAGCTCCCACTTACTGACATAGCGGATATTGGGATGCACATCTACAAGGCGGAAGGAGTCGAGATTGTCGAGACTCTAATCGAATATCCGGAGATGACGTGAGGTGGACTGATGGTAAAAGCACTCATTCTTATAATGCTGGAGCCCAAGACTTTCGAGAACGCCAACAAGATAATCCGAATACCCGGTGTCAAGAGTGGCTTCCTGGTGTTCGGACATTACGACTATGCAGCATTCGTCGACGTGCCCAATTTGGAGAAGGTCGGCCAGATATCTGACAAGATACAGAGGCTGCGGTTTGTCCGGTACGTCGAGACGCTGATCGAACGATAGGCGATTGGGTCGGTCTCGACAGCTGTTGAAACTCCATGGGACGAGAGGCGAACTCGCCTCCGCCCCGCCGTTTTATAGTTCAAAGCGTGCGCACCCCCAAAGAGCGGATTTCGAATGCTTACCCAAGGGCTAGCGCCAACAGGCCGCTTCCCTTGGTTAATGATTTATATTCGGAGCTTAATCACGACGGCGATTGATTAGGGGGAACATCAATGGTTGACATTACACTCGTCATACCAATCGCTGGAATCGTCGGCCTGGCCTTCGCAGGATACCTTACATGGTACGTATTCAGGAAGGACCTGGGAACGCCTGAGATGCAGGAAATCGGCGACGCCATCAAACAGGGCGCAATGGCGTACATGAAGAGACAGTACACGACAATCATCGTGATAAGCTTGATTCTGGGCGCTCTCATTGGCGCGGCGATAGAGCCCAAACCTTACGTCGGAGTTTCATTCCTGGTTGGTGCGCTTTCGTCCGCCTTGTCTGGTTACATAGGCATGTATGTGAGCGTGCGGTCCAACATTCGCACTGCTGCAGCGGCTAGGCGCACGCTCAACGAGGCGCTTGTCGTCTCGTTCAGAGGCGGTGCGGTTTCCGGGATGGCAGTCGTGGCGCTCAGCCTGTTGGGCGTGGCCGGGATATTCTACACTTTCAACACTGGAATGGGGTTCGAGATCAGCGAGTCATTGGACGCTGCCATCGGGTTTGCGTTTGGCGCGAGCTTTGCGGCGTTGTTCGCACAGCTCGGCGGTGGGATATACACTAAGGCGGCAGATGTGGGTGCAGACCTCGTAGGCAAGGTCGAGGCAGGCATCCCAGAAGACGATCCAAGAAACCCTGCGGTCATAGCCGACCTGGTAGGTGACAACGTCGGTGACTGCGCGGGCAGAGGCGCGGATTTGTTCGAGTCGACCGCCGCGGAGAACATCGGAGCGATGGTTCTCGGTCTGGCACTATACACCTTCTGGACGGAGGGAGTGCCAGCCGCATATCGCTGGGATCATGTCGAGGCGCTTGTCTGGATATTCTTCCCGCTCGTTGCGAGGTCGTTCGGAATATTTGCATCTCTGGTAGGCGTGCTCGTTGTCAAGCTGACAAAGGAAAACAAGGACCCGATGTCAGGAATCAACCTTGGTTACTACGTCACCTGCATCCTGGCTGCGGTATTCTTCTATGTTGCGACAAAGTACATGTTCGGAGACGAGTGGATCTACTTCTTTGGCGCAGGGCTCATCGGCATTGTGCTGAGCATAGTGATCGTCTACATCACCCAGTACTACACATCTGGCAGCTGGAGGCCAGTAAGAGAGATTGCCGAGGCGTCCACGACGGGCCCGGCGACGAACATCATAACAGGCCTTTCAATCGCCCTCGAGACTACTGCGCTTCCTGTCATCGCAATAATTGTCGCCCTTCTGGCTTCGTTCGGTCTTGGCCAAATGGCGGCGCCAACGGATCTCCCGGAAGGCGTCGTCACCGATACGGACAGGCTCATCTACGGATTCTACGGTACTGCCGTAGCCACCATGGGAATGCTAGCCACATGTGCATTCATACTGGCCACCGACACTTTCGGCCCTATAACCGACAACGCCGGCGGCATCATCGAGATGTCGAAGCAGCCAGAGAACATAAGACGCCGGACGGATAGGCTGGACGCGTGTGGAAACACGACGAAAGCCCTCACCAAAGGCTACGCGATGGGCAGTGCAGCACTAGCAGCCTTCCTGTTGTTCGGAGCGTATTTCGAGAGAGTCGCGTTGAAACAGAATATCGACCTTAGTGAGGCGTTCAAGGTAGACATCGCGCAGCCGGATGTGTTCGTGGGCGGATTGCTCGGCGCCATGCTCGTCTTCCTCTTCGCCTCCCTGGCCATCAGAGCGGTCGGCAAGGCGGCGCACAAGATGATCAACGAGGTGCGGAGGCAGTTCCGCGAGATACCCGGTATAATGGAGAGAACCGCCAAGCCAGACTACGCTAGCTGTGTCGACATCGCAACCAAGGGTGCCCTCAAGGCGATGATCCTACCAGGCATACTGCCTGTTGTCGTGCCCGTCGCCTTCGGCATACTGATGAAGGTTGCAGGATACGACGCCCCTCAGGCCGTGGGAGCTTTGCTTATGGTGGGCACTATCGCGGGCATAATGGTTGCCAACATGTTCAACAACGGCGGCGGCGCTTGGGACAACGGAAAGAAGTACGTCGAGGAGGGTCATTACGGCGGCAAGGGCTCTCCGGCGCATGCTGCGGCTGTCGTCGGAGACACAGTCGGAGACCCGCTCAAGGATACGGCGGGACCATCGATACATGTGCTGGTAAAGTTGCTGTCCACTGTGACGCTCGTATTCGTGGGACTCTTCGTTGTGACAGGCTGAAGGGGTGTTGGCCTCTCGGCAAACCATATATACGACAACAAGTATCGAGTCAACCGCGAGCCATATATCAGAGGACTGTCTGAATGTACGTGATAGCATCGAAGGAAGATGTCGTCAGGATACCCCCCGGACTCTTGGGAGAGGACTTCAACACGCTGGCGTCCAGACTGACCCAGGATTCGTTCCAGAACAAGGTCGAGGGGGATGGTAGCTTCACCGTCCTTGTCAAGGACATCGATCCGCAAGGCGAAGGGCGGATCATACACGGAGACGGTGCTGTATACCAGAAGGTGAAGTTCGACACCCTGATGTTCAGACCAATGCTCCACGAAGTGGTTGAGGGCACCGTGTGCGAGATACTCAAGTTTGGAGCGTTCGTTCGCTTCGGACCGCTCGACGGTTTGCTCCACATCAGTCAGATCATGGATGACAGGATTGACGTTGATGTCGACGGCAGAAGGCTTCTTGGCAAGGACACGAAGCGGGAGCTCAGACTGGGCGACAGCGTCCGTGCGAGGATAGTCTCCCTGAGCATCAACGAGCGCAGTCCCCGTGAGAGCAAGATCGGCCTCACCATGAGGCAGCCTGGCCTCGGCAAGCTGGAGTGGCTTGAAGAGGACAGGAAGAAGAAGGGAGAGAAGAAATGAAGCTCGAGAGGGCCTGCAAGGCGTGTAGCTCCATGACTGAAGAGGACAAGTGTCCCCTCTGCGGAGCTGAAACATCGAAGGAATGGCAAGGCTATGTCGTAATCATAGACCACACCAAATCCGAGATAGCCAGGACGATGGGCATTCATGTCAACGGCAAATTCGCCCTCAGGGTTCGATGATTCATTCCCGGAGAACGACCTGGTCCTTACCGAGGATCTGAGGAAGGAACTGGCGGAGCCTGTCGGCGAGATAGTGGCCGCGTCTTCGCTCAGACAGCTGCTGAAGGGCAGCCCCAAGGTGGTTTGCGTCGGTGACGTGGTCACCGTAACGTTGCTCGAGCTTGGCATGGAGCCAGATGTGGCCGTGTTCGACTACAAGACCCAACGATTCGTTGAAGCCAACACGAGGGAGCACATCTCGAAGATGGGCGGAACCCTCGTCCAGGTGGACAACCCGCCTGGAAGGATAACAAAGGCGCTGTGGCACGCTGTCAGGGACGCCGTAAGAGGCTCTGACAGGGTGAAGATAGAGGTGACAGGCGAGGAAGACCTCGCGTCGCTGGTTGCGATCGCCTACGCCCCTGAAAGGGCGCATGTCATCTACGGCCTCCCGCAGCGGGGCCTGACGGTCGTGCGAGTCGACGACTCTACTCGGGCGACGGTAACTGCTGCGATATCCCGCATGAAACGGTGAGACGATATGGACGTTGAAATAGTCTCGAAGGATGAGAATGAGCTGCTCGAGAGAACGGAAGTCAGGTTCAAGGCTACCCATCTCAACGAAGGCACTCCTCAAAGGGATGCCGTAAGAGACAAGCTGGCCTCGTTGTTAAAGGTCCCGAAGGAGCGCGTCGTCGTGGATTCGATGAAGTCCGAGTTCGGGAAGATGGAGACTATCGGCTATGCCAAGGTCTACAAGACCAAAGACGCTGCCGTCAAGTACGAGAGGGAGCACATACTCATCAGGAACAAGCTGAAGGACAAGGCTGCCCCTGCCAAAAAGGGGGCGCCAGCAGAGGAACCCAAGGCTCAGGAAGAGAAGAAGGAGTAGGCGTGGAGGTTATCGATGGCAGCTGAAAAAGCAAAGAAGGCAAAGGTGCCCAGGAAGGCCAAGAAGGACTGTTACTCGTTCGAAGGTGACACCCTCAAGCGCTCAAAGAAGCACTGTCCGAAGTGTGGTCCAGGCGTGTTCATGGGCGTCCATAAGGACCGAGTCTCGTGCGGCAAGTGCGGATACACCGAGTTCGTGAAAGGCAAGTAGGCCCGTACCCCCGAGGACTATCACCTTAGCATTGCGTTCTGATCATCCGTCAGCGTCTTCTGAGGGTGACAGTTCATCGATTGACCCGCTCAAACTCATCGTTCATCGGAAGAACTGCCTGACACGAGTCCGCCCCAAATAGGTCAATATGAACAGATTGAGCAGTATCGTCCAAATAGGCGCGCCAGGGTCAGTCCTTGAGGGAATCAATATCAGGGTGAAGAATGCGAGCAGTATTGCGAAGAAAGCTATCTTCCTGCCCTTTCTTCGCGCCCACTCGCGTCCCTTGAGGTACCCCCTCGCCAATACGAAGGAGAAGGTCGCGATTGCCAGTGCAACGACCCCTATGACGAGGAATATCGCAGCTATGCTGTCTGCGAGTTGCTCCCCGACAGTGGATGAAATGTCCTCCTGCACATCGGGACTGCTGGCGATTACGAGCGCTATGAACGCCACTAGAAGCATCTGCAACCCGGAGACTATCTGGAGGATTGCGATCAATGTGACCCCTATCGGCCTGGAGTAGCGAGCCTTGGACCTGTTCACCAAAGACCATCCCTCTTGGCACCTAGATATCTGGTGTGATACTAGGACTCTCGCACCTTGGCATTGAAACTAACGCGCCTGCAAACTTTCATTATCACAATTCAGATACGGCGTGGAGAAGATAAGCGGCCTGGAGTGTGGATTCACATCGAATCGTGGTTCCTGCTATCGACCTCTGTAGCTCTGCTATGGGGACTGAGTGGCATATTCGCCAAGTCCAGCACGAGCAAGCTAGGCGTCGCGAGGGTTGCCATTCTGATTACCCTGGTCGAAGGAGCACTTTACTCGGCTGCGTTTCTCGTTTGGAGGGAGCCACATCACATAACCCTCTATGAGGGGGTCATTGCCACAGCCTCATGCGTCATAGGGCTGTCAGGGTATCTCTGCTATTTCGAGTCGATACTGGAGGGACAGGTTTCAATCGCTGGCACGATCTCTGCGGGATATCCCGCGTTGACGGTCGTGGGAGCTGTCCTGCTCCTCTCGGAATCTCTTGCGGCCACGCAGATTCTCGGCATAGCCCTGGTCATCCTGGGTGTGGTCGCGATATCATATGAGCCAAATCCCAAATCTGTGAACGCTCTAAATAGACGCTCTCTCATGTTCGCCGTTTTGGCGTTCTTTGCATGGGGCATATGGAGCCTTTCGTCCAAGGTGGCGGTGGACATGGTGGGGCCAGGAAATCTGTTTGCGTTCTACGTGATTTCGTCATTGACCGCGCCCTTGATGTACGCCTGGTTCAGATCGATGCGGCCGGCCAAGGGAGAGCCACCTATTCCGACGAGATCCGCCTGGTCGTTGGGGACAATCGCCCTGTCGCTAAACGTTGTTGGCGCCTTCGCGTACACATATGCATTGGACATGGGTTCAGCGTCCCTTGTGGTGTCCGTATCAAGTGCCTATCCCATCGTGACCGCGCTATGTGCGATTCTATTCTTGAAGGAGAAGATCAACCTGGTGCAGGCTTTAGCGATAGTCGGCGTCGTTGGAGGGCTTGTGGCGATAGGTCTTTCGCTCTGACATCGCGAGAAGGCATCAGCGCGAGATATGGCCAGTGCCAAGATAGATATACGGACAGCGCTTTCCGCGAATTAGGGCCTGTAGTGTAGCTTGGACATCACAGGGGCCTCCGGACCGCTCTTTGCGGAGGGAAAGCCCCGAACTCGGGTTCGAAAGGCGAACAAATCCTTGTTCCCCGAACATCCCGACAGGCCCGCCTCTCATTTCCATCATCATATTATATGCGCGCCAGCATTAGTTGGTCGATGCATCTCACGCGAGCCGAGGAGGGCACTCTGGCGGGCGAGGAAGGCCTGTCTCGTCAAAAAGCAATGGAACTTCTGGTTGCTCTAGGCGACATATACGGTGCCAGGCGATTGATACCCGTAGCCTCGGCCCAGGTATCAGGCGCATCCTTCAAAACCATAGGGGACGCTGGCATCAGCTGGTTGGAGGAGATTGCTGCAGAGGCAACGGTGTCCGTTCCCGCGATGGTTAACCCCCTCGGACTCGACATGCGGAGATGGCGGTCGATGGGGTTAACCGCCGAGTTTCACAGCAAGCAGGCGCGCATTGTGAAAGCATATGATTCGATGGGGCTGCTTCCGGTGTACTCGTGCACCCCTTATCTCGCGGGACACAGGCCGCGGAGAGGACAGCATGTGGCCTGGGCTGAATCCTCTGCAACGGTGTTCGCAAACTCAGTGGCAGGCGCAAGGACGAATCGAGAAGGAGGGCCGTCCGCTCTTGCTGCGGCAATCATAGGCAAGACGGCTGAGTATGGACTCCATCTCGAGGAGAACCGCGTCCCCCGAGTTTTGGTCAAGCTGAAATCAGTATCTGAGGAGCATATACCGATTGCCGGCTACCTCACTGGCAAGGCGGCGGGCAATCGAATCCCGATGGTTGCCGGACTCGAGATGACAGACGATCAGCACAAATCGTTCGGCGCCGCGGTCGCAGCAACAGGCGCGGTGTCAATGTACGCATTTGACAGGCATGGAACGGAGAGCATGCGTGCCCGACGGACGTACGAGGAGAGGATCGTCATAGATGCTTCTGATATCAGACGATGCACGGAGGAGCTGAGTGGAGACGACGATTGGGACCTGGTGTCGATTGGATGCCCCCATTGCTCCGTTCGCGAGCTGAAGAGTATGGCTGCCAAGCTGAAGGGGAAGAAACGGAAGGGAGAAGAGGATGTCTGGTTCTGCACCTCTCGAAAGGCATATGCCGCGTGTCCTGAGGCTGTCTCAGTATTGCGTCGGTTCGGCAAGGTGCTTTGTGACACGTGCATGGTGGTAGCTCCAATCGAAGAGATATATGCGCGCACAGCCACCAACTCCGGAAAGGCCATGGTCTATCTCCCTACCCTGGGCAAGCAGAAGGCGTCCTTCCGCACTACAGACCAACTGTTGGAGGCGATATCGCGATAATGCGAGGCAGGAGGATCATGGGAGGTTCGGCCCGAGGCAAGGCGATGGTATGCCCTGCCCCGCTGTCATTCCTTGGAGGAGTGGACCCTTCCTCTGGGAAGATTCTCGACCCTGACTGCGCCGTCCACGGCAGCACCGTTCGCGGCAAAATCCTGTGCTTCCCATACGGGAGGGGCAGCACCGTGGGGTCTTATGCCATCTACCAGCTCAGGCTTAACGGCAAGGCCCCTGCGGCGATTGTCAACCGGTCCGCCGAGCCGATAATCGCCACGGGTGCAATTATGTCTGACATACCGATGGTGGACAATGTCGACACGTCCCTCATTATGAACGGCGACAGCGTGGTCGTCGAGGCGTCCTCGGGTACCGTGGAACTCAAGGGAGTACGGGAACGACACGTCGTCACTAGCATCCTCCGCAATGGCGCGAAGATGCTACTCCTGCGTAGGAGCGAGGAGGTCGGCTCATATCAGCGACAATGGGCAGGCGTCTCGGGATTCATCGAGGAAGGTGAAACCGACATCTACGCTGCGAGAAGGGAGATAGCGGAGGAAGTTGGCTTGATTGCGACGAAGCCCACCAAACACATCAGCCCAGAGAGCTTCCGAAACGGCGACACAGTATGGACCGTCCATGCATTCCTCTTCGATGTCGCGACCAGGCGAATATCGACAGATTGGGAACACGACGAGTACAAGTGGATCCGCCCAGATGAGCTTGCTCAATACAATACTGTGCCCGGGCTCGGCGTTGTAGCGAAGAGGCTGCTGGACGAGTCTATCCCATGATGGTGTAGTCTACCTCTCTCTCGAGCAGGTTCAGCT
>JAOTTD010000066.1 GCA_029864565.1 Thermoplasmata archaeon | reverse complement strand
CTAAGCGGGAAATCCGTCTTGAAGGAGACGACGTTGCCCAACGCGCTCACGCCTCTATCCGTGCGGCTGGAGCTGCGTAACCCGCACTCCCGGACAGACTTGATCGCGCCGATCGACTCGAGCGCAATGATAAGCGCCCCTTCGACGGTAGCCTTGCTGGGCTGTCTCTGGAAACCGTAGAACTCCGAACCGTCGTATGCGAGCTTGACAGCGACGCGCCGAATCTCCTTCACACGCGGTCATCGAGTGCAGGATTATATATCTACGTCGCCTGTGCGAGTCCCGTGCCACACATCAGAATAGTGATGATCGAGCCGCTGAAAGACGGCAACGTCGGGGCGGTGGCAAGAGCCATGAAGAACTTCGGACTGAGCGAGCTGGTGCTCGTGCGGCCTTGCAGTATCGGTGAGGAGGGGATCAAACGTTCCATGCACGCAGTGGATATCCTGAAGAACGCCCGAACCTGCTTCACCGAGGATGAGGCGCTCGAGGGAGTGGACTACATAGTCGGCACCTCCGGTGTGGACACCGCCAACGACAAGAAGTTCTCGAGGATATCCTTCACGCCAGAGGCTCTCGCGGCAAAGCTGGATGGTTCAGATGCCGTCATCGCGATCCTGTTCGGCAGAGAGGACTTCGGACTGGACAACGATCTCGTCAAGCGATGCGACTTCCTCGTAACCATCCCGGCGAATCCTGAGTACCACATCCTCAACATCAGCCACGCCGCAGCGGTCATATTCTACGAGCTCTTCGTCCACGACCTCGTCAAGGACGGGCCGCGCGAAGCCTCCGGGCTAGAGGTCGAGAAACTGAACGATTACTTCGCTAAGCTACTGGACGCAATCGATTACCCTGAGCATAAGAAGACCAAGACGAAGGTCATGTTCAGACGCTTGATGGCGCGCTCCACACCGACGACGTGGGAATACCATACGCTCATGGGAGTCCTGAAAGACGCCGCCAAAGGTTGTCTGCAGAGCGGGAACAAGAAGGACTCCGAGTAACGGGACGGAAGCGATCCTAAGAAAATCGGTTGCGCCCCTCGGAGAGTTGTGAGTGAGGGGCGCGTGTTTGCTTTTGTTGTGTGGGGGGAGGAACTAGGTTCAGCCTAATGCTCTTGCGATGTTCGTCGATTCGGACGGCTGTCTGTCGAATCGCAGTTCCGCGTCGATCGGGGCAGGTCGCAGCGTGTCCCTGTCATCGCACATGACCGGCGTCTTAACGCCGGTGACAATTGCCATCAGCTTTATCGTATCGGCCATGTCGGGGTCGATCCTGGCACCGAGCTTGATGTGGGCCTCGCGCCCGAGCCGCTTCGTGATGCCGTTCAAGACCTCGTATGCCTTCCTGAGGGAGAGTGCGGGTCCGCCCGTGATGTGTATCATAGCGCCTGAAGCGCCTTCGAAATCGATATCCAGCAGCGGATTGGTGATCGCCTCCATGACCACCTTCTCGGCATCGTCGTTCTCCGCGTAAAGCACCGTCGACGCGCCTCCCTGTATCATCACATTTCTGAAATCGGCAAAGTCGAGGTTGATCATGCTGGTCTGACATATCGTCTCGGTTATGCCCTTGACCACTTCGACTATCAGCTGATCCATAACCATGAACGCCTGCTCGACCGGCAGCTTCGGGACCATCTTCAACAGCCTGTTGTTGTCGAGTATGATCGTGCTGTGGGCGGCGTCCCTCAGCTTCGATATGCCCTTGAACGCCGTCTTGAATCGGCTCTTCTCTATGTCGAACGGTATCGTTACGAGCGCGACAGTGACAGCGCCGTGCTTCCGCGCCAGCTCGGCGACGACAGGCGCGGTGCCCGTGCCCGTGCCGCCTCCCATTCCAGCACTGATGAAGACTATATCGTATGCCTTCACGAGTGCCTCAATCTCGTCCGCGCACTCGTAGGCGACCTTCTCGCCGATCTCGGCATTTCCGCCAGTGCCATAGCCACCTGTAGAATGCTCGCCGATCAGCAGCCGCTTCTCAGCCTTGACCTTCGCGAGATGGTACTTGTCGGTGTTGATGGCGATCGTGTCGATGCCCTCGAGGCCCATCTTGCTGATTCTGTGAACGCTGTTGGAGCCGCCGCCTCCACATCCGACAACACATGTCTTGGGAGAGAGGTGCGCGTCGAAATCGCGCTCGCTCTGAAGGGCTTCCTGTAAGAGCTTGCTGAGCACCTCAGCCACTCCCCTTCGAGCGCTCACGCTCGTGTGTGTACACATGCGTGTCCAACTTATATCCCGTCCCGCGCGAGGCGTGCCTTCGCGATGCCCTCATTTGTCGATCTCTTCGATGGCCTTTGAGAGTTTGCCGCGTATGTATTCACGCACGGCGTTCCTTATCGCGTCGTCGACAGATATCGAGTCTCCGTCCTGTACCAGCTGCTTCAGGTTCACGACGTTACCCTTCGGGAGCTCGACTGTCACCTTCTCTATGTACTCAGGGGTGAACTCGCCGTCTACGAAGCGATCGATGGCGGCTCTGATTGCGTCAGAGATCGTGGAGAATCTACCCTGGTCGACCAACTCCTGCAGGGCGTTGATGCGTTCGTGTGGCAACCGTATTGTGACTCTCTCAGATTCGACCATCTGGCCGCCCTCCTATGTCCGACATTTGAGGGCATTTCGTCAGACAATTGTCATTATCGTTTCGTCGATATTTATACCTTTCTAGAGCTGGGCATTGTTAACTTGAGAGGGTTGCCAATTAGCAGAACTGACAATCCGTCATATTTGAAATGGTGGGTTTGACGCCCGATCAAGGCTGAAAGCAATCGGAGACTGGTTGACACCGCCCCCGATGATGAATCTGCCTTTAGGAGGAGTATAATCTCGTAATTTCTCCCTTGGGGTCAAAGCACGGTGGGCGGGAAGGCTCCTGTTGTCGTCGTTACAGAGGGGTATGGGTCCTCCTCGGAAAGGGGTGTCTGCAGAATCTTCACATACCATCACGAGAAAGTGGGTAAAGCGTACGAAACCCCCCTATTGGTCATGGAGAATTCGGAGGATTTTGCTGAATCATACCATTTCGGGACTGTGATCCCAACATGAAGAAAGAACCCGGTTCCGAAAGGGCAGCCCAAGTCGAAGCTCGTAATGCGGTAAGTCGTCGGAGGAGGAGAATAGTCCGCTTCCGGAACCGGGGAAAGCTGCAAGTTCACTTCTGATATCTCGATTTCTTCATTGCGACTTCTTCGGGAATCAACCTCCACTCCCAGTCTCCTTCGTC
>JAOTTD010000065.1 GCA_029864565.1 Thermoplasmata archaeon | reverse complement strand
ATTCGGCGATCTCAACCTCGATGATGTCTCCGCCAACCGCCTTTTTGAGACCCTCGGGCGTGTCCAGAGCTACGACATTTCCGTGGTCGATTATCGCGATCCTGTCGCACAGAGTGTCCGCCTCTTCGAGGTAGTGCGTCGTGAGAAAGATCGTCATGTTGGTCTCTCTCTTCAGTTTGTTGATATGCTCCCACATGCTGGTTCTGGTCTGGATATCGAGGCCCAATGTCGGCTCGTCCAAGAAGAGGACCTCGGGCCTGTGGATCAATCCCTCGGCCAACTCCAGTCGCTTCTTCATTCCGCCTGAGTAGGTCTTCACGTACCTATCCGCAGAATCGGCGAGCTTCACCAGCTCAAGCAGTTCGTCGATTCTTTTCTTCGCCTCGCTGTAAGGCACGCCGTAGAGGCTTCCTTGCAGCTCCATGTTCTCCCGGCCAGTCAGTTCGTCATCTACTGTGAGTTCCTGAGGGACGAGGCCAATGCCCTTCCTCACTTTGCTCGGTTCCTTGACAACGTCGTATCCGAGGACTTCGGCCTTTCCGCCGGTCGGCAGAGTTTGAGTCGTGAGGATCGAGATCGTAGTCGTCTTTCCAGCGCCGTTCGGTCCCAGGAATCCGAATACCTCTCCTCGGCCGACCTCGAACGAAATTGAATCGACCGCACGAACGCTCCCGCTGTAGACTTTCTCTAATCGGTCGACACCCACAACTGTGTCTTCGGAGGACATGAGCTCAGCCTTGGCCTCTGACTCGTCAGGCCGATTTGCACTGATATATCTTGTCACGAAAACTGCCGCGTAAACTTGTCGGACAGAAGAGTAATTCAAAGAGAGTAACAGCCTCGTTAGGCATACTGGCTGACACGATGTTGAAAAGGCCAAGCCCCGAGCTAAGCTCCTTTTCAGCCTCTTCCCGGATTGACTTGCTAGCGCTGAAATTTTACATTTGTCAGCTGAAGACGAACGAAGTGCAGGGTACGACATGCAAACCCGGTTGAATGGGTCGACTCTATCATGAGGGATTGCCGTCGGTCCGAGGCTGTTATCGTAGGCTCCGATAACCACATTCTTATCGCCGCCAATGCGTCTCTCTGACATATGCTTCGAGATGCAAGACCGCTTCAGCTTTTCCTTTTCGCCAATGCAACCCTGGCAATCCGGTCCTGGCTGCACATCACTTCAGTTTGGCCAGCGCCGATTGCGTTGAATTCATAGAGTGCAGACCGAGTGGCTCAACAAAATCTATTACCCGATACGGGGTTTGGGAGGACTAGCGCGGAGGAGCCGTCCGCCCGTAAACGCATTCCTTGTAGGTGGAACGCGAATTGATACCACTGGAACTCGCGCGTGAATTCGAAGATCAGATGAAAGAGCTCTGTGTGGGGCATACGCCTCTGAAGAGAGCGCGGAAGCTGGAGAAGCGTCTCGGCATCAGAAGGCTCCATCTCAAGTCTGAGGGAGAGAACCCTTCAGGCACCCACAAAGACAGAATGGCGCTCCTCCTGGCCCTGGACGCGAGGAAGAAGGGCAATGACACCTTGGCAGCTGTCACATGCGGCAACTACGGCGCGGCCCTGGCGTACGTCTGCGCGAAACTCGACATGAATTGCCGCGTCTACATCCCGTCCGAGTTCACGGCAGGCAGGAGTGAAGACATCAGGAATATGGGCGGAAGCATCGTTATTGCACAGGGTGATTACGAGGCCGCTCTCAAGGCCTGCGTGAAGGACATTCTCGCGAATTCATGGTACGATGCGAACCCGGGAGGCATGAGCAAGGATCTCTCGCTCTACTCATACTCTTTGATTGCTCGAGAGACAGGGCAGGAGCTGGGCGGGCAGCCTGATTGGGTATCTGTCCCGTTCGGCAACGGGACAGCGCTCGCAGGTATATGGCAGGGTTTTCGCGCGATGGGCATGAAACCCCGCGTGCTGGCTTATTCGAATAATAATTCTGCCGTAAGGGGTCTGGTCAGCAAATCCATGGATCCTATCGCAGTGCCGAATCTGTCTATCACTGAGATAAACGAGCCATTGTCAGGGAATTTCCTGCTGGACGCGAGAGATGGCATGGACGCAGTCCTCGAGTCGAACGGTACCGCCTTCGAGATAAACGACCAAGAACTCGTCAAGGCCTCCAAGCTGATATTGGATGAGGAAGGTCTAAGCGTGCTTCCCGCCTCGGCGGGAGCCGTCACGGCCATAGACCGACTCGAGTCCAGGGACCACACCTTTGTCGCCATCATAACGGGCAGAGGACATTCACTCGGATGCCCATTTTCTCATCCTCCGGTAAGTCTGGTTCAACATTGAATCGAGATGACTAGCTCATCTCCAATCAAGGGATTCCTGCACCGCGATATGGGCCCTTTCATCGCCTTTCTTCGTGGGTTCGGTGGTTCAGTTTGTGCGATATGCAAACCCGGAAGGCTGACTCATTTCCATTGACGGCAATTGACACCGTCAGCCATGATTCTCATATCCCGTCCCGAGGGAGCCGCATAGAGGAACTGTCAGCTACTCTTCGATCCGAATAGGCCCTAAATCTGCATCCCTCGTCTGGTGACGCAAGAACAGTCGAATCCTCCACGGCCAATTATCTTGAGCGAACTTGTGCAAAAGCGACCATGAATACACCTGTCACATAGACGAGGCGGAAGGGCCTCCGGTAAGAAGAGTCTTTAAGGGTCACAATCGCAATTCGGGCACGGGGAAATGGCTGGAGCATGAATGACTTTGAGAAGAGGGTCAAGAATGCTGTTGGAACCGAGCTGTTTTCGGAGCGAGTGGATACGCTTCAGGTGAACGTTGGATTCCTCTGCAACAATCGCTGCAGACACTGTCATCTTGAGGCGGGTCCCGAGAGGAAAGAGCTGATGGATTGGCGCACCATGCAGCTCGTGATAGCTGCTGCGCGTGACATCAGACCGAAGCTTGTGGACATAACCGGAGGGGCCCCCGAGATGAATCCCAATCTGAAGAGATTCGTCAAGGCGATGTCCGCAGAGGCCTTCAGAGTCCAGATCAGGACAAATCTGACAATTCTTATTGAACCAGGAATGGAGTCGATGATTGATTTCTTCAAGCAGAGCAGAGTGAAGCTCGTAGCTTCTCTTCCTTGCTATCTTAGAAAGGAGGTCGACGCTGTGCGCGGAGACGGCGTCTTCAATCGCAGCATCGAGGCTCTGAGGAGACTCAACAAAGTTGGCTACGGAAGGGTTCTCGAACTTCAGCTCGATTTGGTATTCAACCCAGAGGGTGATTTCCTGCCAGAAGAGCAGTCTGCCTTGGAGCAG
>JAOTTD010000022.1 GCA_029864565.1 Thermoplasmata archaeon | reverse complement strand
GTGAGTTCCGGCTACACGAGGGCATAATGCCTGTTTAGTGCCATTGCGCCGTATGAATCATCATAGGACATCTCAGGGCCTCCGATGTAGTCGAGTGGAGTTGAAGTGCTTGTAAGACAGGCAATCAGGAGAGACGTTCCCTCGGAGATGAAAACAGCTCTTCATTCGTGGCCATCACCAAGCTGTTTGAATACAGAAGAAGGGAGTCTGGCTCACGCAGAGTTCATAGCCCGGCGGCAGCACATTGCTCAGCATTCTGAACTACTTGAATGACTGTAAGTTACCGCTTCCTCAACTTCGGGTTGAAGATATCGTCAAGAGCGTGACCCATGAATGTGAAGCCGAGCACCACGAGTACGATGCACGCTCCTGGCATCACGATCCACCAGTAGAGCTCGTTCTGCATCGCAGATGCGTTGATGGCGTCTTCAAGCATATTGCCCCAGGTGACAACGTTGATCGATTGAGGTCCCAGGCCGATGAAACTCAAAGTGCTCTCAGAGAGGATTGACAGTGCGACGGTGAGTATCGCATTGGCGAACACCAGCGGGAACACATTCGGGAACACGTGCTTCCTCACGATGTGCATGTCACCAGCACCTATCGCTCTGGCCCGTTCCACGAAAGCCCGCTCCTTCACGGAGAATACCTGGGCCCTCACTATTCTCGCCGTGCTCGACCAGCCCGTTATGCCTATTACGAACACGACCTTCCATACGCTCGGTCCGCCCGGAAGGACGAATGCAAGCACTATCATAAGGACGAGCCAAGGGATCACGAGGAAGACATCAGTGATCCTCATCAGGACCGCATCCTTCCATCCTCCCCAGAAGCCGCCGAGTATTCCCACTCCCGCACCGAGTACCATGGAAACCAGAGTCGCCACGAACCCGATGATCAACGTGACGCGGGAGCCGTATATGACCCTTGATAGCAGGTCGAAGCCCCATTGGTCCGTCCCAAGCCAGTGCTCAGATGACGGAGGGGTTCCTGCTCCGGGATACTCGACCTTGTCGAAAGGGCCATATGCAAAATCCCAGCCCCCTATGATGTGGAGAATGTACATTATCTGGTCGGCGAAAACCGCCATTACTACGAATCCAAGAAGTATCGCCAGGCCAACCATTCCGAACCGGTTCTTGGAGTATATTCTCCACGTCTTCACGGCGCGCTTCCTCAGTAAGCTGAGTTTCTCTCTATGCGTCTCTGAGAGGCCGACCACCTTCCTGCAAGGTCTCTCACTCTGAGGCTGCTTCGCATCATTCATCATCCGACCTCCGTCTTGATCCTCGGATCGAGGTACATCAGGAGTATGTCCGCGATGAAATTCGCTACGATGACTGCCAATGTAATGATGAAGAACGCCGCCTGGAGCACTGGATAATCCATATCATAGGTTGCCGTTATCGTCTTCCAGCCGATGCCTGGGTAACTGAAGACCCACTCCGTCTGGAAGGCTCCTCCTACAATGAATGCGAGGCTAATTGCGATGAGGGATACCATCGGCAGCATTGCGTTCGGGACTGCGTGGTTCTTCAACACCTTCGATTTCGACAGGCCTTTCGCCCTCGCCGTCGTGATGTACTCCTCGGTCATGACGTCGGTGAGGGCTCCCCGCATGATCAGAACGAAAGCAGCGATGCTCACCAGCGTCAGGCTCGCGGCAGGAAGCACAAGATGATAAAGCAGGTCACTGATCGCGCCCCACGAAGTGCCCAGTGTCGCCCCTATCGTCATAGCCCGGGAGGCGGGAAACCATTCAAGGTACTTCGCGAATATCGCAATGAGCATCATCGCCAGCCAAAACGTTGGCATCGCGTAGAAGAAGAGTGAAAAGGTCAGGGTAGAGCTGTCGAACTTCCCTCCTCTCTTGGCGGCGCCTATGATGCCGATCGCCATGCCGATGACGATCATCAAGACGGACGACGTTCCTGTGAGTATCAGCGTCCATTTCATATTGTCCATGACAATATCCATGGCCGGTGTATTACGTTCGATAAAGGAATTGCCGAAATTGAGAGTCAGGCAGCTCTTGATGTACGTGATGAACTGAACGTGCAGCGGAGCGTTGAGGTCGAAATCGTCGATGAGCCTCTCCTTGAGCTCGTCGCCGAACTTGGGGTTGTTGGATATCATGAAGTTGATGGGGTCGCCTGGCATCATACGGAATAAAACGAAGTTCAGAAGAATCACGAGGATGATGGTGATGAGAGAGTTGGCTACGCTCTTCAAAATGAACTTCGCAGTCCGATTCATGCGTCCATCCCCTCGGCGTTCTCCGCTGTGTGTTTGATGATCGACCCGTGTTGTCGGTTCTCCGCCGACTCACCGAAATAGTCAAAGTAGAAAGGGTTTGTGGAAGTGTCCAGAGCAGTCGAGCGGCTACTCCGGAGGCGGCGGTTCAGCGCTGTCCTCGGACCCAGGTGGAGCTTCGCCCTTCCTGCGCTTCAGCAGCGATATCGCCACCGCAGCGATAACAATCGCTGCGAGGACTCCTATCACTGCCATCGCTGCGGCCGATAGCCCGCCAGGTTCGTCCTCCTCAAGCCGGATTTCAACTGTTGCGGTTTCGCCGGCAACAATTGTCACGTTTGTGCTGTTTTTTGCGTATCCAGACTTCGACGCGGTGATGGTGTAATCGCCGGCCGGAACACCGTTGAACTCGAAGTATCCTGTCGCATTGGAGGTGAAGCTTTCCTCCGCGCCGGCGACCGTCATCTTCACAACGACGTTCTCCAAGGCGGCTCCGCTCTCGCCGTCGAACACATGGCCGATTACGTCTCCAGCCAGGGCGGTCAGAGAGAAATTCTGCCAAGTGATAGCATCCGCTACGACGATCACATTTTCGGAGTCGTTCGAGTATCCGGTCTTCGTCACGTTCACAGCGTATGCTCCCGCAGAAATGGTGAAGGTGTACAAGCCGGTCGAATCGGTTTGATGCGTCAATCCGCTGACTTCGACACTCGCCCCCACTACGGGGCCGCCGGAGCTCGAATTCACATAACCCTTGATCCAGCCCGCATCCTGAGGAATGTCGATCACTGTCACCGTCATTGTGTCGTCCGCGCTCAGGCCACCTGGGTCTGTCACAGTGAGCGTGACGTTGACCACGCCGAGATTGTCAAACGTGTACTCTACGGTCTGGCCGTTGAGCGTTGTTCCCGTGTCATCGAACTCCCATTCCCAAGTCAGAGAACCGATGGCATCGTTCACGTCCCTCGCGCTTCCTGTGAAAGGCAACGTGTCACCCACTACGCAAGTTGTGTCCGCTCCTGCGTCAACTCTGCTCGGTGCTACCGGGGACCCAATCTTGTAGATCTCGTAGTAGAACCAGAAGCTATCGGGGCTGATCCCGGCGTTAGCGGTCATGTCCGGGAAGTTCGTGAACTCATCGGTTCGGTACGCGTCCAACCCCGCCGGATACCAGAGCATTTCGTACGGGCAGTCCCTGTACACAATTCTCTGCATTTCATGGACGATCTCCTGCCGCTGAGTTATATTGATCGCCTCTCCCTGGGCGATGTAGAGTCGGTCATACTCTGGGTTCGAGTAGTAGCAGTCGGACCAGGCTGTCTTATCCTTTGAGTCGGTCGGTATTTCGTCTGTTGTCAGGACGGATAGCAGGAACGACGGATCGACATCGGGCTGCCAGTTCCATATGAACAGGTCGTATACCATGCCGAACCAATAGGTGTAAAGTGTGCCCTCCATGACGCCCTGGGGCTCGGCCTTTATGCCAATGTCCGCAAGCCAATTCGAGATCTCTACTGCGGCTGCTTGGTCCTGCTGCGTTGAGCTGATGTAGTAGAAGTCGAACTCGAGCAAAACGCCGCTAGTCTCGTTCTCCCGCACTTTATCATCGCTGATGTACTTGTACCCCGCGTCTTCTAGAAGCTGCCTCGCCTCGTCCAAGTCATTCGACCACTTCTCCTCTTCAGGCACATACCAGTGCCAGAACGGAGTGGCGGGCGGAATCAGAGAGCTTCCCACAGTCGAGAGGTTTTGCATGATGTGCATGTTGATATATTCCTCGTCTATCGCGATCGCCATCGCCTGTCTGACCGCGCGGTTGCACGTCTCATAATTGTCACTCGCCTGAGGGAAGTTGGGCTTTCCCTGCTCGTTGACGCTTTCCCTAATCTCCTTGGGAGCGCAGTTTGATCCGAATTCCGTAAGGTCTAGGCTCGGCGCAGTCTGTCCCTCAATGTCGTCCTGGTTGATGGTGGCATTCCAGGAGTTCGGCGGCACACCCATCGCCAAATCAATGGCTCCTGTCTCAAGATCCGTGATCATAGCTTCAGGCTGTGTGTATATGACTAGCTGTAATTCGTCGATGTTGACCTTCCCCCAGTGATACTGCTCCCATGCCAGCAGTCTCACAAACCCTTCCGTTCGCTGGTATTCCTCCAGAACGAATGGGCCCGAACCGATTGGACCGTCTGGAAAGACATTAGTGTCGAACATATCGACGTCCGCGAGCTTATTAACGTCGATCTGGCTCCACAGGTGCTCAGGGAGGATTGGGACGGTCAAGCCTTCCATGTCTGCTCGTGGAGCTTCGAGTTCGAAAACCACCGTATACAGGTCGGGTGCAGTAACGCTTGTGATATTCCTGACATAGGAAGCGAACATGCCGCACTCGACGGGGTTGTCCTTCATCAGAAGGAATGTGAACCTGACGTCATCCGCTGTCACGGGGTGGTTGTCGTGAAAGACAGAATCGGTCACCAGATGATAGGTCCAAACGGTGCCTTCCTCGTTCGACCCCCAGGAACTCGCAAGCTGCTCGTGAGGTGCCATCTTCTCCGGACCCGGAGTGACGAGGAACTCGTAAGTCATCCACAGGACAGAATACGAGATTCCAGTCGTCATTTCGAATGGGTTGAAATCGTCTGGCACGAGCGTTGTTCCGATGCTGTACACTACCGGATCAGCAGCCGCTCCTTCGCTCGTTATCGGTACGACAAGCGCCGCGAAGGACGAAACGACCATTGCGATGGCGACGAGCGACGCTAGGCTTGCGAAGCGGTATCCACGATACAATGACCTGCTAGCACACGTCTGAGATTTGTCAGTCAAATCTAACTCCCCCTTTACAGCCTCGAGTCGGCAAATCACATCGAGACTGCCCAACACCCGCAATGAGTCCATCGAATATATCATTTGCGTGTCTCAATGCACATAACTGGCCTATGCCAAAACGCCACTTCCGAGACATTTGCGCAACTTCGGCAATTCAGCTTGCAGCAGCAATCGCGCCTTTCAATCTACACAAGCAGACTATGCGATGTCCGTCTATTATGCGCCCTATCATCTTGGAGAGGCCGATTGGAATCGCCGCCAACCCAGTCAGCCATTTCGCGGGCTTCCCTTTCACACATCCCACCGCCAATAGACTGGGTGAATATCACGTTTTAGCAGTGGGCACTATTCTCAAAACAACCATCGCCTAGATCACTCAATCGTGCCTGCTCAGGCTCTTCTTGAGAAAGACGCGAGAGCAATCGGATAGAAGACCTTGGCCGCCCCTTCCATCGCGCTCGCCATCCGATTGACGTATTGAATAGCCTCCACAACGAAATCGCACCATACCCCCGGTCACCAGGTAAGCCTGTCAGTGAACGAGCCGCCCCGCCTCCCTAGCTCTGCATACCTTTTTGGACGATGGCGCCATCAGCATGACCATGTCCCAACATCTCGACCGACTGCGGCCACCGAAGGCGAAGAAGAAGCCGGAGAAGGTCGTCATACACGGTGACATGCTATCTGACGACTATCACTGGATAAGGGACAGGTCCGACCCAGACACAATGGCGTACATCGAGGCGGAGAACGTGTACACGGGCAAAGCATTCCGAAGCATGGAGGACCTGCAGAAGGAACTATACGATGAGCTATTGAGGAGGACGGCAGAGGAGGATTCTGAACCCCCGGTTACCATTGACGGATTTCAGTATTACCGCAGAACAACGAAGGGAAAGCCGTATTCAATATACTGCAGGCGAAAAGGCACTGAGGGTGAAGAGGAGATAGTGCTAGACGAGAACGCAGTAGCAGAGGGGCATGAATTCTTCTGCGTCGAATCCATCAAAATAAGCCCCAGCCAGAACCTCGTTGCATACTCATTCGACACGAGCGGTGATGAGTACTACGATGTCGGATTCATCGACACGCGCACTCAGAAGCCGTTTCCGGACAAGGTGACCAGAACTGGCGGGTTCGAGTGGGGATCCAGTGACAGGATCGTCTATTACATCGTTCACGACGACGCACACAGACCGTACAGAATTATGAGGCACGTCCTGGGAACGGAACTCGAGACGGACGAAATCGTATACGAGGAGATGGACCCTGCATGCGAGTACATGTCCCTGAAGAAGAGCAAATCCAAAGAGTTCCTTTTCGTAACGGCTCAGACGCTGACCACAGGGGAGGTGAACTTCCTCCGCGCTGATGACGACACAGGCAGATTCAAGCCAGTTGTCCGCAGGAAGAGGGGGGTGAGGTACTACGTACTTCATGAGAAAGGGGATTTCCATATCCTGACGAACGATGGCGCCCCCAACTTCAGAATCGTCCAGGCGCCCGCCTCGACATCGAGTTCCGATGACTGGACGGAAGTGTTTCCCCACAGAGATTCCGTCATCATCAACGTCAGCGATCCGTACCCGTGGGTCGACGTGTTCGCAGATTACATCGCGATATTCGAAAGAGAGGACGCCATCAGCTCGGTCCGGATTCTGGATAGAAAGACCGGGGAGTCGCACTTGATCGAACTGCCAGAGAAGCTGAGGTTCGTCACACCGATGGAGAATCCACAGGCTGACTCGACCACGCTGAGATTCGCCTACACGTCGATGCTCACACCGAAACGAGTCTACGAATATGACATGACGAACAGGACGCTCAGACTCGTGAAGGAGGACGATGTGCCGGGATACGATTCCTCCGACTTTCACGTGGAGAGGATTCACGTGACGGTCGCAGACGGCACGAAGGTGCCCGTGAACATTGTGCACAAGAAGGGCATCATCAAGGACAGGAGGAATCCGCTGCTGCTCTATGCATACGGTGCCGCGGGAGACTTCGAAGGATCCGCACCCGTATTCGACATCGGGATGTTGAGCCTCCTCGAGAGAGGGTTCGTCTACGCCGTCGCGGGCATACGCGGGGGTGGGGAGTATGGGCAATCTTGGTACGACAACGGTAGGATGTTGAACAAGAAGAACTGCTTCACGGATTTCATAGAATGCGCAGAGCAGCTCGTAGCGGAAGGATACACGTCAAGTGAGATGCTGGCGATAAACGGAGCTAGCGCGGGAGGGCTGCTGGTCGCCTCTGCGATGACGATGAGACCCGATCTGTTCAAGGTCGTCGTGGCCGAAGTACCGTTCGTCGACGTGGTCTTCACGATGGCCGACAAATCAATACCGTTGGTGATCGGCGAGTACGAAGAATACGGCGACATGGCGTTCCGTGAGGTATACGAGTACTGCAAGTCGTACTCACCCTACGAGAATGTCGAAGCGGTCAAGTATCCAGATATGCTGGTCACATCTGGAATGAACGACCCGAGAGTGCCGTTCTGGGAACCCATCAAATGGGTCGCGAGACTCAGGGACCGCGGCGTCGGAGACAGCATGATACTGCTGCGCACAAACATGACACAGGGACATCATGGCGCCTCTGCAAGATATGATGCGATCGAATACAACGCGTTCAGATTGGCATTCATTATAGACCGCCTCCAAAGAAGATGATGGAACAGGACGACCGACGACTTCTAACAGCCAATCGACGATTTATGCAGGCTTAATGATAGCGCGGCATGGCCACAGTGCTCAATTAGAAACATTCCCGCACACATGACACTCATACTTTTTATATAGCATATCCCCAATGTCGATTTTGTCAAACCGTGGTTGGGCATTCATGAGATTATGAAATCAGGCCCTACCCGAGCACATGGGGGATCAAGTAATGGGGAGTAAAGTTACCAGTGGAACAAGAGCACTAGCTGTTTTTCTGACTGTAGTCATGGCCGTATCGGCCATACCGGCCATCATCTCTGACGAGCCGCTCATCGAGGAAGCCGCCGCTCAAGGAGAAGAATTTGTGCAGGTTGGTTGGCTTTCAGACTTCAAGAACTGGAATCCACTCTTGGTGGAGATGGTTTCTGATTGGGTGGCTTACAACCTGGTCTTCAGCACGCTCTTCCAGTATGACGAGGATTGGAATGTTATCGAGAACCATCTTGCGATGGATTACTACCAGGTTGACTGGCCAGCTGGCAACATGAGCACATTTATCAACATCACAGAGAACGCCTACTTCAGGAATGCGGAGAACCCAACGGACACCTCCCATCCGCTGACGGCTTTCGATGTCAAGTACACTTTCGAGATGATAATGGCCAATCCCGGGAACGCATGGGACTATTACCTATACAATGTGACAGGAGTGAACGTCACGGACAACGGTGCGCGATGGGACGACTCCAGGACCGACAACCCGTACCAGGTCAGGATAGACACCGAGTACACGAAGGCCACACTGATCGACGATTTGGTATGGGTCCCCATAGTCCCCGAGTACCAGTGGTCTGAGTTCAAAGGAGGAGGCGTACTCGGCAGAATGGATCCGGGGGACTTGATAGGCAGCGGACCTTTCTACACGGATGATTACAGCAAGGGGTCGTGGTACGACTTCGTAAGAGCACCGAACTATCATGCAGAAACCGATTATGGCGAGGAGAGGGACATCGACTTCGGCGGAATCCGGTATTTAGTATACACCTCCATAGACGCGATTGTACTGGAGATCAACACCGGAGCAGTCGATGTCGTCGACGTGACTGGTGCCCCTGAGGGCGCCTGGACTAAGATTGCCGACGCCACCGCCGACGTGGATATCACAAAGCAAGTGACCTCAGAGTTGGGCATATACGACATTGCAATCAACGCCATTCCCGTTGAGATCAGGGAGGCGTTGAATTACGCTGACGGAGGAGACTTGAAACTGCTTGACCCGATCGTCAGGCAGGCAATCGGGATGACATTAGACAGAGAGACCATCATAGACGATTACTTCATGGGATTGCCGGAGCCCGCGGACTCGGTTCTCAGCCCTGGCTTCTGGCATGCGGACCTGGAGAATCCTCTTCCGTACGACCCTGCAGCGGCAAAGCAGCTGCTCCTCGATAATGGCTATGCACTTGATCCAGACGATAATAACTACCTTGTGACGACGGCAAACTGCATGCCCGTCCAGATGTATCCTGACGATGTCGATGTTGGCGAGCGACTTACATTCGACGTGCATGTGCCTGATTCCGACCCGGGTTACGGATACGTCGGAGCGGCATGGGTCTCCATGGCGAAGCAGGCAGGCATAGAGTTCTTGTTTGAATCGCTGTCCGAAGGGATCATGACCAACGACGAGTGGTACAACTGCAACTACGACCTCTGGGTCTGGTCATGGTACTGGGGACCGGAACCCCTCTCCAACCTTGCCTGCTGGCTGACAGAACAGGTCAGGGTGGGCGGATACAACTGCGTAGGCCCGATATGCCCCGGTGGCCTCGACGAGCCGGATGGATGGTGGTGGGTCGACGAGGAAGAAGGCAAAGCTCGATGCGGATTCGACGAAGTGTTCGACGAAGCTCTGAAAACGATCGATAGAGATGATAGGAAGGTGCTTGTCGACCAGCTGCAGCAGGCAATCTACGACACGTACACGGAGTTCCCACCGTTGCACCCGAATGGCCTTTATGCGTTCACAAACGAGAGATTCACTGGATGGGGCAACTGGGAGGAGCATGTCGCGAGAACCATCATCTCGGACATGCTTTGGCTCTGGTACGACCTCGAACCAACAGGCAGCGGTTCCGCGCCGGTCTTCGACTCCCCTCCACAGACCATCTATGAGCCCGAGGTGGGCGAGGAAGTGAACTTCATCATTAGCGTCAAGGACGCTGATGGTGACGAGATCAGAGTGAACTGGTCGATCTCAGACGAGGACTCGGTTGAAGTCGACTCGTATGTGACCAATGTCGATGGAGACACCACTGTCCCGCAGACCGTGGAGTGGCAACAGACTTTCGACACAGTCGGCACGTACACCCTCAGAGTAGGGTTGAAAGACGACAATCACGAGTATGAAGTGGTGAAGCTGTCCACAATCAATGTCGTCTCCGAGGCGAACCTTGGCCCGGAAATCGAAAGCATGACTTGGCAGCCATACAGAGTGTATTTCGACGAGGAGGCGACATGGTTTGCTGAGGCGATGGACCATGAACAGGGCCCGGATGGTGAAGGTCTATTGTTCACCTGGAACTGGGACGACGGCACATACACCACCACCCTCTACAAGCCCGTGGCGAACGATACACTTGTAGAGGACGAGCAGACGCACGTATGGGACTCCCCGGGCACATACGAGGTGGAATTGTCCGTCTGGGACGGCTATGACGAGGAAACCAATCTATACCACAACGTCTCGGCCACAATCGCAGAGTTCGAGGTCTTTGAGAATGAAGACCCCGTGATCATCATGGCATCGGACATATCCGGCTTGCAGGACCAGGCGGTCACCTGCGAAGCGATAGCCAACGACCAGGACCCGGACGTGTTGACGTTCACGTGGGATTGGGGAGACGACACATACAGCGTGACCACGGAGGACACTTCCGCGAATCGCGCTGCAGATGTCACGTCGACGGTCAGCCACACATGGGATGCGGCAGGAACCTACGACGTCACAATATGGGTTGACGACGGCGAAGGACACAATGTATCTGAGGATATTGTCGCCACAATCCTAGCTCCCGGCGCCGATGCTCCACCAGGATCCATCACGATCAGGCAGAATCCGAGCCCAGGGGCTGTCGATGTCCCCGTCGTACTGACCGTCGGCGCATCTGACGCCAACGAGGATGTGTTGACTATCACCATAGACTTCGGAGACGACGAGGACGACGAGACTCTCGAAACGGCCGGAGAGACTACCGAGATGCAGTATGCCGAGTTCTCCCATACGTATGTGGAGGAAGGCATCTACATCGTGACGGCCTATGTGGATGATGGTACGGCCAACGTCTCAGCGACAAGGGATGTGCTCATCGTGGCCAACGGACCACCGTCGCTCACCTTGGTGGACACGTACACGTTCTACTACAACCAGTCGAAGACGGTCAAGCCTCTCAGCATCTATGACCCGGATGGCGACCCGTTGAGCGTATGGTACAATTGGGGAGATGACACCCCGATGACCAAAGGCGACCCGGATTCGGGCTTCGCGGCAGCCCACACATACAATCAAACCGGGGAGTTCGTCCTCACCGTATACGCGGATGACGGAAGAGAGAACAACATCAGCGAAACCGCGGATGTGAGCGTTCAGGATGCGAACAGGAAGCCGACCATCGTGGGCCTAATCGAAAAGAGTGCCCCTGCCGGAGAAGCCTATGCGGTCGGAGAGATGATACACTTCAACGTTACCATCGCGGACAAAGAGGGCGACAACGTCACGGTGACGATGACCTTCGGTGATGGTTCCGACCCGCAGGAGGTTAAGATTGACCTTGCCCCACAGACGAACACCACTGTGACCTTCAGCCATGCCTACGATGCGGGCAGCGTGACACCGTATGAAGTCGTTGTGGTCGTCAAGGATGACAAGGACCACTCCGACATGACGTGGTCATCCCTGTCCACCGTGGTCACGGTCACAAAGGACAAGAATGACATCAGCATCATGTTGTTGCTGGGGATCGGCCTTGGTCTCGTGCTAGCAGTCGCGGCTGTCGCACTGTTGCTGAGACGCAAGAAGGGCAAGGGCGAGTCATCGGCCGGCAGCATGGACGAGATGGAAGGCATGGCTCCGCCAGAAGTGGACGAGCCAGCGCCGCCGTCTGAGTAGACTATCTGACCGCTCAAACACCATTCACCAAACCCTTTCAGTTGTTTGCTATAACAGCGAAGACGATAACCCAAAGCAAGACGACGTTCTCATAAGGAACAGAGAAACGCAAGGAGAGGATCGCAGCTGGCTAGGAACTTCAGAAAGATCTTGCTCAAGCGCATAATCAATGCGTTCATCACAGTTCTGCTCATCATGAGCCTCAATTTCGTGCTCTTTCGGATGGTTCCTTCAGACCCAGCTCTGTTGATGATGAACAGAGACCCACAAACCACAATGGCTGTGTACTGGAGAAACGTCGAGACGATGGGATTGAACGATTCGCTGCCCGAGCAGTACATCGGCTACATGATAGACACGTTCACGTTAGAATGGGGGACCTCGTACGAGTATAGGATGCCTGTGTTCGAAGTCACAAAAGCCGCTATTGGCTGGACGATTTTGTTAGTTGGGACTAGCACGGCCTTGGTGTTCATCATCGGCATGGCATTAGGCAAGGTCGCGGCCATGAGAAGAGGAAAAGCCACTGACATCTCGATAACGGGCTTCGGCATATTCTTCTACGGCATGCCTGTGTTTTGGTTTGCCATTGTCCTGCTGATCATATTCGCTGGCAACACTTCATGGTTCCCAGTGGCATTCAGGATGACTCCGGGAACCGAACCGTTCCCGATAACTCTGGACAAGATCATAGACATTCTTCACCACATGGCGCTTCCGACCGCAGTGATGACCATCGGAGGAGTCGCAGGCGTGATTCTGATAATGAGGAATTCGCTAGTGGATGTCCTCACGGAGGACTATATCCTCACTGGATACGCCAAAGGACTGAGTGGGAAGCAGGTCATGCGGAGACACGCAGGACCAAATGCTAGACTGCCCATCGTCACGACTCTCGCGATGGACGTTGCGTTCATCTTTGGCGGTGCGTTCCAAGTGGAGATCATATTCAGCTACAAAGGCATCGGATGGTACACGATAATGGCGATCTGGAATAGCGATTACCCGATGTGCCAGTTCATATTCTTGATCGGCGGAGTCGCCGTGGTCGTGGCTAATCTAGTTGCGGACTTGGTGTTGGTGAAGTTGGATCCGAGGGTCCAGATCACATAGGTGAGGATGATGGTCAGGTTCGAAGTGACTCTTGACAAGATTACAAGGAAGGCGTTTTCACGCAATCCCGTCTTGGCGGACAAGCTGGGCTTGACTGCAAAGAGCATCGGCAGGACGACAGACCACTTCCTTGACACCTGGATGGGGAAGGCAGGCTTGATCATCATCTTCTTCTTCATCTTCGTCGCAATCTACGCGAGGCTCTTCATCGAGTACGACCGATTCGAGATGGGCATCTACGATCATCTGCTAGACATGAGCTGGGAACACCCGTTCGGAACCGACAACATGGGAAGGGACGTGCTTACCAGAGCCGCGGAGGGGACCGAGCCCTCCCTCATCGTTGGGTTTGCTGCTATGGGCATATCCATGATTTTGGGAACGTTAGTAGGCCTGGCGTCGGGATACGTAGGTGGGTGGAAAGACGAAGTAATCATGAGGTTCAATGACATGTTCCTGTCGATCCCGTGGCTTGTCCTGATGATCGTGCTAGCCGCTGTGCTGGAATCACGTAGTCTCGGGACGATAATCATAGTCATCGGAATCACGGGATGGTCGGGGACAGCGAGGATTGTGAGGGCTCAGGTACTGTCGCTCAAGGAAAGGCAGTTCGTCGAGAGAGCAAGGGCGATTGGCGCTGGCGACGGGCACATCATCATGAAACACATATTCCCGAACGTAGTACCACTGGTGTTCGCGAACGCCATACTGACAATCGCAATATGCATATTGTCCGAGGCGACTCTGAGCTTCCTTCGACTCGGACCCTCCAATGTTGAGACATGGGGCAAAATCCTCTCAGACGCGTACCAGCAGAGCGCCGCGCTTAACGGACCCTATGCATTCATCATCATGCCAGGGCTGTGCATCGTGTTCGTCGTCCTGGGATTCACATTCATGGGCTATGCGATGGACGAAGTCCTCAACCCCAAGCTCAGGCAGCGATAGGCCGAGACGCCACGGTCGTGGGCACCGTAGTGGGAAAGAGGCGTTCCGGCGACTCTCCACAGCATGAATGATTAATAGTCATAATCTCGATTTAGGAAGCGGATAGGGTGAATGATAGTTGGAAGTCTACGACGCGATGAGGGCTCGGACATCTGTCCGGGCATACGCACAGACGCCAGTTTCCGCCGACTCGCTGGAGAGGATCCTGGAGTCCGGCCGCATCTCGCCTTCTGCGATGAACTACCAACCTTGGCACTTCATAGTAGTGAAGGACCTAGAGAAGAGGAAGGCCATGTCGAAGGCGCGCTACGCAGGGTTCCTCAAGGAGGCGCCGGTGGTGATTGTCGGCTGCGGAGACAAGAAGCGATCCCCTGAATGGCACGTGGTTGACACGACGATAGCACTGCAGAACATGGTCATGACTGCAACGGCAGAGGGATTAGGGACTTGCTGGATAGGAAGCTTCGACGAAAACCTGATACGGAACATTCTGAAGATACCGGACCACTTGGCGGTTGTCGCGCTCCTCGCCGTGGGGCATTCGCGCAAGAAGTTGGATCTGATGGCGGCTCTCGCAAAATCGAAGTCTCGCAAGCGAATATCGGAGGTCGCTAGCTACGAGGAGTTCGGCTTAGCTGAGAAGCGCGCCTGACTGTCCCCAATCACACCTTCTTCATAAGGACCCTGAGCAAGTCACGCTTGCCAGCGACGGCGCCGTAAACGACCCGCCTCATCAGGCCGAGCTCGGACATCGTCTGGAGGCTTCGGAACAGCGATGGAACCTCCCCCTCCTGGAAGTAGTGTGTGACAATCCCGTCGCCTCGCCTGAATGAGAAGGCTTCGACCTCTTCGCCTTCCCCGAACCTTATGTCCCCGCGGCCGAAGACCTCGACGAAGACGTGGCCGCCGGTCTTCACGACGCCGGACAGCTCAGCAGCTGCCCGCGAACGGTCGTCGGATTGCATGTGGGAAAGCGCGTGCACGCACGAAACGAGGTCGAACTTTTCAGCTACAAACGGCAGGTGAGTTATATCGCATTCTACAAGATTCACATCAATATCCCTGTCCCGCTGTTCCCTCAGCTTCACAAGGGCTTCCCTCGAAAAGTCGCAGCCCACGACCTCGCTGTTCCGGGCCAAGGCCTCCGTCATCTTGCCGTCGCCACAACCGGCATCCAGCACCAAGGAGTCCTTCCTCAGGAGAGGTCGGAGCATGCCAGTATCCCCGGAGCCTCCGTAATGAAGCCCTCTCTTGGAGTATAGCCGCTGCCACGCCTGCCTGGCTACTGCGATTCTGCTAACCATTCATCACCCCGTCCTTCGCAAGCTGCAACCCAAGATAGCATCACATGGATTAAAATACTACAAGAGGCTAACTCGTCCGAAACCTGAAATCAGAGGATGTCTGAGAGAGATGCAGTTCATCAACATTGTCAAGAACCCCTCTATCCTCAAGGCGATATCCGAGCTCGAGTGGGAAGAACCCACTCCAGTCCAGGAGAGGGGGATTCCCATGGCGAGCGATGGGATAGACCTCATGGCACAGGCGCAGACCGGAACGGGCAAGACCGGCGCCTTCGCGATACCGATCATTGGGAAGCTGGAGAAGAACGGCAAGATACAGTGCCTGGTAGTCGTCCCCACCAGAGAGCTGGCTGTCCAGGTCTCTGAGGACTTCGCAGACCTGTCGAAATATTCGGGCCACACCCCTGTGGCGATATATGGTGGCCAGTCCATAAACATCCAGGTGGCGAAGCTGAGGAAGGGCGTCGAATGCGTCGTCGGCACCCCCGGGAGAGTCATGGACCTCATGAGGAGAGGCGAGCTGAATTTCGGCAACGTCCGCTTCGTCGTCCTCGACGAGGCAGACAGGATGCTCGACATGGGCTTCGTTGACGATATCGAATGGATACTCGGCCGTGTGCCCAAGAGTAGGCAAACGATGCTGTTCTCCGCGACACTCCCTGAGCAGATCAGAGACCTGGCAAAGCGGTACATGAGGAATCCGAGGGAGATAATCATCAGCCAGGATGCGCTCACTGTGCCGAACGCGGAGCAGGTGTACATGAACGTTGGCCGGAAGAACAAGCTCTGGGCTCTGTGCAGAATCCTTGACGGCGAAAGGCCCGCGAGGGCGATGATATTCTGCTCGACGAAGAGAATGGTCGACATACTCTCAGGGAAGCTCAAGGGATACGGCTACCCGGCCGATGGAATCCACGGTGACCTCACACAGGCTGCGAGGGACAAGGTCATGTCCAGGTTCCGCACCGGAAAGACGAGGATACTCATTGCGACCGATGTCGCCGCCAGAGGGCTGGATATCGAGGACGTCACGCATGTCATCAACTATGACATACCCGAGAATCCTGAAGACTATATACACAGGATAGGCAGGACCGCCAGGGCGGGCAAGGTAGGCAAGGCGATCACCTTCGTCACCAAGGAGGAGCAGCACCTGGTCAAGGCGATCGAGGGCTTCGGCAGAACCAGGATACACGAGGATGATGTCCCGGAGACGAAGGGGAGGGAGACCGTCAGGAAGAGACTCGACCTGGACGAATATGCCGATCACTTCGGCATGGTGCCGTTCGAACTGAACCTTGGCAAGGATGACGGGATAGACATGATGGGCCTTCTCCAATTCCTCGAGAGAAAATCGGGCATACGGGAGAATCTCGTGGGCGCGATAGAGATCGGCGACAAGTCGACGACGCTGGAGATCCACAAGAGCGTCGCTTTCGGAGCCATGAAGGACCTTCCCAGGTACAAACTCAGCAACAAGAAGGTGGATGTCACCATTCTTAGGGACCGGATCAAGCGTTGATGGCGCGGTTTATCTCGTCTGCCTTCACATGGCCGACAACGTTCACGCGACAACTCTTGATTCCCTCGACCATCAGGGCCGCCTCACGGATAGACATCGCCAACTCGACGCCCACAGGGCAGAACGGGCTTGTCGGCATGAACGTCATCGTCACGCTATCGGCGCTGACTTCGACGTCGGATATGAGGCCCATATCGTAAACGTTCATCCCGGTATGCGGGTCAACAACGGTCTTGAGAGCTGAGATCACAGCGTCTTTCTTATCCATGTCCAGCTACGCATATCTCTATCACTATTTCTAACTTGCACTGACCTCGTTGAAGAACCCGCCAGCGGGTCGATCGCAAGAACCCCGGCGTTCATAAGGCCGTTGCACTATTTGGCGCGCAGCAGAAGTACTCCTATGGCAATTTCCCCATCGGAGGTACTAAATGGCCCTCAAGAATGAAGTGATTGAGAAGATGGCGGCTTTGATAACAGCAGCATTCGGGTTGGTGGCTGCATTGGCATGGAACGGAGCAATACTGGCGATATTCAGAGAGCTCTTCAAGGACGACCCAGAGGGGGTTGGCCCAATGGTGACATATGCAGTCATCGTCACAGTTATCGCCGTGATAATGACCATAATGATTGCCAGGGCGGCGTCGAAGGCTGGCCCGAAGGAAGCGGCGAAGTAGGCACCGACGCTCCCATCCCACCACACGATTCAAACCCCTTGTCGCGTTCATTTTCCTCATGCATGCTACAGTCTATGGCACAATTCACCATAACGGTCTCGATCTCACTGATTGCCTCAGGTTGTCGTTGACGCAATTGGCCCGCATCATGAAGCCACCAGCGCCATGGCCTGATGAGATTTGCCATAGAATGAGTTCCTGACTACCGGTACATCAGGACAGAGAAGCCGTCCACTGAGATGTGTTCAAGCTCGCCCTTGTCTGAAATGAGATGCTTGTCCAATTTGTAGAATTCAGATGTTAGTTCGACTTCCCTGCTGTTGTTGAGCGTGAGTCTGATGGCGCCATCTTCGATATCAAGCGATGATGGATCAATGGATGTCAGCCTTTCCGCGATCTCCTTGGCGTCGGCCTTGAACTCGGGACCCAAACGACTGTACACCGGTCGGATGCTCTTCACAGTCTCCTTAAAATCGACGCTAGCTAACACTTGGAGCTCTTTGGCCTTCACTGTCGCTCGGATGTCCTCCTCCGATCCAGACATCAACTCGGCCGCAGTCTGTCCGACTATCTCAATCCTCTGTATCTCGGCGTTGAGCGACAGCCCGTTCGAGGACTTCCACGAACGGGCCGCAGCGACGATATTCCGCACGCTATCACCCATGTGCTCGGCTTCCTCATCCAGCTCAAGGGGCTCCGGCCACGCAGAGATGTGTATGCTAACAGGCTCCTCGCTCTTCTTGAACGATGTCTGGTAAGCGTCCTCAGCTACATGCGGGAGGAAGACGGAAACCATCTTAAGGAGCCCCAACCCAACCGTGTAGAGAGCATACTTCGCGCCCTCGTCGCGGTCCGAATACGCTCTGTGCTTGACGAGCTCAATGTAGTGGTCAGCGAACTCGTGCCAAAGGAAATCCTGGATCAACGTCATCGACCTGTCGAATTCGTATTCTTCGTTCCGCGCCTCCACCTCTCGCATGAGGGCACCGAACCTGCTGAGGATCCATCGATCGATCGGGTGTATATTCTCGGGGCGCTGAGGCCTCTCCCCGCATGCGGACCCGATGAGTCGCATGACGTTCCACACCTTCACGGCGAGGCGGTTCCCTCGCACCAGCTCCTGCTCCTTGAACGCGTGGTCCATACCCAGGGAGCAGGTCGAGGCGTAGTATCTCATAGCGTCGCCCCCGTGCTTCTCGAGTAGCGGCATCGGGTCAATCACGTTGTCGGAGGAGGAGTGCATCGGGCGTCCGTCGGGTGCCATGATGAACCCGTGGATCATGATATCCTTCCAGGGCTTCTCGCCGATCAGCAACATCTCTCGGAGAATCGTATAGAACGCCCAGGTTCGTATGATATCGTGGCTCTGTGAACGAAGCGACATCGGGTAGAGCCGCTTGAACAGCTCGGGATCCCGCTCCCAATGGCAGTTGAAGAGCGGGGATATGCTCGAATCCATCCAGGTGTCGAACACGTCGGTGGATCCGATGTACCGTCCGCCGCAAGCGCTGCACTTCTCCTCCCTCGGAGGCGTGACCGTCGGATCGACGTAGCACTCACCCTCCTCAGCGATGAGAACATTACCACAGTCCTCGCACTCCCACAGGGGTATGGCCGTTGCGAAATAACGCTGTCTCGAGACGACCCAATCCCAGGCAAGGGATTTCACCCAGTCCTGTATTCTGACCTTCATGAACTCCGGATGCCAATCGATGCTGTCCACCATGTCCAGCACACGGTCCTTGAATTCGATAGTCTTGATGAACCACTGAGGAACCTTGAGGAACTCTATCGGCGTGCCACATCTCCAGCACGTGCCCACGTTCTGATCGATGTCCTCCTGTCTTGTGAGCAGTCCTGCAACCTTCATGTCCTCTAGTATCTGCGCCTTCGCGTCCGCAACCGTCATCCCTTCGTACTCGCCCGCAATGGAAGTCATACGCCCTGACTCGTCGATGCCCTTCTCGAGCGGGAGATGATATTTCATTATCCATTCGAGGTCGTCCTTGTCGCCGATCGAGCAGATCATCACCGTGCCCGTGCCGAACTCTGGGTCCACATTCGGGTCAGCGATGACCTTGACACGCCGATCGAATACGGGTGTCACGAGCTCCCTGCCCACGAGATGCGCCTTGGACTCGTCATTGGGATGCACTGCGATTAGCAGGCACGTGCACAGAAGCTCCGGCCGCGTCGTCGCGATGGGGACTTCTGCGCCCGTATCGACGTCCCTGAACTTGATGAAGTTGAGCTTGGTCATGCGATGCTCGTAGTTGACCTCTGCGGCAGCTAGGGCGGTTCCGCACCTGGTGCACCAGTTGACTGGGAAGTGGCCTTTGTAGGCGAGGCCTCCATTGAACATCTTCACGAACGAGATCTGCGTTATCTTGCGATAGTACTCGGCGTCGGTCTGGTAATAGATGCTCGGGTCCATGCTTTCTCCGAGCATCTCAAATTGTCTGGTCATCTCGCCGATGTGCTTCTCTGCGAACTCGTGGCACATCCTGATGAACTCCTGCCGAGGCACGTCCGAGGCTTTGATGCCCTTAACCTTTTCGACCCGCACCTCAACCGGCGTGCCATTCACGTCATAGCAGAGGGGGAAGAACACGTTGTACCCTCTAAGCCGCTTGTACCTGGCTGCGAAGTCGATGACAGTATATCCATACGCGTGTCCTAGGTGCAGGGTGCCCGACGCGAACCGGGGCGGGTTGTCGATGCTGAATATCTCCCTGTCCGAGCTGGGGTCGAAGCGGTGTATCTCCCACTCCTTCCACTTGGACTGCCACTTCGGTTCGCTCTCTCGCCAATCATATTGGGGCATGACTTTTCCTACAAACGAATCGGCGTAGATAAAGCTTCTTGAATCTGCCGCCATTCACGAGATGGCTGGCCCGGTCATTTCCGCTTCTTCCTGAGCACGTTGGCGATGATGAGGTCCTCGGCCTCGGTCGTCATCGGTCCGGTCCAATCATCAATACCGAACAATCCCTGGGCGACACTCTTCACGAGGACCGCCATCTGGTGAGGGCAGAAATAGCCTTTCTCCCGGCAATCGAGGCATTCGCAGGATGTCGCGATGTCCTCCGTCGTCTGATTGACGAACCTGATGTTGTACACCTCGTAGCCGTCTGAGCGTCTGAGTGTGAACGTCGCATCGACGATTGAGTCGTCGCTCTCAGGGTCCAGCTGCACTATCTTCCTGCTAGCGGACCACTTAATCGCCTTGGCCATGTTCTCAACGAAGTATATGTCCTCCTGAATCGAGCAGAAATCCTCCAGCACCTCCTCGTCAACCAAATCAATCATGTGATCGACGAGCTCGTCCTTCAATAGGGCGGAGTACCCTTCGATGTTCTGCGTGTCGCACAGGTTTCTCAGGCTCTGGACAGTCAATCGCGACAGTCTGACCTCAAGTGGTATATCTGCATGCATGCTATCCCATCCTTTGCGGCGATAGACGTAATCTCCTAACTCGGAGTTAAAATTAACGTGGCCGCAGGACATGCGCTCACAGGCATTCCATCGTCGGAGCGCGCCGTCTCTGGAAAACCAGGATGTGGTCTTTCTCAATTCTGCTGTTGTTCCACCTTGGAATGTCGAGATGACGGTTGATCACGTCGTACACGTACATGCTCTTGAGCTCGAAGCCGCACTTGCATGCTATCCTGGCGAGTATGGCATACGTCGGAACCCTGACCTTCCTGAACGTGTTTTCACCGACCACCATGCAGTATCTCCCGTTCCGCTTGAGCAAGCGGTTCACCTCGATGAAGTTCCTGCGCATGTCGTCGAAGTACTTGTACACGATGTAGGCGCTCTTCTTCTCCTTCTCCATGAGCTCGAGGAGGAGAGCCCTCAGCTCGGAGACCTCAGTCTTGGGTTCCCAGGGCCGATACTCGTTGACGTATGCTCTGGAGGTACCCACGACGCGACCATCGAGCTTCGCGATGTCATCCAGGAGGCCGAGCCAATACATCTCCAGCTTGTGAACGCTCACGTAGTGTACTGCGCTCGCGTATGGCGGTGAGGTAATGGCGAGATCCACATCGGAATTGCGAAGCTCGACGTCCCTCGCGTCATTGCCTATGATCCTCGCGACAGGGGTGCTCCAGTACTTCTCCTCCACCTCTTTCGATATGCGCCACAGACCCTCGGCGTCGATGAGCTTGTTCCTTACCGTGTTCTCGAATTTCGAAATCGAATCGAACGAAGTCCTCCCCTGCTCGTCGAGCTTCTTCCTGAAGGAAGTCACCTCGGGAATCAAGGAGTCTGCATCGGAATTGGACATCTTGCGGATTATTGATGAGAAGCATATCTTGAAGAAATCCTGACTGTCGCCCTTCCTCATCCTCCAAACGTGCTTCTTGATCGTCGCGAGGTCTCGGAGCACCCCCGGCCTGAACCAGTGGTCCCGGTTCGGTATTTCGGGGATCCAATCATCGTTCCCGCCTTCATCCGAGCGTATCCTGGCGAGGAGCTGCCCCGAGAGAGACTCGAGGTGATGGGGGTCCACGGGCGTTATCTTGACCTTCGCGATAAGCCGCGCAAGAGGGTGAATGTCAACGCCGTAGCTGTTTCGACCGAGGATGTAGGATTCGAGCAGCGTCGTCCCAGACCCCATGAACGGGTCGAGGACGTCGTCGCCCACCTTGGAGAATGACTCGAGGCAGAACCGCGGAATCTGCGGTATGAACTTCGCCGGATACCGGTGGATGCCGTGCGTCGCATAGCTCACCTGCTTGCCTATGTATCTCCCGAGCTCCTCCGAGAGATCAACAGGCCTGGGCATCCAGTTCCTACTCGTTGACTTTCTGGAAGATGACGAGATCATGTCCCTTCAGTTTCCTCTCTTCTCCGCCGTCTCGAATCCGCCATCGGGCCCTGGCGAATCCCCTTTCACGACGCTGCGCACCCAGCGCACCACCTCATCTACACCGATGCGCGCCTGTTCCTTCGAGTCGCGGTCTCTGATCGTGACTGTGCCATCCTCAACGGTCTGATGGTCCACTGTGATGCAGCATGGTGTGCCGACCTCGTCCATCCTTGCGTACCTCCTCCCGATGGATCCCGACTCGTCGTAATGAGCGGATATCCCCTCCGCCACCAGCACATCATACACTTCGAGGGCTATCCTGTCCATGCTGTCCTTGGGCATAAGTGGGAAGACACCCGCCTTGATCGGCGCCATGATGCCTCTCAGAGTCAGCGTCAAATAATCGTCTTTCTTGCGATACGCGTGCTCCAACACGGAGTAGAGTATGCGGTCAACACCATAAGACGGCTCTATAACGTGGGGCACGAATTTCTCGCCGGCCGCCTTCTCCGTCCGAGTCACAACCTCAAAGCACGTCGACGGCACGGCGAACCTCTCGTCGTCTACTTCGACGACGATCTCGCTTTTTCCTCGGACAACGTCAGGCGCAAGCGCACTGAGCCGCTCGGCCAACGCCTTCGTTTTGCCCTTGAACTGTCCCCCCATGGCGTCGTACTTAGGCTTGACCTCCTCGCTGACGACTTCCCGAGGCTCATCAAATCGCTCGAAAGCCGTGAGGTCCGCTCCCGAGTGTTTCAGGTGAGCTTGGACATCATAGCATCCACGATCCGCGATGCCCACCAATTCCACCCAGCCGTAAGCAGTTTCGGCTTCGAGGTCCCAGCATTCGGCGGCATAGTGCGCCATCTCGTCCTTCTCGTGCTGGCGGAACCTGATCCGTTCAGGGTCGAGGCCGACATCGATGGCGAATCGGTGCGTGAGCCAAATGAAGTAGGCGAGCGCCTCGTTGGCTATGACCTTCGACGAGACCGCCTCGGCCAAGGATAGAGCGGCAGGCGAGCCGTCGTTTGGCACCAAGGGCAACACCTCGTGCTTCACCTTATCGAATCTGGGCCAAGTCTTGCGCTCAGGATGGAAGAACACCTCCGCCTCCATCTGAGAGAACTCCCTCAGCCGCAACACCCCCTGCCTCGGTGAGATTTCATTTCTGAAGGCCCGCCCTATCTGGACCGCGCCGACAGGCAGTTTCTCCCTTCCGTGCCTGTATATCTGCGGGAAATTGACAAACATTCCCTGGGCGGTCTCCGGTCGCATGTATCCTGCCTTGGCGGAACCCGCCCCAACAGAAGTCTTGAACATCAGATTGAAACGCCTCGGAGGTGAGAGGTCCCCCTTACATGCAGGGCACTTCACGGCGTTCTCCTCAAGGATCCTGCCCAGCTCTTCCTCGGACAGCGCCGCGGGATTCTCGTGCAGCCCATCCGCCAGATGGTCCGCCCGATGGGACTCACCGCACTGCCTGCACTCCGCGTACATGTCGGCGAAGGCGTCCAGATGGCCCGACGCCTTGAAGACCGGTTCAGGAGCTATGATCGGGCAGACCAGCTCGTGGAGGCCCTCCTCGAAGACATACAGCTTCCTCCAGTGGGATTCGATGTTGTTCTTGAGCAGCGAACCTAACGGGCCGTAGTCGTAGAATCCGGCCAATCCGCCATAGATGTCATAGGCCGGCCATAGGAATCCTCTGCGCCTGCAGAGGGACAGTAGTTCCTGGGGATCCATTGGGCATCACTTGATCAGAGTCGAGGCCACATCTGTGTCGTATATCATTGCAACGAGGTTGTCCTTCGAGTCCCTAACTGGCAGCTGGCCGAAGTCGTGCTTCCTCATGACCTTGGCCGCATCTGCCACCAGGGTCTTCTTGAAGACTGTGACCGGGCTCTGTATCATGATGTCCTTGACCTTCAGCTTGGGAAGGTTGACCTTGGAGACCTCGTACCAGAGCTTCATGACGTTCCTAACGCCCTCCCAGTTCCAGTTGTCGGCGCCGTTGTTGAGTCCCAAGTCGCTCATCACGACGCTGCTGTCGACCACGCTCTGGTTGAATATGTCTCTGTCGGTTATTATGCCCACGAGCTTCGCGTCGTCGTCCAGCACTGGAAGCGCGAAGACCTTCGCAGCCTTGAAAGTGGCGAGTGCGACGGACAGCGGCGCGCCTGCGTAGACAGGTATGCATGGCAAGCGGACGATATCCTCGACCGCGACCTGCGGATTCTCCTTCTCGACGACTATGAGCAGGTCCGTCGGGGTGACGATGCCTACGAGCTTGCCCTTCTCGACGACAGGGAGATGAGAGAGGTTGTTCTCGACCATGATTCTGGCAGCGTCCTTGACGCCCGCTCTCGGAGATATCGTCGGGTGGTCGCGCTTCATCACAAGCGCTAGCTGCTCCTCCTCTGGCTTCGAGAAGATGTCCTGGCGAGTCACGAATCCTGCGAGCGTGCCATCGGAGGTCTTCACTACGGGCATTCCGGTCTTATTGCTCTTCACGAGCTTCTTGAGCACCTCAGTCCGGGTGCCAGGCAGCTCGGCAACTATCGGGTTCTCGGTCATTATGTCCTTGACTTTCATCGAAAAGTCACCTCCTCTTGCTCCTTACGACGAGTACTGGGCACGGCGCGTATCTGGTCACCCTCTCAGCGACGCTACCCATGAAGAGTTTCGAGAGGGCCGAGCGTCCCAATGTGCCCAGGACGACAAGGTCAAAATTCGCAGCTGTCTCGACAATCTTCTTGGTGGGCGAGCCCTCCACTATCAAGGGAGTCACCTTGACGCCGAGAGCCTTCCCCTCCTCAACAACCTCCTCAACCGCGCGCTTGCCCTCGTTCTCCAGGAGGGAGTAGACGCTGACTATGGATGAGTCCATTGGAAAGCTGACGAAAGATGTCTGGTCAACGACGTAGAGCGCCGTCACCTCCGCGCCGAACACTTTGGCGAGATTGAGTCCTCTCGAAACGGCCTCTTTCGTGTAGTCTGAGCCATCAGTCGCGATCAATATCTTCTTCAGGTCGTCCAAACGCTCGGCCTCCAAACCTTCCCCTGGTGAGTCACGGCCGACACGGATGCCGTTTCCGCGGACGACACCAGTTCGAGAAGGGGATCCTCGCCCTCGACCTCTATGGCGATGAGGTCGTCAGATGCAATCATTTCCGTAGTTATCTTGCCTTTCGCATTTAATACTTTGCGCCCAGATAGCGTGGCCAGGTATATCGCCTCAGCTGACGAAACGCCGCCGAAACGACGGCTCAGCTCGAATGCTGCCCTCATCTCGCTGAGCATGTCGGGAGGGCATATCATAGCGTTGTCCGTCCCGAGGGCAACCGTTGTCCCAAGGCGCAACAGCCTTGGTATATCGGGACGAATGCCGAAGAACGCGTTCGACCGGGGACAGATTACGATGGGCACCTCCGCCTCAGCACATTCAGCCAGGTCCTCATCGGTCGCAGCCGTCATGTGCACGACGAAATCGGGCTTGAGTTCGAGTATCTCATCGATGGGCTCGCGGCGGACCTCACTCGCATGGATGGAGAACAGCTTGCCATCACGCCTGCAACGTGCCGAAGCCTCGATAAGAACTTCTTTGGGCAAATCGCTGATGGCGCTGAATGCGAGGCCGTCGCACACTTCGAGGAGCGCGTCGATCTCCTCCGCGAAGCTTTCCACGCGGGCAGGCCGTCCGAGAACAACGCCACGAACGGGCGTTTCGGAAACGGTTTCGCGGAGTGCCCTCGCGCCATCGATGCCCTCTTCCCTATAGTCGACAAATGAAGTCGTCCCTGTTCTCAGCATAAGGTCAATAGATGATCTCATGCCAGCAGCCTTCTCCGCACCCGAAGCGGAGCCGAGCACGCGATGCTTGTAGCCTCCGGGACCGACCGTTTCCTCAACGGTGCCGGGAGGAGCAGGGAATGCGAAGGCGTCCCCGATATGAGTGTGAGCGTTGACGAATGCGGGCAGCACGACGGAACGAGTCGAATCCGCCGGAGGAGGTTCAGGACAGACCTCCGCGACTGTGCCGTCCACTATCCTGAGATATCCGGGGATCAACCCTTCCCCCGAGAACAGCCATCTGCCCACGCGGATTTCCGACATACTCCCACCAAAGCCATGGCAGGAGGATATCTAAACATTTGCTCGGCCAACGCGTGGCGAGTAGGAGCGACAACAGGTCCCAGCTAGTACGGTTCGCGGGTGAAGCTGCGCGGTTTGGTGAATAAGATTTATATGGGGGGAACGAATCCCCAAAATAACGTTACCAAGGAGGTACCCAGATGCCAGCTAAAATCAACAAGGATGAATGCGTCGCATGCGGTGCATGTGTGGACGTCTGCCCTGAGGAAGCTATCACGTGCGACGATGTCGCCGTCATAGATGAGAAGAAATGCCTCGACTGCGGAGCCTGCGTGGACGAGTGCCCAAACAACGCCATAACGCTCGAATAGGCGCTTGACCCAGAAGCCGCCACGCCCCCCGCCGTGGGGGCGAAACTCTTTATCCAGCTGATTCTGCGCGACGTCCATCGGCCAACTTTGAAATAGCCACATCATGCTGCCACCTGCGGTACGCTATGGCGGATTGGCTTCTGATGGCGATAGTCATCGTCCTGGTCGCGTTCGTCCCCTCTGTCCTGTACCTCGTCTGGATACGGAACACGGAGCGGTACTCCCGGGAGCCGTACGGCCGGCTGCTCATCATCTTCTTCTTCGGGGCGATTGTATCAGTCATCATCGCGATCGCCTTCGAGCTCGTGCTCACGACCGTATTCAGCCAGAATATCGAGAGGATCTACGAGTACCTAGGAGATAATCCAACAATACCCGTGCTGATACTCGCTTGCGTGATAGCGCCGTTCGTCGAGGAAGCAGCCAAGGGTCTGGGCATACGACGCGCACGACGGACCATGACCGAGCTCGAGAACGGCATCATCTATGGCGCAGCCGTCGGCCTGGGGTTCGCTGCGACCGAGAACCTCCTCTACGAGACTGCGGCGTTGGCGGAGGGCGGGGCCCAGGCGTTCATCGCCACCGCTGTGGTCCGAAGCATATCATCAGCGCTGCTGCACGCGACATCCTCCTCTCTCCTGGGTCTCGGGATAGCCAGGAAGGTCCTCGGCAAGGGTGGCTGGTTCACCTACTACCTCGGCGCGGTGGCCATGCACAGCGTGTTCAACTTCATGGCGTCGTTCGGGGTACTGTACCAGGATCAGCTCGGAGACGTGGCATTCACGATAGGCTTGGGGGCGGCGCTGGCCATAGTCTTCTTCGGGGTTTCCGTCATGAGGAGCAAGATCAGGGCCCTGGACAGTAGCAGCCGGGGGAGAGCCAAGCCACCGCTCTGATGACTGCAGCGAGGGCGTGTCTCGAGAAAACAATATGAGGCCAAGGAGCGATTGCCATCCGTTGAAGTTCAGGGCATTCGTTTCCGTGGACATCTCGCCCAATGACAGACTTGCTGCGCTCCTGGAGCACCTGAGGGGAAGCAGCGCGAGCCTAAAGGTCGTCAGGCCGACGAACCTCCATCTTACCCTGAAGTTCTTGGGCGACACCGATGAGGCTCTCGTTGACGATATCGTGAATGCAATAGCTGATTCTACCCGAGGATGCCAGCCATTCGAGGTGAGGCTCAGAGGCATGGGCGCGTTCCCTTCGTTGTCGAACATAAGGGTCATCTGGGTGGGCATAGAGGACGGCAAGGAACTGGTCAAGATTTCCGAAGAGATAGACAGCTCGCTCGCCGATATTGGCTTGGAGCGCGACAGGAGAGGATTCAAACCTCATCTTACGGTGGCGAGGGCCAAGGGAGTCATTGGAGGGGACATGATTCAGGATTTCGTCGCCGCCAATGCAGCGACTGACTACGGCGACTACAGGGTGAGCGAGGTTATCCTCAAGAAGAGCGTCCTGACGCCCCAAGGGCCGATATACTCGGACGTGAGAGGAATTAGCCTCGTCGATTAAGGAGGAACGGATGGTCGCGGTCTTCGCTGACCGCCCCCTTCTACAGAGAGCGATAAGAGTTCTACCAAGTCGATGACCATCACCTTGGGATCTCCGCCCTGACACTCCCTCAGGCTCTGGACACACCAGGGGCATGCAGTGACCACGGTATCGGCACCTGCTGATACGGCCTGGCCGATGCGATCATATGCCATTGCCATGGCAAGTTCGGGGAAGCCGCTCTTGACGCCCGAGCCAGCACCGCAACACGCAGCGTTCTTCCCAGACCGGGTCATCTCGCATACAGTTGTTCCCGAGGCGGCTTCCACGAGCCTCCTAGGTTCGTCGAAAACGCCCTTGTCCCTTCCCAGGTCGCAGGGGTCGTGGTAAGTCACCCTTCCGAGGCCTTCGAAGCGCCCCATAACGAGGCGGTCCATTCGCTCAGCTAAGAATTGCGATATGTGCAATATCTCGACACCGTACTCTTCCTTGAGGTCAACGTGC
>JAOTTD010000044.1 GCA_029864565.1 Thermoplasmata archaeon | reverse complement strand
CCAAACTGAAGGGTCGCAGCCGGACGAGATGGTTCATGCATCTCATGATACTCGGCGGGTTCGTGCTGATGTTCGCCCTCGACATCGTCGTCACGTTGTCTCTCGACCTGCTCAAATACGGACCCATGATAGACGAGGCCGGATGGGCCAAGCTGTGGGTGAGGGACTTCGGCTTCGAGGTTGCTGGCCTGATGATGCTTGCCGGGCTCTCCGTTGCGGCCGTGCGCAGGTTCGTCATCAAGCCGGCCATCCTCAGGACGGAGCTGCCTGACGCGGTGTCCATCATCTTCCTGTTGTCAGTCGTCGCCGGCGGCTTTGCGCTCGAGGCTATGGGCATCGCGGGCACTATCCCCGGGCATCAGGAAAATGCCGAATATTCGTTTTTCGGGTACGGCATATCCCTGGCGCTTCCCGCTTCGTCAGCCGATTATTACGACGCCGCTTGGCTTGTCCACGGCATTATGAGCGCTCTTCTGATCGCCTACATCCCGTTCAGCAAGCTGTTCCACATGATTGCCTCGCCAATCGCTATTGAGCTCGACAGCATCCTGGCCGGAAAGGGGGCGCGACCGTGAAACGTCGCTTGGACATATCGAGCCTCGATGTTCGCGCGCTGCTGTCATATGACGCATGCACGCGGTGTGGCGAATGCACCGAATTGTGTCCGACGGGCCACGAGGCGCAGGATATCGAACTTGTCACCCCGAGGGGCAAGATACTACGCCTCAGGGGGATGTACAAATCTCAGTACGGCCTGAGGGCGATGCTGTTTGGGCCGAGGGAAGTGCCGGAGGAGGAACTCAAAGAGCTTGCGGAGAGAGCTTACGAGTGCACCATATGCGGCCAGTGCATGACCGTCTGCCCCGCGCACCTTGACACGATTGACATGTGGGAGAATATGCGGGAGTTCCTCGTCGCCAACGGCCTTGGCCCACTACCAGCACACAGTCAGATCATCAAGAGTATCGAGAACTACGACAATCCCTGGATGCAGCCGCGGACACAACGGTCGAGATGGGCAAAAAGGCTTGCCAAGGAGGTCGCGATTCGCGACTCATTGAAGGAGCACTCAGAGGTTCTGTATTTCGTCGGGTGCACCGCCGCGTATGATCCGAACATACGCGCAATGGCGGAGAACACCGCTCGCGTGCTGCATAGAGCTGAGGTGGACTTCGGAACTCTGGGCAACGAGGAAGGCTGCTGCGGATCCACAATGATGCGGACCGGCCTCGCCGAATCCGCACAGCGCATGGTCGAACGGAACATCGAGAGGTTCGAAAAGGCCGCGCCGTCACTGATCGTCACTAGCTGTGCCGGATGCTATAAGACCATCCGACAGGACTATCCGAAATATGGCAAGCTGCCGGCAAGGATCGTGCACTTGACGCAATTCGTGAGCGAGCTGATCGACTCAGGCAAGCTCGCGCTCGACCGCAGGGTCGATTCAGTGGTCGCGTTCCACGATCCTTGCCACCTTGGTAGGCACAATCTTCTGTACGAGGAGCCCAGGAGGATCCTGGGAGCGATTCCCGGTGTCAAGTTGGTCGAGATGGAAAGGAATCGCGAAAACGCCCGTTGCTGCGGCGCGGGGGGAGGTGTCAAAACCGCATTTCCTGATTTGGCGCAGGACATCTCCGAGCTGAGGGTGGCCGACGCTGAGAGCACAGGTTGCGATACACTGACCACGTCCTGCCCGTTCTGCTACCAGAGTTTGAGGTCAGCCATCGAGTCCCGCCGCTCGACGATCAAGATGATGGACATCATGGAGCTCGTCGCCGCGGCATCCTCAGGAAAGGCAGTATGAAACGCTGATAGACCTTCAGCGAACGGGACGATCGCCTCACGCCCCGCGGTGGTGCTCGGTGACGGGGACGATATCGCAAGCCTTTTGCGTTCTCCGTTTCTGCTCGAACGCCACCGTGCTCAGCACGAGGAACGGTATGCACAGGAGGAAGCAGTTCTGAGGGGTGAAACCAACGTACAGCAAGGCCATCAGAAGGGCGATGGTGAGCACGCGTCCCACGTCGAGCACTACCTCTCTGCCTATTACGGAATCGTTCTTGGCGTCCTCCAGCTTGTCCGTGAGTATCGCGAACAAGAACACCGGAAGGACGAAGCAAGCCACTTCGAGCATCCCGTTCGTCAATGCGAACTCCTCGACCGACGACGAGTAGGATACCAGGATCACGCACGGTATGGATGCCAAAGCGCTCATCCTCAGGAAGAACACGCGGTTCTGGATTCGGTCGGAGACTTTGCCGAGTACTATGCCCATGATGCCTGCGCTCAGCCCAAACAGAGAGAACAGCGCCCCTATCGCAATCTCGTCCTGCGAGAAAACATATGTCACGAGCGTCAAATCGACCCAGAATATGCCCTCGAATCCGCCCTCTCCGAGGAGTGCGAGGACGTTCCTCTTGCCGAGCGCCTCGAACCTAATGCGCATGGTTTGTCTCCCGGGGATGTGCTTCCTGTATGCGAAGACGACCGCTATCGTCGAGGCGATGATCGCTATGCCTACGGCGAACAGGGCAGAGTAGTCCGAGAAGCCTATGACGAGCCCTCCGAGAAACGGCGCAACGAAGGCAGCCAGCGGCCACACGAAGAAGAACGCTCCATAGGTGACACCCCTGTCGCCCTTCTCGGTCATGCGTGCCATCAGTATGTTGACAGGGGTCCAGAAGAACGGGTAGTAGAGGCCGAAAGCGATCCCGACGATGATGCCGAGGACCCATCCATCATGGACTATGAGGAACAGCGAGTACTCGATGCACAGCCAAACGAGTCCGAAAACAATGGCGTTCCTCGGGTCGATGTGCGGCCTCCACGACATCCACAGCCCGCACAGGGCTGCGATGCCGAATCCCAGGAGCAGATACATCGGACCATACCACAGGGGCATCTCGAGCTCGTTGAACATGTAGATGATGTTGAACGACGCTGCGAACGTGCTGCCAAACGCCAGCATCGTCTCTATCAGCATAAGTCCGAAGAACGCGCGCCTGTCCATCAGGAATCCCGTAGTGAAGATGCTCGCTTAAACCTTCCTGGTCGGCCCGCTCAGCCGTCGCCGAGCAGCTCGGACAGGTCGCGCTTCTTGTGCCCTCCAGGGCCCCCTCGCTCCATCCTGGCCTTCTCGATGCATGATTCATCATCACAGACGAACGCTGCGAAAAGGAATCTCGTAGCGGGTTTGCCGCAGATCTCGCACTTCGCGTCAGTCTTCATCGACCGCCGATGGGCGCGGCAGGATATCAATTCTTGCGGCCATGCCCGTCCGCCTTCTGGGCGACGAGCCTGCGGCCGATCCTCGATTCCAGGAGGGCGTCGTAGAACTCGAGGTCCGCGCCGCACTCCCCGCACACGGGGGCTCTCTGGCCCACACTCGAATCGCATATAGGACACGATGTGATCGTCCTGCGCCTGGAAGACGACCGACTCCTGCCCCAGACCAGTGGTCTGCTCTTGGGTCCGACTGATGGGCTCGAGGATACCATCCGCACCAGCAATTCGTTCGGGTCCTCAAGGAGCGATTGATACTCCTCCATGCCAGGAGCGAACTCGAGGCTGGATGCGAGCGTCTTCATGAACCTGGGTGCAACCCATACGAAGCTCCTGTCCTCGTTCTGTCTCGAAAACTGTGCGAGGCGATGCCTGAGCCAATTCGGAGAGCCACTGTCCGGGAGGCCGTATATCCTGCAGAGTATGCGCAGGTCATCGGGGTCGTCAAACAGCCTTATATCGTTCTCAGGGAGACGTTCCACATGATATCGCTTGTAGACGATGTAGAGATAGACCGAAATCGCGACAACTGTCACGAACATGGCCGCGACAAGGTCCTCACCGTGGCTGATTATGAGTGCCGAGACTGCGGCCAACGCGAGGACGTACAATACGGTGAATGTCCTCCATACGTCGTGTGCGCGCATTCTATTCTCGGTATGGAGGCGCTCCTCGATAGAAAAACCTGCGCACGATCAGTCTTGAACGGGCTCGATCTCCATGGAGAAGTCGATGGATTTCACGGAGTGCGTCAGCCAGCCCAGGGATATGATGTCCGCGAAGGCGGCATACGCCTCGATGTTTTCCGGCTTTATGCCTCCGGAGACCTCTATGACTATGAGTGGGTTAGCGGCCCGAGTCTCCCGCGCGACTCTCTCGCCCTCTTCGGGTGCGAAGTTGTCCAGCATGATTATGTCAGCCCCCTCCTCGACGGCTATCAGCGCTTCCTTCACGCTCTCCACTTCTATCTCTATCTTCTTGGTGAAGCTCGCCGTCCGCCTAGCACTCCTCAGCGCCTCTCGGATGCCGCCCGCTATCGCGATGTGATTGTCCTTTATGAGTATCGCGTCGTCCAACCCGAATCGGTGAGTGTCGCCGCCGCCGACCGAGACAGCCCTCTTTTCGAATTGCCTGAATCCAGGGGTCGTCTTCCGTGTAGCGGCAATCCTAACCTCGGGGTTGACCTTGATGCATCGCTGGAGTAGATCATTCGTCAGCGTGGCTATCCCGCTCATGCGCATCAGGAAATTCAACGCGAGCCTCTCCCCCGAGAGGATCGCCCTCGCAGAACCCGTGACATTCAGGACGATATCGTCCTTCCCGGCAGTGGCGCCCTCCTGTACGACGATGGCCGCCTTAGCGCCGAGTTCCTCGAACACGGACGAAGCCTCCAACGCTCCCGCAATGACGCAACGTTCCTTGGCGATTATCTTCCCCGTCGCCTGTCTGCGAGCAGGGACTAGAAGCTCCGATGTGAGGTCTCCCGAACCTATGTCCTCACGTAGATAGTCCGAGTATTTCGACTTCATCTCGCTCATGAGAGGAATCCTCATCCTTAACTAGGTTTCCTCGCCCCGTTCAGAGCTCGAACTTCTCGCCGTTCCTGGGCAGCAGCACCTCGAACCCTTCTTCCCTGAGGTCCTTCGCCAACAACTCCCTCTGATCTCCGTGACAGAGTACTATCCTCTCGGGCGAACACCCTTTGGCGAACTCGAACAGCTGGTCGTGCCCGGCGTGCGCCGAGAAGTCGAACTTCTGGACGTCGCAATTGATCTTGACATTGGCGCCTTTGACGTCTATGATCCCTCGGTCGAGCAGCATGCGTCCGTTGCTGCCCTCCACCTGGTAACCCGTCAGCAGTATGGCGCTCTTGGGGTCGTCCTTGAGCTGGTCCAGGTACTGTATCACCGGTCCGCCATCGAGCATCCCGCTCGTGGTCACGACGATGTCGGCCTTCGCTGCCCTCGTCCTGCCATGGACGTTTCGGACCATCTTCGTCCGGTTGGTCGCGTTTCTGAAGCTCTTGCCGGACCTGAGGAACTCGGGCATCGAGAGATATATCTTGCTGACCTTCCTCCCCATGCCGTCGAGCCAGAACTCACGTCTGTGGTCCTTCAGCAGCAGGAGTATCTCCTGCGTCCTTCCGACGGCAAACGCGGGCACGATCACCTTGCCACGCCTGTCGAGGACCTCGTCGATCTTCTTGAGGAACATACGCTCAGTCTTCGCCCGATCAGTGTGGTTCCGCCCGGCGTATGTCGCTTCCATGATCAGATTGTCGCACTTAACCGGCTTAGCGCCCTTCACGAGGCGCGTGTCTATCGTGTGGATGTCGCCAGTCACGAGCGTTGTGGCGTTCCGGCGGATCTCGTACATCGTCGCTCCCGGAATATGGCCCGCCGAGTGCGCCTTGACCTGTTGCTGACCCACATCGATCGTCTCGCCGAAGTTGATCGTCCTGAACCTGCGCTTCGCGACCTTTACATCCTCCATGTCGTAATGCTGGGGATAGCCTTCCGATTGGCCCACCTTGATGCTGTCCTCCAGGAGGAGCTGGGCGATCTCACGGGACATAGCGGTCGAGATAACGTCGATGTCGTACCGAGCGGTCAGCCAAGGTATCATGCCGCAATGGTCCAAGTGTGAATGGGTTAGGAACATCCTGTCCACAGGCGGCGCCTCTTTCGGATATGATGGGGGGGCCGTCGCTGTCATGCCGTAATCGAACAACAGGCGGGTCTTGTCGCATCTGAGCAGTATGCCCAGCCTGCCGACTTCGTGCCCGCCACCGAGGAATTCTCCCTTGATCTTCATCTCGGAGGTCAATCACATCATGTATAATATCATTGCCCCTTGAACCACGAATGCCAGATTATCCGTCAGCCATCCCCAACGACTTGGACGAAAATCTCCCTGGTTCGAGGCTTGTTGTCCAACTCCATGAACACAATCTGCTGCCAAGTCCCCAATAGCAGCCTCCCGTCGACCACCGGCACGCTGAGCGACGGGCCGAGAAACGACGCGCGCACGTGTGAGTGGCCGTTGCCATCCCCCCATCGGCGATGATGCTCGTAGTCCATGCCCTTCGGATAAAGCCGGTCCATCGCGTCGTGCATGTCCGACACGAGCCCCGGCTCATGCTCGACCGTCGTAACCGCGGCAGTCGATCCAGCGACGAAGACGCACGCTATGCCGTCCTTGAGCCCTGAGGACGACACGATCCTCTGGACTTCCCCCGTTATGTCCAATATCTCGTCCTTCGCCTTGGTGCTCAGGCGAATGCTATCGAGCGCCGTCGCCACGAGTATCCCTACCGTTCGGAGGGACGAACGTCATCTCAATGCATAAAAACTGTCCTCGCCGTTGGCTCGCGAGAGATGCGAGGCCGCTCTCGGGAATGGTAGTTACCATTCCGTGAGGGGGCGGTTATGAAGAAACCATATATATGACTCGTCAGCAATAATCCCCCTGCAATGAACTCGGAGAACGCCTATGTTCCGAGGAGGCTCAGGAACGTCGATGAGAGGCGGGTTTGGCTGACCTCATCCTTCAGGGTGGAGCTCATCAAGCTGGGAATCGAGAAGGCCGGCAGCATAAATCGGTTGGCGAGGGAGCTGGGCTACCGCTCCCGAATACACCCCGGTTGGAGCATCCGGCAGATACTCGTCGGAGAGCAGCCCTTCCCGTACGAACGCCTCTTGAAGATGTCCGACTTCGTCGGATGTCCGATCGAAGAGGTGATGACGCACAGGACGGAGCCCAGGAGGGTAACCGTCCAGAACACGAACGAGGCTCTTAGGAAGAACGGGCTCTGGTGCTATCACATAGCGAGAATGAGGTTGCGGTGACCGGTCCATATCGCCGCAGATGCGATTTTGCAGCGCATTCTAGCAGCTGCCGGGGCCTATTGGCAATCCGACATAAACAATAAATACGAACTATCCGCTACTCTCGAACATGGCAGCTGTGGAGCTTGCGCTGGCTTTCGTGATAATCGGCATATTGATGCTGCTAGCGGAGGCGGCGTCCCCAGGATCGTTCATCATAGTACCAGCTAGCGTGCTGATAGTACTCGGTGGCGTAGGACTACTCTACCCCGATTGGCTGTTCACTTGGTGGGCTCCTATGGCGGCGGTAGTGATACTGGTGCCGATGACGCTAGTGACGATTAAGCTCTATCAGAACCTCGCACCCCCCGCGCCGCCAGAGACAACGGTTGCGACATCGCTGGTCGGGTTGACCGGCGTCGTCGTTACAGAGGTCTCCCCTGACAACCTGAGGGGGAAGGTGAGGATCGCCCATGACAGCTGGAGCGCGACGTCCGCGTCCAAGACGATACCGGCCGGCACCAAGGTCGTAGTGGTGGGGAGCGAGGGCGTGCATGTGAGGGTCGAGGAGCTGGTCGAAGAGAGACCCAAGACTGCCTGAGCCAACAATATCTCGAAAGCAGAGGGAGGAATAGAAATGGATACAGGGGCAATTCTGGCGTTGTTGATACTGATGATCATCGCGGTTTTCGCGATAATCACCACGGGAATCAAGATAATCAGACCTTACGAGCAGGGTATCTACATGAGCCTTGGCAGGTACATGAGGATCTTAGACCAGGGTTTCAACTACGTACGACCGCTTATAAACGAGGTAGTCAAGATCGACCTGCGTACGCAGGTGCTCGATGTCCCCCGGCAGGAGGTCATCACCAAGGACAACTCCCCGACGAACGTCGACGCGATCATCTACATCAAGGTCATCGACCCGAAGAAGGCGTTTTTCGAGGTCACGAACTACCGCACGGCGACGATCTACCTCGCGCAGACGACCCTGAGGTCGATCATCGGTGACATGGAGCTTGACGAGGTCCTGTCGAACAGGGACAAGATCAACCTGCACCTCAGGGACGTGCTCGACGAGGCGACCGACAAGTGGGGCGTCAAGGTCGAAGCTGTCGAGATAAGGGAGGTCGACCCAGCGGGGAAGGTCAAGGACGCAATGGAGGAGCAGACGTCCGCTGAGAGGCTCAGGAGAGCGGCCATCCTCAGAGCGGACGGCCAGAAGCGCGCTGCTATCCTCAACGCCGAGGGTGACAAGCAGGCGAGGATTCTGCAGGCAGAGGGTCTTAGACAGTCCAAGATACTCGAGGCCGAGGGTGAGAGGCTCGCGATCATACTCGAAGCTCAGGGTGAGGCTCAGAAGCTGCGCGTGCTCGCGGTCGGCGCGAGCCCGCTCGACTCCAAGGCGCTGACGGTGCTCTCACTCGATACAATGAAGTCCATCGGCAACGGACAGGCGACCAAGATCATATTCCCGTTCGAGCTGACAAAGCTCATAGAAGGTGCGTCCGAGTACCTTGGCGTTGGCAGGCTGACCCCGCAGAGAGAGGTGACGCAGAGGGCGGATATCGAGGCCGCCGTCGGGAAGGCGGACGACGTGCTTGGGCCGATACCCAAGCCGGAGGAACTCCGTCGGGAGATGAAGGCCGTCGAGGAGGTCTTGGCCAAGGAGAAGGCCGAGGCCGAGAAGATCGCCGAGATCGCGAAGAAGGACAAGAGGCTCGGTGGACCGGAGTAATGGGTCTCGAGTCGGCTCCGCAAGCACAAACCACTTACAGCTTTCTCTTATTTTCCGCCGTCAGGACATCAGCTCACGTGCCGCATCCGCCGCGGCGTCCAGAACCCGCTCCTCGTCGACGCTGACTATGTTGCGGTCTCGGAGGACGAACCTGCCGTCGACGATTGTGTCCCTTACCGCCTTCGACGGACTTGAATACACCAGATTCGCAACGGCGTTCTCCCTCGTCGTTGGCACCATGGCGGGATTCCGGCAGTCAACTACCACGATATCCGCCTTCTTGCCGGGTTCGAGCGACCCGAGTTCGTGCTCGGCACCGAGGCTGCGCGCGGCGTCTATCGTCGCGAGGTCGAGGGCCTTCTGCGCGGGGAGGACGGACGCGTCCCACCTGCTCGATTTCTGCAGCAGCGCGGCGAACTTCATCTCGAGGAACATGTCCAGCGAGTTGTTCGATGAGCACCCGTCGGTGCCGAGGCATACGCCGACCCCCTCCTCGAACATCTCCGGGAGCGGTGCGACCCCTCCGCTCGCGAGCTTCATGTTGGATGTGGGGCAGTGAGCGGCAGAGACTCCGCAGCGCGCCAGCTCTCGCACCTCGTTGACCGTTAACCATACGCAATGGGCCGCGATGTCGCCCTTTGACAGGAAACCTATCTTGGATAGGTGGTCCACGGGCCTCATGCCCTTCTGTCTCTTGTATTCGTACACCTCATGCCTGGTCTCGGACAGGTGATAGTGGCAGAACGTCCCGGACTTCGACGCCAACTCCCTCGCTGCGAGCAACGTCTCGTCGGAGCAGACATAGACCCCCTGAGGCGCGACCACGGGTTTGATGAGTGGGCAGTCAGTGAACGCCCTGATGAATCTCTCGCAGTTGTCTAAGGGCCTGCCCTTCTGCGTGGTGAATTGTTCGTCGAGCACCGCCCATCCGAGGTAACCTCTCAGGCCAACCTCGTTGACGCCATGAGCGATGGCGTCCTGGGAGTAGTAGAGATCGAGCAGGCACGTGGTGCCTGAGCGCGCCATTTCCATGCATCCGAGCTTAGTCCCTATCTCGATGTCCTTGGGGGTCCTCTTGGCGTCGATGGCAAAGGTCTTCTCGAGGAACTGCTCGAGCTGGAGGTCGTCGGCGACGCCCTTCATGAGCGCCATGGATACATGTGTGTGGCAGTTGATCAGGCCAGGCATTACTACGCATCCACTGGCATCGAGGGTGTCGTCAGCACGGTCCGAGAACTCCCCAACCTTGGATATCTCGCCATCCTCGACAAGGACGTCGCCAGTGAAGACCTCCCTCCTTTCGTTCTGTGTGATGACTGTCCCGTTCTGTATCGCGAGCTTCAGACTGAGCCCCCCTGGGCGTGGAAGGGTATTAAAGGAATCAGGCATTAAGGTTTGGCAGATATGGTCAGAATCACGTTTCTCGGCACTGGCGGAGGGCGCTTCGCCACCATCTACCAGGCAAGGGCAACCGGGGGTTTCTACATAGAGGACGGGAGAAACATCCATGTCGACCCCGGGCCGGGGGCGCTCGTTCGAATGCGGTCGGTCGGGCTTGACCCGATGAACACACATGCGATACTCATTTCGCACTGCCATCCCGATCACTACATGGACGCCGAGATACTCATCGAGGCGATGACTGAGGGCGGCACCCGGAAGCAAGGAGTTCTCGAAGCCAGCAGGAG
>JAOTTD010000043.1 GCA_029864565.1 Thermoplasmata archaeon | reverse complement strand
ACGATTGACCGGAGCTAAACCCCTTTCCTTTCCTTCAGACTCCTATTCGGAGTGAAGGTTACAGCAGACGAACCGATCAAACCGATCCCGACAATGCCCACAAGTGCTGCCACACCAGATTCGATCTTACCCATCAACAATAGCCCTGCAGCGATTCCAATTATCACCAATCCGATGACGAAAAGAGCCTTCATCATAGCCAAGCCCTCTGCCAGTCGAATCGCTTCATGTGTCTTAAGCGCTTCTCTGGGACTCCGCCCCTATGGCCTTTTCTCACGAATCGGAGCTAGACTCTTCTTTTCTTTCTCAGAGAACGAAAATGAACAAGGCAAGCACAAGGGTGATGGCCGCAGTAGACAATCCTACTATGAGAATGAGGTTGCCTATATGGTTCCAGAAGGCGGACTCTGCGTAGAAAACTGGGTCTCTGTATCCTTCTACTCTTCTTCTGCATTCCTGACAGAATTTCGTTCCCTCTGGATTGGAGGCACCGCATTGACGGCAATACATGATGGTTATTTCCACTGTATGGAGAGCATTTATCGTTTGCGGGGGAAGTCCGCCCCTATGGCCTTTTCTACCGATTTCCTTTGGGTTCGGCTGTCCCTTGCATGCTGGGTGACACAATGGGTTTAAAATCCGCTCCTCACACGAAGAAACTATACCTATGAAGATATAACCACATCAATAGCACTAAGCCCGCTGCAATAACAATAAGAGTGACTGCAGCCTTTAGCGACCTCTTGAGTCGTGTCCACCTGTCTTCAATGACGATGCGGCTTCTCCTGCGTTCCCATCCGCTTCTAAAGCGAGGCTTCTTGATTAGGGCGGAGCAAGTGCCACAATATACTGCGTAATCAGGATTCTTCGCTCCGCACTTAGGGCAATCCATCGCCAATCCTCAGTGGAATCAGAGGGGAGTAGGCAAATAGAGTTTTCTCTGGAGTTCCGCCCCTATGGCCTTTTCTCACATGATTGGGGCGACCGCCCTATCGTCCTTCGTGGCAAACAAGTCATCGAACAGCTTTCTTCAAGCTCTTGGGGTGAGATGTTGATAATGACATTCTGGACAGCATCCGCCCGAGAGCCTGACACGCTTCTTGACCTTCTCACATTCGGGACACCAGAGAGTCTCTACCTTGTCGGGTTTCATGCAGCACCTCCTTGCATTCTACTATGCCCGAACCTCTAAGTCATCAAAGAACGGATATTCATTTCGCCGTTGTTTCCGCCCCTATGGCCTTTTCTCATGGGGATTGACCGGCGCCAATCCCTTCCTTTCCTGTCAATTGGCTACTGCTCGTCTACAGGTGGTTGTCCGGGCCGTACCCGTCCCTTGAACCACCACCAGAGTGCAATTATGGCAATCGCTGTGGAGGCGAAAGCTGCGCTCACAAGAACCTCACCCTTAGACGCAATCACTGCGGAAAATACCAGCAGTGTGAGAACTGCCATGAATAAATAATATCCGAGACCCATGCTGAATGGATCGCTCCCACTGCTAACTGATGGAATTGTCGGCACATTCGACATGGCCTTCCTTCAAGGGATGCGGACATGCCTGCTTATCCTTTTCCCTGGAGTTCCGCCCCTATGGCCTTTTCTCCCGGCCCCTTTGAAACCCTGCAATTCTGAGCATGTTGGGCATGACGATACGAACGGCCTCATCGTGATTCAGTTTGTACAGTTCGGCACAAAGGTAGACCATTATCGTGCTTCACCTTTCCACATTCGGAATCCCCAGTTAGGTGTCTGTCCACTGCGCATGCGGCTCCGTTAGCGCTATTATACAGCAACGCTATTTGTGACATGTCTATTCAGTGGCTCGAGGGAAGACATGGCGGTGAGAGATATATCAGCAGTCACTCTTTGCCTGGCAATCGTCGTATGTTTATCGTTGACGAGCGTTGCATCTGAAGCCAGCTTAGAGAATGATGTGAACTCTGGCTGGGGAACGGCGACGCTAATCGAAACCAACAACTCGGGAAGCGCTGCCCCTCCGCAGGTGGCAGTTGACGGTTCAGGCAATGCGACCGCCGTGTGGGTTCAAAACGACGGCATTCGCAAGAACATCTGGTCGAGCCGATATGTTGTCGGGACTGGTTGGGGGATTGCGACGCTCATCGAGACTGGCAGCTCGGAAAGATCTCAGTCTCCCCAGATTGCTGTTGACGATTCAGGCAATGCGACCGCCGTGTGGGTTCAATACGACGGCATTCGCAATAACATCTGCTCGAACCGATATGTTGTCGGAACGGGCTGGGGAATTGCGACGCTAATCGAAACCAACAACTCGGGATTTGCCTACAATCCCCAAGTGGCAGTTGACGGTTTAGGTGATGCGATAGCCGTGTGGTTTCAATACGACGGCACTGGCAGTACCATCTGGTCGAACCGATATGTAGTTGGGACGGGCTGGGGGATTGCCACGCTAATCGAGACCGACGACACGGGAGATGCTTCCTATCCCCAGGTGGCAGTTGACGGTTCAGGCAATGCGACCGCCGTGTGGGTTCAAAACGACGGCATTCGCAATAACATCTGGTCGAACCGATATGTAGTTGGGACGGGCTGGGAGATTGCGACGCTAGTCGAAACTAACAACTCGGGAAGCGCTGCCTCTCCCCAGATTGCCGTTGACACTTCAGGCAATGCGACCGCTGTGTGGGTTCAAAACGACGGCATTCGCAATAGCATCTGGTCGAACCGATATGTAGTTGGGACGGGCTGGGGGATTGCGACGCTCATTGAAACCAACAACTCAGGAGGCGCTACCTCTTCCCAGGTGGCAGTTGACGATTCAGGCAATGCGATAGCCGTGTGGCGTCAATATGACAACACTGGCAGTAACATCTGGTCGAACCGATATGTTGTCGGGACAGGTTGGGGGATTGCGACGCTCATTGAAACCGGTTCGGGAAGCGCCGGCTCTCCGCAGGTGGCAGTTGACGGTTCAGGGAATGCGATAGCCGTGTGGTATCAATCCGACGGTACTCGCTATAACATCTGGTCGAACCGATATGTGATTGGTACGGGCTGGGGGATTGCCACGCTAATCGAGACCGACGACACGGGAGATGCTTCCTATCCCCGAGTGGCCATTGACGCTTCGGGCAATGCGATAGCCGTTTGGTCGCAATGCAACGACACTGGCGACTACAATATCTGGTCGAACAGATATGCCGAGCAAGACACCACGCCATCATCGCTGACATCGACCATAGCCGTTTTCGTTATCCTGGCTGTCGTGGCCTCAATCATCATCTTCTCCTTTTTCTGGCTTCGAAAGAAGACCGCAGACAGGAGCAGTAAGACTATCGAGGATGAAGAGCCTCCGCCGCTTAGTTGATGGCAGATCTCTGTATTCGAAAACCCTCACCCGTCCGCCCCTATGGCCTTTTCCCACGATATTTACTTCGAATCACTCAAGTCTGAGGTGCCTTACAAACACTTCCAGATCCTTATGAATTCTCTCCTCAGGCACCATTTCATTGAGGGTTGTCAGCAATCGATAGATGTTAGACATCCAAGGATGCAATCGGAAGAAATTGCTTGTCAATCAGCAGTTCAGGAATATCTGGTATTCTTCCTTCGAACCTGTAATTCTTCGGCTTCTCGGTTGTGAGAATGGCTCGAGTGCATAGACTGACCCATTGCCCCTGCCATTTGAATGCAAGCACATACGCCTCGATTCCCTTGTAGTCGCCTCTGATGTCTGAGATTCTCTCAAGGAACTTCGAAACCGCCTCATTCATAACCGGTGTAACCCTCGCCTCTGCACTTAAGGATTGTCTGAGATGAGCCAGGCCGAGCAGCTTGATTATGATTGAGGTGAGCTGAAGGACATAAAGTACATTCTGTCCTTTACCCTTTAAATAGGTTTAAGTGCCAGGTGAAGGACATAAGCCCCTTTCTGTTCGCCTCTTTCGAGGTTGATGGCATTCGACTATGCGCTCTACCCGCCGACGATGAGAAATCGATCCGGCCGTTTGAGCTTGCTCCAGTGGGGAGTCGCCGTTTCATCAGATCCTCGGAAGACCTCATCCCCAAGGGAATCATCGCATTGTCCCGAGGCTGTGTCGTTTCTGTGCCCTTGCCAGGACTCTCGCCCTGCTGCTAGTGCAGCCCACCTTCTCTCGGAGAGGGGACTTTCCTCAGCCAGTCCGTGGAAACCACGGGCCTACCGTCAGCCATCCGCCTTCTCCTGGCGAACACATACTTAGGTGTGAGTAGTACAAAAGCTTTTCACTCAGGCCCTTAAGGACTCGTCAACAGCCCGGGAGTGGCGCCAGTAGGCGAATAGCGAACTAAATTCAAATACCATGAGTGACAATCATGTCGTTGCCAATAGTCAGGCAAGCAGATTGAGCTAGTCAGTGCTCTGACGGGGGAACAGATATGAACAGACGTTTTGTCGTTTGCTGCTTCAGCATAATAGCGGCAACTCTTGTGATTGCACCCGGAGTGTGCCTCGCTAAGCAGACCGGGGGAAAGATGGCCGTAACCGAATCGTGGACCATCGCACTGTACATCAGCGGAGACAACAGCCTCGAACGGTTCTGGGACGATAGTAGCCTGCCAGGATTGCTGGGCCTACCGGCGAATGACATGCTCAAGATAGTCGCCTATGTAGACCGGCTTAGCACCGAGGGGACCGATGTCGTTGAGGTATCGGGAAACAGCTACGAGGTGGTTACGACCTATCCCGAGAAGGATTTTGGCAATGGCACTACATTCCAATGGTTCCTGACTGAAGTGGCTGACAAGTATCCGTCGGACAAGCTTGCAGTGGTCGCATGGGATCATGGCTATGCATGGAGGTACATCAGTGACGACGTCACCAATGGAAGCAGAATCACGATGCCCGCGTTCCAGACGGCAATCGAGGACGCAGGTGTCTACGTGGACGTACTAGCGTTCGACGCCTGCAACATGGCAGCTGTTGAGGTCGTGTACCAGGTATCTCTAACAGGGCTCGTGGGCATAGTCGTCGCCTCTGAGGAATCCGTTCCGACGACCGGTTTCCCCTACGACCTTATGCTAATGCCTACCGCCCTTGATTCTTCGAGGTCACCAACCCAGCTTGCGAGCGACATGGTTGCCGGATTCGAGGCGTTCTATGCGCCTCAGACATGGGCATCCACAGTCGCATTGTCCGCGGTTAGCGTTCCTGCGATCGCAGCCTCGGCCAAAACACTCTGTGATTGGGGGAGCTACATGCTCATGTGTCTACCCCTATATGCGAGCAATTACAAGCAGGCTGTCAGCGAGTCATATTACGCTTGGGCCACGCACTATCACGTGGACATAGCGGACTTCGGAGACGCACTCCTGGATGATGCAACCGTCACAAATGAGACTCTCAGGACATTGACGACAGATATGGTGTCTGCAATGGACGGGGCGGTCATTGCTTCCTGGGGAGGCCGGGCCGCTGAGGATAGCAGAGGAATGACACTATGGTGGGCCAATGGCGGTGACTGGAAAAGCTACTCAGATGCCTATGCGAGTGTGGCGTTTGCCACCGATACGGAATGGTGGACCCTGTTGAGTGAGTATAACTAGGAGAACAATACGGGCCTGCGAAGACCGCGGACCCACTCTCAACAATCCACATTCCCCAGACAACCAGAGTTGCGTGCTTAGTTAACGCAGAAGCGTTTGGCTTAGAAGGCTACCAGTGCAAATTCGCCGGCGACACCAAGCGAACTCTGTCAATATTGCAGAGTCAGTAATGTTGAAATAGCGCGATTGCACTGACCTGCCTCAGACAATCGGGGGGCCAAACGCGTTGTTTAGGAGTGGCATCTCAACGTTGGTTTATGCTGTCGCAACGTTCGTATTGATTGCACCGTTCTTCTGTGCGAGCGCCACTTCGACTCCTCAGGCCGTGGAAGCGACTCCGGAGTACAATCTGTATTTCGGAGATCTTCACGCGCACACGTCCTTCTCCGACGGACTGGGCACACCGGCTGACGCCTATGCATCGGCGATTGAGGGAGGGGCAGACTTCATGGCCACCACCGACCACCATTATCTGCTCAGCGACGAGGACTGGGAGGAGACCAAGCTGATAGCGTCGCAATTCACAGATTCTGACTTCGTGGCTATAGCGGGATTCGAGAACTTCATCACCGGCTGGGGAGAAGTCAACGTGTTCAACTATCCTGAGAAGAATATGGGAGTATGGGACAGCGGCTACAAAGGCATTCCACATCCCACAGCTCTGCCCACTTTCTACGACATCCTCACGGCCGCTACAGATGCTGTTGGCCTCTGGACCCATCCAACATGGGCCTACAGCAAGGAGTTCGACGATTTTGCCTACATGACCGAAAGCCGCGACCAGGGCATCGGCTTGTGCGAGATACACAACTACGGCAACTGGGAATACTACGGATGGATAGATGACGAGCCGAGCTTCCAGAAGGCACTAGACGCTGGCTGGCATGTGATGCCTGCGGCAAACTCTGACACGCATGCGGACAACTGGATCGTCGGATACGAATGCAGGACTGTCCTCCTCGCAGAGAGCCTGACAGATGAGAACCTCTATGATGCGATGGTTGCCCGAAGAGGATATGCGACGATTGACAAGAATCTACGACTGGACTTCGAGCTCAACGGAGAGATAATGGGGTCGATCCTACCGGCGCCCGCAGCGAAGTACGCTGCGACAATCCATATAGAAGACCCCGACCACATTCCTTCAGACGACATAACCCTCGTTGAGATAATCTCGGATTTCGGAGAAGTCGTAGCGACTCTGGAATGCGGCGCCACTACAGTGGACTGGACCGTCACATTGAAGTCCCATGATGCCCGGTACTTCTATGTGAGAGTCAGCACCGCGTCAAACGTACCTGGGGAACAGGGATTGACAGCTTGGAGCGCTCCAATCTGGACCGGGCTTTGAACCTGGGCGTCCTGTGGTTTCTCCGCCCGAGCGCTCTCGTCGCCATGTATGGTGAGCGATGACCTTTCGTTGGAAAGACTGAAATCTCTCGACGCCTTGATGATGGGCGGGAGATGTCAAAGGCGGGCAAGAGTTGGACGAAGAAGGGTTCAGGCGGTTCCTGACCGATGGCAGGAAGGTTCCGAAGGGGCTGAGCCGCGAATCGGTTGATTCGAACATCGAAGCAGTCAGAGGATTCGAGAGGGACCTCGAGGATAGAGGCGCTGTGAGATTGGCCAAAGATGCCACCCAAGAAGACGTCGAGGCTCACATAGAAGCCCTCATCAGTCGGAAACAGAACGACGAAGGCCGCCTGGTCGCCCTTCTCAGATATGCCCGCTTCGCGGGCAATAGGGATGTGGAACTCGCCGTTCTCAGACTGCTCGACGGAGCGTCGGTGCTCGGACAGTTGTCTGAGACAATCCGAGAGTACGTCGGCGACTCGAAGCACGAAGCGGTGTTCAAGGGCGTGAAGCTGCCAGAGCTCGGCTCGTCGCCTAAAGGATGGCATACCGTCACTCAGAAATTCATGGACCAGCTCGAGGAGCATGTTGACTCGCGGACCTGCAAGGACATCCTGCTGACCGGCCCGCATTCGGGGCCTCCAGAATGGTACGAGGAGGAGAGAAGAGCTTATCTCGGGTCGAAGGACCTCGACGACTTCCTGAGACTCAGACACGAGAAGGCCGTGGACACGCTGAGGAAGCATATGGAGGAGCACACCCTCTTCTTCAACCAGGAGATAGACCAGTCCGTTCTCGATTTTGTCACCTCGAACCAGGAGATAATGGGCGGTGTGCGCAGAGGGACTATCATCTACGAAACGAAGATCCCATACTTGGCGCGTGAGTACCTCCGCGAGCACGACAGTACGATGAAGAGATACCATTACTGCCACTGCCCGTGGGTTCGCGAGGCCATAAGGACGGGCACTCGGGTATCACCCACGTTCTGCTACTGCAGCGCTGGATATCACAAGAAACCTTGGGAACTCATCTTCGGAAAGCCGGTCGAAGTCGAGATAATTAGCTCCGTCCTGAACGGGGGTCACGCTTGCAGATTCGCCATACACATACCTGTCCTTACGAATGCAAAACACCATCCATGACTCTTCTGAGACAGACTTCCTCAAGCTGCCTCTGTCATTTGTCAATCGCCTGTGCTAGTCATTCGAATTCATTCAGTTCGCACCATCACGGGAAAAGGGATTAATCCGATGTGATGGTGTAGATGCCTCGGGTGACATGAAGTACTCAGCCCCAGGCGCGGCTGAGCTCATCTTCGACTTTCATGGAGTCGGGCTCACAATCGGCGTGACCTACAGCCTGATTTGTAGCCAGGAGGGCTATGACGAATTCCCGCTGGGCTCAGGGGAAGTGAGCGACGAATGCGACTACGATGGAATCCACATAAAGAACGCATTGACGTGGCCAGGCATGGATGAAGCAAAGGTGCTTCTTCTGGACGGAGAAGATGTGCTCATCTTGACATCTTTGAATACAATCAATCTGTCAGGCTCCTAGTGATCTCTGAACCGTGAAATGGGGGGTTCATGGGAAACGAGCTCCCTCAATGCTCATTTCGAGATTCGTCAGCTAGAGCGCTGACAATTTAGTGAAGAAGGAGAAGCAGTCAATCCTTGAAGTCTCATCCTCGAGACTCTCTGTAACCTTTGCAAACGATGGCGGTGCCGATTAGTCTTGAGATTACCTCCATCCACCTGATTGTCGCAATATCGGGAATCTTGCCCGCCCTCGTACCGGCAATCTCTATCCATCCGACGGCTTCATCGCTCTTGCCGAAGATCATGATGTCTATGTAATCGCCCTCGAGACTGTCAGTCAGAGACTTCCTTCTCGAGCCCAGCAATACTGGATGGCTGTAAGTGTTCTCCTCGCCCACCAAATAGGGATTGTCTTCCGATAGGAACAAGCTGCTGTGCTTCCCGAGGGCGGTCCCTTTGTACCGTCCATCCGGGCGAAAATCATCCAGAGTGTAGGTCAGACGCCTAAGCGCGGCTTCGGCTTCCTTCCGGACACCAACGATCGCCACGTATCGGAACAGTCCATCATTCTTGTCTCTGAGTCCGATGGTGACCTCTCTTATGCCAAACTGCTTCGATATCATCGTCGCCGCATCGTTGAGGAGCCCACGAAGGTCGATATGTGGCTTCTCGATGTGAGACATCAAGCCCGATATCACTTCCAACCCACGGCTCGTCTGATCAGGCGGTCCAAAGGCATACTCGAACTTCCATTTACGGGCGATGTCGAGATGATGGATCACCTCCATCGGAGCCGCTTGGGCAAGCCGCGATGTCATCGACTGACGGGCATCTTCAATCGCAGGGCCTTCGCTCGGCCCTATCTTCTCACCGCACGACTCGCATGCTGTGGCTTTCTCGGGATTCACAGCTCCACATATAGCGCATCTCACTCCGGCACCATCTCCAGATGGAGCTTCATTCCCTATGATTCTTTCTCAGACTGCTAACCGGTCATCGCACGATAGGCCGCTGTCAGTGTGGCCGGCATACGCATGAATGCTCAGATGAGGCCACACCTTTCTTCTCGAAGTACCGTTGATGATACTCCTCCGCCCTGTAGAATGCAGCCACAGGTTTGATCTCAGTGACAACCTTCCCTCGGCCGCAATTCCCGTCCTGCTCCAATCGATCTCTGGAAGCGGCGGCCTCACGCTCCTGCTCAATCGAATGGAAGAATATGACCGACCGATACTGACTGCCGGTATCTGGGCCTTGCCGGTCAAGCGAGCAAGGATCGTGGATGCTCCAGAACACTTCCAATAGGCGGCCGTATGATGTCACCTCAGGGTCAAACAAAACTCGGACGCACTCGACATGGCCAGTGTCACCTGAGCAAACCTCCCTGTAGGAGGGATTGGAAGTGCTCCCACCGGAATACCCTACCTCAGTGGACACCACTCCTGGAAGGTTCCTATAGGCGACCTCTGTGCCCCAGAAGCATCCCGCGGCGAATGTCGCCACTTCAATTCGGTTCCTGCCATCTCCAGTCTGTGGCCCTGCCATCGTAGTCTCTCTCCGAGTATTCAGCACTACTTGCACTTCGCTCATTAAGACGATTTCGCCGAAGAGTGATGGGGTGACCCTCGCTTTCAATCCCCATAGGCTTGACTGGGGCAAAGGACATCGGAGAACATAGCTTTCGCCCTAAGCTTGCATCGGATGTCGTAGCACATATGACATGCATCCGCGTATTCCTTTTCGACGGGTATCGAGTGCTCCTCAGCCAATGCAACTGGACCTCCGCGGGCAAGCGGCCCAATAAATGGATGGCTCTCGACTGATAGCTCTGAGACCATTGCCTTCAGGGGAGTGCGGCTCATATCACCTATCGATATGCCCTGGCAGAACAACACGTTTCCGTAGGCATCGACGTGTATCCTGCTGATGCCAGGAGGCTCCTCAGGGCATGAGATGAGTGTGGGATTGCCCACCAGTGGAACCTTGTCTGCGAGCTTCACGGCCGCACGGCCTCGGAAATACACATCGCCAGCATCACTGTCCGACGATTCGCCCTTGGTGAAGTCCTCAATGCGCCTTACCCGTAACACGCCGACATCTATCCCGAGATGCTCTGCAGCG
>JAOTTD010000003.1 GCA_029864565.1 Thermoplasmata archaeon | reverse complement strand
GTTTCCTTCGAGAGCGGGGTATCTCGGAGGGGATGTCGTTGCGGACATCCTCGCGAGCGGCATGCACATGAAGAAGGACATCACCCTACTCATAGATGTGGGGACCAACGGAGAGATTGCCCTCGGGTGCAGCGAATGGCTCGTGTCGTGCGCATGCTCGGCGGGCCCGGCCTTCGAAGGGGGCGAGGTCTCTAGCGGGATGCGCGCCATGGACGGCGCGATAGACAGCGTGAGGGTCAACGACGACCTGAGCACGTCCTACCATGTGCTCGGGGACGAGAAGCCGAACGGAATCTGCGGCTCCGGACTGATAGACCTCGTCGCGGAGATGTACTCCAGCGGCGTGATAGACCGCAAGGCGAGGATACAGGAGCTCCCGACGGACCGCGTGCGGCAGGGTGACGAGGGGCTGGAGTACGTCGTCGAGTGGAACGACCGGCTCGCGGAGGGCGCCAGCAGCGATCTCATCGTGACGGATCCCGACCTACAGAACGTTCTCAGGACCAAGGCGGCGATATACGGCGCCGCAGCCGTTCTGCTCAAGAAGATGAGCGACGACCTCGATGACATATCGGAGGTGGTGATTGCGGGTGGGTTCGGCAACCACATAGACATCGACAGAGCCATCTCATTAGGCATGTTCCCCGACGTCCCCAGGGAGAAGTACAGGTTCATCGGCAACGGGTCTCTGGGAGGAGCGAGGCTGGCGCTCCTGTCGAAGGACATGAGACGCGAGATGACCGAGATATTCGACGAATTGACCTACATCGAGCTGAGCGTCGACGCCGACTTCTACGACGAGTTCTCGTCTTCGCTCTTCATACCACACACGGACCTGGCTAGGTTTCCGAGCTTCTCCGAGGGGGCGCGGAAGGTGAACGGCTCATGAGCGTGTTCACAGCAGCCGTCGCTGGCAAGGGCGGCGTCGGCAAGACGACATTCTCAGCACTCGCGGTGAGGCACCTGCACGATAGCTCGAAGGAAGTGGTCCTTGCTGTAGACGCTGACCCCAATGCGAACCTTCACGCCAAGCTGGACGCCCCGCTTGGAAGGACGATAGGAGACCTGCGGGAGGAACTGCTTGCCAATGTGGACGAACTGCCGGCAGGCGTGTCGAAGCAGGAGCATGTGGAATACCAGATAAGGCTAGCTCTAACGGAGGGCGGCGGCTTCGACCTGCTGACGATGGGCAGGCAGGAGGGCGCCGGATGCTACTGCTACATCAACAACATCCTCCGCACATTCATCGACTCGCTCTCGGAGAAGTACGCTTACATAGTCATGGACAATGAGGCGGGCATGGAGCACCTGAGCAGGAGGACGACTAGGTCGTCGGATACCCTGTTCATAGTATCCGACACATCGAAGGCGGCGCTCGAATCCGCTTCGAGGATCGCCGACCTTGCGCGGGATATGGACCTGTCCACCTACAGGACCGTGCTCGTACAGAATCTGATGCGCCCAGACGAGGAAGTGGCTCAGTTCCGGAGCTTCTCTGGCTTCGACGCCGTGTACGGTGTCAGGCGTTCAGCTCTCATACAGGAGTCGAGCAGGTCGACCGAGTCTCTCATGGATGTGCCCGCTACAGACCCCGCGTTCGCAGACATCGCCAAGGCGATCGACGAGGAGCGCAGGACGACAGCCGGAAGGTGAGCGCTTCCAGACTCATCCTGAGAAAGTCTTCATCAGCTTCGGCAGCCCCGAAGACTCCCTCGGACCGACCGTGATCTTCATGTCGGTCAACTCTCCGAGCTTCCCGCTCATCCTGCTGACCATGCCCGGGAGGATTATTTCGTTCCTAGAGCTCTTCTCCTTTACCTGGAAATCCTCGATGGCCTTTGCGACCGACTCGGGCGTGAGCTTGCCCGCGGCGAACGCCGTCATGACCGACTGACCTTCCGTGTCGACGACGAGCAACCACGCAGGCACCTTGCTCTTCTCGATATCCGCCCTCACCGTGAAGTAAGTCAGCGAGAAGTTGGTGGTGAACATCACCGGCGACTTGTCCGTCGGCTCGCCCACGGAGTACAACCCCGCCTTGACCTGGATCGGTACCTGAGGGTCGGTGAATATGTTCTGCCTCAGCGCCAGCAGAGGGTAGACCATCTCCCTGGGCATCGTGTCCATCAACACCGCTGAAGAGTATTTCATCACGCCCAGCGCAGCCTTCATGTGCTCCGCCTCCGTCGGCCCGAGGACGGCTATCGTCGGGAAACCGAGCGGCCTGAACTTGTTCTTCACAGCTGCCCTCCTGATGGCGGTCATGTTGACCAGCATGTCGGCGCTGGTCTGGACACCGGGTTCGAGCACGAGGTCGTTGAGTCCCGCCTTCTTCGCCTTGTCAGCCAGCTCTGCCAGCTCGTCCAATCCCGGCGCGCTGACGACCAGCGGGAGCGATTTGTCCTTAGCGAGCGCGACCATGTCGTCGAAGTTAGACGCCGTCGCGCGGTACAGCAGCGGCTTCTTGTCAGCGCATGCCTCGACTGCCTTAGACGCTATCGCTGGGTCGTCGCACATTATCGTAACGGGCAGCCCCTTCTCAGCCGCGGCCTTCACGGCCGCCACGAAGTCCTCAGGGCTCCCGGACGAGTGCCTTATCGCGACCGAGTCCACGCGCAGAATCTGCCCCACACGCTCAAAGGACATCGCTTGCGCCTCGTCCAACTTCGACTTCACGCCGTCGAGCCCATCCGAATCATCGGCTATGAGGCCGAGGACTGTCGGGTTGTAGAAGGTCTTGTCGTGCCTGAACAGCTGCGTCTCGTCTCCCATCTTCGCCGCGAGCTCGCCCGCGCCGAATGTCACGAGCCTTATCGGTGGCGCGCCGCTCTCCTCGAGTGCGGCCTTCGCCTCGGAGCTGACATGCGGACACGCCTCGAGCGCGACCTTCTGGTTCGCAAGCTGCATCGCGAACGCCAGGCATGTGGGGAATTTGCACTCGCCGCAGTTCGTCTTCGGCAGCAGCTTGTATATCTCCATCGCGGTCGGCACTTCACTCACCCCCTGCGAGCACATTGATGGTTTCTCTGAACATGACTATAGATCTCGGGTGACGCATGATCACCACATCCGCCCCGGCGACGGCCGCTGACAGTGCGGTCATCGCCTCCCAGTACACCCCACGCAACTCGGCGCTCCCGTGCTCGGGGTTGTCTTCAAGCGCTTCAGGAACGTTCCACGCGCAGGAGCAGTCGCATATCATCGGCATCTGCAGCACTGGGTCCCCTGACAGCGCTCCCAACCTGAGGCGCTCGATGTTCGAGTAGGAGTACTCGAGCCCCATGCCCAGAGGCGCCATGAGCGGGTCCATCATTATGTTCTCCGGCTTAGTGCCGAAGTCCAGCAGCAGGATGTTCATCTGCTTCGCGAGGTTGATGTCTAGGTTGGAGAACGCGACGATGCCGTGGCCATTCGCCATGGACGCCGCTGCGATGGACTTGTACGCCTTCTCCTCGGCGAGCCCGAGGAACAGCCTCTCCCCCTTCGCGATGTTGGACACCTTCTCCATCACCTTCGCGTCCTTCTCCTCGAATCCACATCCGTAGACCACCATCGGCAAAGCCATGCTCTTCAGCATCTTGTCGACGAGCCCTTCCAGCTCTTCCGCCGGCCGGTCCTCTTCCTCAGGGTTGGCGGACTGGAGCTTCAGCACGCAGAGGTCTGCGCCCCATTCGGCCTCGCATTTCTTGGCCCACTCCAACGGGTCCTTCACGGCGGCACCCATCGACTCCTGCAGCTGCTCAGGGACCATGCGAACCGTGTCGACGACATCCATCGCCACCAGTGGCAGGTGTGGCATCTCGCTCTCGAACTTCAGGAATGGCAGGCCGTTGGATCCGCCGGCCATCAGGCGTGCGCTCCTTGTGCCTCCCTGGTCCTTCGTCGCGCCGATGGCGACCTCTTTGATCCGTCCTCCGAACTTCTCCTTTGGTAACTCAAACCCCAAATCAGAATCCCCCTTCTGAGCGTCAGTTGATCATAGGCAACATCTTCATCGCTGGATGGTCGACCTTGGCGAGCCACTCGGTCAGCTCCTCCGGCGTCCGCGCGACCGTCTCATCGGCTATCTTGCCGACGAAGTCCGGCATGCCAAGCTCCTCGGCGCGCTTCGTCAGCTCGTCCTTCATCGCCTCCTTGAGGTCCTTGGGCATCCACACGATCCTCTGGAACCCACCGTCCGCGGTGATGAACTTCCTGCTAGTGAGGTACTTACGTCCCACGCCGATGAACCCTGGCGTCTGAATGCCGCCGCCTACGGACCCGGCGAGGGTGGAGAATGTCATCCCTATCGGCGTCATGCCGGGGAACTCCCTGTTCACGACGACCACTCCTTGCAGGTCGGCCGACACGGCGACTATACACTCGAAGCACCCGCAAGACGTCATCGGATCGTCCATCATCGTGTACGCGCTGAACTTCTGGAGCTTGCCCATGGTCTTCTCGGTAACGGCTTCGTTGACCCCCGTCCATTGACCCTTCACCTCGTCGATGACCTGCTTCTTCGGGACGGGGTTGTTCGGGCCCGTGGGCGCTATCTGGAACGATGCCTTAGCGTCGAGCCAGTTTATCGCGCCGCAGAGCCCTAACCGCTCTGGCGTCACTATGCACACATGCCCTGGGGCGAAGCTCTGGCAGAGTGTGCACGTGTAGAATGTGTCGACTTTCTCGTCCGTGAGGTCCGCTATCCTCGCGTCCCTCGCGGCGTACGACGCGTGTGCCTCGTCAACATGCTTCCTTAGCTCCGCCTCGTCGGTGACGATCGTCACCTCCACCTTGGAGACTATCGCACCGAACTCCTCCTTCAGCTTGGTGACGAGTATGTCGCCTATGTGCTTCAGCCGAAGGCCTGCGGCGACGGACGTCTTGCTGAGGCGGACCCACAGGAGGTTCCTCTGTCCCGTGTGCCACGCACCCTCCGCGAAGTTGACGAATTGGTGTATGCGTCTCTCGAGGACGGACTCGAAGTCCTCCTGCATGTTCTTTCCATAGACGTTGACGAGTATCCCGAGGTGAGTAGATGAACCCTCGGCCATCTCGTCGACATCCTTGCCGATCAGCGTGATCTGGCCGTCCTTGACCTCCTCCGGGTTCCTCATCTTCAGCAGTTCAAAAGCGAGCGTCTTCGACGGTCCACCCGCCTCTATATGCATGTCCGGCCGGCGGATCGTCTCGCCTTCGAAGGCAGGGCCGTAAGGCACGGGCAGGTCGATCGCTCCTAGCTTTATCCTGCATCCCCTGACCTCTATCGCGGTCGCGATCATCTCGTCGAGGTTCTTCTGGACGACGTACTTGTCGGGAATAGGCTCGACATCCTGGTCCGTTATGGTGGGCGAGCCGTTGAACATCACCGCGAACTCCGCGGCCACCTTGATGTGGTCCAATGGCCCCATCTGGAGCACGAAGACCTTGGGCCTCTTCGACAGGTACTTGTAAAGCCCCTCGCGGTCGCCGCTCTGCACGCCGCCGAAGGACAGCGCCGCTCTGATGGCGAAGTTGAGGCCGTGTATGATCTGCGTGAACTCGCCGACCGGGTACAGCATCCGCTCGAGCCCCATGGCTATCTTCTCGTCCTTCAGCTGTTTGATGATGTCATAAGAGGCGATTATCAGCATGCCCTTGTTCTGGCAGTCGCGGATCATCGTCGCCAGCTTCTTCGGGTCGCTGCATTTGCCCACGAAGACCGCCGCACCTGGGATGGTGTCGTCGACGAACGCTATTCCGAGCTGCCTCAGTATCCTGTCGGGCACGAAACCGCAGTAGAGCGAGCCCTCGTACGGCGTCGGAGTCTCGATGTACTTCAGCGCCTCGACTATCTCCGCCGATATCATCGTCGTCTCGCCCGAGGCTATCGCAGCCTCCAAGGTCGGCTCCTCGATGATCTTCCCCCTCGCCTCGCCGAGCAGCTTCGGCAGGTCGCCCAGTCTGGTACAATCTCTGCCAAGCCAGGCGAACAGGCTCGGGAGCTGATATCCAGTCTCCGGAAACTCTATCTTCTGGTCCGGGCCGTATTTCCGAAGGGCGCGGTTGAGGAGGAAGTCGGCATATCCCGCGGCGATGATGGACCCCTCTACCGCCATTTTGAACAGCTTCTCGTTCGTGACCGTGCCCTCGTCGGGCACGCAGGCGGCGCTCCTCTCGACCTCTGGATCGGTGAGGTCGAGTTTCCACCGTCGGTACTCGATGGCGGAGTACAGCCGCTTCGCGGCAATCACCGGGTCCTTCTCGAATATGAAATATCCACCGTATACGTCCCTGGCAGTGTTCTCCAGCACCTCGGTGACGAGGGTACTGCCGTAGAGGTAGTTGATCGTACCTACATGGACCGGAAAACCCATCGTGACGGCCCATGTGCCTATGGACACGGCCTTCTCGTGCATGGCCTCCGGAGCGGCAGCGACGAACGGTATCTGATGCACATCGACTCCGAGGCGGTTGGCGACCTCTGTCGCGAGGTTGGAGAACCTCGGGTTGTCGACGCATGATCCTATGTGCCACACGCAGGGAAGGCCGTCGACGCCCGCCGCCTCGCTGAGCTCAGATAGGAACGACCGCAGACCATCGCCCGCGATCTCCTCCACCTTCGCTGGATCCAAGAATCCGGCCTTGGCGAGCTCTATTGCGTTGCAGCCAGTGGTGAGCACGAGGATATCGCGCTTCAACAGCTCGCGTACCATGATGAGGACGTCCTCGTCCATCTCGGTTCTGGTGTTCTTGCACCCGGCAAACAGCGCGAGTCCGCGGACATGGCCGCTCATGATGTTGGCTACGAGGTGCTGGAACGGGTCGCCAGGGTTCGCCTTGGAGAACAGCTCGCGCATCTGCTCGACGCTGAACCCGGCGACGACCTTGGCTGGCGTGACGGTCGGCAGCCGCCTCATTTCGCCGCGCTGCTTGTAAGCCTCGAGCGCGAGCATCAGCACCTGCTTGGCGGACTCGCGCGCCCTGTCAGGCGTGAACTCTATGTGCGTGTCGCCGACGAGGCGCGCAGCGGCCTCCGTGCTGATCATCCTGGTGTGAGTGCATTTCGCGAGCGTAGCCAGCGATGGCAGGAAGCATTGGTAGTCCAGTATCATCGCGTCGAGCAGTCCGCTCAGGACAACGAGTTCCTGTGCCATCACGTTTGACGCGATGGGCACGCCCTTCCGCATCAGTATCTCGTTCCCGGTGCAGCAAACACCGACTATGTTGAAGCCTTCCGCGCCTTCCTTCTTCGCCTCGTCCTTCATCTCGCGCGCAACGTCGACCATTATGTCGCTCAGCAAAGGGTTGTGGCCGTGGACGGCGACGTTCACGCTCTTCTCGTCCAGCACGCCCAGGTTCGCCTCGCTGAGCACTACCTTGGGGGTGCCGAACAGCACGTCGCTGAGATCTGAAGATATCTGCGCACCGGTGTAGTCAGCAAGCGCGCATCTGATGCCCGCGAACAGCAGAGGGACGGGGTCGGCATCCACGCCCATCGAGGTCCTGTGCATCACGTCGCTTATGACCGACTCGATGTTCCACGGGAGTACCCCGTGAGAGTCCCATAGCTTCATCCTCTTCTTTGTCACCGTCGATTTGAGGAACGAAAGAGGTTCGTGAGAGTATCTTGAATAATCCTCGAGCGCCGCCTGTGCGACGGGGAGGACAAGCGCGTCCGGGCCCTTGCCGGCGACGTCGATACCGAGCTTCTTAGCAACGGCCTCGAGCTTCTTGGGGTCGGTTACAGAGTAGTCGCTGGTCTTTTTCTCGGCGACCATCAGGAGCACCTCGGCAATCTCCTTGCCGTGGTACGAGTGCGACGCAGTGCCGCCGACTATCATCCTGTCGATGTTCCTCGCGACGATCGTGTAGTCGCGGGCGCCGCAGATGCCTGTCGTCGGTTCCTTGCCCATAGGATTGATCCTGCAAGGACCCTGCAGACATATCCTGCAGCACAGGCCGAGCTGGCCGAACTTGCACTGAGCCCCCTGATTGTTGAACCTATCGTACACCGTGCAGATGTCGGAGCTGCGGAGGCCAGTGAACATCTCGGAACAGCTGCTGTCCCAAAGTCCCGCTGCGCGGTCCTTCTTCGCACTCTTGGCCGACCCCTCTGTTTGTTCCTTATCTGTCTTGCCCGTCACGCGAATACATCCCCTGCACGGCCATGTCATGCTGCGACTCTCATCCCATGGGTGTCATGCTTGTCGAACAGCGTTCACCGGTGGAGCAGGCTAACCACCCTAGGCGAGCGGACGGGTTCCTAAAGTAGTGACAACACACCGCCGCCTGGCGTATCCACCGGAACTCGCCATCACATGTAACCCCACTGAACGGATGTCTGGCTCAGGTCCAACTCTGACAACAGCGCTCGGCATTCGACGAATACGTATTTTGCTACAAATACGTTGTTGTCAAGAACGTTTCGGCCTGTGTCGATGTCGGGGGTCGGCCAGAGGAGCCACGACTCAGCCGATAAATCTTAGAATTTCATCCGAAAACTGTCTGACGGCCGCGGCCCAGCCCTCGCCTCCGTCGACCTCGAAGACAGACTTGCCCAGCATGTCCGCCCGCGCGACGGCTTCGGAATAAGGGAGCGTCGCGAACAGAGTGAGCGAGTGTCGCGCCAGTGACTGACGCACAGCATCCTCCTCCTCCGAGCTCCTGACACCGTTTGCGACGATTGCCATCCTTCGGATGCCCATCTCTGCGGCCAGCTCCGCGATGCGCCTGCCCGTATCGATGGACCGTGTTCCCGGCCCTACCACGATCAGCAGGAGATCCACGCCCCTGCAGGTCGAGCGGCCGAACTGCTCCAGGCCGGCCTCCATGTCGACGACGACCGCCTCATCCCGTTCGAGTATGGCGTGGTCTATGAGCCCTCTCAGCACCGCGTTCTCCGGGCAGAAACAGCCCGACCCGGCCGCCCGAATCGTTCCGAGCACCATCAGTCGCACGCCGTCGGCTCCAACCGTCGAGTAGCCGTCGGGGATGTCGTCAACCTTCGGGTTCAGCTTGTAGAACGGGCCTGTTTCCGCCCCTGGGCGAGAGCCAGTGCGCTCCTCTATGAGATCCAGCTCGGCAGAGATCGGCTTTGGCACGCGGTCTGCCGGAATCTCCAGTATCGAGTGCAGGTGCGAGGCTGGGTCCGCGTCCACAGCGAGCACCTTGACGCCCTCTCTCGCCCAGACTCGCGCTATGGAACCCACCACGGTGGTCTTGCCGACGCCACCCTTGCCGGCTACCGCCAACTTGTATCCCAAGATGCTCAGCTCTCTCGACGCTTAAGAAGGATCTCGTGCTTGATAAGATTAGCCTCGTGCAATTCGGCGCCCTCCACGGTCCTACGCTCACCGAGCAAATCCACGCATACTACGCCCTCTTCGGTGATAAGTACCCTCGCCGCCTCGGGCATGATTAGCGTGCGCTCCTCCCCTTCCAGTAGATAGACTGCAGACTCGCACATAGTAGGCCTCCCGTGTACCCATTCATCGCCGCCGATGGGCATCCTCTGCACTTCTAGTCGACCGAATACTCGGCTATCTGGCCGATTATCTGTTTCGCGCCTTCGTAGTCGTCGACGCCGAAGACGAACCTGAGCCTGTTGTCCTTCTGGCCGCTCAGGTAGCTTACCTCGAGGTTGAAGCCAGCCGCCATAAGCGCTCGCGCAGCCTTCATCCACTGCCCAGGCTTGTTGAACATCTCCACGACCAGGACCTTCCGCTCCGTGAACGGGAGGTCCGCCTTCATGAACGTCCTCCGGCACTCCTCCTCGCAGCCAGTGAGGAATTTGATCACGTACTTGTCGTCAACCTTGGCGGTCGCGATCGTGTCAAGGTTCACCTGGTGTTCGGCCAACAGGTTGAATGCGTTCAGCAGGTTCTCGCTCGAAGCGTCGACAGACAGCTCGAATTCTGTTGTCATTGAAAACTCCCCCAAGGTCCTCCTTTCGGTGTAATGCGATGTTATGTATATATTCTGTACCCACTGCGCTACGATTGTCGATTTTTTGCTCGAGGATGACTGTTCGAAATCGCATTCGATAGCGCATCAATATTTGGCGTGTCAATTCGACTCCATCGAACGTCATTCGAATCGGCAGACATCATCGCCGTATCCGAACATTCCCAAATGTGCGCGACCACAACTCAGATTACCTGCCCTGCACCATGACCTTGCTCGACGGCCCGGAGGAGAGGACGTTGCGCGTGTCGTTCGACAGGATAGCGGACCGGTACGATGAGACGAGGGCGTACGCGGAGGGCGTTCCACGGCGCATAGCCGAGGCGCTTGAGCGAGAGTTGACGACCGACTGCGCCGTCCTGGAGGTGGGCGTGGGCACCGGGAGGATAGCAGAGCCGCTGCGGACTCACGGCTTCGATGTCGTAGGGGTCGACGTGTCGATGGGCATGCTCTCACGCGCGAGGAGCAAGGGCGTCGTGGACGTCGCGCTTGCGGATGCGACTTCTCTGCCGTTCGTCGACGACGCATTCGACCATGCTCTGAGCGTTCACCTCACGCACCTGATCAGCGAGTGGAGATTGGCACTTGCAGAGATGGCCAGGGTGGCCTCGGACCGGTTAGTGTCGATGGTTACCGAGAGAGATGGGTGCGACCTGGAGGCGATGCAACTCGCCTATGAGGGAGCCTGCGCCGACGCTGGTCATAAGGTACGTCATCCAGGCCTTAGGGAGCGCGAATTGGCGGATGTCGTCAGGCCGATGAGGAAGGCGCACGTGGCCGAGAACACCGTGGGCCTATATGTCACAGACGCAATAGAGAGATACCGCGAACGAACGTTCTCCGATCTATGGGATGTCCCCGACGATGTACACCAAACGGCGATTAGATCACTTGAGGAGCGTTACAGGGGCGTCGAACGGCTCGAGCGCAGGGAGCGCGTCGTGATGATGGTCTGGGCCATGAGAGACATAAAGGAGCTCATCACCACGAGCGGCCAGTGATGCGTAGGTAGATTACTTTCGCGTCCCCGTAGTGAATCGATTTATATGTCGGGAGGGTGTTCATCAAGCAGCAGCACGGAGAAGAAACAGCTGCTCGAATGCAAGGGGGTTTGTTATGGAAGATGACAAGCTAGCGCCCCATATTCAGGAAATCAGCAGGGCGCTCGGGAACAAATTATCGGAGAAGGAGATAGAGGACGAGCTGCGGAAATGCATCGAGGACTACAACCTCAGCATACCAATGGCGAAGAAGACCGTCGTCAAGAGGCATGGCGGGGACACAGGGAGCTTCTCGGCGGGCTTCCAGAGGAAGCTGGCCGAGCTGAGGCCGAACGAACCGAATGTCGACTTCGTCGCCAGAGTCGTCACCGCGAACGAGAAGGCCATCGAGGCCAGGGGCGAGAAGAAGACCATCTGGTACGGCCTCCTCGGAGACGAATCGACGACGCTGTCTTACACCGCATGGGATCCTCAGAACCTGGAGTTCGCGAAGGGCGATGTCATATCGGTCAAGGGCGCGTACACGAAGGAGTACAGAGGCAGGGTGGAGGTACACTTCGGAAACAGGGTGACCGTCCGGAAAGAAGACCCATCCACGATAGGCGTCTCGGACGTGGCTCAGGGGCCTCCGAAAGTCGTTGCGATCCACCAGATACAGGAAGGCATGGGATATGTCGAGACCAAGGGGCGACTCCTCTCCGTGGACGAGAGGGAGGTCAATGTCCAGGGGGAGGCGAAGACGATCTACTCTGGCACGATCGCCGACGAGACGGGTAAGATACAGTACACCGCGTGGTCGGACTTCAAGCTGAAGCCTGGGGAGCTGATCAAGATATCCAGGGCGACCGTTAAGAGCTGGAGGGGCATCCCACAGCTCAATTTTGACGAGCGCGCCGATGTAATCAGGGTCAAGGAGAAGTTCCCGTCGGCGGACGAACTGCGGAAGACGAGCATCACGCCCATCGCGGAAGTCGCATCCAGGGGCGGCGCAGCAGACGTGTCCGTCAGAGGTACCATAATCGAAGTTCGGGACGGCTCCGGGCTTATAATGCGCTGCCCTGAGTGCAAGCGTGCGCTTCAGAAGAGCATGTGCAAGATCCACGGCAGGGTGGAAGGCTTCCCCGATCTGCGCATCAAGGCTGTCATAGACGACGGCTCGGGCTCCGTCAGCGCCATAATTGGCCGGGAGCTCACTGAGAGGCTGATGGATTTCACGCTCGAGGAATGCATGGAAAAGGCGAGGCAATCGATGAGCTTCGAATCCATCAAAGACTCGATGGACGATGCGCTCACGTTCAAAATCATTGACGCAACTGGGAACATAACCGCCGACACGTACGGACTCTCCATGATAACCAAGGAGGCGGAGCTAAAGGTTCCGGACACGATGGGAGACATCGAAAGACTCCTCGTCGAGCTGGAGGAGAGCCGATGAACGTCCGTGAGGTCTCGTGGCGCGTCTTCGCCGAGGAGTATGGTTCATCCACGATGGAGCACTCGGGCGAGGGCGAGAAGCCCGTGTCGTACATAGTGACACCTTTGGGCGCGCGAGTCAACAGGATGCTCGTTGTCGGAGTCGTGACGGAAATAGAGGATGTCGGCGAGGAGGACAAGCCGCGTTATCGCGCGCGCGTGGCGGATCAGACGGGGGAGTTCTACGTCTCGGCCGGCGAGTACCAACCCGAGGCGGCTGCCGCACTGGCGAAGATATCGCCGCCCGCGTTCGTAGCTGTCGTCGGCAAGAGCAGGGCGTACTCCCCTGAAGAGGGCGTGAAGTACCTAAGCATACGTCCCGAGAGGATATCGGAGGTAGACGCGAACGCGCGAGACAACTGGGTCCTCGAGACTGCCAAGAGCACTCTTGCGAGGATAGACGCCATGCAGGAGGCGCTAAACATGTCCGAGCCGACCGCTGGCGAACTAATGAAGCTCGGGTATCCGGAGAACCTCGCGGAGGGCGTCGTGCTCGCGTTGGACTACTACCGAGATGTGGACCTCAACCGTTTCAGGAATGTCGTCAAGGACGCCCTCAGGAGTCTGTTGCCCGAGGGCAGGGGAAAGACCGAGAAGGCCACACCCGCGCAACCCCCGAAGAAGGATGTCTTCGCATCCGTCGAAGTGCCAGAGGAGGGAGCCTCTGAAGCCGCAAACGAGGAGTTGCAGGAGCTCGAGGTGGGAGCGGACGAGGAGGAAACGGTCCTCGGAATCATAGACTCTCTGGACAAAGGCTCGAAGGGCGCGCAGTGGGACAAGATTGTGGATGCCGCGACGAAGAAGAAGATCGACAAAGTCCGGCTCGAGGAGATTGTGGCGAACCTCCTGGACAAAGGAGAGGTGTACGAGCCAGAGCTGGGCATGATGAAGAAGATCTGAGCCGCCCCGCAATCCGTCAGCTTAGGAGGCCGTGGAGTGCTGCCAGCGAGATAAGGAACAAGGGCGTGGCAATGGACGCCGTGGCCAATTTCATCTTCTTGCCCCATGCGCGGTCCTCAGTGAGCAGCAGCGTGAGCAGGGTGATCAGCGACCAAGCGCTAACGAACACCCCCACAATCCCTGCTACCGCGAGGAAGTAGAACAACGCCTTCGATGATTCGGCGGACACTACCATGATAGACGACACCGAGGCGACAATCAACAGAGCCGCCCAGTCGCGCGAATGCGTCATCGACCTGCCGACTGGGCTTGATCCGCTCACAAGCGCACGGGCCAATGGAAGCACTATGAACGCGATGCAGGTTCCGAACAGCGCGCCCGTGATTGCCCTCCGGACGTTGTCAGAGTCGATTACGCCCGAATAGGACAAAGCCACGTCTGCCACGGCGGGCATCATCATAACGCCGAAGATGACCAGTGAGCGCGTGCTTGGCAACCCGGACATCGGCCTGCCCTTCTGAAACCATATCAGGGCGAAGGATATCAGGAAGCCCACGTGCAGTCCGAGGCATCGCACGCACAACGGCATCTGGAAGCCATCGAGCACGTATGACCGCTCCGCAAGCTGGTGGCAAAGCGACGACCCAAGTAGCGTTAGGATCGACTCGAACGCGTCCATCCGATGCAGAGATGCACGTCATCCAAGATTAACTGTTCTCGAGACAGGGAGATGTGAGCGGTCTCGCTTGAGGCATTCGCTGACGGGTCGAATGAGAAAACGGGACTGGGGGAAGTCCCCAGATTTAGGATTTGAACGTCTGGTATGATCGGTCGTCACAGTGTCAACAGTCCGATACCCAGAATCCCGCCCCAGCACACGAAAACGACTACTATCGCAAGCACCGCGAGGATAAGACACATCTTGCCTACTTCCTTCATCTCGGGCTCGGGCTTCGAGTAGTATATAGCTCCGATTATGAACCCGACCAAGGGGATGAAGAAAGACAGCAAGTAGAAAAGTATCTTGACTCCACTGCTTATCTGCTCTCCCCTCGGCTGGCCAGCGTATACCTGTGCACGGTAGTCGTGTCCGCAATACGGGCATACGTTGGCATCCCACGAAATCGAGCGTCCGCAAGAAACACAGTTCCTTGGCTGCTGGGATTGCGCTTCAGACATAGTTCACCTTCCTTCGCTTCTCTGTAAGAATCGCCTTAGGCCATTCTCCATTGCACCCTAGAGGGGGCTGGCGGTTATTAAACGATTGTTGTGGTTGCTCTGGATTTGGCCTGATTCCTCACATCTGGCGCGTTGGATTTCGCCCGAACTCATTCCGTGAGATTATGACCAACACGAGCCCGATAAGACCCAGTAATCCTCCCACGATGAACCCTGCTCCAATCAGTCCGAATATCCCTCCGATGACTGCAAGTACGAAGTATTTGCGCACAATAGCGAACACTCCCCCGATGATGGCGATGGTGCCGATTACGATTTCTATCGTTCCGCAGACGCCGAGCAACTCCTCGAGCTCTACAGGGGTGAAGCCGCTGTCGGTCAGGGGCTGGTAATCCCAGCTCTCGATGTCACTGACATCGATCACGATGAAGCTGAAAGCCATGGCCAAAGAGAGCATTCCGGCGATCATGATCAATATCCCACCCAGCAATGGCTTTGCGGACCGCTTCATCGGCTCTATAGGGGCGGCGATGAACCTGTAGTCGTGCCCACAATATGGACATACATTCGAATCCCAGTTTATCGAACGGCCACAGGAAACGCAGTTCCTAGACCCGGTTGGGTAAGTTGCCTGGACCGGTGGTGATGGTGACTGTTCGGAAGACGACGGCTCAGCCTGTCCCGAATCCTCTGAATTCATGTTCATCACATCATTCCACATTCGAATAGTGAGTACGATATATCAGGGTTTGCCAGAACGAGCTTTCTCGGGCTCGCACGCTCCATCTTGACGATCATCTCGCTCATTCTTCAAGGCAAGGAGAAACTGTGCAAGCAGGAAGGCGAGGGCGAGTCCGGCGATGATGCCAGTTGCGAGCCTAAGTGCATTCGTCGATTCGTACGATGTAATCAGTTGGAGGCCGCCGTCCAGGCCGATCGGAACCAGTCCAAGCAGCAACAATAGAGGGTTGACCGGAAGCGTGAAGAAGGCCGCGATGCCCGACGCAACGGCGAGGCCAATGAAGAGTCCCAGATCCCTCGAGCAGAACGGCATTTGATTGTCGTTGAGGAAGTAGCTCCTGTTCGCAATCTGGTGACATTGAGTGTCGCCGACCCAATATACCGCGCGAGGTATCGGGTCCAACTCCGAGATGATTTCCGAATTGTCGCGGTACCCAACCTTGCCAGAAAGGTCCGTCAGAGTGCCGCTGGGGACGAGGAATGGAGACACCACAACGACCAACAACCATGTCGCGAAAATCGCGAACATGATCAGTATCGCCAGCGATGTGATCCTCGGAAGTCGCATCAACCCACCGTGATTACCTTCGGTTTTATAGCTGCTTCTCGACGACCACCGATGCATAGCCGACGACGTCGTTCATAGGCTTCACGTCGCCCGAGGTGGCGTATCTCAGCACGCGCGCCCTGCCCCCTTTGCACGCAGTGATCATGGCCATGACGGGGCCATAGCCACACATCGATATGTTCTCATCAAGAACCACGTCGTATAGCGCCTTGGCATCCATGCGCTCGATGGCATCCAACGCCATGCGGTCCTTCTTCTCAGCGCTCTCCTTCGTGACGTAATGCGAGAAATCAGTCGAGGCGATGACTATAACGTCCTTCCCAGCCGTGGCTTGTCGCACTGCTTCACCGACGGACACGGCTGCGTCGTAATCCTGGAACGCCATGCATATCGGAACGAACTTGAAGTCCTTCGATAGGTACTGCAAGAATGGCAACTGCAGTTCGATTGAGTGCTCATAATAGTGCGCTTGCGGGTCGATGTCGATGAGGCCCTTCTTCATCGCCTCCGCCAATCCTACATCGACCTTAGCTACTCCAAGCGGCGTCTCGAAATCCTCGGTTGTGATGGCTATCCCTGAACCCCTGCCAGTGTGGCTCGGACCTATTATCACGAAGGCCTCCGGGAAGCCGTCACTGGCAATCGAACTGAACAGATGCGCAGCGACCGGCCCGGAGAACATGTAGCCGGCATGAGGAGACACTCCACCTACTATCTTCCGCGGTCCGTCACGGACTGTCGGGACCGCCTTAGGGCCAAGCGGGCTCTTGAAGCATTCCTCTATCTGCCGCTCGAGATTCTTCTTGTCGCTGGCATAGAACTGTCCTGCGACCGCGGGACTTCTCATCCGACGCCTCTCCTCCTCAGAATGGCAATAGCTCTGGCTGCGTAATAGGTTTTCCCAGAAATCCGGACGCTATCAGAGTGTCGCTTCAAAGTCCTCAATGGGCATCTTGAAGTCCTCGTTGGCCTGTAATGTGCCGCGCGCCTTCAGAACCTCTCTCGTGAGCAACCAGTAAACTGTCGCGAGCGCACGCCTGCCCTTGTTGTTCGACGGCACTACGAGGTCGACGTTTCGCGTCTCGTTGTTGGCGTCGCAGATGGCAACGATAGGCACCCCGATGCTGAGTGCCTCCGACAATGCCTGGTCGTCGGCGGCAGGGTCGGTCACGATGACCGCTTCGGGCTCGGCGAATGCCGGCAATATCGGGTTCGTAAGCGAGCCTGGCACAAACCGGCCCGCGACTATCATGGAACCTATGGTCTTGGCGAACGTCTTCGCCGGCTTCTGACCGTACTGCCTCGCGGACACGACCAGCACACGCTCGGGGGGATACCTCGCGAGGAACTTCGCGGCCACCCTGATCCTGTCGTCGGTCTTCTTGACGTCGAGCACATACAGCCCATCGGACCGCACCTTGAAAATGAAGTCTTTCATGTCGGCGCTCTTCTGCTGTGTGCCGATGTGTACTCCAGAGGTCAGGTAGACATCTTCTGGTATGAGAAGACGAGAGCCCTGCTCCTCCGTGCTTTCGATTTCAGTAACCGCTTGCTCCTCCATCTGAACTCCTCAGGTTTCCCTCTTGACCGTCATTGGTATGACGTTTTCGTTGAACTCCGTAATCGCGATCTCAATGGGGTCTATGAGATCGTCAGGCACATCCACCAGCACTGGCGCGCCCATACTTATTTGCAAGGCCCTAGCGCCGATTATCCGCGCCCTTTCAAACCGAGTATACCTCACGGTGACAACCTCTCTGTGGAGGTATCCCCTAAAATATGACCCCTTTATATACGTTTGGGGAGCGTGGGCATATTGGTGGGTTCGTAAGCTGCCTTTAGCGTGCTCTCAGACGAGCGTGAAGGAGGGCGAGCGCGGCATGCGCTCGGCCTTTTCGAGACGTCTGCCAATCTCATACTGGAATCGTATCCAGATGTTCGAAATCGGCAAGATTCCGCTCGGATTGGATAAGTAGAACCATAACCGATTTATCAAGCATGTGCTTACCGTTCATGCAAGGAGAAGGATTCTCATGTCGAAAGTACCGGACATCAAGGTAGAGCCCCCGGGGCCGGAGGCGAAGAAGGCGGTCGCCAAGGACGACGAGTGGCTCGTCAAGGCGACGAAGTCGTGGCCATTGGTCTTCAAGAAGGCCGAGGGGTCGATCATCGAGGACGTCGACGGCAACAAGTACATCGACTTCTACGCTGGCGTCGGTGTGCTGAACGTCGGTGCGAGGCACCCGAAGGTCGTTGCCGCTGTGAAGGACCAAGTCGACAAGTACACCCATGTCGCAGGGACGGATTTCTACTGCAAGCTCCAGAATGAGGTTGCTGAACGCCTCGCGAAGTCTGCTCCCGGCGACAACAAGAAGATGGTCTTCTTCTCGAACACTGGGTCGGAGTCATACGAGTCCGCTATCAAGATAGCCAAGTCGGCGACCAAAAAGCAGGTGATAATGGACTTCCTCGGCGCGTTCCACGGCAGGACTACTGGTTCAATGTCGCTGACTGCGAGCAAGTGGGTCCAGCGCGAGGGATACACTGCCACGCTGATGCCTGGTGTGTATCACGTTCCCTACGCCTACTGTTACCGATGCATGTACAACCTCGAGTACCCGAGCTGCAATATGCACTGCGTCACCGCGATCGAGGACATCTACTTCGAGAACCAGATACCGCCGAACGACCTAGCCGCGATAAGCATGGAGGTCGTCCAGGGAGAGGGTGGATACGTCGTACCTCCGAAGGAGTTCGTGAAGGGAGTGTTCAACCTCACCAGGAAGCACAAGTGCCTGCTGATAGACGATGAGGTCCAGTCCGGCATGGGCAGGACCGGCAAGATGTGGGCGTGCGAGCACTTCGACATTGTCCCTGACATCATCTGCAGCGCCAAGTCACTCGGAGGCGGTCTGCCGTTGGGCGCCACGATCGTCGACGCCAAGTTGGCGTTCGACAGGTACGGAAGGCACTCCAACACATTCGGTGGGGCGTCGCTCTCACACGCGGCTTCAATCGCAACCTTGGATGTCATCAAGGAGGAGAAGCTCCTTGAGCGCGGCACCGAACTCGGTGCTAAGACGAAGAAGAGACTCCAGGAGATGCAGGACGAGTACGAGATCATCGGTGACACGCGCGGCCTCGGTCTGATGCTGGCCCACGAGTTCGTCCAGGACAGGAAGACGAAGAAGCACGCGTCGAAGAGCAGGGACAAGATCACCGAGCTGGCGTTCAAGAAGGGCGTGATGCTGCTTCCGTGCGGACGCTCCGTAGTCAGGTACATTCCTCCGCTGAACATACCAGAGGAGCAACTCGATAAGGGCTTCGACATCGTCGAGGAATGCATCAAGACCGTGAACAAAGACCGAGCGGACTGAGCAATCGACCCCCCCTGCGGAAGAATCTGAATCAGAGACTGAGAGCGACAGCACAGGATGGGCTGTCGTAATCGCGGTGCTGATAGCGGCCGTCATCTCGACGCTGTTGTCGATGCGATTATATCGCAAGGATGATGGGTGATTCACGTTCCGCACAGTCGATTCACGGTCGAACAGTACACTTTCGCAGCGGCCGTCAACTGGGATACGCCTATGCTCTCCTCGGGTCTGTGGTACCGCGCCATCTCGCCCAACTCGCCGGGGCCGACGCAAATCACAGGAACGCTCAACTCTTGAGATATCAGGTTGTCATCGGCCTCGGAAACGCCGCAAACGAGGGCCGGCTCTTTCCCGGTGTATTCCGTAATTGAAGCGACAGCGGCTCTCACCAGGGCAGATTCGGGGTTGGTCAGATATGGCAGATACAAATCCCCTGGACCGCCTTTGAATCTGATGTCGACCTCGCATTCCAATGACAGTTCTTGGACCAGTGACTTGAGTTCCCCCCTAAGGTCGGTCCTTCCTCCTGGAATCGTACACCTCATGAATTCTATCGTGCACCGCTCTGGAACGCTTAGGCTGGAACCGCCACCAGCTATGCGAAGGACTGTCTGCGTCTCGCGCAGCAGCTCTAATGCATCTGATCGGAGTGCGTTCGAAACCGCGAGTTCGGACTTCTCTAGCGCGCAAATAATCTTGGATGCGTCGACAATCGCGTTCTTGCCAAGGTTGGGAGTGGCGCCGTGCGCTGACTGTCCCTTCACCTCGAAGGCGTAGTACGCGCCGCCTCGTCGACCATGGGTGACCGCGCTCAACCCGCCGAATCCTTCGCCAACAATCGCTGCTTCCGCCCCTTCGAATTCGCCGCTCTGTATCAATGTCCTAGTGCCGGAGCCATTATCCTCCTCACCGGAGACCGCCTGGAAGATTATCCTGTGACCTTTCGTGGGCTCTGCTTCTGCCAGTGCTCTGAACGCCACCATCATCGATGCCAGGCCGCATTTCATGTCGAGCGCGCCGAGGCCGATCAGTCTGCCGTCCTCCAATTCAGCGCCGAACGGGTCGTGTTCCCATCCGGCCATGACCTCTACCGTGTCCATGTGGCCATTGAGCACAATGGATGGAAAGCCTTCATCCCCAATCTGAGCGACCACGCATGGGCCGTGCCCCTCCACAGGAATCCTCCTTGGGGACACACCCCATTCATCCAGTCGACCGTAGATGTAACTCGATATCTCCGCCTCCTGAGTGTAGATGCTCGGGATTCGTATCAGATCTTTGGCGAGTTCGAGTAATTCGTCCGCATCGATTTCGAAATCTTTCGATGACGTCATGTCAATCCCCGTGTCGAGTCGACTGCCATTATCTGGAGATTTCCAGAAGGCGAAGGCGTATCGGACAGGTTCTGTAAGTATTCTTGCAGGGGCGCATGTATCATCTGAATCATTCAAGGGTTTTCAGATTCCTGACGCCGAGGAAGAGCGCGATGGTCCCTGAAACCGTGGTAAGTGTCAGAATGAGCAGCCAACCAGCAATCTCGCCATACACTGACAAGAGCACGGCAGCGAAGAAACATCCCATCATGAAGACCGACAGAATTATCACGTTGCCCATCATGTCGGCCGGCTTCTCTGAGAAGACAGGGAACATAAGGAACAGGCCCAACGAGAAAACGATTAGGGACGCAGAGAGCGCAATCATGTATAGTACCATCACTAGCGCAGGACCCGTGCCCAAACCGGGAACCGTCGTGAGCGATATCGCGCTCGCGATGACCGTCAACGGAATCATCACAATCATGCTCTGCACAATGCGCGCCCTGACAAGTCTCGCCTCGCCTCTTGGGGCCTTGCGATAGATGAATAGATTCTCCTTGCCCCTGACTGTGACCTCCCCAACGATGAAGCCAGACAGGAATGGAAGCAGGAAGAACAGCATGATAAATCCGCCTCCGACGTCCTCCGCTCCGCCGAAGAAGAACGTGACGAGTAGCATCAAACCGATGATATAAACCACTTTCGAGATGTTCTCAAGACGCCGACCGTAGTCTTTGAACACCGAGACGACCAAGGAGCCGAAGGAGCCACCGCCGCTGACCGTACGAACCGTCCTGTAGAACTGCCCTTCGGGCCTTGCCAGGTTCGATGACAAGCTCTGAGACTCGAGGCTGTAGGCCCTGTCGGCGAGCTTCGTGCCTACCCAGAGCGCGCCCACAAAGAAGATGATCATCGCGACGAACCTCAGTGGTTCCTCCACCGACATGCCAGAAGCGCCGCCCGGGTTCAGTGCAAAGCTGACAATCACATCCGCGCCCCACGAACTTGGCAGAAGATCGAGTGCGAATGCGAGAGGACCCTTCGAACCAGAATCCAAGAGCGCGCTGTAGACCATGCCACTCATTATCGCATACATCAACCCGACCATGGGAAGAGCGACTGTCATTGAGAGGGCTTTGCCGAGGTCTTTTCCACGCGCTGAGCTGCCTATCTTGCTCCTAATCATCGCCGCGAGCAACACGCCGATCCAAAGTGCGGAGAAGAACGTCAGCAGGAATATTCCCATTATCATTACGGCCTGCACCAAACCCAATCCAAGCGGTAGCAGGAGGGCGACGAACAACGAAGATGCGACTACCACGGCAACGGAATAGAATGGCATGTCACCTACGAATTTGCCCAGAATCACATCCTTTGGTTTCAGAGGGGCGGACAGGAGCACTTCGTAATGCTCCTCCTGGCCTGAGTTGAGGGAGAACGATATCGGGAAGGTCAGGAACAGGATGAATATGGTGAACAGGATGATCTGGATGAATGTAACCGCAGCGGATGAGAGGAAGAATACCTCCAACTCATCAAGGAAGAAGTCGGCAATCCAGGGTATGATGACGAACACAGCCACGACGATTGGCACACCAATCAGGAATGGCACGGCGTACCTCATTCTTCCGAAGCTGCTTGTGCGGAGGAGGTATCCGTTCTTCGCCAGCACGAGCCATTTGAGTCTACGCACTTCTCAATTCCCTCCATGACAAGAGTTCCTTCTGCTGGACACCTCCAGTTATGTCGATGTACGCCTTCTCCAACGTGTCCTTTCCGGTCCTCTCCATCAGTTCGTCTACGGTTCCGACAGCGACCAGCTCTCCCCGGTTGATTATACCGATGCGGTCGCACAACTCCTCCACTATGGGGAGTATGTGACTGCACACGACAATCGTCTTCCCCACATTCTCTGAGAGGTCCTTCATCAAATCCCTCACCATCAGAGCCGCGCTCGGGTCGAGGGTCGATGTTGGCTCATCGAAGAACAGCAGGGGAGGGTCATGGATGAGCGCGGCTGCTATCAACACCTTCTGCTTCATTCCTCTGCTGTAACCTTCCAGAAGATGGTTTCTGCGACCGTGAAGGCCGAATAGTTTGAGCAGCTTGTCAACCCTGACGGATAGAATATCGGACGGGACGTCGTACAGCGCGCCCATGAACTCAAGGAACTCCTGGGCGCTGAGCTTCTCGTACAATCCAGGTGACTCTGCCAAGAGCCCCGTCATCCGCTTGATTTCGATACTGTTCTCGATGAGGTCATAACCTCCGACAGTGGCACTTCCCCCCGTGGGTTTGACGATGCAGTTCAGTAGGCGCACTGTTGTGGTCTTGCCAGCACCATTCGGTCCCAACAATCCGAAAGTCTCGCCTTCGTAAACATCGAGAGTAAGCTTGTCCAGAGCTATCACCTGCCCGCTCTTGCCGTAGCTCTTGGACAACCGTTTCGTGCTGATCATCGTTTTCGACATTATCTCCACCCGCATAGGCGTTCGATACTCACCGGTTCAGTTTTCGCATTCGGTAATTCGATATAAACCTTCACGTACGGGGGCAAATCCTCAGTAGCGGATCAACACTGCCCTGCAACCTCGGCATCGATAGCCTTCGAACCAGCTGAGTTCGTCGAATCTTGACAACGGCGCTCGTGCAACGGACGAGAATCTTGGCACACTGTCGGACCATTCGAACCGAGTCATCGCGTTGGCCGACGTGCAGCCAGCCGCCATGTATCCCCTCTCCATGACTTCGCCGCAGTACGGACACTGCATTTGCACCAGCCCTCAAAGGATAATGGCGTCGCCGAGTGTCAATCCTTTCGCCGACAATGCAGCTACGTCGCAGGTATCAGACTGTTCCTGCTTTGAGTCCCCCGTGCGCGTCCCAACAAGTCTCGATGAAATCCATCCATCCGAGCTGTGGGAATGCATAGGATCGATACTCGGCGTCAGAGCCACCTAGCATGAATTCTTCCAACGAATGATTAGGGGCGATTGGGAAGTAGATGCCCAGGCCAGTATGCAGAGGCTCGGTTATCATAGTCGTGCCTATTGCGAATACAGCTTCGGCGTACGAATCCATCACCGCACTGCATGCCGCCTTGACGCCTTGATCGGCGACATTCTCGGACAGCACCTCAACGAAATTTCCCAGGTCCACCCTGGAAACAGCTGTAGTGCCATAGAGTATCTGCGAGCTGCACCTCGCGGTCATAAGCGCGTTCGTATACTCATCGATGTCCTTTGTGAGCACCTCGGCTAATCCGCAGATGGATTTGCTGAGGTCATCCATCATTCCCAAGTCGACCGCTGCCTTCGAATTGATGATCTCCGCCTTGTACGGAGGCATGCTCAGCATCTCCGTGAAATGCACTGTCATCGCCTCGCTGAGCTCTCGCGGGGTTATGCCTGGATTGGCGTCAATCTCCTCCAGGATCCGGTCGTAAGCAATACCTCTCCAACCCGTGTAGCACTCGCTGGCAACCAAATAATCGACATCAGCGAACCGCGCGTATTCATAGGCCACCTCGACCTGCCCGACAAGACATTCATCAGCCCCGAGGATGTCGATATGATATCCGTCCAACGCCGAGATCACTTCTTTGTGCGTGAGACTGTCGGGCTCCACTTCATCCCCTTCGCACGGGTGGTCGTCAAGAGCTATGTAGTACGGTGTTCCATGGTCCCAGAAGACGATGATCGTCTGTTCCGCTTCTGACTTGTTGAACGCATAAGAGACGAAGCTTCTCAGCGTTCGGGGGTCGCCCATATTGACCTCATCTTCGTGGAACTGGTAGTCGGTCATCTCCTCGAGCTCGCCTGGAAGCACTCTGTACAGCACCGCTGGGCCGTCAAATCTGTCCACAAGGGTGAACGCATCTACATTCTCCGTGGACCCGACTCGCATCAGCTCGTTCAAGTCCTCCTGAACGACGCCCACTTCGCTGGACCCGAGTGTTACGTCGAGATTATTGTCGCCGTCGAGATAGACCAGCACGAGCCACGTCGGCAGACCATCATCATCGTTGTCGAGTACATTACCACAAGCCAAGAGCGGCTGCACCACAAGTACCGCAAGTATCAGAATCGCGGAGCACGTTAATCGGACTGTTACCCTACTTCTCATTCCCGCACCTCGATAGACACAAATTACCTACGCTATTGGCCGAAGGTCGTTGAGCTATAAAATCATTGTACTGACCCGGGCGATTCGAAGGCCCATAAATGAGCGTTGAGCGTCGACCACTCAGGGCGGGATCGCTGCTCGCATTAATTCTAATAGTCGGGACCGTTTTCAGAAGAGCATCGGGGGGGTAATACCTGACAGACGGCATCTTCTCACGACTATCGATGGCCTACCTAGAAGGGATGGAGTCGGCTTACCTGCCAGAAATCCTCGGCATGCTTCTGAAGAAGGACGAGGCGCACCTCCTGATAGCGCTCCCTGGCACCACCGTAGAGATAGCGAGCCGCATCGGTGCGGAGCATTCATCGACGGCCGAGGCCCTCGACGGACTCTACAAGCGAGGTTTCGTTCTAAGGAAGGGGACTGCAGATGGCACTGTCTACGCGTTGGTGAATGATCTCCTCGGCTTCCTGCTCCATGACAAGCATATCTTCGACAGACTGGCGAGCAAACACCTCAAGAACCGCTTATTGGACCTGTGCGACAACATGTTCGAGAAAGAGCTCTCGCAGGACGCGAAGTGGTCGCAGCAGGCCGTGCCCCAGGTGAGGGTAATCCCAGTGGAGAAGACCATCTCAATGAGATGGGGGGAGGTGCTGCCCCTCGAAAGCGTATCAGCGATACTCGACTCTGCAAGGACCATCGCGCAGACGGAGTGTACTTGCAGAATCATGTCGCGGAATTGCGACAACCCGACCGATGTCTGCATCCTCTTCGACGATTTCGCAGAGATCTTCCTCGGCAGAGGAGTGGGACGGAGGATATCCAAGGAGGAGGCTCTCGACATACTCGACAGGAGCGAGAGACTGGGACTGGTCCATCATTTGAATAACGCGGATTCGTCCGGATTCGAGTTCCTCTGCAACTGCTGCACTTGCTGCTGCGTGGTGCTGAGAGGCATGGTTCTCCTGGGGAAGGACGATATCTGCTACAAGAGCCGGTTCGCGCCGAAACTCGACGGAGCGAAGTGCACGGGATGTGGCGTCTGTATTGAGCGCTGTCAGTTCGGCGCAATCGTCCTTGAGGAGGAAGAAGCCATTGTAGACGAGTGCAAGTGCTTTGGCTGTGGGCTCTGCGCATCCGGATGTCCTGAGCAAGCTATCACACTCATCTGCATCAGGGAGCCCGACCACATCACAAGGAATCTGTATGAGTCACCCGACGACCCAGTCGAGGACCTCATGATAATGAGAAGGCCCTCGTGATTCTTTCCTTGAATCGACTATTCTATTTCGAGCATTCGATGAGGACCCCCTCTCGTTCTCAGAAGATGTCGTTGTCAAGAGGGGTGGCTCGTGACTCTCCAGGATGGACTTCGCTGTCTTTTTCGCTCCCGGGATCATCTTGTCAGATGGGGTCGACTCAGGTGACAGTCTCGCCTTGTCCCACATCCATAGCTCATTTCTGTAGTTGCGGGCTGTGTGGCCATGAGCTAGGAAGTAGTTACCTTGCCTTACATCACGCATCACATCCAAGGCGGCCGAGTTGTCGTCGACCTGGAAGCCTCTGAGGAATCCACGGAAGTTGTCCCATATATGAGAGTCCGGGACCATCTGCTCCAATGAACATCCCTTCGAGCAATCGGGGCCGCCTCTTACTTCATCATACGCGGCAATTCCGTAGAAACGGTTACCACCGTTAAACGTTCGATTAGTCGAGAGTGTGCGACAGCACAGCGAGGGTGAGCCTTAAGTCATCGAATTCGCATTCGGGCTTCGGTCACCGGCATCCATTGTCGGAACCTTAGGGGGACAAGCATGAAATGGAAATCGCATAGGGCATTAGCTTGTGCAGGTGTTGTCTTCTGTTTGATACTGCCCGCCTTGTTTATGGTGGGCAGCCCGATGGGAAGAGCTTCAGCAGAGACCACAGCTGCATGGACAATTGGATTGTACATAGACGCAGACAATGATTTCGACACTTACTGGGAAGGACTCAGCCTGCTGTATCTGCAGAACATCCCAGCAAGTGCGGATGTCAACATCGTGGCATTCGTGGACAGGATGGAGTACGAGGGAACTGAACTCTGGGAAATCGAAGGCAGCGATGCCCAGATCGTCGAAACTTTCCCAGAGATGAACTTCGGCGACGGCGCGACTCTGAGCTGGATGATAAGTGAGACCGCGACGCGCTATCCATCAGACCATCTGTTGATAGATGTCTGGGACCATGGCAGCGCTTGGAACGGATTCTGTGGAGATTACACTTCGGATGACTGGATATACCTTGACGAGTTGAAATCCGCCGTGGTAGATGCCGGTGCTTACATCGATATCTTCTCTTGCGATGCCTGCTCCATGTCGAGCGTAGAAACTCTGTACACCCTGTCCCTAACGGGGCTTGTGGACATTGTCGTCGCGTCTCTGGAGACGGTCGCCGGGGATGGTTTCCCGTACGACTTCATGTTCACGCCGGTCGCTTTGGATCCAGCAAGGACTCCGGATCAGGTCGCGGCAGACATGATTGATGGATGGGCGCAGTACTACGATCCGCAAAGCGAGTACTTCTACGCAACGCTTGGAGCTGTGAGCCTCAGCAGCCTCTCCCAATCGATGAGCACTGTAGACGCATGGTGCGATGCAATCCATGCCAACCTAGACGAATTCTACAGGGCCTACAAGTCGGTAGTCAGGGACACTTACTCGGTGTTCTACACCAAGTATCAAGTGGACATGGTGGACCTGGGGAATCAGCTGCTCGCGAGCTCAAAGATAACTGATGCGACTCTGAAGGCATTGACGGAGGACATGATTGCTGCTGTGGAAGATGCCGTGCTGTATCTCGATGACGCTCCGAACACCGTAATGTGCGGAGGAATAACTCTCTGGTGGGGCACTTCGACGGAATGGAACTGGTATTCCGATGTGTACGCGGGCCTGGACTTTCCGGCAGCGACTGGATGGTACGACTTCCTAGTCGACTACAACAGCTGAGAAACCTTTTGACCGGAGAAGGGGTGAATTCCCCTTCTCCATCTTCCAGTTTCTGGTATCTTCAAACCTCTATTCTCACAGACAGACGGCTGCAGTGCATCTGGGTTGGACTTCCAGCAGTCATTCCAGTATCGGGTATCTCTTGACAATGGGCAACTCGGACCACCACTTTCCAAGCCCGAACGTCTGGCCTGCACCGATTATTGCGAGGAGTATCAGCGCCACCATGTAGACGATATGATCGTCAAGCACCGGATTGTTCTCGGGAGGAAGTCTCGAGGACCACATCAGGAGCATCAATACGCTTCCAGACACCGCCGCAATATTCATCCCAACGCCAAGTATGAGAGCCACTCCCAGCATGAGAAGTGCGAGCATGAAGAGGACATCAACAGCCGTGCTGCCAGCCAGATTCTGATAGAACTCGGCAAAAGGTCCTGTCGTGGCATAGTCAAGGAAACCAGACGTCGGAGAACCACCATTTATCCAAGCGCCGTCCGAGGATGTCGAGTACCCCAAACCAAACAGCTTGTCTAAGAATGCCCAGAGGAAAGTCCATCCAAGAGCTAGCCTGAGGCCCACAACGGCATACTGTTTCTTCGAGTAATCAAAAAGCGAAATCTTCATTTCTCTTCCTCCGCATTCGACGCCGTCACGTCATAACGAGTCCGTATTTATCAATTTGACACCGAAATATATCACGAACTGGTCGTTCCACGATGAAGGTCATTGTAATCAAAGAAGGGACAGGCATGTGACAGGGTTGGCAATAAGCCCAAGACGATTTCAATGAAAAGGAATGGTGACTCTCTCCGACAGTGAGATATAGCTTATCTAGCCAGACAGTCATACACCCGTCGGAGGGGCTTCGTACTGGCGAGCGTTCTCACGGGGATGAATTGGCATGAAACATAGGAAATCGTGTGTTTTGAGCATGGCAATTGTGGCAGTGCTCTTGGTGCCGGGGATACTACTGACGGCACCGACGAGCAGAGCGGAGACATCAGCGACCTGGACTTTTGCCATCTATGTCGCTGCTGACAATAGCCTTGAGCCGTATTGGGAAACAACAACCCTGCCGTTTCTGCAGGCTGTCCCGGCGAGTGAAGAAGTGAATATCGTCGCCCTACTGGATATGAAATCCACGTCCGGCATCGAGATTGTGAAGGTTTCTGAGTCAACAGTCACCACAGTGGAGACCCTTCCTGAAATGGACACTGGAGACCCTGCCGCGCTCACGTGGTGGATTGACCGTGCGACTACGCTCTGGCCGTCCACTTACTTCGCGATGAGCCTCTGGGACCACGGCTTTGGATGGCAGTTCATATGCTCAGACGATACGTCGGAGAGCCAGATAGACATGCCTGAGCTGGAGAGCGCAATCACAGATGCGGGAGACATGATCGATCTGCTTGCGTTCGACGCGTGCAACATGGCCATGGCGGAGGTCGCCTACGCGCTCTCCCTGACAGACCTCGTTCAGTACATGGTCGCGTCGGAAGAGTATGGTCCAGGAGATGGCCTTCCACTCGACGACATTCTCACAGAACTGGTCAACGACCCGACCATGCAGCCAGTGGATTTGGCCTCCGTCATGGTTGACGAGTGGGGAGCCCATTACGGAAAGACCAACGGAGGAAGAATGGCTCTCGCCTCAATCGACATCGCTGAATTCGGGGCTCGCATGGGCAATTTCAACAACTGGTCGGCGAGGATGATGGACATGCTGCCAACATACCAGAGCTATTACGAGAATGCCGTGCAGAAGAGCCACGCGATGACGGCGATACCGTATTTCGTCGATCTGTACGATCTCGCATACCACCTGCTGGACCAGAGTGGCATCACGGACGCAACCCTCAGATCTTTGACGACGCAGGTGCGATCCGACGTGCAGGCATATGTGGCCGACTTCTGGGGAGGACCCAAGATGGGTGATTGCGGAGGAATCACGCTCTTCTGGGCGGACAGCAACGACTGGTATTGGTACGGAGCGGACTACCTGGAGACGCAGTTCGCAGCCGACACATCTTGGGGAGACTTCCTCGAGGCAATCAACGAATGAAACGGGAAACACAATAAGAGTAAGAGGGGGGTTATCCCCTCTTCTCATTTCAACATTTTGAGAATCTGTGCCTATTCGCAGTCTCCCCATCTACAAGGGAAGGGAGTGGGCTCAGTGGGTATCGGAAAGACCGCATGATAGTAATCCGAGACTCGGGCTCAATCAAGAGGTGTAATGCACTTGGGCTCAAACACCTTTCATTCTTTCGCCCTATGGCCTTTTCTCACGGGAACTAACCGGAGCTATACCCAGAATCCACGTTCACTTCGACGCCAACCCTTTCCCGATGGCGATGACCTTCACCGCACAGGCGCCCTCCTCGCTCACATACCATGCACACTTGTCCTCAAGGCAGTGCATGACAGCCGCCATCGGACATACTACGTTCGTTGTATTCACTTTCTCACCTTCCTTATCCTTGAGACACGGTTCAATGGCTATGGCTCTTTCGCTGGTATTCCGCCCCTATGTTCTTTTCTCAGTAAGATGGACGTGCGGCCGTCGGCATTTGAACCTCTGCCGAGCCGGCATGTCTGATGTCGAAGAGAATCAAGCCATCTTCCTCGCAAGTTCAAATCGCTGTACCATCGCTGGTAGGTATTAATAGTCACATCTTCATTTTCCCCGAAATGGGAGAGGTGCGCTCAGACACGAAGAGGGAAGAGTGCCAACCTGCATTCTGAACCGGAGGATTTGCATGCAAGATTCGCCTATCGTGATAGAGACACGGGACCTCACGAAGAGGTTCAAGGACGTTCTGGCCGTGGACTCCCTCAGCATGAAGGTCCGCAAGGGTGAGATATATGGATTCCTGGGGCCAAACGGCGCGGGCAAGAGCACTACTATCAAGATGATAATGGGCCTATTCCATCCCACATCCGGAGAGGCATTCATAAACGGAAAGCTGGTGAATGGAGGCGGGGTGGAGCTGCGCAGGGATGTGGGGTTCCTGCCTGAGCGCATATCATTCTATGATAATCTCACACCGATCCAAACATTGAACTTCTTCTGCGAGCTGCGCGATGTCGATAAGTCCGTCGTGCCCTCGCTCCTCAGGGATGTGGGCCTGGAGGGCGCCGCCAATAGAAGGGTGGGCACGTTCTCCAAGGGGATGACACAGTTGCTGGGCATAGCACAGGCGATGATAGGAGCCCCCTCCATATACGTGCTGGACGAACCCACAGGAGGACTCGACGCCAGGTGGGTCAAAGCTGTAAGGGACAAGCTCAGGACTCTGAACGAGCAGGGTGCCACGATCATATTCTCATCGCATATCCTCTCAGAGGTACAGGCGCTCTGCCACAGGGTTGCGATAATAGACAATGGCCGACTTGTGGCTGAAGACACGATTGACAACATCAGTGGCGGTCTCCACATTAGGCCACGCCTATGGATTCAGAGCACTGGTCTGAACGAGAAGACACTCTCATGGGTCCGGGAAATCGAAGGCGTCGAGGATGTAGCCGGGAAGGGCGACAGTATGACCATAACTTGTGACGCCGGAGCGCGGTTGAGAGTGATGATCACGATGCAGGAGGGCGGGCTGGTCATCAAGGATTTCAGGACCGTCGAACCCACCCTGGAGGAGGCATTCGTGAAGCTACTCTCGGAGGAGGGTGAGTCGTAGATGTCACTAAACCCCAGGTCGGTCTACATCATTGCGAAGAAGGAGTTCGCCGACAACGTTAGGAGTAGGTGGATCGTTGCGCTGATTGCGATCTTTCTGATACTGACGATCGCCTCGGCTTTTATGGCTGGTGGGGGAAGCGTTGGCGAGATGGACCTGACCGTAGGCGTGCTCATGACCATCTCTAGCATGCTCGTTCCCATCATAGCGATAATGCTCGGCTACGCGACCATATCGGGGGAGGCTGAGAGCGGGGCGCTCTCGGTCGTCCTCGCCTGTCCTGTGAGACGTATCGAGGTCCTGCTCGGCAAATTCCTGGGACTAGGGTCGGTGATATGTTCCTCGATCCTTATCGGCTTCGGAATCTCTGGCATGATCATCGCAGGAACAACTGGCCATGCCCAATGGGGTGGCTTTGTAGCCTTCATACTGTTGACCATGCTCCTTGGTCTGCTCTATCTGAGCCTGATCATGAGTTTCTCCGCGTTGCTGAAGAGACGTGTGACCTCATTAGGCGCGGGGGTTGTGGTCTTCTTCTGGGGAATGATCATCGGGATGGTAATGATGGGGCTGTATATGTCAACGGGCGGAAACTTGAACGACTTCATCTCAGGCGACTCATCTTCTGTTCCGGATTGGTTCTACGTCGAAGTGTTCCTTAGCCCTCAAGATGGGACCCAGACGGCTGCGATGTTGGCATTCGGTCAGACAGAGTTAATGGGATTCGAGTTCGTTGTGCCGCAGTGGATCAACCTATACTCGTTGGCCTTTGCGCAATTGCTATGGACCGCGGTACCGCTCATGCTCGCCCATTGGTGGTTCCAGAAGAGGGATGTTTGAATCCTGCGCCCAAGCAGTCTTATCGAACTCCAACCGGGGACGAACCGCTTGGGACAGACAAGTTCAGAAGAATGCTCTGCCGAAAGTCTAGGTGGACCGAAGGGGATTTGAACCCACCAAAATGACTGGCTCGGCTCGAAAAGGTACATCAACCTCCCAGAAAGGCATCTCGGGAAGGGCAACGAAAAGGAGGGGTTAATTGCCCCTCACCAAACCCCTTCCCTCTTCATTTCCGATGGCTGCTCTCACAGCTGCGATGATTCGCCCTCAGAAGAGAGCGTTGTTTCCGAGTCAACGGGTCTCGTCCACCGGAACCATATATAGTGGTAAACGCCGAAACCTGCCACGGCGATCAGCCACAGTCCTCCGAGGATGATGTCGAGCCAACTCGCTACTCCATTGAGGAAAAATGTTGCCGTTAAAAGGGAATTCACCAGCACTATCGCCAAGAAGAGATTCCTATTCCGTTTGTTCATCGGTTCAAATCCGCAGTTCGGGCAGAATCTTCCCCCTTGTGGATAATCATCTTTGCACTTCGTACACTTCATGCCATTCTCCTCGACCGTTTTCCGTACCGTCTTCCGCCCCTATGGCCTTTTCTCAAGAAGAGACTATGAATCCTGAAAGCGCATATCGAATTCATAGGTTGGTTTGATCCTTGGACTCAGGGGAGGTCTGTGGAATCGCACTTGTGATAGGAACTGCAGTGCTTCTGATTCTTCTCCTATTGCTGATCAAACCACGCCGGAAGATACGGAAGGAATCCAAGCTGATGAGAATCTCTGAATGGGTCTATTACGCAATTGCGCTGATAATCTTCTCTGCGATATTAGCAGCCTGGATTCTAACCTGGCTACAATGATTCACCGTTTCCATTCCGCCCCTATGGCCTTTTCTCACGGGGGATTGACTGGAGCTAAACCCCTTTCTCTTTTCTCAAATCTTGCTTGAATCCTCTGCGATAGAGGAGTAAAGAGTCGGCAACGAGCAACAACCCAAACATGGCAATCGCAGCAAGACTCCATTCAAAAGCTTCGGAATCGAAAACTGCATTGCTGATCCCCACGAACCCCAGAGCCGCACCAACCAAGAACTCCAGTGCAATGTACAATGCTATCACCGTCGATTCCCCAGGTAGATACACGAAGCCGCTCAATTGTCGACTGCCTGCAAATGAGAACGCTAGGAATACCGTTCCGAGAGTGAAGAGGGCCAGTCCTATGTCAGAGACCATCAGAGCAATCCCTGCTGTAGTCATCATGATTCCAAGAATGAGCGTCACAAGAATCACGGATACGGCATAGGTATGGGTGGCTTCATCCTTCGAGGATTGCTGTGATTCAGTCAGAGTTGTCGCTGGCACAGTCGGCGATCATTGAAGTCTCTTGGCTTGAAGCTTTCCACCTTCACTTAGTGAGGGAGATCCTAATCCCATTCCGCCTCTATGGCCTCTTCTCTGCGAAAGGCTCAATCGCCTTAGGGAGCCGCAAATTCGACTGACAGCTTCATCTTGACCATCGCAAAAGCGGCCTTCGGCCATTCCACGATTTCTTTGCCGTTCTTGACTCCCTGCGCTCTCACAGGCATTTTCGCTGTTGTCGTCTTCGTTTTGGCTTTAATCTTAATACCAGATTCATAAACACCTTTCGAGAGCAGTATCTCTCGAATCGAGTCAGTGATTTCCTTCTCTACCGAATCAATGTCCAAGCACCATCGCCTCTAATCGTTAATACCACTCCGCCCCTATGGCCTTTTCTTACGAGCGATTATGTGGCCGCCTGGGCAGCTCACGACATCGGTGAGTTGGCCGACGCATTCTCTATCACGCCGATGTGTTCAGGAGGTAAGTCATGTAGGTCAAGAACAAGGGCAATACATCAATGGTCTACTTCTCACCCGAAATAATCTTGATGATCGGCGTTGGCTATAACAGCATCAGCATGATGGAACAGGTAGTTATGCCATGGCCTCTCCAACTTCGCGCTGTCGATATCATTCATGCTGACGACCCTATCATTGTCATCTATCACACAGTACCTGTAACCAAGTTCGCTCATGAAGTCGATGAACTCGGCGTCATCGGTAACTCTCCGGTCATAGAATTCGAATTCCCTCTTATTCAGTTCGACGAGAACCTTCGGCCTGAACCCCATGAGTGTTTCCTCGGCCCCCTTGGCTACTTTCAGCTCGTGTCCCTCAACATCGATCTTGATGAGATTCAGACTATCTACGCTATTGTCCCTCACGTACCTGTCGATGGTTGTGCACCTAATCAGGGTTTTGTTGTACTTCGATTCGGAGGTCGTGATGTAATTCGAGCTGTGGAAATCACTGGTCATATACGCCTCTCCATCGGCGTCGCTGAGAGCCAGTTCATTCAGTACAACAATTCTATCGTCGAGTTCGTTCTTTGCGAGGTTCTGCCTAAAGGCAGATGCAGTCGACACGACGGGCTCAAACGCATGAACCCTAGCAGAGGGAAACTGCATGGCCACGGCAATACTATAGAATCCAACATTAGCCCCCACATCAAAGAACACCGAATCGTTCGTAAGATTCGACAAACAGAGTCGGAGTTCAACTTCCTCGAACGATCCATACTTCATCACGATTGAGCTCACGCTGTTGAGAGCGCTGGTGTACTTCATCTTCATGCCGTTTTTCATTACGAGCCAGGTCTCTCCGTTCTCGAAGATGAGGCTGTATGAGCTGTTTGATCGAGTGGCCTGATTGAGCCAAGAAGAGACAAGATCGAAATCGAGAGCTTTCACAATCGTTTCTCTGAGATGGTTTTTGATGGAGGCGGGAATCAGCCCGCTTACCGCCCGCTTCAGACCGTCGATCATCATCTCGGAATCGTAACGTCCCGCCATAAGCTCTCTTGGACGGTTCTTGCAGGAAATTACCAGCACTGATAATCAAGAAGGGCCACAAACGGGGACAATCGTCAAATAGGGTCATGGGCCAGCTCCTGCCAGACCGGTCGTAATCCAGTACTTGAGAGCGAGGGACAAGATGCTAGCTGGCCAAGGGATGAACTGTGCGAAAACTCTTCTCTGCTCAGCACGTCATCCTAATGAGCCGATCGACTCGAAGCGTATGAGGCACCTCAGACAGGAGGCTCAGGCGAACCACTGAGAAGTACTATTGCCGAAAAGATGCGGACTCCGCAAGGGCCGAAATACTATGTGCCATTGGGGAGTCCGCAACATGCCCGAGTGCAAAAACCCCCCTGATTGAAAACCGAAACGTGATTACTGGCTATGGATAGTGGCGGGCCCGGTGGGATTTGAACCCACGTCGTCGGCTCCGAAGGCCAAAAGGATATCCAGACTACCCCACGAGCCCGTGGCTGAGATTGGAGAGACATATAATATCCTTTGTTCTCGCCGGAAGGCGGGGCGAACTGAAGCCAGTCAATCAGGCATCTAAGACGGACGACTCCACAGTCTTCGCTCACCTGCAAACGTTTTTATCGTGCGAATTATTAGCGCGAGGCGCTTGTCCCTATCGTCTACAAGCACTGGATTGACCGTGCAGTAATCTTATTAGCATAAACTTCCATCCTCCTACAAGTAACAGTCGTTACTGCTAGGGATGCACTGACACGCGCTAAGAACCACAGGGCATGAGTTCGACTGCTGAAGGGAACACCAAACCATGCCAACGGCTCAATTCAAAATCTTCGCATGTCCCAATTGTAGCCTGAGAGTCTCAGGACTTGAAAGAGTATGCCCTCGATGCGGAACCGCCTTTGGGAAAGACGTCAAACTAGAGTGCCCCTTCTGCGGTACCCTCGTGTCGCCAACAGCAGCATCGTGCCCTTCGTGTCAAATCGTCTACTCCGAACTCTACAGCCAGACGGAAGAGCGCCTCTGGGACAAGGCTGTTGACAAGATCATCGATGAACTTGATGAGATAGCGAATGCTAACGCTGCTGATTTGGTTTGCCAGAAATGTCATTCCATTTTGAAAAGCCCAAGAGCGACATGTAACAGCTGTGGGTTCTCTCCGCCACGGGCCGAGACGGAGCCTGAGAGATCTGCCGAGGAGAGAACTCCGCAGCCCGAAATAACCGAACTGGAGGCCGAGAACGAGGGAGCCGTGTGTCCCCTATGCGACTCGGTTGTCGGACTAGACGATACTACTTGTCCGCATTGTGGCGCAGAGTTCCTTCCATACGAGGCGATAGCGGAGGATGAGAATGCCGAGCCTGTCTATTGTCCGGCATGCTACAAAGAAGTGGGTCTTGATGCTGACAAGTGTCCTTACTGTGGCGCGGAGTTCGATGAGGGAGAGGCTATAGCGGAGGATGAGAATGCCGAGCCTATCTATTGTCCGGCATGCTACAAAGAAGTGGGTCTTGATGCTGACAAGTGTCCTTACTGTGGCGCGGAGTTCGATGAGGGAGAGGAGCTCGGTTATCCGCTTCCTGTAGGAGATACTCATCCAGATAGAGCCGCTGAGCCCCTCATTTCGCCGGAAAGTCTAGCGTCTGAGGACAGGGCAAGATCCGTTGAAATTTCGACTTCTTCGCCAGCTAGGCGGCCAGTAGGCCACAGGGGTTTGTCAAACGGGACAAGCGCGGTGAACGGCGTTGGCATAATCAATGGCAAGAGCCGCATCAACGGAGTGAACCTCACAAACGGGCTTGGCGCAACAAACGGGCGAGAGATGATTAATGGCACGGGATTTTCAAGAGGGAGTTTTGCGGACAACATTCGCATTCCACTCGGCCGCAAAGGGATAGCTGTCCTGATGGCGGTCGCGATCGTAATTTCCGCGTCTATCTATGTCTCACTATCGCGTGAGGGTAGCCCGTACGAAGTGGACGGGGATTTCAGCGAATGGGGCGACATCGCCAAATTCACTATGATAACGGCGTCTGCCTCTCCCGAGGCGAATGTCATCGAATGGGCGGCGGCGACGTACGATTCACAGCTGCATGTGTATGCACGAGTCGAGGGACTGTTGATGGCGAGCACCTCCGCCCAACGACTCGTGTTCTTTGTGGATGCGGACGACCAAGACAACACAGGCTATCTCGTAGGAAGCATCGGGGCAGATTTCATGCTGGATATCCTTGGATTTAATGAATCGGTTGTGGCATCGCCTGTATATACATTCACCTCGGCTCGGGACCAGTTGGATTGGAGTCTCTGGCGGCAGACTGGATCGGCCATAAGCGGCCTCTCAGGGCATGGAATCGAAGCGATGGCGCAACTCTCCGCGCAACTTGACGACAACAGTAGGGTCATTCTAGTTTCGCAGAACCAAGATGGAATCCAGTGCATGAGCTATCCGGTCGTACTTAGAGGGGGCCTCCTCGCAGTCGAACAGAACCCTGTTCCGGAAGTTGTTGAGACCGGCATTATTCCTTCGAGCAGGCAAGAGGAATTCATCCAGTTGCGATTTACATGTCAAGGGGAACGCGGCAGCGTAGAGAGCATCGAGCCTGAACTCATTGGCGTCAATCTTGGCGAATCTATTACCCCCTTCAGTCTGGAACCCAACCAGATGCATACGATTGACATTGTCGTAGATTCATTCGACACGCTTCGCGGCCAGTTCGTCTCGGCGACGGTGGAGTCTTCTGGGGTATCGTCTTCATTCTCGAGGGTATTAGTCACGGGAGAAGGAGCAAGAGCATACTGCATATCACCTCCGGATGGCATCTTGATAGACGGCGCTTTCGCAGACTGGGTGAACATCACCGTGGCGGATTCTGACGAATTGCCCGTCGCGAATCCGAATGTAAACATTGAAGATGTGGGCGCGCAGAGCTCCGACGACAACTCATATTTCTACATCAGCGTCTTTGGAGAGATATGTTCGGGCGTTTACATCCCCAAGGAGTGTGGAGTTTTCACAGGCACTGGCGGCGGAACTCCTGTCGCAACCAGGAAGACTGCAGAGGATTTTGCCAGGATATTCATCGACAGTGATCGCTCTTCCATCACAGGGAAAGCAGTGACCATCGGGACCCTGACCGTAGGGGCGGATTACATGGTCGAGGTTGGAGGTGCTTGCGGAGAGATACGGTCGAAAATCGCCTATGCGTATTTGTCTGGAGCATGGAACGAGCTGGACATTCCAATACAGGTTGCGAAGGATTCGAGCAGGATGGAGATTGGAGTCATCACTTCCAGCATAGGAAATCCCGACTCCATGGATTTCGTAATCGAGACCAGCGATTGGAGGTGTTGCGGGGATTTGGCGACCAATGTGACGTACGGCACCAAGCGATGGGTAGTCGACTCATCCGCGACTTCTGACATCGCCACATCGATGTCCTATCAGAGGAAGATCTTCTATGACGGGACGAACTACTGGAGCTTCTACTTCGACGGTTCAGACACCGTCTGCAAGTACAGCTCAGACGACGGGGAGACGTGGACGAGCAGAGGCGCCGTGTTCTCCGCGTCAGGCGTGAGAGAAGTGTCGATATGGTACGATGAAGACAACAAAGTCGTATACGCTGTCGGGGACGTATCTAGCCCATCCTCGGATGTGTACTTACAGAAAGGGGCGGTGAACCCCGCATCGCACACAATCACATGGGCTGCTAGCTACTCCACCTTGAGCGTTTCCATAGTCGACCTTGGTGGCAAGAATGCCTATATATGCAGAGACGAGAACGGATACCTCTGGGTTGTGGGCACCAATATGTCACAAAGCTCACCGGACAAGTACAAGTTTACTGCATTCAGGAGCAACTCAACGAACGACATAACCGAATGGGTGTATTCGGGTGAAATGCTGCCTTCGGCTGGAGTCAACGTTGTTGAGATCAGGGGATCGATCGTTCCTGCTGGATCTGGGAGCGACGTTTGGGCCATATTCATGTACGACGGGTATGTGTACAGCAAGAAGTACACTGGTACTTGGCCTGGAACCGGAACCGAGATTTTTGCGCCTAAAGACGGCAATCGAGATAACACATTGTATGCTGCGCCTTCGGTCGTCGCAGACGGCGACGGCGTTGTCCACGTGGTCTACGGAGACGACACCGCCAGCGGAGCTGTGCTGCTTTCGCACATCTGGTATACCTACAACAACACAGATTCGACTTCCTGGGCGACTGCGGTGGATCTCAACGAATCGATGTCTTCAAGTGTCGGCAACAGGTACCCTACCATCTCGCTCGAAACGTCTACGGGCGACCTGTATGCGTTCTGGATACGGACGACGAACAGCGGCGTAGGCCAGACGGTTATGGGCAAGAAGAAGTCAAGTGGATCCTGGAGCGATCTGGCAATCAGCAACCCCGACGTATACACGAAGAATCATCTGACTTCAATATACAGCGTATCCGGGGAGTCCCACGTGTGCTGGCAATGGACCCAGAACACCACCGAGGAGGACATCGAGGTTATTTTCGACAGCATCCCTGAATTCGGTGACGCGGTTGTCCCAATGCTGTTTGTACTGGCGATATTCTTCGTTGCCATGAGAAGGCGCAGAAAGCGACAGAATTGCTTAGAGGGAATTGGCGACGGATACCATGCTGAGTCTTGATGAGGTCTAATGCGCGATTCAGACCTTCCTCTCGAGCATGATGTGCTTCACATAAGGTATCAAACCGCCGCTATCTACTATCTCCCTTGGACGGGTTGGCATATCTGCCAGCATAACCTCTCTCGATCCGTCCACGGAGCGCAACCGGTTCTTTTCCGAATCGAGTGAGATCACGTCTCCATCGGCAAACATACTATGTGCCTCGGGCGACTGATACACATGCATCCCCAGGTTAATCGCATTCCTGTAGAATATCCTGGCGAAGGACACTGCCACGATTGCCTTGACGCCGTGTCCGCGGAGCGCGACAACAGCTTGTTCCCTACTTGACCCGCATCCGAAGTTACTTCCAGCTACAATCACGTCGCCTGGCGATGCCTCAGAGGCAAAGTCCTTACTGATACCCTCCATCGCGTGCTTCGCCAAATGGTCGGGATCATAATTGTCGAGATATCTTCCGGGAATTATCAGATCCGTGTTGACATCGTCTCCGAACTTCCACACTCGGCCTTCACAGGTCAACATTCAACCACCTCCTCGGATCTTCGATCCTACCCTTGACTGCGCTAGCAGCGACGGTCGCAGGGCTCGCCAGGAATATCTTGGCATCCTCGGAACCCATCCTGCCCTTGAAGTTTCTGTTGCTCGATGATATGCAAACCTCTCCCGATGCGAGGACTCCTTCATGTGCACCAAGGCAGGGGCCACAACCAGGGGGCAATATCGTCCCTCCCGCCTCCAGGATTGTCTGAATGACCCCCATGCTCAGTGCATCAGACAGCACCGATTTCGATGCCGGAGCCACCAATAGCCTCGTGCCCGTCGCTACCTTGTTGCCCTTCAAGACCCATGATGCCGCAATCAGATCCTCAAGCCGTCCGTTCGTGCATGTTCCGATGAAAGCCTGGTCGACCTCGATATCCTCGAATTCTTCGACTCCCCGCCCTGACTCAACCCTGTCAGGCCCTGAAACCATGGGGGATATGTCCTCAGCGACCAGTTCGATGATATCGTGATAGCTCGCATCAGGGTCAGATGTGCATGCACCGCTGTTTAGTGAAGCGCATTCAGGCGACCATGCCCCAAATGTCGAGTCCGCCGGTGCGATCGCCGCCTTCGCGCCCATCTCCGCGGCCATATTGCATAGTACCATCCTACCGGATATCGATATGTCGAACAAGAATATCCCGCTGAACTCCATGCACATGTAATCCGCTCCCGACGGCCCCAGCCTGGAGGCCAGGTACAGTGCGATGTCCTTTGGGAAGACCGCCCTCTCTAAATGGCCGGTCATCGTGATTTTGATCGTCTCCGGCACTTTGAGCCAGGTCTCACCTGTCGCCCATATACCAGCCATCTCGGTCGCTCCGATGCCAGCGCCGAAGGCTCCGACAGCCCCGACCGTGGTGGTATGGGAATCCGCTCCGAGCACGAGCTGTCCGGGTCTCACCAGCTTCTTCTCGACCAGCAACTGATGGCAGACACCTTCTCCAACGTCGTAGAACCTCTCGATGCCCATCCTGCGCACGATTTCTCTGATCCGTGCGTGGGCGTTCGCAGTCTGAACGGTATTGGCGGGAGAGCGATGGTCCAGAACAACAACGACTTTGTCGGGGGCCCAAGGTCTCTCGAGGTCGAACTGTTCGAAGGCCTTGTCCACCAAGAACGTGTTCTCGTGGGACATGACGACATCGGGCGTTACCTCGAGGACGTCGCCAGCCTTGGCACCAGGTTTGCCAGCAGCTCTCCCGAGTATCTTCTCAGCAACTGTTCTGCCACTCAACAGGCTCTCAATAGAGCATGAGTATTTTAACCCTGCGTGCGGCTCGACCCAGTCAACCTTAGTCGGGTTCTCACGGTGTCCGCAGCGTGTGCTTCGATAAGGTGAAAAGATATTTCCACTGATAGGCGATAATGAACCGCCATGGACAAGATCCTCGCCGCTGAGGCAGGAACCGAGGTGCTCCTCCTCGGAAACGAAGCCATAGCCAGAGGAGCGCTGGAGGCGGGGGTCTCGGTCGCGACTACGTATCCTGGCACCCCCGCGTCCGAAATAGGAGACACTTTTGCCCGGGTTGCCAAAGAAGCGGGCATCTACTTCGAATACTCTGTGAACGAGAAGGTGGCGACGGAGATAGCCATCGGGGCCGCCGCTTCGGGTGTCAGAGCCATCGTGAGCATGAAGCACGTGGGTGTCAACGTGGCCGCGGACGCACTCATGACATTCGCATACACAGGCACAAGAGGGGGCTTCGTCGTCGTGACGGCGGACGACCCGTCGTGCCATTCGAGCCAGAACGAGCAGGACAACAGGTTCTACGCCCTCTTCGGTGGCTTCCCCCTCTTCGAACCGTCTACCCCTCAGGAATGCCTCGACATGACCAAGCGCGCGTTCGAGATCTCCGAGAGGCTAGAGATGCCCGTCATGCTACGCACCACCACCAGGATAGCGCACGTCCGGGCACCGGTACTGGTAGGAGAGATCAGGAAAGGTGCTTCGAAGGGCGAGTTCGTAAAAGATCCTCCGAGATTCGTTCCGGTACCCGCTGTGGCGCGAGAGATGCATCTTGCCTTGCTGCAGAAGCTCGAGCAGGCTGAGCAACTATCAGAGCTATCCGAATTCAACACGATAGAAGGCGCGGGAACGAGCGCCCGAGGCATCGTCACTTCTTCAGTGGCGGCCACGTATACGCGGGACGCGGTCCGAAGCCTTGGGATCTCAGCTGACATACTGAAGCTCGGCTTCTCGCATCCTCTGCCGAGAAAGAAGATTCTTGAGTTCCTCAGACAGCACAACGAGGTAACAATCGTCGAAGAACTCGAACCGATATTGGAGACCGTGATACGTGCCCTAGCCCAACAAGAGTTCCTGACGACGAAGATTCGTGGCAAGGCGGATGGACGCTTCCCGAGGGCGCACGAATTCACCGAAGCGATCGTTGCTGCGGGATTATCGAAGGAAGGCGGGCAAATGCCGTCTAGTCGGCCGGACTGCGATGTGCCATCTGACTTACCTGTGCGGCCGCCCGTCCTGTGTGCAGGATGTCCACATAGCGCAACATATTTCGCCGTCAACAAGGCGGTCGGTAAGAAGGCGCTCTTCGCTTCGGACATCGGATGTTACACCCTGGGCGTGGCGCCACCCTACAGCACGGCTGACCTGCTGGTATGCATGGGCTCAAGCGTGGGGACAGCCGGAGGGTTGGCGAGGACGAATGAACTGCCGGTCATCGCGTTCATCGGAGATTCCACATTCTTCCACGCTGGTGTACCCAGTCTGATCAACGCCGTTCACCAGGGCCACAAATTTCTGCTAGTAATCCTCGACAATAGGACAACAGCCATGACGGGCCACCAGCCCCACCCTGGGAGTCGCCCTGACCCGCGTAACCCCGCCGCGTTGCCAATCGCACTCGAAGAAGTGGTCACTGGATGTGGGGTCAAGTGGCTGAGAATTGTCGATCCATACGACATCGATTCCACGACCGAAGCCGTGAAGGAAGCCATCACGCATGACAGTGTCAGCGTAATCATTGCCAGGAGGGAGTGCGCCCTGATAGCCGACCGTGATGACCGAGGCGCCATCATACGAAAACACCACATCGATCAAGAGGCGTGCAAGAAATGCAGGACTTGCGTAACGAAGTTCCAGTGCCCGGCCATCTCGAGCATGGATAAGGTTCAGACCATCGACGGTTCGCTGTGCGCTGGCTGTGGCGTGTGCGCAAATGTCTGCCCATACGGCGCCATAAAGGAGGCCGATTGATGGTCGACATCTACCTCGTTGGAGTCGGAGGACAGGGCATCATAACAGCATCAAGAATCATCGGCGAGGCGGCAATCCTCGCCTGGAAGGAGGTGGTACTGAGTGAGACTCATGGCATGGCACAGCGAGGTGGTTCGGTCGTTTGCACGGCAAGGATAGGGAATGTGTCAGGCCCACTCATATCCGACGGGATGGCCGATGTTATCCTGTCGTTTGAACTACTCGAGACGCTCAGGGCGACGTGCAAGGCATCGAAGAGCACAATCGTGGTCGCATCGACTGAGACTTGGATACCTCTCAGCGTCTCAACTCAGAAGATGAAGTACCCTTCGGTCGACGAGGTTCGCGCTCAACTCGAACCCATTTCCGATAGAATACTGTTGATTGACTCCCGAAGAATAGCAGAGGATGCAGGAGTGCCGATCTCGTCAAACGTGGTGATGGTGGGAGCGCTTGCAGGAACCGGGGCGACGGGAATCGACAAGTCGGCTTTCGAGGGGGCCATAGAGAGAGTCATCCCCCGGAAGATCGAGGAGAACCGCAGAGCCTTCGCCGACGGCTACAGAGAGGGCGAGAAGATCCTTGGATGAAGAATGGTTTAAGACAGATGATGGCATAGCACCGCGAAAGGGCCCATGGTCTAGTGGTTATGACGACGCCCTTACAAGGCGTAGATCACCGGTTCAAACCCGGTTGGGCCCACCTAAAGCTCTGGCACGGTCAAGAAAGATACATTTTCTGCCGTTTCTTGCATCTGGATACGCGTATTTCGGACCGCCTCGAAGGCCTTGCATTGGTCGCCTAGATTGACCCCGATGCACTGCAGGGTCATCTCGGTAGATTCGTGCTCCATGGCCACAGCAGCGGGTTGCTCTCCAATGCTTCTCTCCCCATGGGCCTGCCTTAAACCTACCTCGGCAGTTACCTCCTTATCGTGTAGCAGCAGTACATGATTGTACGGCGACGCACGTAGTTTTGAACAGCACTTGGTCAAGCCGTGATTCTTCTCCGTCTCCCAATTGGCGGAGATCTCTTGCGCACTTGTTCTTGTGAAAGGAGGAAATGAATATGGAAAAAGAGTTCAGTGTGAAGTTGGCGAACAAGCCAGGGGAGCTAGCGCGGGTTGCGGACGTCCTGCTGAAGGATGGCGTAAACATACGCTCGATCGCTACAGAACCTAGCGCCGAAGTCGTGAGGATCGTCACATCCGATTCTGAGAAAAGCAAGCAAAGTCTCAGCCAATCGGGCATGCAGTTCTCCGAGAGGAACCTGCTCGTAGCCAAGCTCGAGGACAAACCTGGGGAGCTCGCCCGAATCTCGGCAGCGCTCGCCAGAGAGGGCGTCAACATTGACGCCGCCTACATGCTCGACAAGAATGCGACACATGTGCACATTGCACTAGCCGTCAGCGACGAGAACAAGGCAGCGAGCATCCTGAAGCTCTAGTCATAGTCAAGACTATTCCCTTGCAGACGCAAACCCTTTCCCGCATCTGTGGGTCACTCGAAGCCTTTCTCAATTGAGCCATAATCGGAGGACTTGCCGCTATCACGCGCAGAGACTATCTGAAGGCATCCGCGGGCCCTATCTTAGAGTAATGGTCACTACGGTAGTTTTGCTGACGACGAGCTCTCGATGGATATCTCCATTGTTGGGAGTGGCCATACATGAGGCCGGTCGGCCCCAAGTTTTAACTATTCTGCCAACCTCGTAGGTTAGATGCGCTGTTCTCATTGCGAAAAGTGCTGTCACGATACGGAAATGCAGCTGTGCAAGGCAGACATAGCGCGGTTTGAGCGAAGAGGTTATGAACGAGAGGATTTCGTGCATCGAGGCGCCGATGGCATACCGAGGCTACGCAACAAGGGAGAATATTGCTTCTTCTACGACCCTGAGGGAAGACGATGCAAGGAGTACTCGCGTAGACCTTTAGGCTGCGTCATCTACCCGGTGAGTATGCGCGTTGATGGCGAAGTGGTGGTCGACGACCTATGCCCCGAGGCGTCCTCGGTTAGCCGAGAGGAGATCGAAAGCAATGGACGGCGACTTCGCATGTTGCTGGACACCATCGCCCTCGAGATGAAGATGCATGGATTTCACCCTAAATGAACTGACGGAGCAGTCATTCATAAGGACTATAGCCAGTGACGGCCCACTCAGATGGCCGCGTCGAGGAATTATCCTCCACCATTACCCCTCGAACTCCACCCTTCACTGATCATCCGTGCCGCTTCCGCTCCCCAGCGTTGGTCATTCTACACAACCAGCCGGGCCCCAAGCCAAGTCTATATAATGAAGGTTGGAATCAAACAGACGAACATCTTAATAGTGAGACGCTCATCTTGGTTTGCGGATGCCAGTAAGAGGTCGTAGAATGAAAGACTGCAAGGTGATTAGGAGTTCGGATGCATTCCAACTGCTCGCGGATGAGACGAGACTGAAGATGATCTATCTCCTGAGAGCCAAGGAGATGACAGTCAGCCAGATTGCGGGGGAACTCGGATTGACACCGCAGACAATATATCACCATATCAAGAGACTCCGCGAGGCGGAGATGATTGATGTGGCTAGGGAAGAACGAGTCGACCATCTCGTGGAATCGTACTACAGAGCCACGGCAGGTCAGTTCCATTTCGTCAACGGTGGTTGTGCCAAGGAACGCTGGAGCAAGAATGAGGCTGAGAAGTCTCTGTTGGCGCTCCGTAGCCTTGGGTTCGAAGTCGACGTCAGCCCGGCGACCGCCTCCGACGTGCTCAAAATGCGAGAAGCGTTACACCAAAAGCGAGAAATCTCCGAGATTGTGGCCAAGGTGTACGATATGGACGACATCGACCCGCTCTATCACGACGATCTGATTGAATTCGCTATGATGATGAAAATGAATGACGAGGAATTCGAGGAATGTCTAGATGCCCAGAGAGCCCTGAGAGAACGTCTTCTTCGAAAAGGCAAGAGCCAGGGCTGATTCAGCCTGGACAGACTGAGTTGCATCCGCGCCGAGGGGGCATAGATGACAGGAAGAAGCGAGCTCTGGAAACACCGCGATTTCCTGAATGTCTGGGCAGCGGAGACCATCTCAGTCTTTGGAGGCCAGTTCTATCTAATCGCGATGCCGCTTGTAGCAGTGCTCGTACTCGACGCCTCTGAATCGGATATGGGCCTTCTATTCGCGGTGGAGATGTCGCCTTTTCTCTTGTTTGGCCTCTTAGCGGGCGTGCTGGCGGACAGGAAGGAACGCAGGATGATGATGATCGTCTGCGATTTTGGACGGGCATTCACCCTGGCAGTGATACCAGTGACATGGTACTTCGACTTGCTCACATGGCCAGTCATGTTTGGGGTGGCCTTCGTCACAGGTGTGTTCACCGCATTCTTCGACATTGCGTATCAGGCGTACCTACCTGTTCTCGTGAAGCGGCACCAGCTACTCGACGCAAACAGCAAGCTGGAGACCAGCAGGTCATCATCGCAGGTCGCAGGCCCGAGCATTGCTGGCATCGTCGCTGACGCTATCAGCGCGCCGCTCGCTCTGGTGGCAAACTCGATATCATTCCTCGCCTCGGCATTCTTCCTTCTCAGAGTGAAGATGCGGCAGGCGATTGACAAGAAGAAGGTCCACAAACCAGTCTTGCCCGAGATCAGGGAAGGACTCAATTTCGTGTTCCGGAACCCAACGCTGAGAGGGATTGCTGGCTGCACCTCCACCGCCAATCTCTTTGGGAGCATGTTCTTCGCATTGATGATGCTGTTCATGGTCGATTCGCTGCTACTAAGCCCCACCTGGATAGGTATCATATTCGCTGTGGGCGCGGGTGGCGCGGTTGTCGGGGCGATCATATCGGCTCGGATAGTGTCGGCCATTGGCCTGGGTAAGACTATCGTCATCTCTGCAGTCCTGTCTGGTATACCCATCATCCTGATGGTGCTAGCGTACCCCAGCAACGCAATTCCGATCCTGATGCCACTGTGGTTCGTAAATGGGCTTCTCATGGTCGTGTACAACGTCAACCAAGTCAGCCTGAGGCAGGCAATAACGCCGATTCATCTACAGGGAAAGATGAACGCGACGATGCGGTTCTTGGTGTGGGGAGTTTTTCCCATAGGAGGATTGATCGGTGGATACCTGGGAGAGACTTTTGGAATGAGGACTACCATACTGATCTCCGGGATCGGGACCTTGTTCTCCGTAGTCTGGGTGGCGCTTTCTCCAGTCATGAAGACGACGTCGATTCCTGAAGGCGAGGAGGGCAGTCCTGCGACTTGATCGCACAAACTATCCGCCCCCGCGAGGCAATGAATGGATTACGCAGCCTGTGCTGCGATCTTCGCGGTGCGCCTCTTCGGTGAAATGGCTATGGAAATTGCGAGCAGGATGGCGGAGACTATGACGATCGAAGCCCCTATCGGGAAATCGGTCTCGAGCGAGAATATGAACCCGGCTATGCAGCTGGCCACGCCGATTACGGGCGAGAAGACCATGATCTTCCTGAAATCCCAAAAGAACTGGTACGCGGTCGATGTCGGATTGATGATAAGTGCGTAGACCAGCAAACCGCCGATAAGCTTCAGCGAGAAAGACACCGCAAGGCCTGTTAGGAATACTACAATCAACATGAACACGTAGGTGTTCACACCAGCAGCTTTGGCGAGCTTCTGATTGAACATCAAAGCGAATATCTCCTTGTAGAACAAAGTCACGAAACTGACCATCATCGCGCAGAGCAGCGCAAGATAGAGCACATCATATTCCGATACTGCGAATATGCTCCCCCACAGTATACGGAGTGCTGCCCCTGAGGCGGCTTCGCCGGGCGAGAGGTTCAGGAAGACAAATGCGAGTGCTATCATCAGTGAGAACATGATTCCTATGACGACGTCCGTGTTCAACTTCGCCCGGTTCGCCACCGGAGCGAGCAACAAAGCAGTCACCGATGCAAACAGCATGGCGGTCAGCAACGGGTCGACCTCAATCAGGAGGCCGAACGCTGCCCCGGCGAACGCGGCGTGCGACATGCAGAAACCGATGGAGGCTATGTTCAAGCGAACGACGAACACTCCCGCGATCGAGCATGAGAGACCGGCTAGTATCGAGCCGAGCGTCGCTGTGACCAGGAGCGCAAACGGCAGCGATATCACACGGCCGACCCCCGCACCTTCATAAGAGATGATATCACGCCGTTCTGTAGCAACTCGTCCCTCGGGCCGAACGCAGCGACTCTCCCACGGTTCATGACGATTATGTGTGAGCAACTGAAAGGTATCGAGTCTATGTCGTGGCTTACCATGACTGTGGTTGCACCCTTGCGGTTCAGGTCAGATATCAATCGGTCGACGTCCGCACGGGATTTCAGGTCTAAGTTGGCGAACGGCTCGTCCAAGAGAAACATCTCCGGTTCTTGGGCGATCGCGCGCGCCAACAATATCTTCTGAAACTCACCACCGGAGAGTTTGCCAATCGGCCTATCCGCAGAGGAGTCCATACCGACAAGCCTCATCGATTCGTCCACGATTGCCCAGTCCCGCTCAGACGGAAAACGCAGAAGTCCAATCTTACCAACCCTACCTGACATGACCACGTTCTTGCACAGGAACGGCGAAAGCGGGTCTATCTCGAAGTTCTGTATCACGTAGCCTGTCCTGGTTCGGACTGAGTGGCCAGACTCCGTGACGTCGAGGCCGAACACACGCACGTTGCCGGATGTATTGCGCAATATCCCATTGACTGTCTCGAGAAGGGTGGTCTTCCCTGAGCCGTTCGGGCCTATAACGCAGACGAAGTCGCCAGCGTTGATGCAAAGGCTGACATCTCTTATCGCTGGGAACCTCTCGCCCTCGTAGACTGTGCTGACCTTGTCGAGCAGCACAACCGCCTTCGGTCCCTTCGACCCGCTCATGAGGTCATTCCTCGTGGTATACATCGAAGAGTTCGTCCTCGGCTAGGGAGTAGAGCCCAACAGCGAGGGGCTCCAATTCTTTGTGTGAAGCGGCCGCGATCTGCTCAGCGATGGCATTCTTGAGAGATATCCAATATGTTGCTTTCCGGCCCTTCGACATGAACACAGCCGCAACCTCGCCTTGGTCGACGACGCCGATCAAGCCTTTCCCGAGCGTGCAACCCGATGAGAGTTGTATGCCGTCTATGAGGCATGATTTCGGCGGTTTGCCGCCGGTTAGTGCCAGCGCAGTCTTCCCGAATGGATCTGCTCCCAGGAGCCGGTTGGCCATCACCCCCATGCGGTAGCCGACGACAACGAAGGGACCAAGATGTCCATGGAACTCTGAGATTCGTTTGAGAGTCTCCTCCGAATTCATCGCTTCTTCCTCCTGGCAATTAATATAGACAGGACGAGAAGGATCGCGAGGGCCGCAACCGCCGATGCGAGCGCGACTCTCTGGAACTCTAGGGACGATATCTCCGACTCGAGGTCTGACAACTCCGATTGCATCGTCTCGAAAGCAACTGCACCATTCACAAGCTCATCCACGTTGTATTCGAAGTTGTCAAGGTAGGCATACTTGCCAGGTATTGCCCCCGGGAAATTGCTGAGAACGACATGGATCTTTCCATAGTCGGCTGCGAGTTGCATGCCAAAATCAACGGTCGATTGGAGGTTGTCCACCACCATGGCGACCTCAGGATCATCACATGCGGCGGATATCTCCAAGATGTCTGCCGTCGAGAGGCCCTCAGGCGCACCATATGACTTAGCTACTTCGAATCCCAGTTCCTCAAGGAACAGGGTGTACCATTCGATAGTGACTACCTTGGTCCCATTCAGTCCCTCGGAAGCGACCATCTGTCTCGCTGCCTCGAATGCATCAGCTATCTCTGCGGAATAGCTCAGCGCGTTGGCGGTAAATGTTGAACTCCAATCAGGTTTGAATTCCGACAGCCCCTCTGCGATCTTGCTGATATGCAGCTCCGCTCCTGAAGGGATGTTCCACTCGCCAAGGCCCAAACAGGCTATCTCGTAGGCGTCATCGTTCCCTGACGATTCGAGGAGGTCAGACACCCAAGGCTCCCAGCCAAGTGAGATCACGACATCAGCCGACGCAATAGTCACGACGTCGCTCGGGCTCGTGTCGAAATGAGACGGGCAGACGGCCGCCGGCATAATGTACTCTACCTCCACGGCATCGCCCAACTCTTCGCCGAAAACGTTCGCGGCGAAATCCGCGAGAGCTGAATTCGTGCAAACAACCATGAGCTTATCGTCCTCACCACTGGCCATGCCAACAAACGCCAGGGACAGCAGAACGAATGTGGACGCAAGGCATGCGGCCAATCTTCCCGCACAAGTCAGACCCGATGTAGTCGAACCCATTCGTAACACCTTTTTGACTAATTGTAATACCGTAGAGGGGCTCGATATATAGACCTTTTGCGAATCGCCACGCGCCGTGGCGCACGTTGGAAAAGTCACCAGGACCCCCGGCGACGACTGCGCTCTCAGAATCCACGTAGACGACCAGAATGAGGCGATAAAATTATCGTCGCTAGGCGGGTAGGCTAAACCAAAGGAAGGGATATACATTGAGAATGGCGACTTTGCTGCTCCGTATCCCCAACGACTGGGTCGGCAACGTTTCAGGCAACCCGGATGTGGCGGCCAAGGTCCTCAGATGCGCTTCGAAGAACGGCCACGGTAGACAGCATCTCGCAAGGATCGAGGAGGCCGACGACGTCACCGAAGAGGACAGCACTAGCTACATCCGGTCAGCTGATTCCAAGAGCGAGGGCAGTTTCTCAGAGAACAGTTCCGGGAGTCTTCTGGCCTCAGTCGACATGCAGTCGTGTCGAACGTGCAGAATGCTCGGAGACTCGGGCTGCTGGCTGGATTCCGCGACCTCGCGCCCTGACAGAGGCATTCAATTGAACGTCATCGCCCCCAATGGTGCCGCGCTGGCACGTCTGGTCAACAACCTAAAATACATTGGCGCGAGCGTCGTGGTGGAAAAGATCACCATCCTCAGAACTGCGAGGGAACTCTCGACCGAGCAAGAGAGGGCGCTCCAGACCGCCTTCGACCACGGATATTTCGATATACCCAAAAGGATCAAGCTCGACGACCTAGCCAGACGCCTGAACGTGTCCAAGGCGACCCTCGACGTAGTTTTGAGGAGGGCGCAGCGGAAGGTTGTCGCAAACCACATAGGCAACATTTGAGGATGCTTATCGTACTGGAAGTCTATGGAATTGCTCACGCTAAAGCGGATTGCGCACACTTCGACGATAAGGGATGCTACGAGGGGGCAGATATCCACCCATCCTCTAACGGATACCGCCGGAATCGTGGCACTGGCAATCAACATAGCGGCTTCGCATCTATGGGGCAAGGTTTATAATTTAGGTGCGCCTAATTCTCAAGCGTATGGTATCCGAGATAACGGAACAGTATCTCAAGATAATCTACAACCTGACCGAAGATGGTGGCGCCGCCAAGACGACCGATATCGCCAACGCCCTCGGCGTAACGCCAGCGTCAGTCACGCAGATGATTCAAAAGCTCGCCAAACAAGGATATGTTAGCCATGAACCATATCACGGATCCGCCCTGAGAGCGAGGGGCAAGCGTATAGCGAAGAAGATTGCCAGGAAACACCGGCTTCTCGAGAGGTTCTTGAGCGATATGGTTGGCATAGAGACCGAAGCGGGCCATGACCAGGCGTGCCGGATGGAGCATGGTCTGAGTACCGAGGCCGAAGAGGCCCTATGCAAGATGATGAACCACCCGTCCACTTGCCCACACGGCAAGCGCATACCGAAGTGTGAAAGGGCTGTGTCCTGCGAGGAGTGCGCAAACGTGGCGCTTAAGCTCTCAGAGATTGAGGAGGGCAGGACGGCGACTGTGTCTCATCTCGTATCCATGAACAAGGAGGAACTCTGCCGTATCCTTGCGATGGGGTTTGTTCCAGGTGTTCGCGTGGCGATTGAGAAGAGGCTTCCACTGGGCGGGCCGATAATCGTCAACATCAAGGGCACTCGTATCGCGATAGCTAGGGCTATGGGCGACGTGCTCCGAATGGTCGAAGACACGTAGTTGGTGGTCATCGATGGAGATAGCGCTCGCTGGTAACCCGAACGTTGGCAAGAGCGTCATGTTCGGCAAGCTCACAGGGATTGGCGTCATAAGCGCGAACTACCCAGGAACGACGGTGGAGTTCCAAAAGGGCGAGGCAAAGCTTGGCGATATGATCATCGATGTGATAGATCTGCCTGGCACGTACTCACTATCGGGCAACACTGATGAGGAGCGCGTCACGACCGACTTGCTCTTCTCGCGAACGCCCGACACGGTCATCTTGGTCGCGGATGCCTCAAGGCTTGAGAGGAGTCTCGTGTTACTCTTCGAGCTTCTGGAATCGGGTTACAGTGTCGTTGTCGCTCTGAACATGTACGATCTCGTCAAAAAGACCGGGCTGAAGATAGACGTTGCTGGGTTGGAGGAACGCCTAATGACCTCCGCTGTGCCCACAGTTGCAGTCAGAGAGGATGGCATCGATGCGCTGCTGCGGGAAGCTGTGCGGCTGCGCCCGAAGAGCGGGTTTCGCGTAAAATATGATTCCCACACGGAGGAGATAATATCCGAACTCGTCACGATGTTGGACGAACCTGACTGGCCCTTCCCTCTCCGTGCCGTCGCGATTCGCATTCTGATGGGAGACGGCAGGGTCAGGAAGCAGGCAGGCGGTCGCATCACGGAACGCGCGGATGCGCTCGCTGAGGATTTCGAAGGACAGCACAAGGAGAGCATTCAAGCACATATCCAAAGGGACAGATTCGGAGAGGCTGGGCGCATAGCTGAAGAGGTAGTGAGTCGAATCGCGCCGGCAGAGAAACGCCGCTCGTCACTCTCTGATCTGACCCTCAGACCCTCTACTGGGATACCGATACTGCTCGCAGTTCTAGCAGCGGTATTCCTAACACTCGTCTTCGGTGGAGGGATGATAGAAGAGGTGCTAGTGGATTCGTATGAGAGTGTCGCACGAGGGGCTTTCGACAACCTCAAAGATGGCGAGAGCCCGGCCGTACAGGGCGTTCTTGACGGGGTCTACCTCAGCATAGAGGCGATGCTGGCCATCGTCGTGCCTTACATCCTAGTGTTCTATCTGATGTTGTCGGTACTGGAAGACACCGGATACCTAGTCAGAGTGGTTTCCTTGCTCGACGGAATAATGCATCGAATCGGCCTCCACGGAAGAGCGATCATACCGATGGTTGTTGGCTACGGTTGCAACGTCCCAGCAATACTGGCGACCCGAGCGATGGGGTCGAAACGAGAGAGAGTCATACTAGCCGTCCTGATCACTGTTGCAGTTCCTTGCTCGGCTCAGACGGCGATAATAATCGGAACTGTGGGAAACTACGCCGGAGCGCAATGGGCTCTGCTCATATTCGCGATCATGATGGCTCTGCTTGCCATACTCGGCTTCGTTCTACACAGAACCATGAAACTCGAACCTTCACAGCTGATGCTCGAGATACCTGAACTGAGGTGGCCCACACTCCGACAGACCATTGGAAAGACGGGGCTCAGGATCGGCGAGTTCCTCACAATCGCATTCCCGCTCCTGCTGGCGGGAAGCATCATTCTCGAGATACTGATGGCGGAGGGGATGCTTCAGAAACTGGTGGACCCTGCCGAACCCTTCATGACCGGCGTGCTCGGGTTGCCCGCGATAACCATTGTGGCTCTGGTGTTCGGCATACTGCGCAAGGAGATGGCTCTGCAGATGCTAATGGTTCTATTCGGAACCAGCAACCTAGCGCTCGCGATGACTTCGCATCAGATGTTCGTATTTGCCCTCGTGATGGCTATATTCATGCCGTGCCTGGCTGCGCTGGCAGTCCTCATCAAGGAGTTCGGTGTGAAGGGCATGATTGGAATCACTGCGGCCTCGGTTTTGCTCGCGATTGCGTTCGGAGCGACGGCGAATCTCATACTCGGCCTATGAGCGACGCGTCGGTTACGGTTGCCATCGGCCTTCATCTAGCGAACATCGAGCTGTCGTCGTCGCCGTCGTCCCCAGAAGGGATGTTCAGTACCCCTCTGTAATCCTCGCATGTCGGCGACATGACGGGGTTCTCGCCGTTCCTCATCAATATATACTTGGATTGCGCCCCCGTCACGATTATCAGCACACGCACCTTGCCATCAAGCGCTTTCTCGACTGAGCACCCCCATATCAACCGACCTCGTTTGCGAATTCTCGTGCTCACGAGCTCCGCCGCTTTGGCAGCTTCCTCAATCGTCATGTCTGATCCGCCGACCACCCGGACCAGCGCGCCTCTCGCGTTTCTTAAATCCATCCTTCCGAGCAACGGGGAGTTAAGGGCCTCTTCGACAGCGTCTTCGAGGCGTTCTTCGCCCTTTGAAGCTGATTCGCCCACTCCGATGAGGGACACTCCGCCTTCGACAAGTATAGTCTTGAGATCGGCGTAGTCGACGTTCACCAAGCCCGCGCTCGTCAACATCTCCGTCAGGCCGGAGATTGTCTGAACCAGTAACTCATCCGCAACTTTAAATGCCGCCTGCACAGGCAAATGAGGCACGAGCTCCAACAGAGTGTCGTTCGGTATCACGATCGTAGTGTCGCAGACCTTGGCGACCTTTCCAAGGCCGACCATCGCATTCCGCATCCGGAGCTCCCCCTCGGATTTGAACGGAAGAGTAATTACCCCGACTGTGAGTGCCCTGATCTCCTTGGCCAACTTGGACACGACCAAGGCGCTGCTTGTTCCGGTCCCTCCGCCCATTCCAGCCGTGACGAACACGATTTGAGACCCTTTGACGCATTCTCGAATGTCGTCGATGCTTTCAATGGCGGCTTTCTCTCCGACTTCGGGCCTGGCCCCCGCGCCCAAGCCCCTTGTGATCAGCTTTCCGATAAGGAGCTTCTTCTGCGCTTTGACGCTGAGAAGGTGCTTGGCGTCGGTGTTGAGAGCGCAAAGGTCTACGCCCGAGATGCCGGATTCAGCACAACGGTCCACCGTATTTGAGCCAGCTCCGCCACAGCCAACGACCTTTATGCAGATGTCGATTCCTCTGGCGATGCTCTCGATCTCCGAATCTTCGCTCGAGTCCGGCGATAGTCCAGCCGGGTCGTCCTTGACCGTATCAGTGGGGTTGCTAGCTAGAGCTTCTTCTATCAATCTCTTGGGCATGATTCACCCCATCCTGTTCTTCGATGTCCCAATCAAAGTGTGTGTCGCACGTATTAAGATGTAGCGATGCTCCCGAGCAGCCACGAGCGCGTACGCTTGGCTGCATGGCGCGGGCGGGCAGGCGCCAGGCGCAGTCCGCCTCAGAAACACACATGATACAATCGATGGACTGTGAGAGTGTTGGCTTCAGCTAGGTGGCCCCTGTCCTCGACCGTGCGAGGCATTAGCACCCCAGAAGGTTCATTCTCGAAAACGATAAATACGCTTAATCCCGCTACAACGGAGGGCGAAGAGAGTTGCAGGGGATGCCTCGAGTAGAGTGTGCAGAACTATGAGACGTGGAAATGCCATAGGGATGATGGTTGGAGCGATTGCCGCGCTCATGGCCATTTCGTTGTTCGTGTTGTCCGAAGTTCCCTTTGATTCTGAAGACTCGACAGAGCAGATGATGAGCTATGTTTCCTTGGTCCTTTTCATGATGGCATTGGCACTCGTTGGCGCGTTGGCCCTTGTGATACCTCGAAAAGGAAACGCCGCCACTAAGGCAAAGAACGCGTCAGACAAGGCAGATGAAGATTTCGATGACGGGGCCTCCGACATAGAGCTCGAATTCCGAGCACTCGAGAGGGAAATCGATAGCGAAGAGAAGAGCTAGGAACACGCGTCTTCGTCTTCCCCGCCTGTACGGATTCCGTAGGTCGACAGTCTCAATTTGGCGACCGCTTTGGAAAAATGAGAAGAGCCACTGGAGGGATTCGGACCCTCGACCTACGCCTTACCAAGGCGTCGCTATACCTCTAAGCCACAGTGGCATCGAAGGGGTTGTGCAAGGCATCTTGGCAGTCATATTAAAAAGTTCCCCGCCGGACCCTGGGGGTCACCCCGGTCGAAGGCACCCATCATTTATTATGCGACCAGTGGATTTCTCGAACGATGAAAAAGGCCCTCAGCAGCTTCGACGTGGGTGCCATCGTCAGGGAGCTGCAGACATACATAGACTGGCGGGTCGACAAGATATACCAGCCTAACAACCGACATATTGTCATCTCCATCAAGAGTCCAGGAGAGGGGAAGGCGTTCCTGCATTTCCGTGTGGGAGAATGGCTCTACGTCTCCAAGGAGGGACAGGACATGCCCCAGCATCCGTCGGATTTCGCGATGATGCTGAGGAAGAGAGTGACAAACTGCAGGGTGGCCGGGATAGAGCAGCAGGGCTTTGACAGGATAGTGGTCGTGAGGCTTGAGAAAGACGATGTCCACCAGCTTGTGCTCGAACTCTTCGGCAAGGGGAATGCGATACTTGTCAAGGATGGTATGATAGTCCAGCCGCTAACGAGCCGGACATGGAGACACCGCGATGTCAAGGCCAAGCGAGAGTTCGAGTTCCCTCCGCCGGTGCCGGATCCGTCCTCCATGCCCTTGGAAGACTTGCTGGATATCCTCAAAGGTTCGGAATCCGACGTGTTGAGAACCCTCGCCACGAAACTGAACCTCGGCGGAACCTACAGCGAGGAGATCTGTGAAAGGGCGCACGTGGACCGTGAACGCCCCGCACAGGATATCTCCAAAGAGGAAGCGATGGAGCTCATGGCTGCTGTGAACGAGATAATCGAGGACATCAGGAGCGAAAACAGGGGATATGTCGTCACGAAAGAAGGTGAGCTCGTCGATGCCGTACCCCTCAGAATGGCCATATACGATGGCTACGAACACAGGGAGTTCGAGGCCTTCTCGGAGTGCGTCAGGAATTATGTCGAGTCGATTCCAGAGTCGGTGAAGACGGTGGATAAGAAGGCGAACCAAGGAGAGCTCGATCGACTCAAGCGCAAGTTGGCACAGCAGGAGGAGGCTGCGCTTGACTTACAGCGAGAATGGAAGAAGGCGCAGGCGGAAGGAGACGCGGTATTCGTATCATACGGTGACATAGCGCACATACTCCTGACCGCGAAAGACCATCTGTCACAATCGAAGGGCCTCACAGACCTGCCTGGCTTCGTTTCGTTCGACAGGAAATCCGCAAAGCTGAGGATAGACGTTGGCGAAGCGACTTACGACCTCGACGTGAACGGCACCGTTGAGTCCAACGCCCAGAGATATTACGAGAAGAGCAAGAAGCTGAAGGCGAAGCTCGAAGGAGTCCTCCCAGCGCTCGAAGATACGAGGGCTGCCATAGCCGAATGGGACCGCGAGCGAAAGGCCGCAATCGAACAGTCGACTGCCTCAGACGTCAAACCGACCAAGCGTTTCTGGTTCGAGAGGTACAGATGGTTCGTTTCCAGCGAGGGGGCCATCGTACTCGGCGGCAAAGACGCGAGGACGAACGACATGCTGGTCAAGAAACACCTTAAGACGGGAGACAGGTACGCCCACGCGGACATACATGGAGCTCCGAGCGTCGTTGTGAAGATGGCGGAAGGCGTTGGCGAACAGACCCTGGCTGAAGCCTGCAAGTTCGCTGTCGCAACATCGAAGGCATGGAACGCGAAATTGGGCACTGGCGTCGGCTACTGGGTTCTGCCAGAGCAGGTTAGCAAGAGCCCTCAGAGCGGAGAGTTTCTCGCGCGGGGAGCGTTCGTCATCCGCGGGAAACGCAACTACTCCGACAAGGCTGAGATAATGCTCGGGCTCGGTGAGGTGGAATTCGAGGGCGAGAGGAAGATAATGTGTGGACCCGTCGAGGCCGTTAAGGCGCGCGGCAAACGCTACGCGTTGATCAGGCCAGGTGCCATAGACAAGAACGCCTTCGCGAAGGCCGCGGCGAGAGCCTTCCATGTTCCCATCGAGGAGGTGCAACGCGTACTCCCACCGGGTAACATCGACATTGTCGAATCCTTCGGCGTCGAACTGCGACTCTAGCCCTTCATGACAAGTGCCCTCAGGGTCTTGAGCTCTTGAGCGTAACGTTTCTCGCCCCCGGGCGTCTCCAGCACCATCGGCACATTCTCAAAACGCTGGTCGTTCATAAGGTTCCTGAATCCATCGAGTCCGATGTGCCCTTTCCCTATCTCCTCATGCCTATCTACCCTAGAGCCGAGCTTGCCCTTGGAATCGTTAAGATGCATGGCCTTCAGCTTGGCAACACCAAGGACGTCATCTAACTGACTCATCGTCTTCTCGTATCCTTTTGGAGTCCTGACATCATAACCGGCCGCGTAAGCGTGGCACGTGTCGAAGCAGACGCCAGCGCTCTTAGGCTCATCGAGCAGATCGATTATCCTTGCGAGCTGCTCGAACGAATGTCCAAGCACACTTCCCTGACCCGCAGTTGTCTCAAGCAGCAGGTTCACCTCTGACGAGTCGAACTCCGCTCGCGCCCAATTGAGCGACTCGGCGATCTTTTTTATGCCAATTTGCTCGCCCGAGCCGACATGCGCTCCAGGGTGGAAGATAAGGTACCGGACGCCGAGCTTCTTCGCTCTCGACATTTCGTCGAGGAACGCCTCGCGCGACTTCCTGAGCAGCGCTTCGTCTGGGCTGGCTAGATTGATCAGGTAAGAGTCGTGGATGACGGTCTCGACGATGCCGTTCGCCTCGATGCCGGATCTGAACTTCTGAGAGTCTTCATCTGACAATGGCTTCGCATTCCACTGCATCTGGTTCTTGGAGAATATCTGCATGCAGTCGCATGTGAGAGCCCGGCCTCGCTCAGGAGCCTTGTAGACCCCTCCGGAGACAGGTATGTGTGCTCCCAGAAGCATCGCCACGACCTCGGCGACCATATCCGCAACTGTATAGATAAGTCTCTGGCTCATAGTCCATCGTGACGAGGTAACCGCCGTCGATCTGTGTAGGCTTCGGTGGAACGCCTGCCTTGCGCATGAGGGCAATCACGTCGACTTTGCCCCTCATGGCCCGCGCGGTGAACCCCCATATCTTCTCGGGCTTCGCAATTATCACGAGCGACAGGTCGATCGTGGTCTGCCCCGACTTAAGCAGGTGTCTCTAAAAGGTCCGCCGGCGCGTAGTCGGCACTGCCCTCGGTGATCGCCTGGCACGTGTTCGCGCCTACGAAGACGGCGTTATGTCAGAACTGGTCGGTTAGCTTTCCTCGGCATACGGCGCCGCGCCGAGGGTCATTATGCGCGTGCCGGCGGGTTTTTCGGCCGGCTCGATGAGCGGCTTGACAATGGGTTTCTGTGCCCTGCGCAGCACAGCTTATTCATCATCATTCTGGTAACTGATTTGGACATGATCTACAGGGCGCTTATGAATGACTTGAGAGTTTCCAGCTCGTGACCTATGCGCAGAATAGCCTTGTTCCGGTCGGGGAACGAGAGTTCGGGATGCTCCATCGTGAACCTGTCAAATATCTCCGCGGGAGATATCTGGTGCATCTCGGCCAGGATTATTCCTTTGTGCTCGTAGAGTGCTCTTAACGGTGGCTCCAACAACGGGGCCAGCTCAAAATCGCCTGCGAGCCACGCATCAACCTCATCTTGTTCCATCTGGCCGAGGTTGTTCAACAGAAAACGCCGTATTGCCTTCTTCCACTCCGCCTCCATGGTGCCAAAACCATTTGTGAAGCTGAATGCGTTAACCATCTAAAACCTTCGCCTCTCTCAGCCAAAAGGTTCTTGTAAACTTGACTGCCTCACCAGGTCCGCTTTGGGACGGTGCACAACATGGCGAGAGCGAGGATGCATTTTCTAGATGGAACTGAGACCAGTAGGATACATGCGATAGCGCTAAGGCTCCTGGATGAAGTGGGCGTCCGTGTGCACAGCGTAACAGTTGGCGAGATGCTCGAGGAGTACGGGGCAATGAGATCTAAGAACGGCGAGCGCATGCTCATCCCGGAGAACGTCGTGAAGGAGGCTCTTTCCACCGCTCCGAAATCGATTCTTCTGGCAGCCAGGGACGAATCCAAGGACATGAGGATACCGGCTGTCGACGGCAGGATGTACGTGGCGAACGGCGGCGAAGGCGTTTACATGGTAAACCTCTTGACCGGCGAGAGTAGGGCTACGACCTCGGCTGACCTGCGCAATTTCGCAATCCTCGTAGAAGCCATGCCGCAGATAGACTTCTTCTGGCCGATGGTAGGCGCACTCGAGCAGCCAGCGCGTATTAAGGAAGTGTACGAGCTGAAGACGACGCTCGAGTGGACCACCAAGCACGTCCAGCTTGGAGCGATAACCGCAGAGCAAGCAAAGATGATGGTGCGCATGGCCTCAATATTGACGGACGGGGAGGACAACTTGGCCAAGAGGCCCATAATATCCTCTGTCCAGTGTCCAATATCACCACTGGCCTTCGAGAAGGGCCTCGTAGAGGCCCAGGTCGAGTTCGCCCGAGCTGGCATTCCAGTCGTCGCGATGGCCGCGTCCGTTGCTGGCCTGACCTCCCCCGTGACCATCTCTGGGACGGTCGCCCAGACAACGGCGGAGAACCTCGCCAGCCTCGTGATATCTCAGGCAGCCAGCAAGGGTTCGCCCTTTGTGTTCAGCTCCGATTCGAGCCCGGGCGATCTGAAAACCGGGTCAATCGACTACGGCGCCTTGGAGACGCCCCTTTTCAGAGCTGCGGCCGGACAGATGGCCGAACACTACGGCCTGCCGAAGATGGTTGCTGGCCTCGGACTGGAAAACCTCTCGACAACCATGGGCAACATCTGGGAGGGCGTTCACTACATGACGAGCTACGCCATTGTTCAATCCGATCTTGCCTCTGGCTTCGGTGGCCTTGACCAAGCTGCCGGGGCATCCTACGAACAACTCGTACTGGACGCTTGGGTGTGGGAGGCAGCGCGCGAGTTCACGCGAGAATTCGACTTCGGAGAGGATGCCATATCGTTCGACACGATAAGGGCCGCGGGATTGGACGGCAACTTCCTTGCAAAGAGGCACACGTCGCTGATGTTCAGGAAGGAGGCGACTGCGACGCGCATCCCGAGCTGCACCATCGCTGAGAGGTTAAAGGTGGCCGAAAGGAACGACGCCATCGTCAAGGCGCACGAGGAAGCATCTCGCATACTCGATGGTCCGAAGAACCCAAAGCTCGACGCCGATCAGGCGGCAGCTATCGACAAGATCCTCAAAGAATGGTGAGAGAAGGTCGAGGCGCCCGAGCTGGGATTCGAACCCAGGTCCGGAGCTCCGCAGGCTCCTAGGATATCCAAGCTACCCCACTCGGGCATTTCTCGATGGGGTCGGCTCCTCCATGTGGGCGGCGGTAGAAATAGCTAACCATCGGGATATGCCTCAGTACGCGGTCGTCCAATCGACCTTGCCCTTCTTGCGTGCTATGTAATCCGCCACCCTGAACACGCCAATCGACATGACGAAGAACGCGCCGACGGAGACCAGCAGGTACAACATCATCGTCAGGTCGCTTATGCCGCCCATACCGGTCACATCGAACCCCGAAGTGTCAGCCAACTCACGCATGGCTCCAGGTTCGATGGCTCGTCTGATGGCCTCCATCCAGTATGTCACGGGAAGAATCCTTGAAACCGACTGGGCCCACGTCGGGAGTATCGTGATCGGGAATACAACGCCGGACAACACATAGAACACCCCCGCCAACCCCTCGTTGATTCCTATGCTGTGCTTGGCCGTGAGGAACGACACGCCCCCCAAAGCGAGCCCGAGTATGCATATGCAAGCCAGTCCCAACACGAGCGAGGCTGCGAGGAGCGGCCAATCGACTGCGGCGAGATCGATATCGACGCCGAGCGCCATCACGCCGAATATGAGGGTTACCAGCACCCCGAAGGATGTGATTGCTATCTTGATGGCGGACCTGCCCATGATGTACATGTAGAAGTTCATTGGCGCGATGTACACCTGCTTCAGGGTCATGTAGTGCTCCCTGTCGTCGTGGATGACCCATGTCACCCCGAACAGCACTTCGGCCACGAACATGTACATGGCGTTCCCGACGTACATGTATGAGAAGAACGCGTTGCCGGTCTCGCCGCCGGTCACCACCATATACATCAACACGAGTATCAACGTGCCCGCTATCGGCTTGACAATCGAATATGTGAGGAACAAGAACGGGTCTGTCCAGTTGGCCTCCATCTGCCATCCGAGCCACGCTGAGTCCTTGAATACCTTGAGGTCGTTCATCACTGCCATCTAAGAGTCAGCCTCCCAGTCGTCTTTCCCAGGTATTCCATGTACCTTAGCGCGTACCTCGAAAGCACCATGAATACGACGCACAGGCCCGACAGCAATGCGATCTCCGTGTTCAACGGCAGAAACGCGTCCTCTGCTATCCCCTCAGGGAAGATTATCTGCCTCAGCGCGTCAAGGCCCAGGGTTATCGGTATGACGGACGCCCCGGCCGCCGCCCAGAACCCGAGGTGCCTCACCGGGAAGTAGAACCCCGAGGCGAAGTACACGGGCTCCATCATCAGTGCGGATAGGTGATATGCTTCTCTCCCGAGCAGTAGATACAGTGACGCGAACATCATTCCCATGCCGTATAGGGCAATCATCGTCACTACGAACACGACTAACAGCATGACTGGACTGGCGAGTGAGAACACGACGTTGAACGCAATCGCGCCGATGGCCAGTGTCATAGCTGCCTGAATCGTGGTCTCGAACAATCCCCCGACCGCCATCCCGGCGAGGATTGACATCCTCGATATCGGAGCCATCAGGTAGAGCGGCAGGTTGCCGATCTCCTTCTCCCAGTACAATTGGGAGGCCATCGACCACAGTATGTTCAACCAGAACGCGGTCATCGCGCCGCCTAGGACGACGTATCCGATGAGCTCCGCTCTGGCGTCCAGGAACTTGTATACGTAAGCGTAGCCAGCTATTGTGAAAAGTGGGAGGATGACGTCGAACACGAACCAGCTTGGCTCCCGAGTCGACCCTATTAGCCTGGGATATGCCCTGCCCCGGACAGCCCGCAGGTTCCTCATGAGATAGCTATCTGTCATTCCAAGCCTCTCCCGACAAGCTTGATGAAGACGTCCTCAAGTGTCGGCTCAGTCTTCTGGAGCGACATTATCTTCGACCCTTCCGCCACCACCTTGGACACTATGTCGGACACGCACGATTCGTCTTCAAGCACGAACCTTAGCTTAGTTGTGCTGCTCTCGACGTCCTTCGTCTGCGAGTAGCTGTTGAGGCCTTGGATGGTGTCGAAACCGGCGATCTCATTGAGACCAGCGACAGAGAGAGTCAAAGTGGTGTTCATCTTGACCATCCTCTTCAGGTTGCTCGGTGTGTCGCAGGCGAGGATCTTCCCGTCGTCGATTATGGCTATCCGGTCACAGAGTTCATCAGCCTCCATCATGTAGTGTGTGGTCAGCAGCACGGTTCGGCTCCGGTCACTGCGAATCCAATCGACGATGAAGTCCCTGACCGCCCTCGCTGCGTTGACATCGAGGCCGAGAGTTGGCTCGTCCAGGAACACTATCTCCGGGTTCGTGACGAAACCCCTTATGACGTTCATCTTCTGCCTCTGGCCGGTCGAAAGCGTCCTGACCTTCTCCTTGGCCTTCTCCGTAAGGCCGAAGCGCCCGAGAAGCTCCTCGATCCTGGCGTTCGCTTCCTTGCTCTTGATGCCGTAGAACTGCGAGAACATCCAGAGGTTCTCTCTGACCGTCAGAAGGCCGTATCCCGATATCTCGCCGCCAGAGACCATGTTTATGCGCTTCCGCACATCCAGAAGGTCTTTCTCGACATCGAACCCCGCCACGTAGGCCTTCCCCGACGTGGGCAGCAGGAGAGTGCTCAGTATCTTCAGCAGGGTAGTCTTTCCAGCGCCGTTCGGGCCCAGTACGCCGAACAATTCACCTTTGTTGATGCGGAGGTCGACGGAATCGAGGGCCGTCACTATGCTACCCTCCTTCTTCCTCTTAGGTCGAAACACTCTTGTTAGAGACTGGGTCTCAACAGCAGGCTGCATTCAAACACACACCTGATACGCTTCCTTTAATATATCCTCGGCCGCGCGAAGCGCCGCAAAAACGCATCGCGTCCGGTTCAAAGATACATGTTATGTCAGGCCTCGTATCGCTTCCGGTATCTGGTGACATAACCGGCGATCTTGTTCCTCATTGAAACGGAGCGCACATCGGTGAGTTTGGATACCATTTGCTTGTTGTGTTGGTAGTCGCCTGTGAACTGGTCAGGATACTTCTGCACCAGCTCGACGGCCACCCGCTTGATGTACGTCGGTCTTATGTTACCCATTGGCTCACCGTGGAGGCTTCCCAATGAGAAGGGTATATATATGGTTTGTGGAACGCCGCGAGTGGGCCGCCACATGCCACCGCTACTCGCGCGCGCCGGAGCTCTTCACCATCAGGTCGTCCTCGGTTGGGGGGTCGGCTTTGTCGTACGGCTTCCCACAGGAGTACTCGCCTTCGGGGCAGGCACCCCTGAAGCATCCTGGCCCAGCATCGGAGAAGAGTATTGGGGCGACCTTCTTCGCCTCCGCGAGCATCATCCAGGCCATCAGGCGTATCTCCCACTGCGCGCGTCTGCAGCACCTGAGCCTGAACAGGTGCCAAAGCTCCCTGGCGTTCATGGTAACCGTTATGTTGGTATGGCATGAATTCGGCAGGACGTAGCGGGCGTCCTCCTTCGGAACCTTCCGTGCCAATTCGCGATAAGCCTTCCACGCTTCGTCCATCGCCTTCGCGTACAAGGCCCTCGCCTCAGGGTCATCGGATATCGTCTGAGGAATCACGTACTCCGCCCTGTCCATGCTCACGTATCTCTGACTTTGTTGGGAATACGAAGCGATTCTGTGTCTGACGAGCTGATGGGTCAGACTCCTCGACACACCCTCAACGCTGAACGTGAAATGTGCGTGTTCAACAACTGATAGGTGTCCCATGCCGACGACCTTCTCAATCATCTTCTCTGCCCGGTCGTCGGAGGTGGCCTCGAACAGCTCTGTCGCGCCCTTCTCGGAATAACAGGACTGCGCCGCGGCGGCGCATACCCTATCGGGGTTCTCCGTGTGATTTATCAGTGTGACCTTCACAAACGCACCTGCCGCCGAGCAGCCTAAGGAGTTCCCGTTCTAAATTCTTTTCATGGGGAATGTGAACGGAGGAGGCGCATCTATGTGATTGGGGCAATCAGCTCTGCCGACCGATGGTGTCGTCGACATAGAAGCTCGTGCTGTGCTCGGCGGGCCCTTCAGAGCTCAATGGGACGCCGCTCATAAGCTGCTTCAGTCGGACTATCTCCAAATCTCCGCGTGCCAGCTGCGTAGCGATGCCGTTAATGTGGCCGTCGCCGATCACGGCGACCACGTTTGTATGGGTCTCCGCAATCCGGGAAATTCGTTGAGCCATTATCCGGTTCCTGTCGTCGATAAGCACCTTCTTGAGAATCGGGAACTGTTCACCTATGCCGTTCAGATAGGCCTCGTCATCATTCTGAAAGGCCTCGATCTCCTTCTCAACCGTCTCCTTCGAGGTGACGAGGCCAATCAGCGCTCCCACGAGGAGTTTCACCCTCTCCTTCATCGACATCTTACTCCACAGCATCGTCAACATAGCTGAGGCCTCGACGTCGATGAGAGCGACCTTCGCGTTGACCTCGTGCGCGGCCGCCGCCGCTGCGAGCATCTCATCACCTGCTTCAGTGCCAAACTTATCCGCCATCCTCCTTTGGAAGAGCGCTAGCAACGAATATTGGATGGGGACGCGTCCTGATCGGGTGCGGTTTTGAAGAGAATCATACCTCGCCTTGTCGAGTTCGATGCAGACGACATCGGGCCTTCTCGAGCATATAAGCTGCGTGACCTGGTTTGATATCGCGAACACATGCCCAACGCCAATGAGCGTTATCATCTGTGCCGGGCCATCGGGGGAGGCTTTTAATAAAGCTTTCCGCAATCAGAGCGCATGGCCAAGCTCGTGGTCTTCGACATGGACGGTGTACTCGTGGACATCGAGAGTTCGTGGGTCTACGTCCACAGGCATTTCGGCGTCGACAACGAACATTCCCTTCAGGCATACCTGAGGGGCGAAATCGACGATTTGGAATTCATCAGGAGAGACGTGGCTCTGTGGATGGAGCGAGATCCGACGCTTACGATGGACCGCTTGAAACGCATATTGTCGACCGCCCCGTTGATGAAAGGCGCAAGGGAGACGGTTGAAATCCTGAGAATGAAAGGCGCCAAGACTGCGATCGTATCCGCGGGCATAGATATCCTGGCGGAGAGGGTCGCCATCGAGCTTGAGATGGACATGTTCTTCGCGAACGGATTCGTGGCTGATTGCTTGGGAAGGCTGACGGGCGAGGGCATCCTCAACGTCAGGTTGGACGGGAAGGACCAGAAGGTGCAGATGTTGGCGAACATGTTCGGATTCGACAAGAGCGGCATCGTCAGCGTCGGCAACTCGCGCTACGATATCCCCATGTTCGACGCTTCCGGCCTCGGGATAGCTTTCTGCCCCGAGGACGATGACATCCTGCAAAGAGCGGATCGGGTAGTCCACGAAAAGGATCTGCGAAGAATACTTGACATCTTGTGACCAGTCAATATCCGAACTCTCCGATGAGCGGAACGAATACGCACCCACCGTAGTTCTGTCTGATGATGCTGTCACCCTTTCTCTCGACGCGGATCAGATCCTGGTACATTCTATTGCCGACGGGCACGAGCATCAGCCCATTATCCGCCAGCTGGTCAATCAGGGGAACGGGGATATCGGGGGCCCCGCACGCGACGAATATCCTGTCATAAGGCGCGTGTTCCCTCAACCCTTTCGACCCGTCGCCCACAAAAACTGAGACGTCGTCGTAACCGGTCCGCTTCAGATTATCCTCCGCGAAACGTGCAAGAGGCTCTATACGTTCGATTGTGAAGACGTGCCCGCCTGGCGCGATTGCCTCCGCGACGACCGCGGCGTGATATCCGGAGCCTGAGCCCACCTCGAGCACTCTATGGCCCTGTTTGAGGTCGAGTTTCTCCACCATTATCGCCACCATGTGTGGAGCGGATATCGTCTGTCCCGCTCCGATTGGCATAGGGGTGTCGACATAGGCGTCGCCCTTGATCCTCGCGGGCACGAACTCCTCCCTCGGCACTCGCCTCATAGCCTCCTCGACAATGGACGAAACAATGTATCCCCGTCTTATGAGGCTATCCACCAGTGCGTCGCGCTCCACCCTCATGGCTTCCTTGTCCATGGGTCCATCTATGTCAATGTTCGATGTTAAACCTTGGCGAATCCGCCGGTCAATAAGTAGTCTTCCGGACGATATTAGCGTAGATTCTCACAACGTCCCTCGCTGCGGCCCCTCCCTTCCTGACGCTCTTCCCCTGGATCTTTATCGCATGGATCACCACGTCCCTGTTGCCCACGCGAAGCATGTCGCCCACGAAGAACTCCTCGTCGGGCGAGACAATCATCTGCTCAGGATACGTCTTGCCGTGGTGATTGATGGAGAACAGTATCTTCACTTTGTCGAACCGCTTGGCCCAGATGGTGCTGATATCCCTGACCTTGCATACGTCGGCCCGTGCGCCCGCTTTCGACTCTATCGATGTAACGAGCACTGGCAGATCCGCGCACATGACCTCGTCGTTGACCGAAAGCACTTCGTCAGGGCCGAGAATTATCGACTCGCGCTTCGACTCCTTGAGCCAACTGACGACTACCGGGACGGAGATTGGCTTCTCGCCCTTAAGGACGACATGGTGTACCCGCCCACAGGACCTGCACTTGACCGTCGAATCGAGCACGTTGGCGTTCTTCCCGGCCAGCTTGCCAGACAGAACTTGGTGAAGCGTCTCATCCTTGCATATGGGGCATTCCACAATGATGGAGGTCGGCGTCGTCATCTATTCCATCCGATAATGCTCCTGAGACTTACTTCTTTCTAGCCACCTCAAACGGAGTGTCGTGGCCGGGTATGACGATTTCAGCCCACGAGAGTATCCTGTTCATGCTATGAGTGGCCAGGCGACGGCCCGTATGGATGGCGGGAGGCACGCCAGCATCGTAGTTGGCTTTGGCCGGGATGGCATCCCCACATATCGCGCACCTCTGCTCTGCTTCGACAATGATCGTCACACTGCCTGCCGTGTGTCCCGGGGTTTCCATGGCCGACACTCTTCCCGCAACCTTCATTGACCTTCACGGCGCCAAAGGGCGGGTCCTCCATCCCATGCGCCATAAAAGGCGCCTTCGGGAACAGGTCATTTCCTCCGCAGTGGTCTATATGGAGATGGGCGTTCACTGCAATATCGATGTCGTCGGGGCGCAATGAACGCGCATTCAACACGTGCCCCAATTCCCCCGATTCGGCACGGGAACCGGTATCCACAATGATTACGTGATCACCAGATTCTATGACGGCAACGGTGGAGGAAGCATCGACCTCTTAATTGCCATCCCTGACAATGTGCCCCTCACGGAGGACCAGGATTCTTGGCCCTGTCAGAGCATATGCCCCCGCTCGCAGGTAATCGATTCGCGAGACACCCTGATACGCGCGCCGCAATGGGGGCAGTTCGCCTTCGACAGAAACTCCTCGATCCATGCGCTGCGAACGTCCGGAATCTCCTCGTCTTCGATCCGCCTGAGAATCAACTTCAGCTCCGGCGTATTAGCAAGCCTTCGTAAAGCGTTGAGCGATATCATGCGCTTGACTCTCTTGTGCAGCGGAAGCTTCGCGATATACGGGGCGGTTATCATCCCAGCCAGCAATCCTCCGATGTGCGCTTCAACCGCGATGTTCGTATCTCCCAGCGCGAATATCAGCTGCAGTCCCAGATATCCAAGGATGAATACCCATATCGGCATCGGGAAAGTCGGCATCAGAATAAACGCCACTCGCTCATTGGGAAACATCCTCCCTAGGGCTCCCAGCACCCCACTGATCGCACCGGACGCCCCAACTGCCGCGGTAAGATGATTCCACCCGAGAGCTGCAAACGCAAGCGTCCCACACACGCCCGAGATCATGAAGACTATAATGAACGGTCGCGTCCCTACCTTCTGCTCGAACATCGTCCCAAGGAATGCCAGTCCCAGGATGTTCCAAATCAGGTGTTCGGGACCTGCGTGCGTGAACATCGAAGTGAGTACTGTATAACTTCTGCCAAAATCCAGCAGGTCCCGCGGTCTGAAGGCCAGGTCTGCGAAAGTCGAGCTGTAAATGACGTCAAATGTGTCAGATGCAAGGATCGTTATTACGAATATCGCTCCGCATGACACGCTCGCCACAATCGAATAGCTGAGCCGTCTCTGATACGAGTACACCACGGTGGCGATGATGATGACGATGCTTGCGACAACCCAGCCGTTCATCCGATGCCCCTCGCCTCTAATCACTTGTTCGTAGCGTCACCTGTGCCTATCGCCATGCGACAGATGTTCAATCAGGTTAATGCGCCATGATAGTAAAACCTTAAGCATCAAAGCTGTTCTACGAGGTACGGTTTAACGTGAAATTCGACCAGTCCGTTGACATCGACCTCCTTCCGGAAGTGTACAACCCCAGCGACGACTCCTACCTGTTACTGCAGGCGATCGAAGTTGGAGAGGGGGAGAGGTTTCTTGAGATGGGATCCGGCAGCGGGCTGATAGCGATACACGCTGCAAAGGCGGGGGCGGATGTGGTAGCGGCGGACATCAGCCCGCACGCAGTGGAATGCACTCGACGAAATGCGCTCAGAAACGGCGCACAGATCGAAGTCGTCCAGAGCGACCTCTTCGAGAACGTTCGCGGCAACTTCGATGTCATAGCGTTCAACCCACCATACTTGGCAGTGGAGGAGACTTCGAGCTCTTGGATCGAGAAATCTTGGAGCGGCGGGGAGGATGGGGCTGACGTCGCAGGGCCTTTCCTTGAGCAGGCCTCCAAACACCTTACTCCGAACGGAAGAATCTACATCATCCTGTCTTCCTTGGGCGGCCTCAGGACGCTCCTGAGGGCGGCGAAGAAGCAATACCAGTCGGCCTTGATAGAGGAGAAGCACATGTTTTTCGAATCGATCTTCGCGTACCGGCTCGAGCCCGACATCTAGGCTTCTGATATCTGAAGCATAAGCTTTATTAGGCGACCTTGGCCATCCCCTAATTCCTACCCAGGATGGTACATATGGCTGAGGAGAAGAAGAAGAGGAAATACAATGACGAGGAGAGCCTCAACGAGCTCTGCATGAAGTTCCTCACCAACCGCGAGACGGACGATGGAGCCGCCGTGGAGTACTGCAAGGACTTTCTTACGATCTTGTCGAAGAAAGGCATCAAGACAGGAGCTGTCCTATCCTCTCGCTCAAAACCTCGCTGATTATCTTGCCATCGACCTTCCCGCGAAGTTCCTTCATGACGATGCCCATGAGAGGGCCGAGGCTGGCCTCCCCGCGCTCCCTTATGAAGTCTGCACGCTCCGATACTACTCGATCGCACACCTTCCGGACCGCGTCCACATCCATCTTCGAGATGCCGAGGCCATCCATTGCATGGTCGACATCGCAATCATCGTTATTGATCATCCAAGCGAACACCTCGGGTATGGCCTCCTTCGCGAAGGCTCCGTCCCTGAGTCGCTCCAGGGTCGCTCTGACAACATCGACTCCGATGATCGAGATATCGAGGCCGGCCTTCGATAGCTCTGGAAACTCCTGAAGATAGATCCTTGCCACGACCTGCGGATTGCCGAGAGAGCCTGCCAACAGCTCGAACTCATCATCAAGCGCGTCGTCTATGAGAGCCGTTGACTGATCCGAGCTGATGCCGAAGTCCTTCACGAATCGGCTGACCTTCTCCTCTGGCAACTCGGGCATGTTCAGCCTTATGCTTCCCAGCACAGCCTCGTTGACCAGAATCGGGCGTACGTCGGTCTCTGGGTACATCCTGTGCCTTCCCGGCAGGGGGCGGCTGTATACGGTCGTCCCGTCTGGAAGTGGGTCCCGAGTTTCCTCGGGCACGCCATCGATGGCGGCGTTCGCCCTTGCGACGGCTTTCAGAAGCGCTGCTCTCGCCCGGGCTTCATCATCGGCTATAAGAACGAATGCATCGTCCGCATCCAGTTCCAGGCTCTTAGAGAGCCTGTTGACGTCAGCGGCAGTAATCCCATATGCCGGCAACTCATCCGAATGGAAGAGTCCCTTCACGCCGGCTACGCGCGCGTGTGCCGCCATCTCAGCACCGAGTCGCGTCACGCCCTCGCATGTCCTCGATAGCGTCTTCGCGAACTTCGGCAGCTTGACGGCCAACGCCTTGCCTCCTGATTCGATGGCGGATGTGATCATCTTGCTCTTGGACCCTTTGAGCATCTCAGTAGCATCGACTATCTCGGGATTGGTCTTCGCCGCTCCCCTCTGCCTCAACAGATCCTTGACCTCCTGCAGCGCCAGCTGTCGTTTCACCTCCATCTCAACGTATGCAGGCAACAGCCTCAGCTCCTGTGCGCCTTTGATTTCGACGCGCGCTCCTCCTGGGATCGATATGTTGATGTCTTCCCTTATGGTGCCAATCCCTCGTCTCACCTTACGTGTTGCCCTGAGCAGCGCGCCCAACCTCATAGCGGCCTGCCTGGCCTCTTCAGGCGTCGTGATGTCGGGGCCAGTGGCAATCTCGATTAGCGGTATTCCGAGCCGATCCAGGCGGTAGGTCACCTCGGATCCCCTCTCGACCATCTTCCTGGCGGCGTCTTCCTCGAGGCAGATGGATGATATCGATATGCTCTTTCCATCGATTTCCATTTCGCCGCCCGTGGCTATCAGAGCAGTGCGCTGAAAACCGCATGTGTTCGACCCGTCAATCACTATCTTCCTCATGAAGTGTATCTCGTCCACCGGCGAGGCCTTCAGCAACAGGGACATCTCCAGTGCGGCCTCTATCGCCAGCTTGTTCGCGTCATGAGGAGGCTCTTCATCTGCTTCCACCAAGCATGAGCAGCCCACAGACTGGTATCTGAAATGAAGCTTGCGCTCCGCCTCTTCGAGCGCCGCTCTGTCTATCTCTCCCATCTCGCTCTGGGTGGGTCTCAGCCTGCGAATGAACTCCTTCTCATAGTCGTCCACGAGGTCCGAGTCGCACTCACAGAACAGCTTGCCCGTGTTGAGCTGCTGGTGAATCTCAATGCCGACCCTGAGACCGAGTGTCCTGTGATCCAAATCACACACTCCTTCTCGATGCGATCTCCCCAGCGATGTTGGTGAGCATGATCTTCTCGACCTCCTCGCGGGCGTCTGTCTGCCCAAGGGCCCACATCAGCTTCACGTATGCAGTCTCAGGCAGCATGTCCCCGAGCGGCACTGCGCCAGCGGAGATCATGTCACGCCCCGTCGAATACACGTTGAGATTGACGGCTCCCTGAAGGCATTGTGTGGTGACCGCAACGAAGACGCCGTTCTTGACCGCCTCACGTATTGATGCTACCAATCTGTCGGACACGTGCCCGAGCCCGGTGCCGGCCACGACCATCCCATTGACATTGCCGGCTATTATGTCGAAATGCTCAGGCTCGAACCCGGGATAGAACTGGAGCATGCTGACGCGCTTGTTCATCTTGTCCAAGACCTCGACTGGGCCAGCGGTGCGTTTTGAATACTCTGTTGCGAACGTGATATTCGGCCCCTCTATGCGGGCGATGGGGTCCATGTTGACGCTCCTGAACGCGTCGCGCCTCGATGAGTGCATCTTGCGCACCTTGGTCCCCCTGTGTGCGCTGCAGAAGTCGTCCGATACATCTCCGTGCATCACCACGACGACCTCGCCCAAGTCAGTGTCCACACAAATCCTGGCTGCGGCCAGGAGGTTCATAGTGGCGTCTGAGGATGGTCTGTCAGAGGACCGCTGGGAGCCGACGCAGACAACGGGGCCCATGAGCCCCCTCAGCATGAACGACAACGCCGCAGAAGTGAACCCCATCGTATCTGTACCGTGCGGTATGATCACGCCTGCAGCGCCGGAGTTCAGCTCGTCCGCCGCTGCCTTCGCGAGTTCCTGCCAGTGCGACACCTCCATGTTCTCGCTGTAAATGGAGTACAATACGCGCGCTTTCACATCGCACAGGTCCATCAGTTCCGGGACAGAGAACACGAGCTCCTCCGCCGATTTCGCAGGATGAACCGCTCCTGTCCGGTAGTCGACATACGATGCGATCGTGCCACCCGTGCCTAGGAACGCGACCTTCTTCTTCGACGCGTCGACTGGCATTGATCGCTCGGTCGCAGTCTCCGCCTGTTTCTTAGACACGAGCCTCACCTTAGATTCGTTACCGAGCTCCAAGCCGATGTTGTATCCGCTCGCGAGCTTGAGTGTGACTATCGCCGGGTTGCTGAAGTCGTGATGGGGCATCAGGATCCCGCGGTATATCTCCCCGCTCCTGGAAACCTCTATCTCGTCACCCACATCGACCCCTGCATCCACAAGCGACTGGCCGACCTGGCCAGAGTACCTCATGGTGCAGTAGATGGAATTCGCCTCCTTAAATGGTTTGTTGGGCGGCTTCCTCGGTACGGTTCAGCGTTGCCGTCGGGCTTGTGGCAATGTACTTAAGATGCGAGCTTTATGCACCGAAGGGGAGGCATGTAATGAAGATACTGGCTGTCGGCGGTGGAGGGCGGGAGCACGCAATCGTCGAGGCGCTGGCTCGCTCTGGGAACGACATATACGCATGCATGAGCAACAGCAATCCCGGCATATCGAGACGGGCCAAGGATTGTCTTCTGATCAACGAGAAGGATGTTTTGAAGGTGGTTGAATATGCCAAATCGAAAGGCGTGGCGTTGGCGGTCATCGGACCAGAGGCGCCGCTCGAGGCCGGCATAGCCGACGCCCTTGAAGCAGCCGAAATCCCGACAGCGAGTCCCTCGAAAGCGGCTGCGATGATAGAAACCTCCAAGAGCTTCTCGCGCGAGCTGATGCTCAAGCACGGTGTCGCCGGACGCGCGAAGTTCTCGGTTGCCAACGACATCAACGATGTCAAGAAGGCCATTGATGACTTAGGGGAGAGTATCGTAGTGAAGCCGACAGGGCTCACTGGAGGAAAAGGGGTGAAGGTGTTCGGAGAACACCTCATGTCCAGGGAGGACATCATCTCCTACGCTAAGGACATACTGGAGAAGCGTATAGGAGGAAGCGCTCAGCTGGTCATCGAAGAGAAGCTTGTGGGAGAGGAGTTCACGCTGCAGGCGTTCTGTGATGGCATGCGACTAGTTCCAATGCCAGCCGTTCAAGACCACAAAAGGGCGTTCGAGGGGGACAAGGGGCCCAATACAGGCGGTATGGGCGCGTACTCTCAGGCAGGAGGCTTGCTCCCGTTCCTCAGCGAGGACGATTATCACGCTGCGGTGGGAATAATGAGCGATGTCGTCGAGGCTCTTAGAAAGGAGGGTGCGGAATACAAAGGCGTTCTGTACGGCCAATTCATGCTGACCAAAGAAGGTCCGAAGGTCGTAGAGTTCAACGCTAGGTTCGGAGACCCAGAGGCGATGAATGTCCTGTCGATCCTGGACAGCGACTTCGCGGCGATATGCGAAAGAATGGCGGGCGGAGGCATCTCGATGAACGGAGCCGCTTTTGCGCCAAGAGCGACAGTGTGCAAGTACGTCGTGCCTGAAGGATACGGCACAAAGCCCCTAGCAGGTGAGGAGATCAAAATAGACGAAGCTGGAATAGCTGACGAGGGAGCGGTCCTCTATTATGCCAACGTCAATGCAAGCGATGGCCGCGTTCTGACGACGACCTCGAGGTCCGCAGGGATAGTCGGCGTATCGGAAGAGATTCATGACGCTGAGATGATTGCTGAGAGGGCTATCAAGCACATCTCCGGCAGAATCGCGGTCCGCCACGACATCGGTAGAAGAGAGATGATTGAGGCGCGTGTGCGCCACATGAAGGAGATTAGAGGTGACGCTTGATGAAGAACCTCGACGCTGCGATAGAGAAGATAGAGGCGGAACTCGATGAGAAGGACCAGGTGAGGGAGATTGCGCTAAAGTCCTCAAGGGCGGTCGTGAGACTGTCAGGCTCAGCGCTTAAGGATATGCATAGGGGGCAGAAAGCCACCGAAAAGCTGTCCGAGCTCAAGGACGAAGTCTCGAGGCTATCTAGCCTTCTAGGAGACCATCCAGACCTGGTCCGAACCGGCTACGTGGAGAGCGCCTTCCAAGAATACGCTGAGGTGGGCATAGTGCTCTCGCTCATCGAGAACGACGACGTGCCGCTGCCAGAAGATCTCGGCATAGGCAGCGTCCCCTATCTATTGGCGTTGGGAGACACCGTGGGAGAGCTCAGGAGGTTCGCACTAGAGGAGCTCAGACGTGGGAACACCGACAAAGCCAATCACTTCCTAGACCGCATGGAGGACATCTACCATGCACTGGTCAGGTTCGACTATCCGGACGCCATAGCTGCGGTTAAGCACAAACAGGATGTCGCCAGAAGCCTTCTAGAGAAGACGAGGGGCGACGTTGCGGTTGCGACCAATGCCCGACGTCTCTACGACAGACTTGACGAACTGATGAAGAAGCCGGGCATGGGTTGACCTGTCATTGGAAGTGCTTCTTGAGGACCGCCTCGATGTTGGCCCTGGGATGAGCTCCAGTCAGCCGCTCCACTTGCTGACCATCCTTGAAGAATATCAGCGTCGGGATGCTGTGTATGCTCAACGACGTTGCGGTCTTAGGGCACTGGTCGGTATCGAGCTTGGCAAACGTGACCTTTCCCTGATAGTCTTTCGCCATCGCCTCGAACGTAGGCGCGATCATTTTACATGGGCCACACCAGGGCGCCCAGCAGTCCACAACAAGCTTCGGCGAGCTCTTCAGCTTCTCGTTGAAGTCCGCGTCTGACAGGTTGACAATGTGTTCCGACAAAGCAATCGTCCCCGTAACGGACGACGAAAAGCCCGGATAATATTTTAGGCTATCCCTGACTTGTGCTCCTGCTCGCCAGCGGCGACGGTTATTTCTTCTTTGTCGAGGGCTTCTGCAAGAATGTGAGGAATACCATGACGGACATTATTATGACGCCTACCGTCAACACTGCGCCCAACGGGTTGCTCTCGTCCCCAACGTAGACCGTCATGGTGTAGACGTTGTTCCCGTTGCTGAACTCCACCAAGTCGTTTGAGCCATCGAGCACGACCGTCACCGTATGCCTTCCCGAGTCGATATTCACCCAGGTCCAGTTGTACGTGAGCACGGTGCTGGCACCCGCCCCAAGGTCGAATATCCGCATTCCGAGGTATTCGCCGTCGGCGTAGAATTTGGCCGTCACGTTCTTCGCATCAACCGCGCCCGTGTTGTAGACAGTTGCCCGGAGAACGATCGGATCGATGACCTTCAACTCATAGTCCCTGGTCTTCTCGCTTGATTCTCCAGAGCTGAAGTCCTCTGATGTCACATTGATTCGTATCTTGATTGTCTGGGGGGCGTAGCCCGGCATGGTGACGGAGATGTTGAAGACGCCTGATGCTGACGAGCTGCTCGATGGCGAAACATGTGAGCCGGTCTCATTATCCGCTATGATCTCCGCCTTGTAGCTGAAGTTGCCCCCGAAATCGCCCGCTGGTCCTCCGGTAATCGTTAGCTTGCAGGTCATTACCTCGGCCTTAGCTCCAAATGCCGGGCATTCGAAGTTGATCGTTATGTCCGAGTATGCGCCGGCGTTCTTGGCGATCGGCAGGATGCTCAGCGCAGAGATGAAGAACACCGCGACAGACAACGCCAGTGCGAGTCTTGTAGCCCAATAGCGACGACTATGAGTAATCATCGGCCCTCACCCTTCCGCTTCTTCCCACCGAGGCCTTTCCGCTTTCTGAAGATGAAGAACATCGCGACCAAAGCGCCGATCGAGCAAACCAGTCCGATGTTGACGTACAGGTTCGACGGGTCGTAGTCGTACGACACATCATCCCTAACGGCCTCGAGGTCCCCGGGGCCGACGCTGACATCGGGCAGGAACATCGGCACGGATGAGACCGTGACCTGCCCCGTATCGTTCACAGCGGTGACCACAATCGTGGCCTCGGCACTCGGGTCAGGGTCAGACCTTATGGCCGTGAACTCAATGTACAGATTCTCGCTGCCTTGGAACGCGATGTCCACGGAGTCTATCTCCTCCAAGGTTTCGACGGACAACAGCCGCACATTCCACCCGCTTTCGCGCAAAACTTCCGAGTTGGTGATCTCTGCCGAGAACTCCCCCTCGATGTTGCCCGTGTTCGCCACGGTGACAGGAGTACGAGTCGCCGTACTCGACACCTCACCGGCTTGCTCAGAATATGTGATCTCCGATGCGTACACTGGGGGCACTTTGACTATAAGCCCGACCTCCGCCCTCGAAGCCGAAGACGACTCGGAGGTCACCTGGATGGGCACATCCGAATCGCCGGCGGCGGCGTCATCCAGAACCGTGATCTCGACGACGAAGACTGCTTTGTTGCCATTCGTGCCGAAATCGATGAACTGCGATTCCGGACTGAATTCCACATCGAAGCCACTACCGAGGAACCGGCATGTGTAATCGTCGCCGATGTTGCCCGTGTTCTCTACCGTGAATGAGTAGGACACCTTCTCACCAGGGCGTGCAGGCAGCGCGACTGATGAATTCCAGCTTGCCGAGACCGAACGGATGTTGTTCCTTGTCAGGGCGAAGTCGACGAACACATCCGTCGTCGCCACTTCGACGGTCTTGGTCAGGGAGTAGTCTATAGTCATCCCGGCCTCGGCCCTCTCTGTCCTAGCTGAAAGCGAGTACTTCCCCGACGGCACCAACACTGAGAAGTATCCCTGAGAGTCGCTCTGGGCCGACAGGCTCGAGTCGCCGCTGGATACAGCTAAGGTCTCTTGAACACCCACGCCCTTCGTCGTGATTCTTCCAGACAGGTACTCCCCGGCTGATAGCTCAACGTCGTGGTCCACTACACTGTTCCTGGCTATCTCCACGAATCCGAGCGAGACGCTTCTGTCCTGAAGGCGCTTCACGAGCACGGTGTAATCACCCGGCTGCACAGCAGCGGTGAATTTGCCAGAGGAGTCGGTATAGAGGACCGCCCCGAGGCCGTATTTCGTGTTGGGAGTAAGCACAATCTGTGCCTGTGTTGGCAGGCCGTCAACGCCAGTGACTGTCCCAGATATCGTTGCGTTGTCCAACCACATCTCAAGATGTGGGTTGAAAATGGTGTTGTCCGAAACGACACTGACGATATCCGACGCGGTGTATTCGACGTACAGGATTCGGTCTTCCACCGTCATGGTCGATTCCAGGACACTCTCCATCGCGTACGTTCCGGGCGGCAGCTGAATTGCGAACGCCCCCGAGGCAGAGGACATGACCGTGACGTGGGCACCGTCGGCTGTGATAGCAGTCACCGTTACCGGTTTCGTCGAGGCGACGGAGCCTATGTATGCAACGCCCGACACGTTAAACGCCTGCTCCAGATTGATGTCGAACTGCGTTGAGCCGACGGCCACCTCGGCAAGGACCATCTTTGCATAGTCCGTATCACCAGTCTTCCCTGAAGCATACAGATAGTAGGTCCCGGGCTGCACGAACGCGGAATACGTGAAGCCATCCACGTCCACAGGAACTTTCTCAAGACCCTCGAGCGTCACATCGATGTCGCTCGCAGCGCCCAGAACCGCTCCGTGGAGTTCGACTCTCTTGACCGCGTAAATGTCGTATACGGCCCCTTCGCCAGACGGTGCAAATGTCTCGTATGATTGGTACTGTATCCAAGAGCCGTCGCCCAGGAAGGATTCGTGGTTGACCTCCACGCTGTAATCCGACGGCGGCAGATACGCGGTGAAGTAGCCACCCGTGCCCGTGACGGCATAGACTGGCGATAGAGTGATCAGGTCCGGAAGGAACGCGACCTCGACATTGCGCACGCCAATCCCGTCGCAGGTCAGCCGCCCCGTAACCTCCAAATCATCTGGCGCGGCCAACAGCGTGACATTGGTCGCATCGTCGCCAAACAGCCCTGGCACGCTCCATTGGCTGTACCCGAGGTCGCCCAAAGATAAGGTAATCCTGGAACCTTCGACAGCCATGATTCTGTAGTCGCCCTCTTCGTCCGCCCTAGTGGTGTATGTCCTGCCGTAGGCGTCAGTGACCTTGACCAGCGCATAAGCGCCGGCCTCTGATGCTGCGACCGACCCAGTGCTGTCATGGTCCATCCATATGTCGCCGGTGACAATTACCGCCCTTTTACCGTAGAAGCGCAGGTCATACATGTCCGAATCGACCGCGAGGTGACCGGAATATGCGGCATCACCGACGACCGCCCAACACAGGACATCATACTCACCAGCCGGAAGTCGAGCGTCGAAAATTCCGATGCTGTTCGTCAACCAGAACAGTCTCGTTCCGTCCTCTGCCACGAACACGACGAATGTATTCTCTACAAGTGTGCTCCGAACCCCCCTAGGGGAGCCTTCGACAACAAACGCGGGTTCGAGCGCCAGCGTTCCAGACACATAATCGGCCGACATGCAGTCAACCGACACGTAACCGGCGGATTCGCGCCCTCCGTACGAATTCGCAGAGTAGATGGTCCAGTATCCACGCGGGACATTCGCCTCGACCCACCCGAACCGGTCGGCGGTGCCAGAGAGATATTGCCTGGGATAGTAGACGTTGTGGATCGTGTACGGAGCGTAAGGCACGGCGGTCCCGTTCAATGTCACTCTGTACTTGACCGTGACTCTCTCAAACGCCGTGCAATCGCGTTCGGTTGAAACCCCTTCGTCGAGGGACATTCGCTCGTTGAAGAGCATGAGTTCAGGATCATCGGTGACCAAGGAGTACTTGCCCGCTAGAACCTTCGAAAACAGGTAAGTGCCAGATTCGTTTGTGACGGCAGTGAACTCACAGTCGTAGAACGGGCTCTCAAGCCGAAGCTCCATGCCTTCAACTGGTGTGCCATCCGTGGTGGTTACATTGCCCGTCAGGGTAGATGGTTTCAATGGCAGGCTGAGCTCCTCTCTGCCGCCCGAAGAGACGTTGTATTGTTCGGACATCACGATCTTGACATCTAGAACTTCCGCCAACACCCTGTACTTTCCTGGCGAGAGCTGCATGCTGAAGTGGCCATCCGCAATGTCCCCGGTCGTCTGCTCGCCGCTCACGAGGTCTTCAGCCACGATGACGCCCTCAGGTACAGTGTCGTCATCGGAGACGGTATAGTTACCGTCCAAATTGAGATCCCAGAACACGTCGCCTGAGAGCGCTCCACCCTCTATGACGCAATCCTTTGTGATGATGTAGTCGTACACTCCATCGAGGTCAAGGTCCTGCTTGATTCGCATGGCCTGGTCATCGGTGACTGTGAACTCGTACGTGGTCATTACCTGGCTGCCCTGAAGCGCAGTGTTCCGCGCGTCATTCCCGGAAGACACAACGAGGTCCACATCACCGAACGGCGCAATGAGCGAATACCGTCCATCCCCATCGGTCAGGCATGTGTCGTGCGGGATTCCGTACTCGTCCTGAATCGTCACCCTCACGCCTGAGACAATATCGCCCTCCTCGGTCGTCACGGTGCCGTTCAAATACGCGCCGTGATAATATTCGAGGAACACAGTTCCACTCATATAGAGCGTTCTTGCACTCTTGTCGATTACCCCTTCGATTTCGCCGGAGCTTATCCTCTCGATGAGGTCTTGCGCCTCGTCGTAACTGACGGCAGTCCACGCATCCTGATGGAGCTGGACGAGATCCGATGGGTAGGGATTGTAGAAGGCGGTCCTGTAGACCATCCTGAAATGCGTCATGTTCCAGCCAGGCATACAATCCCCCGACGAGGTAGACCCGCTGTAGCCAGGGAGTCCATCGTCAGAGGCTCCCACCTCCGAGCCGCTGAACCCGCACATCGCCCTGTAGAACATGCTATCGTAGAACATGTCGTTGTACGCTATCTTGTAGTCCACGATAGACATGCTCGGAGTCACGAGATCAAGGTCTATCGTCTGCCCCTGGCTCGTGACTGCCTTGATGTCAAAGAAGTCGACCGGAATCGATCCGCCGTATATGCGTCGGTCCGAAAGCTTCGCGGGTGCGTAGAAGATACCCGTGTTCATCGCGGATATCGGGAAGAGTCGCGAATCAACGTTGAAGTAGCGTATCTCCCAGTTGAGGAGATCGCACAGATCGTCGTAGAACGACACGAGCGAGTCGATGCCGGCATCGGCGAGCACCTCCCTGCCGAATACTATCCGCGCGTTCATAGCGCTCATATCGCTGGCCATGGGTCCGTATCTGTCGGGGTCGCCGACGACCTCATCAATGATCTCTTGTGCTTGCCCCCGGAATGCAAAGGCCATCTGCTCGCCGGAGATGCCGTATTTGTCGAAGAGCGACGCGATCTTGTCGTGATATTCCGCTTCGGCATATCCGACTTGCGCCAGCTCGAAGGCGAACAGGGCAATCGCATCCTCCTCACCCTGGGCCATGATTGCGTTGCCAGCTAGCTGGTATCCGTTCTGGAAGTTGTCCGCGACGGTCGGATGTTTGCCCTCCTGAACCGCCTCGAAACCGTAGTCCCACCACGCGACGTATGCAGGGCGGCTCGTTGCTGGGTAGATGTCCGCGTCCTGTTTGGAGAACCAGTCCCACGCGGCGGGGTAGTACTGACTGGGCAGCGGCAGCGAATAGCCGAAAGCTCCGAGGTACCAGTTGGAGCCATTGTATGAATCATAATCGCTGGGTCTCATGAAGCTCGGCATGCTGAAGTAGACCTGTTTGTCGTACTCCCTCTTGGACTCGGACGGGATACCAGCGTCGATGCTATACCACACATTCGGCATCACTACGAAGAACGCGAGGAAGAGCGCACCGACGACATGGCGAATCTTGATGCTCTTGCGCAAGATCTGTCTCAACGAGCCGCTGGCCCCAGTGAGGGACTTCCTGACGCTTCCGAAGTCCAGTTTGTCGATCATGATGATCAACACCCATCCAGCAGCGATTGCGAACGCCGGAGCGGCGTTGAACATGAACCTGCCTGCGGAGAGGGCCATGAATATGGCCGCGCTCAGCCAGACGACTATGAATATCGACCCCGCAGTCGTCTGTTTCGGGACCTTCGTTATCGCGTAGAACAGGCCAATCAACGAGACGAAGAAGGTCACCATGCCGAATGACATCGCCAGCTCGCTGAACTCGGGAGCGCGCGCCTCCGCAATCGTCGAATACAACTTGCTCTGAACGAAGTACCCCTGCCCTGTCAAAATGGCTTCTCCAAGAGCTGGATATACCACGCTGATCCCCAACACGGCGATGATCAGCAACATGGCCACCGTCGGAATGACAATCGTCCATGGGATGTCTCTGGAGGCCACGAACATCATCGCGAAGACTATAGCCGCGAGGAACAGGTAAACAGGGACGTCGAACCTCGTAGCAATAAGAGACTGCTCAAAGTACACCGGGAACGATATCAGGAAGCCGAAGCCCATCACTATGAAGACGATTATCGTCACACTTAACGAGTCGATGTTCTTGAACCTGTTGAGGAGAATCTGGATCAGCAAGTATGCCAGGATAAGCACCGCGACATACGCGAATCCGACCCAGGCCATAATCACGCATCCGAAAGCGGTGCCAGCAAGGAACGCATAGAGTACAGCGACTCTGCTCCGCGCCAGGTATGATCCCAGCCCGGAGCGGATGCTCGATAGGCTCCTCCAATCGTCGACCCATCTGAGGTGTTCTTGAACCTTAATCGCCCTGAGCAACAGGTAGAAAGTGAGGACGATGAAGAACAGGATTAGCGCGTCGTGGTCAGCGTTCGACAGTACGCTCCTCTGGACGTGGCTAGGTGTCAGCGCCAGAAGGAACGCCGCGACAAGCCCTGCCCTTCTGCCGAAAGTCTCCTTGCCCAGGAAGTACACTGGCACGACGGTCAGCGCGCCCCAAAAAGCCGTTGACCACACGAACATGAAGCCTATCGAGTCGCTGATCGATTCGAACAGGCCCTCTGCCATCACCGCAGGCAGAGCGACGGACATGCTGTACAGCGGAGGTCTGGGGTTCCTCAGTCCAGCCGGGAAGTTGATGAGCGGATCCCTGTACATGGAATCCCCGGTCTCGACGTGGTAATCGATGAGTCTCCTCCAATAGTATGAGTCGGAACCGCCGGACACGATGTAGTCATTGTCGGCGCTCATCTCGAAGGCGAAGTACGACCGTACGAAAAGTGCGAGCAGGAATATGAAGACCAGCATGGCTAATGCGGACCAATTCGCCCCGATCCACTTCCTGAACTCGGTAGGCGCTTCCCCCCCGCGAAAAAGCCTGGACAGAAGCGGCCTAGGAGGATCATCCCTTGTCTCAGCCAACGGTACTTCCACCTAGAGATAGTAGCCCCACGATACCGGGAGGGCTATATATACGTTATCGGAGAGGACCGTGTCTTTGACTTGGTCAATTCTGACCATCTGGCACGTCACGATTTACCATGCTGCCCGGCGCAGGCGTTTGGCGGGCGGTTTCACTCGACAGTCCGCGCCTCTTCGGCGACCTGCCGGGCAGCCTCACGCGGGTCGTTCGCCTGATAAATTGTCCTGCCGACTATCACGTAGTCTGCGCCTGCCCTCAGAGCGTCCGATGCTTTGCCCCCCTGAGCGCCGACTCCGGGGCTGATGACCTCGAGGTCTCCGATGATCGCCCTCAAGGCGGCTATCCTCTCGGGCCTGGTCGCCGGAGCCACGATCCCTCGGGCGCCCGCCACTCTGGCGATCTCCGCGAGCCTATCCGCGATTGGCGCGGTGAACTGCTTCCCCCCCGGATGGCTCATCTCGGTGACGACGTACACCGACCCTTTGGAGGCTTCTACACAGGCCTTGACGGAGTCCTCTCCGGGGAAGCCGTGGCATATGACGGCGCTTGCACCCCTAGCCATTGCCTGCTCGACGATGAGCCGGTTGATGCTCGGGATGTCCGCTATCTTCATGTCACACACGACCGGCTTGACCTTGGAGAGCTGAGTTATTATCTCCGGGCCCGCAGCCAGCGTCAAAGGCCAATTTGTCTTCACAGCGTCGATGTAGTCAGCAGCCGCTCCGACCACGCGCATCGCCTCCTCACTGGACGTCACATCTAGCGCGAGTATCACCCTCGTCCTCTTCTCCATGAAGCATGCCATCACAAGCCGGGATAATAGCCTTTTGCGTTGGTACGTCGAAAGACGATTTATCGTGGCGGCGCAGATACGGTAGATCAGTGACAAAGACGACGAGAATGAAGAAGGGGTCCGCATATACCGACGCGCTTCCAGAAGGGTGTGTCCTGTGTGAGAAGGGGGCGAAACTAGTGCTCCTGGTGACCGGCAAGTGCGCCCGCAGATGCTGGTACTGCCCGCTATCTCTGAGCAAGAAGGGGCGCAACGTGTTCTTCGCGAACGAGAGAGGGATCGACCGTATCTCGGAAGCGGTCGAAGAGGCCAGGACGATTGACGCTCTCGGAACGGGGATAACCGGAGGAGATCCAATGGCAGTCATCGACCTGACCGTCAACGCCATAAGGACACTCAAACGCGAGTTCGGCCAGGAACATCATATCCACCTGTACACTTCCACGACCGACCCTCGCAGGATGAGACGCGTCGCGAGGGCCGGCCTGGACGAGATACGATTCCATCCGCCCGTTGGCATGTGGAAGAGGCTGAACAGAACGGCTTTCGCGGAGGCTGTGAATGCCTCGATAGAGGAAGGCATGGCGGTCGGACTGGAGATACCTGTCATCCCGGGGAAGGAGGATGATCTGTCGGCTGTGATATCCTTCGCCTCGGCGGCAGGGTTGGGCTTCGTCAACCTGAACGAGTTGGAGTTCTCTGAGACGAACTGGAGGGCGTTGAGGCATCTGGGCATGGATGTCAAGGACGACGTCTCCTCCGGAGTGGCGGGAAGCGAGGAACTCGCGATGAGGCTGCTGAGAGAGGAGCACACGGTACCGCTGCATTACTGTTCCTCCGCCTTTAAGGACGGCGTCCAGCTGAGGAACAGGATAGCCAGAAGGGCGAGGAACGTCAAGAAGCCCCACGAGATCGTCACCGAAGACTCGACCCTGATCAAAGGCGTTATCGAGACGGACGACCCAGTGAACGCGATGAATTCCCTGCGGAAGAATTACGAGGTGCCTCCCGAGCTCATGTGGCACGACCACGAGAAGAGGCGCCTCGAGGTCGCCGCATGGGTGCTCGAGGAGATCGCGCCAGAGCTCCCGCTCGAATCATACATCGTCGAAGAATATCCGACCGCTGACAGGCTGGAGGTCGAGAGGAGGCCTATCAGGCGACGCTGATGCTGTGCACGTTGTGGTGCCGGCTGACCACCTCTCGTGCGATCCTCAGGTTCTTGCCGTTCTTGCCGATCGCTTTGCCCTTGACCTTGGGGTCGACGGTGACCGTCGCGTGCACGATGTTGCCCCTGTTCTCCAATGACACCCCTTGCACGCTGTAAGTGTGGAAGACGTTACGTATGAACGTCTCGGGATCGTCCGAGTATTCAATGACGTGGATGTCCTTCCCAGTGAGGTTCTTCAGACGGATGACGTTCTCTCCCTTCTTGCCGACCGCCCTGCTTCCCTGGTTCTTCTCGACGACGAAGACTAGCTTCTCTTCCGTCTCGAGACAGTCCTTCACCTGCGTGTTCGTGATCTTCTCGAAAAGAGAAATATACCGGAGGGTATCCCCCGTAAAGGTGATGTCGCCCATACGACCACTCATTGCACCGACAGTATATTAGAGTCTCCAGCCTTGATTATCGCCAGCGCGGAGATTGCATACGGTTTTCCACATGCTGCCCCGAGTTCGACATTCGTTCCAGGGAACTCGAGCGTTCTCACAGCTTTACCGGAGGACAACTCTTCCTTTGCGGGGCAGTTCGAGGAGAAGACCACCATCTTGGCCTCTCCGCTCGTGACGGACTTTCTCGTCTGCTCGAGACCGAATCTGACCTCTCCTGTCGTGGAAGCTGTCTTCAACGCCCTCGCGACATCGATCATTCCTTGTTGCCTCCCTTCTTAGCTGGCGACCAGACGAGGTTCACCGCGCCAGTACCGACAGTAACCGGCTGGCCAACTATAATGTTTTCCACGACGCCTTCCAGAAGGTCGACTTCGCCGGTCATCCCCGCCCTCAGCAGATGCGCCGATGTGATTTCGAACGCCGCCCTCGCGAGCACGCTGGACTTTCGTCCGGATATGCCGTGTCGACCGATCGCCTTGACGTCTCCGTCGTTGGTCATCAGGTCGGACACGAGCATTATGTGCCTGATGTCCACGGTCAGGCCCTGCTCCTCGAGCGTCTTCGAAGCCTCGTTTATGATAGAGTTCCTCGCAGCCTCGATGCCCAGGACCTCGTGAATCTCCATGATGCTGTTGGTAGTCGTCTTCGTCTTGTCGATGTGTTCGTGCTCCAACACCTTCGCGAGGTTCGAGCCTTCGGTGTAGACGACGTAGCTTCCTCCGAGCTTCCTTATGACGGCTCTGTGGATGCCCTCGATGCCCTTGATCGGAGTTGCCTTCGTGTCCTCTGAAAGGCGAAGGAGCTTCTTATAGGACGGCTCATCGCACCTGACGACTATGTTCCCCTCGCGCAGGTCGACCAGGCCCTTCATACCCTTGGCCTTGCTGAGCCTCTTATGGACCTCCTCCGGCGTCAGACCCTTCCGCTCCATCTTGCGCTTGTCGAGCCTTACCATCACCTCCATGTTGGAGATGTCAGTCTCGACGTCGGCTATGTCTATCACGGTGGTTCTCTCGATGTCGGACGCGATGGTCCTGACCATGTCTAAGTCGTTCCTCGCCTCCTCCGCGAGATGTATCTCCATTATTGGGGTGCTGGGGACCCTCCTGGCATCGACGATTTCGATGAGCCGAGGAAGGCCGAGCGTGACGTTCATCTCGGCGACACCGGCGTAGTGGAACGTCCTCATCGTCATCTGGGTGCCGGGTTCGCCAATGCTCTGGGCGGCGATGATGCCGACGGATTCGTTGGGGTCGATGATGTGCTTCTCGAACCGCTCGCATGCGAGGTCGAGCACCTTCACCAGCAGCTTATCTGGCAGGTTGACCCCCTCTATGCGCATCGACAGTTCGTTTAGGACAGCCCTCGGGAGCATCTTGCCGGACTTGTCCAGCATCTTTATCATTTTCTTCTCTGCCGAGTTCAGCGCCTCTATCTTCACTGGGAGGTCCTTCTTCGCAAGCTTCGGCTTCTTCAGCGGTTTCTCCGCCTTCTTCTTCGGAGCGCGCTCCTTCGTCCGGATGGCGTTCAGAACTTGCTTGAGCTTCCTCTCGCCGAGTATCTTCTCTATCTTCCTGAGGGTCTTCTCGCTTGCCCTCGCGACCTTCGTGTACGTGTAACCGTTCTCCACCAGGATCGTGGCGACCTTCTCGTCAACTCCCTTCCTGGTGAAGACCTCGATCGTGCTCTTGCTGGCCATCAGCTCATCCCTCCTCTCCGCCGCCGGCATCGAATTCCGTCTCGTCCTCGGACTCTGGGTCCTCCGGCGTCTCGAGCATGTCCCTGTCCTGTATGCCGTAGCTGACCACGCCCTTCTCCTGTATCTGCGCAATCAGCTCACCTGTGTCTCCGAGGACTGTCAGCAAAACGTCATCGACGTCCACCGCATCCCCCTGGACGCTCCGAGCGGGGTCTATGTTGTCCTCGCCGTAGAGGAACTGTATGATCGTGCTCGCCGTGTTCCTGACAGTGCCGTCCTGCATGACTTTCAGGTCTTCCAGCGCGTTGATCAGCCTCCTCTGCATGTAACCCGAACGCGATGTCCTCACGGCGGTGTCGACCAGGCCTTCCCTTCCACCCATAGAGTGGAAGAAGTACTCCGATGGCGTGAGGCCGCTCTTGTACGAGTTCTTGATGAACCCTCTCGCCTGAGACCCGAGATCGCCCTGTTTGAAATGCGGGAGGGTTCTATTCCAGTACCCCCTCGACAGCCGCTCGCCTCTGACGGCCTGTTGACCGATGGCGCCGGCCATCTGGCTCAAGTTGAGCATCGAACCCCTCGCACCGCACTTAGCCATTATGACCGCCGAGTTCTCAAGGCCGAGGTGCCTGCCCGCGATCTGTCCCGCGGTGTCTCTCGCCTTGCCGAGAACCTTCATGATCTCCACCTCGAGCGTCTCCTCGAGCGACCGGCCAGGCATCTGCTCGAGCTCGCCGTTCCTGTAGGCGCTGATGTGCTCCTCCACCTTGATCATCGCCTGAGTCATGGCATCGTCTATCTCACGTTTCGCCTGGTTCGGGATGTCCTCATCGTCTATGCCCGTTGTGAATCCGCGGATGGTGATCGCGCCGATGGCGATCTTGGTGGCCTTGTCTATGAACGCCCTCGACGCGTCGGAGCCGTAGTCCCTTGAGAGCTTGTCCAGTATCCTGCCCTTGAAGGCTCCGAGGGCTTTCTCGTCGATCGTCCCCGAAAGTAGCTGACCGCCCCTTATGACCACGAAGGCGTCGTTCTCGCACTTCTCCTTCTTGCATACGTCACACTTCTGGCATATGGATGACTTAAAGGTCATGTGAAGGTCAGTCGGCAGTATCAGGCTGAACAACTGTTTGCCCGTCCAACGCTCGGTCGGGCTCTTGACGGCGGGTGCGGGGAGCTTGGCAGCGCTGACCTTCTCCAGGATCTTCATGGTCTCCTCCCTGGAGAACGACGAGTCCTTGTGTGTCAGAAGGAACGATCCGGTGATGTGGTCGTGAATCGCCCCGATGACTGGCCCTCCGAATCTCGGGGAGAGTATGTGCTCCTGCACTCTCATCAGCACCTTCGCCTCAGCCCGCGCCTCCTCACTTTGGAGCGCATGCAGGTTCATCTCGTCGCCATCGAAGTCCGCGTTGTATGGTGGGCAGACGCAGAGGTTGAACCTGAATGTCTTGTGGGGCATGACTCTGACCTCGTGCGCCATTATGGACATCCTGTGAAGCGATGGCTGTCTGTTGAACAGAACTATGTCACCGTCCATAAGATGTCTTTCCACGACGTATCCTGCCTCCACGGCCTCGGCCACGGTCTCGGCGTTCTTGTCCGTAATCTTGATCCTACGGCCATCAGTTCTGATGACGTAATTCACGCCGGGTTTGTACGTGGGTCCCTCCGGCGCGGGCCCGCGAGAACACAGCTCCTTCGCGACCGCGAGGTTTCTATCTGTCACCCTGATTGGTACCGTCAGCTCCTTCGCTGCCGCATCGGGCACGCCGACCTCGTTGATGGACAGCATCGGATCAGGCGATATGACCGTTCTCGCGGAGAAGTTGACCCGCTTACCCGAAAGGTTGCTCCTGAACCGGCCTTCCTTGCCCTTCAACCGCTGAACCAGCGTCTTGAGAGGCCTGCCGGATCTGTGCCTTGCTGGCGGTATTCCTGAGGTCTGGTTGTCGAAGTATGTCGTGACATGGTACTGCAATAGCTCCCACAGGTCCTCGACGATCAGCTGTGGCGCACCCGCGTCCCTGTTCTCGCGCAGGCGTTGGTTGATCCTCAGGACATCCACGAGTTTGTGCGTCACGTCGTCCTCTGATCTGTCGCCGGAATCGAGCGTTATCGATGGCCTGACGGTCACCGGCGGCACTGGTAATGCCGTGAGCACCATCCACTCTGGCCTACAGACGGACGGGGCGATCCCCAGCACGACCAGGTCGTCATCTGGGACACGCTCCAGCCTCTCCCTGACCTCCTTTGGTGTGAGTTTGTGCCCCTCCTCGCGGAAGGTCGTTGGCTTATCCAGAGTTATCTTGAGTTGGATAGCGCTGCAATGCGGGCACGTGGTTCTCGAGGCCGCGTCCTTCGCGGACTCCGCGGATATGTACGAGCTCTCGAACATGTCGCCCGTCAGCTCCTCCATTCTGTCCCTCTGATTCACATACTCCTGCGCCTGGTCGCCCGTGAGCAGCAGCCGTCCGCAGGATCTGCACGTCGACTGCAGCAACTTCTTGATCTCCTTCACGTATCCTACGTGTATGACTGGCATAGCGAGATCGATGTGTCCGAAGTGTCCCGGGCACTCGTCGACCTTCTTGCCGCACGTCTTACACCTGAGACCGGGTTCGATGACCCCAAGATGAGGGTCCATCAGACCCATATCGATGGGGAAGCCATCGTCGTCGTACGTGTCGGCCGTTATGATCTTCGTGGCGGACATCTTGCGTATCTCCTCCGGAGACAGCATTGCGAACTTGATCGCCGATATCCTCTTGGTTACGCCCGTGACCATCATTTCAAATCCTCCAGTTGTAAGCGCATGACGACGCCAAGCGACAGCAGCTCGTCGAGCAGCAGCTTGAAGGCGTACGAGGTCTGCACCTGGTATATCTTCGAGTTGTTGCCGCAGACGGGGCACCTGAACGTGCCTCGCCTATCCAGAATCGCTATGTGACCACAGTTCGGGTTGCCGCAAACGTATTGCAGCGTGCCGTCGGACTCGTCGAGAAGCCTGTCCCTGATGACCATGGCCGCGCCGTGGCCGATAAGACAGTCCCTCTCCATCTCTCCGAACCTGAGTCCGCCCTGCCTGGAACGACCCTCAGTTGGCTGCCTGGTGAGTATCTGTACTGGTCCCCTGCTCCGGACATGCAGCTTGCCAGAGACCATGTGATGCAGCTTCTGGTAGTAGATGACGCCGACGAATATCTCCGCTTCGATCATCATGCCAGTGATGCCGTCGTACATGACCTCTTTGCCGTTGTGTTTGAAACCGTTCTTCACGAGCGCGTCCCTGAGCGCCTCTTCGCGCTCGCCGCTGAAAGAAGTGCCATCGATGACCCGGCCCTCCATCGAGCCGACCTTGCCTCCGATCATCTCCAGCACGTGCGCCACCGTCATTCTCGACGGGACCGCATGCGGGTTGATCAGCAGGTCTGGCACCAGACCGTCTTCGGTGAACGGCATGTCTTGCTGATCCACCAGCAGGCCGATTACGCCCTTCTGGCCGTGTCTCGAGGCGAACTTGTCCCCCAGCTCAGGTACACGCTCGTCTCTGACCTTCACTTTGACCAGTCTGGAGCCGTTCTCTGATTCTGTGAGCATCACGCTGTCGACCCATCCCTTCTCCCCGGGACGGACGGTAACGGACGTCTCCCTCCTCTTCTGCGGTGTGAGGAAATCCGCCTCCTCCTCAAGGAACCTCGGTGGCGACGTCTTGCCTATCAACACGTCCCCTCCATCGACCCTCGTCTCTGGACTGATGAGGCCATCCTCGCCAAGATTGCTGTACGAGAGGTCCGCTCTCGCGCCCCTGACATCCGGGCTGGGTATCTCGAAATGATCCTCCTGCCCGCCAGGATATCTCCGCTCCTCCGCTCGGTAGGTCCTCATGAAACTGGACCGCCCGAGTGCGCGCTCGACGGAGGACTTGTTCATGATGACCGCGTCCTCCATGTTGTACCCCTGGTACGACAGAATGCCGACGACGAAGTTCTGCCCCGCTGGTCTGCGGTCGAAGTTTACGAATTCCATCGGCTTGGTTGTCACAAGCGGCTTCTGTGGATAGTGCAGCATGTGACTTCTTGTGTCCGGCCTGATCCTGTAGTTCGAAGAGCTGAGGCCCAGCGACTGCTTCGCCATTCCGGAGCCCATTGTGACTCTCGGGCTCGAGTTGTGCTCGGGATACGGAACCACTGCGGAACAGACCCCCAAGATGACCATCGGATCGGTTTCTAGATGAGTGTGTCCGTCAGTCAGAAGCGACGCCGTCTGCGTCGTACCCCCGCACGCCTTGCACTCGAGAGCGATGCGCCCATCGTCGCCAGGATTCTTCCAGTCGACGTCTAATGCCGACAGTATCTTGCTGCAGTGCTCGCACCGCTCTGGCGTCTGGTAGGCTGTGATGGCGATGTACGAGTCCTCCTCCTCCTCCGCGTCGACCCATTCAACGACGCCTTCGCGGATGAGGTCGGACCACTTCGCCTTGCCGGAGTGCATATCTTCGAGATGCCTCCGGGTCATGATTGTCTTCCCATTGCGCACGACGAGTAGCGGACGTCTGAGCCTCCCCTCGTCGCAGTTGATAATGATCTCGTTCATGTTGAGGTCGAAACGTATGTTCACCTCGGGAGAAAGAAGCCCAGAACGACGCCTCTGGCGTATCTCCTCCACCAGCTCCCTCGGCTTGTCGTGCAGGCCGATCAGGTCACCGTTGGTATAGACCCTCGTCTCCGTCGTCTGATGCTCACTGACCTCTCTCACGCCAAGGTCTCGGAGCAGCCAGATTATCTCCTTCTCGTCCGTCCCCTCGGACACGTCGATAATCAGTGCACAGTTCTTTACGAGACCACAATTCTGACCTTCCGGCGTCTCGTTCGGGCAGAGCCTGCCCCATTGAGTAGGGTGAAGGTCTCTCGCCTCGAAATGCGGCTGGCTCCTCGTAAGAGGAGATGTGACTCTTCTCAGATGAGAGAGAGCGCTCATGTTAGACGTCCTGTCCAAGAGCTGGGACACGCCGGCTCTGCCTCCGACCCAGTTGCCTGTGGCAAAAGCGTGCAGCAGCCTGTGAGTCAACAGGTCAGGTCTGATCGCGGAGGATATCCTCAGGCCCTTCTTGCGGGTGTAGCCCCTCTCCAACTGGTACTTCAGGTCCTTGATGAGGTTCGTGAGCGCCACGCGGAACAGGTCCTCCATGAGGTCGCCCGCGAGCTTAAGACGCTTGTTTGCGTAATGGTCCTTGTCGTCCTCTTTCCTCTTCCCGAGCTCCATCTCGAGGATGGTCCTAGCAACCCTTCCCAGGAAGATGGCCTTCTTGAGCCGCACATCCGGCGTGTCGCCGAGGTGTGGAAGCAGTGACCTGTCGATGATGCTCTCGACCTTCTTGGCCCGGTACTCCTTGGCCTGGCCGGTCGCGAACTTGCGCTCGAGGAATAGGATCGCGTCCTCCGTTGTGAATATGCCGTTCGGAGGGTAGAGCTTCTTGTTCTGGCACTCCTCTATGTTGGCGTACACGATGTTCGCCATCTGAGGGTCCGAGACGATGGCCCTGTAGATCTCCTCATCACTCTCCATACCCAGCGCCTTCATGAGGACTATCAACGGGATCTGTCCGGATGCCGCGGGCACCGATACGACGAGCACTCCATCCTTCTTCTTCTCCATCAGAGTGAGCGCCCTATAGCCCTCCCTCTGCGAGAACACCTTAGCGACGTGAAGGCTCGTGCCATACCTCTCGTTCAGCTCGACCATCACTCTGTTGGGGGCGAGGTCCTCGAGTGATATCAGCGCACGCTCCGTGCCACCTATGATGAAGTATCCACCTGGGTCGCACAGGTCCTCACCCATCGTCGCGAGGAACTTGGTCATCTCCTCATCGGTGGGTTCCCTGTCGAGGTCGAGGTTGTCTCTGTGCAGGTTGCACTTCTTCGACTTGATCATGACCGGAAGGCTGCCGATCTGCACCTTCTCAGGTTCGCGCTCGATGCCATCCTCCACAATCGTGAACTCAAGGTAGATTGGGGCGGAGTAGTTCAGATTCCTAAGACGCGCCTCCATCGGAAACAGAGCGTGCGTGGCGCCGTTGGCCTCCTTGATGACTGGCCGGCCCACGGATATGGTCGGCCTCGCGTTAGGGTCGACTAGGCCCGTCTTCTCGTCCCTCTTGCGGCCGAGGCGTATCTCGATGATCTTGCCCTCAGTCCTGTCCGGATCGAGGCGTATCACTCCGCGGTACGACTCGTCTGGCGATGCACGCACGTTATCCACGATCTTCTGCATCCTGCTGTTGGGGTGGTCCAGCGTGGGCAGGAAGTCGTTGTATGAGGCTATGTGGTGGTTCACGATGCTGCGCTCTCGAAAATAGGTCTCAACTAGTTCCCTCACTATCTCACCCTCGAACAACAAGCCGGTAACAGACCGACATGCCGCTGGTGTCGCTCCGCCTGACTATCTTCACGATCATTCCCTCTTCGACCGGCCCACATATCGCGTCGAGCGCGCGTATACACGGGTCGGACAGTCTCATCTTGGGGAGCTGGTCCTTTCCGAGGTCAAGTTGTTTAAGGACCTTCTCGACCTCCTTCTCCGGAAGGAGATGATGCTCAGGAACGAGCTCATGCTCCAACACATTGAATTCTTCGGTCATTTCCAATCACCCCGCGAGTGCAGAATCGAACAAGTCGTAATAGTCCATCTCCACCCTCACTTTGGTAACTCTCGGTACGCCACCTGGCGGGCCCGCGGGGATTTTCGAGACTAGTCTGTAAGGCATAGTCATTCGAACCCCGGGCCACCTGCTTAAAAGGCAGATGCTCTTTCTAGGGAGTCCTATACATAGAGAATGCATGAGATTCCTACCTAGCTGAGCTACGGGCCCGTAGGCGGCGCGGATACCCGAGGCTGCTTTAGCAGGGCGTGTAGTCTATTCTGATATATAATACTTGCCGAGTTTACGGCTATTGGCGAGGAGCGCCTCATTTATCCCATATAAATATACATTTGTATAATTATTTACCACTTATAAAATGTCATTGCTCAGCAAGAGTTTTGTACCTATCGCTAGCGAAGTCTTGCCATGACTACCGCAGTCTCCCACCGCAACCGATGCAGGCCTTTCTCATGCTGGCCCCCATCTGTGTCTGTGCATCACCATCCAGGACTATTATCGGATGGCCGTGAATTCAAGGAGAGGATTCGCCCTCTCTTCGGAAAATGTCCTGCGCCATCACTCCAGGTTTCGAAGACATCAGCAGGTGTTATATACAGATAGCATATTCCTCAACCCCGAGGTAGAAGGGTTTGACCGGCCAGGAGAAGGCTTGTTCATCTTGCGGAGTGCGTCTCGTCAGGAGCTCGGAGACGACTTTTCCGTGTCCCAGCTGCGGCAGGAGCACCATAGGCAGATGCACGAAGTGCAGGGACCAGAGCGTGAAGTATACGTGCCCTGAATGCGGCTTCTGTGGCCCGTGAGGTGATTTCGTGGGAGACGTGGCGCTGCAGTACAGAGTCCTACCAGATGGCCTCGATGTCAATCTCGATGAGCTCCTCGCGGACATCACGAAGTCTCTGCCAGAGGGAGCTAAGCTGAAGGCTTCCGAAAAGAAACCAGTTGCGTTCGGCCTGCAAGCCCTTCACGTGCTGGTCATCCTTGAGGACAAGGAAGGCGGCGCCGAAACTGTTGAGGCTGCCCTTGCGGCGGTCGCAGGCGTCCAGAGCGTAGAGATCGTCCAGATGGGACTACTCTGATCCAGGACTCGACGGACTTACGGGTTCATTTCTTGCTGGTCTTCTTCCGCTTCTTCGCTTTGGGCGGGCAGCACGATCGCAGAAGTCTCCTCAGCTCATCCTTCTTCTCGGCCCGCTTATTGTGGCTCTTGTCATTCTCGGTAATGAGATGCGCGTATTCGAGCATCACCTGCTTGACGAAGAATCCGACATCGTCCAAGTCTTCGATCGGGTCGTTCCATTTGCTCGCGCCGCAGCACTCGTCGATCTCGTCGGCGAGGCGAGCGATCTCCTTCACGGTTTTCGTGTCTGGCTTCGATATCAGTCCCAGTCTAGCCAGCCCATCTATCGCGTTCTTGGTCAACTCCTCGTTCGCCTTGCTCCCCTTGGTCTCCCCACATGAGAGATGGAACATCTCGGCGGCAGATCTGTAATACGTCTCTATGAAATGGCCGACTCGCTCCTCTCGAGCCACTTCCACAACACCGACCTTCTTCATCTTCCTTATGTGATGGTAGATCGCCTGGACCGTCAGGCCCAGTTCGGGCGCCATCTGGCTGACGGTCATCTCCTTCACCTTGAGGAGATAGATTATCCTCCTCCGCGTCTCATCGGCCAGTATCTCAAAAGCCTCGGGGTCCTTGATAGTTTTGACGGCCTTCATCGCACGCACCACTGAAATGTATAGTAGCACTGTGTTATAACTCTTTTCATTATAATACCAATGCTTTCTTACTAAAACGAAGGTTTTATTAACTAAAGATGTCATTGTGGTTTAGCAAGAGGCGGTTGAAAATGTCCGGCACGAAGGCAATAACTCTTGGCAGGGCTCGGATTAAGCGAGCGCATAACCCTGCGCTCTTCGAAATCTGGATGAGTACAGAGATGAGGACTAGGGGGCGAGTTCAATAATGTTCGGACCTTACCTGCTCCGGCCAGATCGCGTAGCCAAGAACGAAGATGTCGAGAGATACATCAGGCACGAATACCGCGAGGATGGTTCTTCCTGGCTTATGACCGATGTCGGACAACGGGCGCGCCTCCGGTTGCCAGGCGAAAGGACACAAGTGAAGGCGCCGCAGGAAGAAACCTGCACTGTCCCGTCGATTCGGACGGGGGCTGGAACTCGCTGTCCTGTCCTCAACGCTCTCTCCAATGGCAGAATGGACTCCGAAACGCCGTCAAGAGGTGACAAATCTGCAAGCCAGTGATCATTCCATTGAGAGGACGTGCACTCACTGTGGGCACACTTGCAGGCCGGAGGCCGGCCAATGCCCCAGATGTGGAAACGTGTTCAGCAACACGTGCAGATGTCGATCATAGGATTTCCTGGCCCGTCGCCCAATATCTTCTGATCTGACAGAGGTGGGCAGAAACAGGACAAGTGGTTTGACGGAAATGGTTTCAGCGGGTCGTCGTTTGTGACACCGAAGCCGCGATTCAAACCTTGGGTGGCGGCAGGATGAACTTGCCCTTCATGAGGTATTTAGTCTCGCTCCTCGCGCGCCCGATGATGGCTTCGGCCTTCTCATACAGTGTCTTCCTGCTGTGTTTCTCCCTGGCGAGCCCTTCCTTCATTGCGGCCATGCCAACGGCGGCTGCCTCCCTTGGGAAAACCTCCCACTCATCCATGGTCGGGACGATGTAGTCCTCTCTGAGACCATTGTCCTCCGCGGTCTTTGCCAGCTCGAGCACAGCTGCGAGGCACATCGTATCCGAAATGGTCTTGGCTTTGACATCCAGTGTTCCCCTGAAAATTCCAGGGAAGCCGAGCGAGTTGTTGACCTGGTTCGGGAAGTCGGACCTGCCAGTGGCGACGATCCTAGCGCCAGCCTCCTTCGCCTCCCACGGCCAGATCTCGGGTATTGGGTTGGCGGTCGCGAAGACGATCGAGTCGTCCGCCATGCCCTTAATCCATTCCGGCTTTACTGTTCCCGGGCCTGGTTTTGAGGCAGCGACAACGATGTCGGCGCCCTTCATGGCTGTAGGGACGGGCCCGACGACGTCATCTTTGTTCGAGTGCTCGCACATGAACCATTTCTCCTTGTAATCCGCCTTCACGTCTTTCCTGCCCATATGCAGCGACCCCTTTGAATCGCACATGATCATGTTCTCCCACTTGTAGCCAGAGATCTGCATGATCCTCGATATCGCGATGTTCGCCGCGCCCGCACCGATGAAAACCGCCTTCATCTGTGATGGCTTCTTGCCGACTATCTTCGCTGCGTTGATAGCGCCCGCCGCGACGATCGTGCCCGTGCCCTGTTGGTCATCGTGCCAGACCGGGATCTCGCACTCCTCTCGGAGTCGCTCCAGTATGTAGAAGCACTTCGGTTGGGAGATGTCCTCGAGGTTGATCCCTCCGAGGGATGGCTGAAGGTACTTGACGGTCTTTATGAACTCCTCGGGATCCTTCGTGCCGAGGCACAGCGGGAACGCGTCGACGCCTCCCAGATACTTGAAGAGCAGCGATTTGCCCTCCATGACTGGCATGCCGGCCTCTGGGCCGATATCCCCCAGTCCGAGCACACGGGTGCCGTCGGAAATCACGCCGACTGTGTTCCACCGGTTTGTGTGCACGTATGACAGTTGCTTGTTCTTCTGTATCGCCTTGCAAGGCTCTGCGACGCCCGGAGTGTACCAGATTGCGAAGTCGTTGAAGTCGCGAACCACGCATTTCGACACTATCTCGATCTTACCCCCGTAGAACGGGTGATATGCCATGGCCAGTCTTGCTGGCTCATAGGCCTTCTTCAGCAAGTCTTCGACGGACACCTTCTTCGGAGCCGCCGCCTTCTTCGTTCCCGCCTTCTTGGCAGGTGCCTTCTTCGAAGGCTTCTTCTTGACGGTTTTGGATTTTGCCATTCGATCCCTACCCTTTGTTCATTGGCGTTTCGTCGAAAGTCGTTGCGACCATCTCTGATTTCTGACAATTTCTTAACGGCTTTCTTATGCTAACAGCCAACCATTGGAGAACAATTCGGCGGATTAATACATTGCCATGGTACACGAGGTATTGAATCGGACCACCAGAGATAGGGCCGCGAATCATATATCACGGGCGGAGGCAATAGCCCGACTCTATGAGGGCCCTCGTGCTGGACGGCTACACGGATGAGCCTTCATGTCTCGGAGTGCCCCCGTTCATAGCTCCGTACGCGCGGCTCGTGTTCGGCGCGATGGTCGAGGCAGGGTCGGAAGTGAGATATGCGACCATCGACCAGTGGCGCGCGGGCACCTTGGACATGCGTGCATTCGAATTGTTGGTGGCCATACGCCACATAGGGGTCCCGGGCAAGTATCTCCGAGGCATGCCTGCGAGTGACCGCGAGCTGTTCGAGATCGGCCAGGGATTCAAGGGAGATTCGATTGTTAGCCTTGGAGTGACAAGCGAAAGGGCCTCCAAGACGGTTGCAGACTCATTCTACGAAACCGTGTCCGGTGATCCGGATGCGTATGTCTATGATCTGCTCGTCGCAGGAGGGGCCTCTGGCAGAAAGCGTACCGCGAGCGAGTGGAACAGATGGCTCTTGAAGGGCGCGCGCGCGTGCACGTTCCACCCAGACCATGGCGGCCCTCTCATCGCCGAGATGCAGATGTACAGAGGCTGCGTAAGGTATGGATCAGGCGGCTGCGCGTTCTGCATCGAGCCACTCCAGGGAAGACCAGAGTTCCGAGCCCCGGAAGACATCCTCGCCGAGGCGGAGGTCCTTGCCAACATTGGCGTCCGGAACTTGCGCCTAGGCGCTCAGACGTGCGTGTACTCGTACATGGCGAAGGGGGTCGGCGAGACTGAAACACCGGTGCCCAACAGCGACGTAGTAGGCCGCCTGCTCAGGTCCATCCGGAAGGTCGTCAGGCCCACAGTGTTCCATTTAGACAATGCGAACCCCGCAGTGATAGCCGCTCATCCAGCTGAGGCGATAGAGGTGACTAAAGCCATTGCCGAGCATTGCACTGGAGGGAATGTTCTCGCGCTCGGTTTGGAGAGTGCTGACCCCGAAGTGGCGAAGGCGAACAACCTCAACGCCACTCCGCAGGATGTGCTCGAGGCTACGAGGATAATCAACGCGGTCGGCTCGTCGAAGGGCCCAACCGGCCTGCCACTCGTCCTTCCTGGCATCAACTTCCTCTGCGGGCTCAAGGGCGAGACCAAGGAGACCTACGACCTGAATGCCGATTTCCTTCGGGACATAGCCTCCGAGGGGCTTAGGTTGAGACGAACGAACATACGCCAGGTTATACCGGTTCGCCAGGATTGCCCCGGCGTAAAACATAAGAGCCAATTCCTGAGGTTCAAGCGGTTCGTGAGGGAACAGATAGACCTGCCTATGCTGGAACGAATCGTCCCGAACGGGACGATAATCTCCTCCGTATACACTGAGCTACGAGAAGGCGGCAGGACTTTCGGCAGGCAGGTGGGAACCTACCCCATACTCGTTGGTCTGCCTTATTCCTACGGGGTTGGGAGATGGGTGGACGTTTCCGTTGTCGGCAGGGGACCGAAGAGTGTCATCGGCATCGTATATCCGACCGCGGTCAATACCGCCAGCTTGTCCATGCTCGAGGCGATTCCAGGCATAGGCAAGCGGAGGGCGATGGCAATCGTGCGCAATAGGCCGTTCACGGACTCGAAAGAGGTCTGGGGCCTGCTGGGAGGCGGCGACGCCGAGAAGGCTGCCAGGCGGCTCCTGTCTTTGGACGAAGTAGACGCAGAGTAACAGTCAACTTATAGTATTGACCGTCCGATTCATCCCGTGGTCGAGCTGGTGCGATGTTGGATCAGAAGACGGCGGCAAGATATCCGTTCCTCAAGGAGTCAGCAGACCTACTCAGGCTGAAGGGAGTGACCCTTGACAGCCTCATATCCAGCTTGGCGTACGAAAGGGCGAGGGCCCTCGGAAAGGAGAGGGTGCTCGAAGCTGTCGAGTTCGCCAAGGTAGTGGAGAGGCCCATCGCGACGGAGATGGACGCGCTCAACGAGCTGCTCAGCTACCCCGTCGCGAGGATGTTGGTTTCCTGCCTCGGGGATGAGAAGTTCGTTCGCAGATATGCGATCGCCGAGGCGAAGCTCGCGAATGCGAGGCTCAGCGGCGAAGTAGAGCGGGCGAAGGAGAGGAGCGTGAAGAGGGGAAGAGCGCCTCCTTCGAGCGACGGCGGCATAGATTTCGTCCAGCGAATCGCATACGAACTCGGCCTTCGGGTGCACACGGTGGGTGATTCTCTCGCGGTCGATTTCTCGGACTACCTCCGGTTCTCCTCTGCCATCAAGGGCAGATCCTGGAAGTTGGTTAACCAAGACGTTCGAGAAGGGAAGACCATCATTGACGAGAAGAGGTTCGTCAGACTCATCGAGCAGCTGATTACCGAGAAAATCGTATCCGAACTCCCGTTGCCCGTCACCGATTCCATCATCGAATCGCTCGCCGACGATGTCGAGGAGGTTGGGCGGCTGCTCGAACAGAAAAGGGCCGAGCAGCCCAAGAAGGATTTCGGCAGGGTCAGCATTGTCAGGTTCCCGCCGTGTATGAGGAAGCTGCTGGAGATGATACGAGCGGGAGAAAACGTGCCCCACACCGGAAGATTCGCGATTGTCGCCTTCCTGCACACACTGGGGATGGATTCGGAAACCATCCTCTCGACCTTCGCCACATCCGCAGACTTCGACGAGAACAAGAGCAGGTACCAGATACAGCACATTACCGGGGAGATATCGGGGACCGAATACACGCCTCCAGAATGCAGCACGATGAAGAGCTACGGGATATGCTTCGATCCTGACAGCCTGTGTGACAAGGAGTGGATGGGGCATCCGCTGAAGTACTACCGCCTGAAGGGAAAGAGGCCCAGGAAGAAGCGGGCGGAAGTCAAGGAAGCGACTTCCAGATCAAGTGCGCGCGCTGGACGGCGGTGACGTTCCCAGCTATCCCGAAGTACAGCATCATCCACCCTATCAACGAGTATCCAATCAGGTCCTCGCCAATGCTTACTTCAAGGGCCATGAGGACGTACTGGACTATCGGAACGATAATCAGCAGGGCCAGCCTGTCGGCCCTTCCGAGAATACCGCGATACTCCCTCCTGAGGCCGAGCGCCTGCGCCTGTGTTCCCATGTAGCTTGCCAGCATCACACCGATTATCGCGAACAGTCCCACGAATACCGAGCAATGGGCGCCGAGTGCGATGCCTGCCAAAATGAAGACGTCCGCGTAACGGTCGATGACGTGGTCGACGAAATCGCCACGCTTAGACTCCGTCGCCTTAAGCCTGGCCACCTTGCCGTCCAGGGCGTCGAGCAGGCCATTGGCGCCGACCATTAGGGCGCCCAGGAGCAGGTATTCCGATGGCTCCAACGTGAAGAAGACTCCCGCTACGAACGCAAACCCCAAGGATGCGATGGACAGATGGTTAGGGTTGAAGTAAGAGAGGCGTTTAGCGGCGGGAGACAGCAACTTGTCCGCCTCATCTCTGTAGCTATCTAGAACCAGTCAAAGACCTCCTGGCTCCAGTCAACATGTCCCACTGGATATTTCTCACTTTCTCCCGAGAGTATTTCCTCAATTGCACGTGCCACGTCCTCGACGCGCATGCTGCTGGTGTCGATTTCGCAGACGCGGGTGACCGCTTCGATTGCCTCGATCAGGATCACGTCAATCGCCTCGGCCTCCACATTCTCTCGGACCTTGGCGTCACTCCAACCCTTTGCGGCGAGCCGTTGCCTCAACACGGTTGGCGAGCATCTCAGGACGATTGCCTGTTCGACTCCAAGGAGATGGGAGAGATGGCCTTCGAGCATCACATCTCCTTCGATCCTGGAAACGGCATCCGCCAACGTGTCAATGTCGACCTCGACTGTGTCGCGTTCCTCGTCGAACCCCACTACGGCATGGCACTTCTCTGCGAGCTCGTGGACGCTCACCACTTCGATGGTTCCTACGAGCGACGATGCGCAAGTCTTTCCCACTCCGGGGGTTCCTGTTAGGGCGACTTTCATCGCATGGGGCTAGCTCGTATTTGGCATATCAATCTTCACTGAGAATCGTCTGGTCCCAGTGTTTCGAGGAGCATGCGCGCGAACTCGCCCATCAAGCTCAGGCTAACGACGCGGCGCTGGAGCTCGTGGCGCACGGCCCTTCCTGCCTTAGGGTTGCGAGGGAAATCTATCCCGCAATCCACATCCATCAACAAAAGGTGCTTCGCCGGCGCAAGTCCCGTCCTACGCAGTGAATACCCGGGATCCAGAGGAGAGCTATCGCCTTCGATGGCTCCGCTCGCTGCAGCATCGATGTACCAGACCATCCTCCTCACCATGTTCCACAGGAAGCTCTCCGCTTTGAAGTCCATCGTGAAGAATGTTCCGGATTCGGCAATTGCGATAGAGTCGATTGTTCTGACCGGGTCTCTTCCATCCACTCTGGCGAATCGGGAGAAGTTGTGGGTGCCAACAAAAGATTGCGCCACCTCGCGCAAGACGGTCGCATCCTGGGAGGCGACGGGCAGGAAGTATCTGTACCATCTCTGCCTCGCCCACCTCGGGTTGAAGTCATCTTCCACCGTCACCGCTGAGTAAGCCCACACGTCGTCCAACCCGGAATTGAGTGCCGAACACAACGACCCCAACGAAAAGTCCGTCTTGAAGGAAACAACGTTGCCCAGCGCGCTCACTCCTCTGTCAGTCCTGCTGGAGCTGCGGAACCCACATTCCCTGACGGACTTCACCGCACCTATGGATTCTAGCGCATTAATCACCGACCCTTCCACGGTGTACCTGCCTGGCTGTCTCTGAAAGCCGAAGAATCTGGAGCCGTCGTAGGCAAGCCTGACCGCTACGCGCCGTGTCTCCTTCACACGCGGTCATCGAGTGCATGATTATATATCTACGTCGCCTGTGCGAGTCTCGTGCCACACATCAGGGTAGTGCTGGTCGAGCCGCTGAACGACGGCAACGTGG
>JAOTTD010000021.1 GCA_029864565.1 Thermoplasmata archaeon | reverse complement strand
TATAGATGACGCCCATATCGCCGTTGTCGAAGGCATCATACAGATACGTCATGCTGCCGTCACCGGTTGTCAGCGCGCGATCGGTGTCCCATGCCGAGTCAACCCTCACATCCCACCAGGAACCCCAGTCCTCTCCGAAGAGGTCGTAGATTCTGTAGGTGAGGCATGTTCCCTCAGTTCCTGAATCGTAGACCAACACAGTCCGTTGCTTCTCCCCGGCGAGTCCTTCGGTATCCATCACTTCCAGGGTGATTGCATAAGTGCCGGTGGCCGAGTACATGTGTAGAATCGTCTTGCTGTAGATCCAGCCAGTGTCCCACACGCCGTCGCTCTCCCAGTCCCATCGAACCAAGAGGTCCTCGAGCGGATCTTCTACATCCCACGAGGATGAGGCATCAAATGAAAAAGAGGTATCAACGGTTCCTGCCTGAGGAGATATGACGAAGTCCGCAATGGGCGCATAGTTCTCAATTATTTCGTCGACCACAAGGATTTGTGATGCCTCGTCCTGGAGGCCGCCGCTGTCCCTGACCTGCAACGTGACTTCATAGGTATCAGCGACTGGAAACACGCGAGCTGGAGTCACGTCGGTGGCGTTCCAGCCAGTGTCCCACACGCCGTCGCTTTCCCAGTCCCAGCGGGTCTCCAGTAGCTCGGCTGGATCCTCAAGGTCCTCCGAAGAAGATGCGTCGAACACGAAGACTGTTTCCACCGTGCCCGTTGGAGGGTCTACAGTGAATCTCGCGATAGGCGGCATGTTGACCACGTCAGTCGCCTTGAATTCGATGAATGGCATGCCATATGGTAATACTCCGAGCCTGATCCATTCATCCATCAGGTTCGAATGTGCAATCTGATCTCTCGACCAGGTCCACATATCGAAAGGCCCGATGAAAGTGATACGCTCCGAGTCCGTATCAATCACGACATTCCCAGGTGCGTCCGAAGGCATGGGTTCAGTGTAATCCACCGTCATGGTCGACGAGAAGGCGATAGTATCATCCACTAGGCCTGACGTGTCGTCTGGATTATGAGCGAAGAATATCACATCGCCCGACGGCCAATCGATGGTCATCGTCTCGTCTTCTGATAGGTTCCATGCGGCAGGCGTGTAGTCATAGGGCATCATCGAATGATACCAGCCGCTCCCGGGATATCGATTGAAGGATTCCAGGTCAGCATATGGATCGAAATCCGAAATAGGATGAATGTAAGTGGACTCTATGCAATCCTGCAACATCGCCTGCCAAATCCAGCATGGTGTACCGTCTTCGATCGTCTCAGAAGCGGTCATTGCGTATCCGACTGCAGCGTCGATATCGACATTCGCCAACTCAGGTCCGATCGTCGCATGCAGACTCATGTCCTCCATGTACCACTCCGTCGGCATGAACGCCTCTCGGAGCCATCTGAGCATGAGGGTTTCCATGCCCCAGCTGATGGTGTCCATCGTCAACACCACCTGGTCGCCAACCTTCTCGGCGTCAATGGTGAAGTAGACGAAGTCGAGATAGTTATCGTAGGAGTTGAAGATGTCCAGCCTCTCATTTCCTTCGAAGTCCATCCATTCTTGCCAGTCATATTCGATCTGGGTTCCTTTCGACTCCCACCAAGTTTCGAATTCCTCGAACTGAGTGTCGGTGACTCCCAGCACCGATTTCGCCGCCTGCTCATCGAGTGTAGTTGTCCCATTGAGTGCTATGTACAAACCATCATAGTATTGGTATGCCTGCGTATTCAACTTGTCAATACACTCATCCCTGGTCACGTAGTTCATGTACCAGTCCAGAATGGCTGTGCCGCCCCTGGCGCCGTCTGGACCGCTGAGATACGGAAGAAACTCCGGATTCTCGTTCATACTGACTTCCGGAAGCTCCGAAGCGTTGACGATCAATCGCATGAATGTCTGAATCTGTGTGTTACCAATCGGCCAACCCCGCCAGCCGTATATGTATGGATACTCGTCCGTTATCGCCCACTCGTCACCGTAATTAATGAATCTGTCTTCATACCAGGGTCCAAGCGGGTGGCCGAACATCTCATCCCATCGGTAGTCAACCGACCGGCCTTTGACATCCTCCGAAACAATGAATGGCACTGTTGTGGAGACGTTGTGCAACCTGCTGTTCTCGTTTCCGAAGCCGTCCCAGACGGAGACCGTTACGTCATAGATGCCAGGCTCGGCCCACGCATGGGTCTCGACGTCTATCGCAAAGTCGTCATTGTTCGCGGACTTCAGGTGATTGACGGTATGAGTGCCGTCATCCCAATCCCATGTGAACAGGAGGCCTTTTCCGCGCTGCCCCTGACTAAGAAGCTCGACCACAACTGTCCATTCGACGTCTTGATCGACATACGCTTCTTCAGGGTCGGCTATTACCTCCACAATTGCGAGATATGCGCTTGTGGCTCCCTGCAAACCTCCATTCCGCTCGGAGATGAGCCCATCAGAGGAGACGACCATCGCGGTCGCAGACACCATCACAAGCATGATGACGATGGCAACGGACGGCATGGTCCTCGTTCGGTCGAAAAACCAGGCTCTTCTGACAATTGAATCATCCATGATATATTTCCTCCACTGCTGCGCGAACCACTTTTCAGGCTGTTGTACTGACTCCGAGAAGTGCTATAAGTAAGTATCGTTGGTTTTCCCTGAAGCATGCGCGAAGATGAACGGCCTACCATTAGTCTGTCTGGCTGCAAGGCAATCACCGCGCTTCATGCTTTCTCTATTCACTCGATAAGAGGAAGTTCATTGCGATTCGGCCTTCGCTTGAGCGAGGCGCTCCGAACTTCGCTTGAGCTCCTCTAACTCATCCTTCCCCCTAACCACTATTCTGTCGCGCTCAACCATGGCGAGCTGCTTGCCGTCGAGAGCCTTCGGGTTCAACGATATGAGCAGCCTAGACTTCGTGATCCAGACCGTCTCATTGAGTGCGTCCAGGGATTTCAGCACTCTGTTGAAATCGTTGAACGTCAAAAGATACTCCATGCCATCCATGAGCACTATGCTATTGGGATTGGACTCCATGAACCTGATCATCGTGTCCGTCAGCAGCGTTACGCTCGTGGGAGGGATCCGCTGGTCTCCAGTCGATTCGGTAAGCCAGATTATCGGAGTGACCTGAAGATGATAAGTCTCACGTATCCGCTCTGGGTATACTCTGGTCACTACGAGCCCTTTGGGGATCAGGAACGACAGCGTGTCCGTGGCGGACTCCGAGCCGTCCGGGATCGTAACATCCGGCCTGAGAGGAAGCGACACCAGCTCTGTGAACAGTCTCATTGAGCTTGAGTTCGTCTCGTCCTCGATGAGGTACGTGCCTCTCGGGATGTCGTACGGCCTAAATCCTCCCCTTTCGCCCATCTCGACCTCGGCGTGGACGACCAGTGAGGCGAACCTGCTGCTAAACATTGACCTGGCCAGCATCAGGAACATGAACACCATCGCCCAGGGGTACAAGGCTTCGAAATCGTCATTACCCTCAGACCTGAGTAGCAGGTCGAATGCGAATTCGAGCACCGGCAGGCTCACCCATGCGGTGGCCAGCAGCGCCGTGCTTGTACTGTACTCCTTTGGAGGCCTCCTGAGCTCTCCGCTCGCCCTCTTGGACAATGGTATCGCCATGTCGATTAGGATTGAGAGTGATAGGTAGACGAAGACTAGGGCGAGCAGCCAGGACTCTACCCTCAACTCCTCCTCGCTCCTCGGCCCGATTGCGAAGCTTACGACCAGCACGGCCAATCCAAATATGCCCCAGACAGTGATCAGGTTGATGGGATTGTCCTTTAGCCAGATTCGGAAGGCGTCGACTTCGGTGTTCCTCCTGTAGAGCGTACTGGCGCTTACCACGAACACGGATAGCCATGACGCCGTGACAACGAACGCAATGCCGATAAGAGGGTGGCGGGTCCAATCGGTCGTCATGGTAAGCGACATCGCAGTCTCGTAAAGCCAGAACAGGGCGAGCATCAGAACGAAAGAGATCGCGACCCAACCACGCACGAAGATCAAGAACTCTCTTCGCGCGCGGTATATCAATAACAACGACAACGTGACAAGTGCGAGCCCCGCAATTCGAGGCAACAAATCGCCCAATACGTATTCGAGTTCCACCATGAGGCCACCGTCTGTTCCCAGACCTTCTTGACAAGAAACGAGTCTTCGGCGCAAGTACTTTTCTGAGTGGAATCAGTCCTACGAGCTCCTCGAGCAGAGCACGGCCCCTTCGCTGGCGGACGAGACTTCCTCTCTGTACCTGAGCAGGTATCCTTTCAGCTCCTGTCTGGGTGCCTTGGCCTGTTTCAGACGGGCCTTCGTCTCCTTCTGCGAGATTAGCACCTCGATCTCCCTCTCGTCAAGGTCTATCCTGATGATGTCTTCGTCCCTCAGAGCTGCCAGGGTGCCTCCGCAGTACGCTTCAGGCGACACGTGGCCCACACAGAGGCCCCTTGTACCTCCGGAGAACCGCCCGTCCGTTACGAGCGCCACATGTTCTCCGAGCCCCAGGCCCGCGAGTATTGAAGTCGGTCCGAGCATCTCGGGCATGCCCGGTGCACCCTTCGGGCCCTGGTAGCGGACGATCACCGCGTCGCCCTTCACTATCTTGCCTTCCAGCATGGCTTTCGTCGCTCTGTCCTCGGAATCGAAAACGCGGGCGGGGCCTTCGAATCGACGCATCGACGCGACGACGGCAGACTGCTTGACGACACATCCCTCCTCGGCGAGGTTGCCGTGGAGTATCGCGATGCCGCCTTCGTCGTGGTAGGCGCGGTCAAGGCCTCTGATCACATCGTCGTTCGTTACCTTCGACGCGCGGGCGATCTCTCCAATGGTGTTCCCGGTGACAGTTCTCTCATCGTGAAGGTCTCGAGCCAGAACGGACATCACACCTGGTATGCCACCAGCGTCGTCGAGGTCGATCATGAAATGCTTTCCTCCGGGTCTCAGCGCGACGACGTGCTTTGTCTTCCGGGAGATAGCGTCGAACTCGTTCAGACGGAGCCTAACGCCGAACTCCTTCGCGATGGCAACAAGATGTAGACAGGTGTTTGTCGATCCGCCGATCGCGTTGTCAACTCTCAGCGCGTTCTCGAAGCTCTTCTTCGTCACGATGCCTCTCGGCGCGGTCTTCTCCAACGCCAGTTTGACTGAAAGTCTTCCCGTGTCATATGCCATCTTCATCTTGCGCTCGGAAATCGCATGGGCCGTGCTGCAGCCGGTCATGCTCAGTCCTAGCGCCTCCGTCAGGCACGCCATCGTGTTCGCCGTGAACAGGCCCGCGCATGAGCCTGGGCCGGGGCACGCCCTCCTCTCTATCTCGGCGAAGTCGTTCTCCGTGATGCTGCCTGCGGAAAGTTCGCCCACAGCCTCGAAGATCGAGATGACATCCAGCCGGCGGTCCTTGTATTCCCCCGGCATCATTGGGCCCGCGGTGAGCATGATTGAAGGGACGTTCATCCTGCCGCACGCCATGAGCATGCCAGGCGTTATCTTGTCGCAGTTGGTAACGCCCACCCAGCCATCTGCTTGGTGCGCCTCCACCATCGCCTCAACGGCATCGGCGACAATCTCCCTCGACGGCAGCGAGTATCTCATCCCCGGAAGGCCCATCGCGATGCCATCGCATATCCCCGGGACGCCGAACTCGTAGGCCGCGCCGCCAGCGTCTTCTATACCTCTCTTGACTTCCATGGTGAGGCGGTCCATCTGCATGTGGCCTGGCACAATCGTGTTGAACGAGTTCGCCACAGCTATCAGTGGCTTCTCGAAGTCTTCGTCCTTCATGCCGACCGCTCGCAACAGGCCTCTCGCGGCTGCCCTGGACCGCCCCTTTTTCAGCCCGTCACTTCTTAGTGATGAATCGCCCTTCTTCATGCACACTCCCCCAATTTGAAATCGTTGTGGAGCGCCTTTATCGCCTCGGCGGCGTCCTGCTTCTTTATGATGAACGATATGTTCAGCTCGGACGACCCCTGGGCGATAGCGCGTATGTTGATATTGTGCGCCGCCATCGTCGCGAAGACCCGGGCCGCCACTCCAGGCGTGCCCTTCATGCCCGCCCCGACCACAGCCACTATGCTGAGTCCCGCCTCTATCGAGACCTCTCTGACCTGCTTGGACCCGAGCAGGGACAGCTCCAGCGCGTTCTGCGCCCTGGAACCATCGTTCTTCGGGATGGCGAGGGTTATGTTCTCCTCCGAGGAGCTCTGGGATATGAGCAGCACGTCGACATCCTCGTCGGTGAGTATCTCGAGCACCCTAGCTGCAAGCCTCGGGGTGCCGACCATGCTCGCCCCACTCACGGTTATGAGGTCCACATCGTCTATGTTCGTGATCGCTTTGACGACGTCTCCGTCCTTGACCGTCGCCTCCTTGACTATCAGTGTCCCGTCCCCGTCCAGCTTGCCGAAACTCTTCACCCTGAAGGGGAGTTGAAACCTCGCGGCACTCTCCAGCGCTTTCGGGTGGATGACCTGCGCTCCGAAATGGGCGAGCTCCATCGCCTCGGAGAATGATATTCTGTCAATCATGCGGGCATCATGGGCTATCTTCGGGTTGGCGGTCATCAGGCCGTCGACGTCCTTCCACACCCACACCTCATCTGCGCGAATCGCGGCGCCAATTATCGAAGCGGTGAAATCCGAGCCGCCCCTGCCAAGGGTCGTGTGCGTGCCGTCCTGCGTGGACGCGATGAAACCGCTCACAACCGGTACGATGCCCTTCTCGAGAAGAGGGTCCATGACCTGTCGCACTTCCAGAGTCGTGACGTTCATCAGCGGTTCTGCCCCGCCGAAGTGGTCATCTGTGACGATGCCAGCTTCTCCTCCCGTAAGCGACTGAGACTCGATGCCGAGGTCCTCCAGCACTCCCTGGAGTATGGGCGCGGAGAAGCGTTCGCCGTAGCCGATGACGAGGTCCTTCGACCTCGGGGTGAGCTCGCCAATGTGGGCTATGCCGAGCAGTATGTTCTTGAGATCATCGCACTTGGACTCAATCGTGCGGACGACCCTGTCGAGCACCTCCTCGTTGTCTATGGCGATCTGGGCGCTATCCACATGGCGTTTCCGGACGTCCTCGACGAAGCGCTTGACGTGCTCCCTCTGCCCCTTGCCTGCCCTTGTGGCGGCGTCCAGCAGGGAGTTGGTCACGTTGTACATCGCGGACGTGACGATGACGAGCTCGTGTCCATCCGTCCTGAACTTGCTCACTATCCCGCCAGCGCGTTTCAAGCTCTTGCCATCGGCGACGCCAACGCCGCCGAACTTCATGACTAACTTCATGGTCCAGTCCCTCGGTTCCAGCATCGTGCCTTCTTTATCGTGCGAAATCCTTCCTTATCTCTATCAGGTCGCGCAGCACTGAGCTCGCGGTCTCCCGCCCGCCCGCACCCTTGCCGACCAGCGTGATCTCCCCCGCTGGGTCGGTGTCGAATGTAATCGCGTTGAACGTTCCCGAGACGTTGAGCGGATGGGTCAACGGCACCTCCTCGGGCGTCACCTTGGCATTGTCGCCCACGAAGCCGATGAGCTTGAGGGCGTTTCCTCTCGATCTAGCCGACGCTATGTCGTCCATGGACACTTCCGTGATGCCCTTGATGTCCACATCGCGGATTGATAGGCTCGTGCCCATGACGTAGTTGGAGGTTATGACAAGCTTGCAGGCGCTGTCGAAGCCTCCGACATCGTTCGTCGGGTCCGCCTCCGCGTACCCGAGCTTCTGTGCCTCCGCCAACGCCTCCTTCATCTCGACTCCTTCCGAAGTCATCTTGGTGAGTATGTAGTTGCAGGTGCCGTTCAGGATGCCGCGGATCGACTCTATGGAGCATCCCTCGAGGCATTTCTTGGCCAGATCGAGGACCGGAGTGCCGCCTCCCACTGTCCCGCTGAACTTGAATCGCACGTCGTTATGGCCCGCAAGCTCCATGAGCGCGGGCATCGCCAGTGCCAGCGGACCCTTGTTCACGCAGATGACGTGTCTGCCCTCCTTCATCGCAGTCCGCACATGCGTAAGGCCAGGCTCTCCCTTCGTGAGCTCGCTCGGTGTGGCCTCGATCACGACCTCGCACTCGACCTCCCTTATGACATCTGCCGCTGCCTTTCCCTCGGTATAGACATCGGCGCCGAGGCCGCTCAGCGACCGTGATACCTTCTTGGATTTCAGGGCCAACGGTATGTCCAGTCCCGATGGGTCGACGGCTGCGCCATGGCTGTCCACGGCAGCCACTATCCTCGGGCGCAGGCCGTAATCGCGCGCCAGTTTTGTTGACTGTGATTGTATGATCTCGGCGAAGCTCTGCGAGACAACGCCGAAACCTACGAGCATTAACCTCATCAGTCGGCACCTCCGAGAATCCTCGAGAGGGCCTCCATGGTCGGTTCGATGGTCCTCGGCTTGACGCTCTGGGATATCGCTGTGTCGGGATCTTTGAGGCCATGGCCCGTCGATACGCATACCACCACAGCCGACCTGTCGACCAGGTCTTCCTCAAGGTCCTTCATGAACCCTGCCAACGCTGCAGCGCCCGCTGGCTCTGGGAATATGCCCTCGAGCCGCGCCATGAACCTCTGCGCCTCGAGTATCTCGTCGTCCGTAACAGTCGAAGCCGAGCCCCCGGACTCCCTTATCGCGCCTACGGTCTTCTTCCAGTTGGCTGGATTTCCTATCCTTATCGCCGTTGCCACCGTCTCGGGTTCATCGACAGGCACTAGCTCGGAGCTGTTCTCGGAAAACATGGATGCTACAGGAGCGGCTCCCTCCGCCTGGATGCCTCTGATGAGCGGACATCCAGATGCGAAGTCCATGGAGTCGTACTCCTTGAACCCCTTCCAGTAGGCAGCGGAGTTGCCGCCATTGCCCACCGGTATGTACAGCCTCTCTGGGCTCACGCCGTTGAGCTGGTCGCACACTTCGTAGGCCGCTGTCTTCTGCCCCTCTATCCTGAACGGATTGACGGAGTTGAGTACGTACATGCCCATCTCGTTCGCGGCCGTCATGACCATGTCGAGCGCCTGGTCGAAATTCCCTTTGACCGAGAGGACATCGGCCCCGTGCATCATCGCCTGGGCCAACTTGCCCAACGCCACCTTGCCCTCAGGTATGAGCACGACGCAATCGAGGTCCGCAGCCGCCGCGTACGCCGCTAGGGACGCGGATGTGTTTCCGGTCGAAGCGCACGTGACCACGCTCATGTCGAGCTCGAGAGCCTTGGTCACACCGACCGTCATACCTCGGTCCTTGAATGAGCCCGTTGGGTTCGTGCCTTCGAACTTGATCCACAGGTTTCGGGCATCAAGCTCCTCCTCCAGCCTCTTGCATCGTATCAGGGGCGTACCGCCTTCGCCGAGTGATATGGCCAGGGACGGATCGTCGACCGGTATGGCCTCCCTGTATTTCCATACAGAGAGTGCCCTCTCGGAGTAGCCGTTCTCCGCCAGGTCTCCGGCGGCCTCAGCCTCATCTATCTGCGCTTCCAGCAGATTGCCGCACGAGGAGCAGGCGTACGCCGGCTTAGACGGGTCGTGGCTGGCGCCGCATTCTATGCATCGGACTTCATAGGATACCATGGTCCATTGTCCCCACGGAATTCGCGCCTGCTATGGTCGTGCGACATATAAGCCCTTCGCAGTCCTGGCACCGCTCATGGCCCGCCCGTGCGTCGGGTTTATTACGAGGCCATGTTATCACCATTATCCAGGTGCATCCAATGAGATTCCAGAAGGCGGAGGTGTCCTCGCCTGCATCGATCGCCAACTTCGGCCCGGGGTTCGATTCGTTCGGCCTATGCCTCGCCTCCCCGGTTGACAGGATTTCGATTTCGAGAGTGGACGGTGACGAGTTTGCTGTCAAGGTCGAAGGAGCCCAAGGCCTCACGGAGAAGGCGGAGGAGAACACTGCATCATATGCGGCGCTGAAGCTCGCCGAGAGGTGCGAATGCGAGCACAAAGGGTTCTCGATGACAATCCAGAAGGGCATGAAACCAGGAAGCGGCATCGGAAGCAGCGCAGCCTCCTCTGTCGGTGGAGCAGTCGCCATGGCTGCCCTGCTCGGGGTGAGAGACAAGCGGCTCATACTCGAGGCGGCGGCGAAGGGCGAGGAACTGATCTCGGGATCGAGGCACTTCGACAACGTCGCGGCGGCGCTCTACGGCGGATTCACATTCGTCTCAGACCACGCCAGCAAGAGCATCGTCAGGATAGAGCCGCCAGAGTTCGAGGTGGTCGTGCTTCTCCCGGAGATAGAGATACGGACTGCGGACGCGAGGGAGATATTGCCGAAGAGCGTCCCAATGGCCGATGCTGTCGAAAACCTGTCCTGGGCCGCGGGCATGGTGCACTCGATGATGAAGAAGGACCTCGATGCGATTGCTCATCATATGAACGACAGGCTGGCTATACCTTACAGGCAGGGGCTCGTGCCCGGCTATGCCTCTGTTCGGGAGAGCGCCCTGAACGCGGGCGCGTTGGCGGTGTCTATCGGCGGCTCTGGACCTGCCGTGTTCGCGATAGCGCGCGAAAAGACCGACAGGATCCAGCAGGCCATGGTTGAGGCGCTCATGAGCTCGGCCGGGCTGGAGTCAGAATCGTTCGTGACGAAGCCCGGAACCGGCGCGAAGGTGCTGTCGGCAACATGAGGCTTGTTCCGCCTGCAGATGACCGGCCGCTCAGAAGGCTATCTTCTCGCCCGGGACCCTTGGGAACAGGGCGACATCCCTGACGTGCTTCTGCCCGGTAAGGTATCTGACCATCCTCTCGATGCCCAAGCCACCGCCGACTGTGCTCGGTATCAATCCCCGTCGGGCCATGTCGAGGTATGTCTTGTAGGATGCCATGTCGGTCTGGCGTTCGGCCATCTTACGGACGATCTCATCGTACTCCCACTCTCTCTCGCCTCCGGACAGGGCCTCTCCGAAGCCCTCAGGCCAGAACACATCGTAGTTGTGGTAGTATCCTCTCTGCTGCTTGTCCTCTCTGTCGTAGAACTCCCTTCGGAAGTTCGTCACCCAGAACGGGTCGCTAGCCTTCTCGGAGGTCACGGCCTCGAACTGGTCTCCATACCTCTTCCTCAGTTCCTCGGATTCGTAGACCTTCAGCGGCAAGGTAGGCTCCCTTAGCTGTCTGCCGAGCGACTTCAGGTCGTCTCCGCATTCTTGGATAACGAAGGAGAACACCTTGGCGATCATCCCGTCGACCAGCTCCATGAAGTCCTGCTTCGTCCTCTCCTTCAGCTCGATATCGACCTGTGTGAACTCGAAAAGATGCCTTCCAGTCTTGCCAAGGCTGCCCTCCTCGAGCCTCACGTTGGGGGACATCACGTAGACCTTGTTGAAGCCGCCGTTCAGGAGCGAGAGTTGCTTGTGCAGTATCATGCTCTTGGTGAGGTGTAGCCTCTGGCCGTAATACTCCACCGAGGCGTCGAAGTGCGGATGGTTCAGTGGGTCCGTTTCCGGGGAAAGGATGATCGGCATGGCCTGCACCACTTCCCTCTCGTACATGTAGTCGTGGATCGCCTTGAGTGCGGCGCTCTGGATCCTCATTATGTGCGTCATCTTGGCGTCCTTAAGACGCGAAACGGTGTCCTGCATATCAATCATCGACGTAAGGACGATATCATGCTCTCATATTAGACAGTTTCCGCCAAAAACGCGGATAATAACCGAAATAAGGCAATATGTATATATTAAATCCGTCATATTGCCGAACGATGCTCGACGAAAAGGATTCAGCCATCCTGGAAGAGCTCATGAAAGACTCCAGGAAGACTACCAAGGCGATAGCCCGCGAGCTGGACATCCCCCGGGCGACCGTCCACGACCGGATTAGCAGGATGGAGGAGCGAGAGGTGATCAAGAGATACACCGCGGTCCCCGACTACTCCAAGCTGGACCTTGGTGTCACCGCGTTCATCCTCGCTCAGTTCGACCACAACGAGGGCAGATCGCAGAGGGAGACAGCCGAGGAGATAGCGCAGATCGACGGCATCTTCGAGGTGCATCTGATTTCAGGCGAGTACGACATCCTCCTCAAAGTCCGCGGAGCCAGCATGGAGGGGATCGGCGAACTCGTCGTGGACCGGCTGAGGGACGTCAAGGGCGTCGCCAGGACGCTGACGTGCGCGTCGTTCTCCACCGTGATGGAGTGATCCGCCGCCATCCAGCTGCGAACTCACCTCGCTCGCTTCTTCAGCAACGCCTCTACGGTCTCTTCGGCCTCGTCCCTAAGAGGCTCGACGGTGTGTTCCTTCCTTATGCGCGTGATCTCGTTGCTAGCCCTCTGGAGCAGAGTCTTCGAGCCCTTCGACACCCACGAATCCCAGGACGACCTGTCCGATAGGATTGGGATGAAGTGCTCCTCCCTGAAGTGTTCGACCGTGTGCCGCACACCTAGGAAGTCCTTGCCAGGGCCGACTCTGTCGATGACGTCCAACGCCAACGACTCATCCGACACTTCGATGCCTTCCGCCATCCTGCCGATAATCCGCGATATCTCGTCGTCGATGACCATTTGCTCGAGCCATATTGTCCTGCAGTCCTCGAGCAGGCCGATGCCGGCAATGAGGTCGGCGCCTGCGAGTATCGGCGTGACCGAGCTGGCGAACTTCTCATAAGCCGCCTGCTCGTCCGGCTCCTTCGACGTGGTCACGAACCCCCCGGCCATCGCCGGGAATCCGAAGTGGTGAGCCATCTGCGTGTACGCCGCAGAGGTTAGGCCGTGTTCCGGCCCACCGCCCGCACGCGTCGACGCCCTCATGTCCAGCACCGCCATGCCGCACGAGAAGACGAAGGCCGTTCCGGGCCTGTGCAGCTGGATCAAGGTGTTTCCCGCCAGCGCTTCGGCGACGCCCACGGCGACCGCCCCTGCGAGGGTGACTGGTCCCGTCGCGCCCGGTCCTGGCATGACATAGAAGCATATGGGCATCCCACCGTCCGCCGCCACGAACCCTGCGTCCATGCCCTCGGCATCAATTACCAGCGGCGAAGAGCTCGTGTGTATCGATGAGATGAACGGCCTCTGAGCGAACTCGTCGCTGCCACCTGCGGTGGCGGCGGCTATGGCGAGCACGTCCTCAACCTCCCACTCCGTTGTGTTGGTCGCGAGCGTGATGTGTTTCTCGGTGTTCTCGAGCGACGCCTGGAGGTCGTGTATGTGTCTCGTCCCCATGGGGACGTCCTGGGAAGTAACGCTCGGCCAGTTCACGCCATGGCCTGTGAGGGCGTCTGAGATGAAGGCCGCGTTGGCCACGTCCTGCTTGACAGAGGTCCGCCGCTGCCTGGTCTCGAAATCCATGGCCATGGTGCCGTTGCCATCGCTGCATATGTGCACATGATCCCCGTCGAGTCGAGCGTCGTGCTTAGATGTGCGACCATAGAGAGTCACGCTCCTCTTGCGCGCACGGGCGCATTCCTCTACCAAGTTGGGAGGGAATCTGAAGATTGCGCTTTTTTCGTCAAAATCGCAGCCCGCTTCCACTAGCAGCTTCTGTGCCTTTTTACTCTTCACAACCACGCCTGTCCTCTCGAGTATCTCCAGTGCGGCGTGTCTCATACGTTGCACGCCATCCGAGCTGAGGACATTGCGCCTGCATCTTACCGGTATGGAGTTGGCCATCCTACATCCCTATCCTTCTTTTCTCCCGAACCGATCCGGGCATTCATCGAACCACCGAGTGTTCGTTGATCGTGAAAGAAATACGATTGTTGAGAGCCAGAACGCATTCACGCCTGGCCCTCATTTGGGTTTTTCGCGCGTGTCATCGCCTATTGGACTTTGGACTCGCCGCCCCAGAGGTCCTTCCTGGAATTCTCTATGATGGCCACGAGCTGCTTGTTCACATCGTCCGGAAGCGCAGGGACCTTGTGCTCTGCGAGGATCTTCTTGACCTTCTCCCTCGCTGTGTCCTTCATGCTCTTCTTGCCGGTCTTGGACCAGTTGTCCTCCGACCGTCGGTCTATGAGTGTGGGCATGAAGTGGTCAGTCTTCAGGTACTGCATCGTGTGCTTCTGCGCGAGGTAGTTCTTGCCGATGCCGACCTTCTCGATGACATCGAGCGCCATGGTGTCGTCGCACGCCCACTCTCCCCTTATGAGCCTGGCAATCGCCCCGACGATCTCGTCGTCGATGACAACTTGCTCAAGGTGGAGGCAGCTCGAATCCTCGAGCAGACCTATGCCGCACATGAGGTCCGCGCCCGCCAGAAGCGGTCCGACGCAGCCTGTGTATGTCTCGATGGCAGCCTGTATGCCTGGCTCCTTCGCGGTACCAGATACGCCCACGCACGACGGCATCCCGTAGTAGTGAGCCATCTCTGTTCCCATGGCGGAGCAGATCGCATGCTCTGGGCTCCCGCCGGCTCTGACGGTCGTTCTCATGTCGAGAGGAGCGATTCCGAGACCGTATATGACGGCAGCCCCTGGCGTGGACAGCTGTGTCATGACCAGTGCGCTGAGCACTTCCGCGTTGCCGACGACTACGGAGCCGACCATGGTGGCCGGTCCAGTGGCGCCTGGCTGAGGCATGCAGAAGAACACGAGTGGAACGCCGCTCCTGGCGAACTCCAGGCTGGCGTCCATAACGCCCGCGTCATGCTGGAGCGGGGCGTAGGTACACTGGAGGCACGATGTGATCGGCCTCCTGCGGTATTCCTTCTCCCCTCCGGCCGCCGCGTAGCCCATTGCCGTCAGGTTCTTCGCATCAGCGAGAGTCACGCCCGTCTCATACATGACATGCTTCTCGGTGTGGTTGAGCGAAGCCTCGAGGTCATGCAGGTGCACGACCGACGGCGGCATGTCCGTAGAGCTGACCATCGGCCAGTGGACATGCACGTTGGGCAGAGCGTCGCAGAGCGTCGTGGAGTCTATAAGGTCCTTCTTGGTCGAGTTCCTTCGCGCTCCCGTCTCGAAGTCCACCGCCACGGCGCCGTTGCCGTTCGCGCACATGTGACTGTGGTTCAGGTCGAGCCTCGCATCGTACTTCGGGTTCCTCGCCGCAAGGGTGATCGTCGACTTCTTCTTCCTGATAGCCTCCTCGACGAGATGCGAAGGTATCTTGGCGCTCCTCGCCTTCTCGTCTATTTCGCAACCGTTCTCTTTCAACAGCTTCCTGCACGTGGGGCTGTCGACCTGAACGCCGACCTTCTCGAGTATGTGCAGAGTGCCCCAGTGGATCCTGTCGAGGTCCTCCTCGCTCAGGATCTGGAAGCGAATTCCACGCTGGATACCATAGCTCACGGCCTCACCCGACCAGCTTCTTCGCAGAATCCACTGCGCCGGACGCGTCGCCGCTGTATCCGTCCGAACCGATCTCCTTCGCGTAGACATCGGTAACTGGCGCGCCGCCAACGATCGTCTTCACTGATGGGTTTTCCTTCTTGAGTGGAGCGATGATCTCGCCCATTCTCGGCATCGTCGTCGTCATCAACGCAGACATTGCCAGGATGTTCGGCTTGAGCTCGCCCGCCTTCTTCAGGAAGTCAGCTGCTGGGACGTTCACTCCGAGGTCGACGACTTCGAAGCCGTTCGAGGAGAGCATCGTCGAGACGAGGTTCTTGCCTATCTCGTGTATGTCGTCCTGCACGGTTCCGATAACGACCTTGCCGAGAGTCGCCCTGTGCTGTCCCGCCGGAACTGCCGGTTCTAGGACGGCCAGAGCGGCCTTCATGGCTTCCGCGCCCATGACCAGCTCGGGTAGGAAGATCTCTCCCTTGCCGAACCTCTCGCCCACAGTCTTGATTCCCTCCGCCAAACCCTGCTCGATAGCGACCAGCGGATCGACGCCTTGGTCGACAATCTGTTTGGCGAGATCGGCGATGGTCTCCATCTCGTAATTTATCACAGCGTTCTTCAGCCGTGTCACGATTTCTTCCATTGGTGTTATACCCCCTTACCTTCCCTCGGAACTCAAGTTCCTTAGGATTCGGGCTCGAAAGAAAGGCCGTCAGCTTCATCGGTTCTGGGCTTCCCTCCGAATTGAACCCGCATACGCCCTTCCCTAATTAAGGTTTCTGCCCTCGAATGGGTATAAGAAGGTGGATATGTGCGGTGGGGCCTTGTCCAATCGGCCTTCGCCGCGCCCTCCTCAACTCCGGGAAAGTGCGGAGAGTCGCTCAGAGCCACTTCTTCGCTCTGAAGTACAGGACCATCGTCACGCCGACAGCAGCCATGCCCAGCAGCAGGGCAGGATAACCAAGCTCCCACCCGAGTTCGGGCATGCGCTCGAAGTTCATCCCGTAGACGCCAGCAAGGAAGCTGAGGGGGATGAAGATCGTGGCGATCATCGTGAGCACCTTCATGACCTCATTCATCTTGTTGCTCACGCTGGACAGGTAGATGTCGAGCATTCCAGTGACCATGTCGCGCAGCGACTCAACGGTGTCGATCACCTGGATGGTGTGGTCATACACGTCCTTGAGGTATATCTGGGTGCCCTCCATGATGAGTTCGCTTCCTCCCCTGTCGAGCGCAGACAACACCTCCCTCAGAGGCCAGACGGAACGCCGAAGGAGTATCATGTCCCTCTTCAGCTGGTAGATGTGGTGCAGAGTGTCGGGTGTGGGATCGATGACGAGCAGCTCCTCGAGCGCCTCCGTCCTTTCCCCCAAACCGTCCAGCACTACGAAGTAGCCGTCGACCATTGCGTCCATGATGGCGTAGGCCAGATAGTCGACGCCCATGCGTCTCATTTTCCCCTTGTAGTCTCTGATTCTCTTCCTGATGCCATTGAACGCGTCGCCTTCGGACTCCTGAAATGTTATCAGGCAGCCCGGAGTCACGATGAGGCTGACCTGCTCCAGCTTGAAACTGTTTGTGGCCGCCTCGTAGTGCCCCATCTTCATGACCACGAATATGTAACCGCCGAAATCCTCCATCTTGGGTCGCTGGTCTATGTTCAGGATGTCCTCCAGCACCAGTGGATGGATGCCGAACGCCATGCCTATCTTCTCGAGCGTCGGCACATCATGCAATCCGGTGATGTTCAGCCACGTGATGGTAGGTTTCTCCTTAAGGGGGAAGCAGTCGTCTATGTTCTCTTCGTCCCGCTCAGAGTATGTCGCTTCGTCGTATTCTGTGACCGTGATCCGCGTCTTCTCAAGCTTCCGTTCGCCCGTGAAGACCAGAGTACCTGGCGGTGCGCCAGTCTTTCTAATCAGATGCTTGGAGGCTCTGAATGCCGACCTGAATGCTTTTGTGGGTTTGAGGGCCATTGCCGAATCTCCCCAATTGCCGCGTAGTCGCCCATAAATGGCGTTCCTACATGATGATAACTCTCCTCCTTTTGGAAAGTATCGAAGCTTCGCAGCCATGCTCGAAACGATAGCTGGCCATGCGGACGAAACCTTTTTCTGGAGGGAGGCGTTGTCCGAGTCGAAGGAGGCGAAAGTGATGCCACGTGCAAGTGTGCCTGTCATAGAGCTGAAGGGTACGAAGAAGACCGTGAGGATCGGGGGGACATACACCCCGGTTATCGTGGGCGAGAGGATCAATCCAACAAACCGGAAGGCGTTGATCGAGAAGCTCAAGGCGGGCGAGTTCGATGTGCTTGATGGTGAGGCGAAGAAACAGGTCGAGAACGGCGCGGACATACTCGACATAAACGTGGGTGTCCCCGGTATCGACGAGAAGAATGCGATGCTCGAGGCGCTCAGGATTGTCCAGGATGCGGTCGAAGTGCCGCTTTGGATCGATACTTCCGACCCCGCCGTGCTCGCGGAGGCGTTGAAGAACGTCCAGGGCCGGCCTGGTATCAACTCCACCACGGGCGAGGAGAAGCGCATGGATGTGGTCATACCACTCGCAGCGGAGTACGACGCTGCGTTGGTGGGGCTCACAATAGACGACGCAGGCATTCCGATGAACACCGAGAAGAGGGTGGAGATTGCTGGCAAGATAATCGAACGCGCCGAGAAGGCGGGTCTCGACAGGAAGAACATCATCATTGATTGCGTGGCGCTCGCATGCGGAACCTCTGACACAGGCGCCAGAGCCACATTGGACACGATCAGGACAGTCACCGAGAAGTACGGCGTGAACACCACGTTGGGCCTGAGCAACGCGTCCTTCGGACTGCCAGCGAGGCCCAAGCTGAACGCGACCTTCATGCTGATGTGCGCCGGCGAGGGCATGAGCTGCTTTATCGGCAACCCCAGCGATCCCGAGATGGGTTTCGCCCTGAAGGCGTCGAAGTTGTTCTGGGGCGAGGATAAGTTCGCGATGGGCTACCTGACCTTCTACAGGAAGTGGCAGGCGGAGCTCGAAGCGAAGGCAAAGAAGTGAACTCGTGGCGGCTGCAGCTCAGACGCAGGCGGCCGTGAAACCCCTTCATCATTCATTCTCTTCATCGTTGCCGCTCAGTAGATGTCTTCCGCAAACGCTGTGCTGATCTTGAGGGATCTGCATAGGGCCGCCAATGTGGTCGCGATACGCCTGGAGCTCCGTTCACCTTCTTCTCAGCTTCGGGTTGAGCACATCGTCGAGTGCGTAGCCCACGAGCGAGAAGGACAGCACCATCGCGAGTATGCACAGTCCCGGTGGCAGGATGTACCACCATGCACCCTTGTAGAACGCTCCGAACTGGTAAGCGCCTTCCAGCATGCCGCCCCAGCTCACCACGGTCGGGTCTCCGAGCCCGAAGAAGCTCAGGAACGATTCGGAGAATATCGCAAGCGAAATGAGCAAGACTGTGTTGGCGAAGATGAGCGGCATTACATTGGGCATTATGTGCTTGGAGATTATGTGTCCATCCCCGGCACCAATGGCGCGAGCTCTCTCTATGAACTGCCGTTCCTTTACCGTGAGGACCTGAGACCGTACTATCCTGGCGGTCGAAGGCCAGCTTGTGATTCCTATGACTACGATGACCCACACGAACTCCCTGCCAAGGATGGCCATCATAACGATCATGAGCGGGAACCACGGCAGCACGAGGAAGAAGTCCGTGGCTCTCATAAGCACCTCGTCCATCGCTCTGCCGAAGTATCCCGCCCCGAGGCCGATGACCGCACCCATGAGCGCTGATATTGCCGTCGCGACCAGCCCCACGTACAATGAAGCTCTCGTGCCGTGCAGGGTCAAGCTGTAGATGTCACCGCCCTTGTGGTCTGTCCCCAATGGGTGCAAGAGGTCGGTGTAGGGGGATGGGGTCAAAGACGGCGGAAGCGGGTTGACCCAGTTATCCACCAAGATCACTGGCTCTGCGTTGTCAGGGTGATTGGGGTTTTGCACCGTCGACAACAAGGGCGCGAATATGGCAACCACCACGAACACGCAAAGAGCTGTGAATCCGGTCATGCCGATTCTATTTGCCCTGAAGATTTTCCACGTCTTCTTGAAGCTCTTCCACTGCAGGCCAATCTTCTCTTTGTCAGAGGAGGTGAACAACGTCTTGTCCTTCCTGAGCTTGACCAGGATAAACCTGCCTATCGCCAGAGTGATCAGTGCGATTATCGTGATCTTGAGCCAGTTCTCCCCAAGCCAGGTGGGCTCCTTGTTCACTTGCACACTGACGGTAGTGTTTGAGCTGAGGCCCGAGGCATCAGTGACCACCAGGGTCACCTCATACATGCCTGTCCTGTTGAACTGGAACAGCACGACCATCCCGTAGAGAACGATCTCCTCGCCATCGTACTCGAAGGTCCATGTGAAGTTGACGATCCTTGCGTTGTCCGTGCTACGAGTTGCGTTGAGGTCGACCACGGTGCCCACATCGACCGTCCTGTTGCCGCACTTGATGTCCGGAGGCTCATTGTCCTCAAGAATGGTGTAAATGGCCGAATCCAGAGCCCAATGGCCCTCCGCATCTGTGACGTTGAGGCTGACGTTGAACGTCCCCGGGGTCCAGAATACATACTGTACGGTCTCTCCCTCAAGCGTCTGAAGCGTGCCGTTGTCTTGGAAAGTCCAAGTGTAGTTCACTACTCCAACGTCATCGGACGATGCGGAACCATTCAATGTCACGATGGCCCCTTCATAGTAGGTCCTGTTCGCTCCAGCTTCAGCGACTGGCGGGTCAGAGTCCTGGAGGGCGACGAGCGCGCTCGTGCTCGCACCTGCTGCGTCGAGGGTAGGCGCTTCAGGGGCGATGTCGGCTGCCGCCATGGGTGAGATTGCAGGTAGCAGCCCCACAACGATGAGTGCCAACAACGCAAGAATCATTGTGGTGATGGATACGGCGGCGGGCTTCTTCATGCCCTTGTGCGTCTCTGGGCGCTTTTCCGGCATTATTTGGAATGAAACAGGATATGGCATGTCAACACCTCAGAGCTTCACCCTCGGGTCGAGGTAGACGTATATGATATCTGCGATGACGTTTGCGATTAGCACGGCCACCGCCATCAGTAGGAACAGCGCCTGGAGTAGCGAGTAGTCCTGCTCCAGAACCGCGTCCCAGGTCATGAGGCCCAGGCCGTCATAGGAGAACACCATCTCAACCATAATGGTCCCTCCCAGAACCCAGCCGATGCTTATCGCCATTACGGTAACCACTGGCAGCAGTGCGTTGCGCATGGCGTGATTGTTGAGTATTTCCTTGTTCGAGAGCCCCTTCGCCCTAGCAGTTACGATGTAGTCCTCCGTGAGGACGTCTGTCAGCGAGTTCCTCATGATCAAGGCGAACTCTGCCATTATCTCCAGCGTGAACGCTGTAAGGGGCAGTACCAAGTGGTACATACGGCTCAGTAGCTTCTCCCCGAGAGTGTCGATGTCCGCCTGTCCTACGAACGGCAGCCATCCCTCGGAACCTTTTATGGGAAACCATTTGAGCCAACCAGCGAATATCATTAAAAGGAACAGGGCGAAGAGGAACGTGGGCATAGAATAGAACGTCAGCGACGCGCTCATAGCTACTGCATCCGAAGCGGTGCCTCTCCTCCACGCGGCGAACTTGCCAACGCTCACTCCGAGCAGTATCGCTAGCACGGTCCCCGTCCCGAGTAGGACGACCGTGTTCATGACCGCAGGCGCCATGACGTCGGTGACATCAGCATATTTTCGCACGCCTGTGCTTATTCCCCAGTCGAGTGTGAAGGTCTGCTTGAGATAGATGAGGTACTGTTCCCAGAGAGGCAGGTCCAATCCGAAGTGGGCCTTAATCGCGTCTATGAGCTCCTGATCTCCCGTTTTCGGCACAAGCACCCTCGTTGGGTCGCCTGGCATAATCCGGAACAGGAAGAAGTTGAACGTGATGATTATTACGAAGGTTATCAGGACGTAGACCGTCTTGCGGGCCAAGAAGGCTCTCATGTTCACCATGGTTTCATCCCCAGTTCCTTCCACAGGTCATGGTTGCGACGCGTTGTCTGGCGGTCTGTATGCACGGGCATCTATATAGCCCTGAGGAAGATGGCCGTTCGAATGTCATCCGTATTATCCTGTTTGCTGTCGAGTCTGGAACACGGATGCCTCCGGGCGCCTCACGAAACGGTTTTTCCCAGCCCCCGACCCGGGCTTCGGCAGGGGCTGGATTTCGGACAGCGCTACTCTCCGAGCGGGCTGGTCTTCTCCTCCTTCTCCTTCTTTCCGCCCCGCTTCCTGAGGAATACGACCGCTACAACGGCTGCAGCGAGCACAACCACGCCGGCCGCAATCGCAAGCCAAGGTATCTCGCTTTCCTCTCTCTCCTGCGGCAAGAGGTCGAAGTACAGAGGGTTGCCCGTCCAGAAATTGTCCACGCTTCTTCCCGGGTGCTCCAGCCAGTCACCCCAGCCCTGGAATGTGTCGGTCCTCCACGCATAGGTCTGGTCTACGTATGACAGGATGATGTAGTACGCGTCCTCATAGTGCACCTTCTGGCAGTTGTCCACGTACTCCCTCCTCAGGTTCTCGTCGAACTCCTGCACGGATGCGGTGAAGTTCGCCTCGTACTCAGGAGTGCTGTACATGTTGTCGTTCCAGCCATCGAATGCCACCTCCGACTGGCAGAACAACTGGTACATCGGGTCGACATCCGCGCTCCAATACCATATCATCGTGTCGTAGGCGTAGGCGTAGACGTATGCTCCGAGAGCGGCCTCCGTCATTATGGTGTAGTCGATCTCAACACCGATCTTCTCCCACTCGCTCTGCAGGTAGATGGCGATGTCCTTCTCCTCAGGATACTCCTGCCTGAGCCCCATGTCGTAGATCAACGGATAGTTCTCTGGCACGAGGTTCTCCTGCACCGCGTAGCTGTCGGCGGTACAGACCCTTGTCGTCGAGTCGCCCACGTATCTGTAGCCTCCCGCCTCCAGGAGGTCGTTGGCCGCCGCGATGTCGTAGTGGTACAGCTCATCGTCCGTCGGCTCGTAGTGCCAGTCGTTGACCGGCGGTATCAGTGTCGTACCCGGCTCTCCGAAGCCGAGGTAGAAGTTGTCGTTGATGTACTGCTTGTTCGTCGCCATGGCGAGAGCCTGTCTCACGATCGGGTCGAGCCTCGACGGGTTCGGCCCCTTTGTGTTCATGTTGAATGCGATTTCAGTCCAGTATTGAGTGCACTTCGGTCCGTCAAACGCAACGACGTCTTCAAGCTGTCCGTTGTTGACTTTGTCTCTGACAGTTATGTAGTCGTGCGGAGGGAACTGCGCGACGTCCAGGTCGCCAATCTCGAGAGCGATCGCCATCGCCGTCGCGTCGTCGTAGAAGTGCATTTCGAGCCTGTCGAACTGGATCTCGACGCCCTTGTCTTCCTTCCAGAAGTAGTTGGGGTTCTTCACGAACGTGAGCTTGTCACCCTGCAAGAATTCCTGATAGATGTCCTCCGTAGCCATGAACGGGCCAGTTCCGACCAGTGGCGGGTCCGAGTCATCGAACACACCTTCCCAGTTGAAGCTGATGTCCGTCGGGGACATGTCTTTCAGCAAGTGTTCCGGCAGGATTGGTATGCATATCATGCGAGCGTAAGCCGCGGGCATCGGCACGCCCGTCGCCCTGTCGTAGTAATGCACTCTGACAGTGAAATCGTCGACCTTCTCGGCATAGTCCATGTAATACGCGTAGGGCTGGTAGGCCCACATCGTCGTGTAGTTGTCGGCGTTGAGATTGATCGTGAACACAACGTCATCGGCAGTGAATCGTTCCCCGTCGTGCCAGTAGGCATTCTGGGTGAACTCCATGATCCAGGCCGAGCCGTACGGTTCGTAGTCCTCGTCCACATACCATCCGTCTTCAGGACACAGGTTGCCGATTATGTTCATGTCCTCATCAATGCAGTTGGGCGTGTCGTACACGAGGCCGTAGAATACATAGGCGGCATCAACAAGCCCCACATTCGGGTTCATGCTGTCGACCTTCTGCATGAAACCTATCCTCAACACGCTCTCAGAAGCAGCGTCTGCCTTTCCGACGATCATGTTCGTCGCGGCTGCTATGGGAATGGCCAACGCGGCAGCGACCACGATTGCCAAACAGACTCTGAACGCACTAACCCCCACTATTCGCAATTCTCAATCCTCCATTACAATGGTTCTATTCCGAAGCTCCTTCACCCTGTGAAGTCAAGGTGTCGGCCGGATTTGTCCGGCACGATTCCGCTGTCCGTCGAAGTCTCGCAGACCCATGTGCAACGCGTCCTTTCCTCCCGATGGCGCACACGGACCTCGAATACCTGCAATTGTATAAGAACATTATGACATTGCGTGCCGCAAAATGATAATCGTCCGGGGAATGGCCTCGATATCGCAAAGAAATTAGAATAATAGAGGGATTTTCCGATTGCCATCAAGTGGCGATGTGTGACATATGAATCTCGGCCGCCAATGCTGGATTGCACTTGAGAGCCGGGGAACTCTTGCCGTCAAGGTGTCCTCGTATCGCTCCTATCGCTTGCCGACGCGGGGGCAGGAAGTATGTGGCGTCACTCCCCGAGGACGCCGACCTTCTCTTCCTTTGTCTTCCCCTTCTTGCCGCCCCGTTTCTTGAGGAACACGACCGCAACAACGGCTGCCGCGAGCACTACCACGCCCGCCGCTATCGCAAGCCACGGGACCTCAGGTTCCTCTACATCCTTCGGAAACAGATCGAAGTACAACGGATTGGCCGTCCAGAAATTGTCCACGCTCCTTCCTGGATGCGCTTCCCAATCGCCCCATCCCCCGAATGTGTCGGTCCTCCAAGCGTAGGTCTGGTCCACATAGTTGATGACGATGTACACTGCGTCCTTGTAGTGTATCTTCTGACAGTTGTATACGTACTCCCTTCTCTTCTCCTCGTCGAATTCCTGCACAGACGCCGTGAAGTTCGCCTCGTAGTAGGGGTTGTAGTACATGTTGTCGCTCCAGCCATCCCACGACACCTCTGACTGGCAGAACAGCATGTACATCGGGTCGACGTCCGCGCTCCAATACCATATGGTAATGTCGTATGCATACGCGTAGGTGTACGCCCCCAGTGCAGCCTCTGTCATTATATCGTAATATACGTCGACGCCGATCTTCTTCCACTCGCTCTGCATGAATATGACTATGTCCTTTTCCTCCGGAGCTTCCTGCCTGAGAGCTATATGGAACGAGAGCGGGTAGTTTTCGGGCACGAGGTTCTCCTGCACCGCGAAGCTGTCCGCAGTGCAGACCCTGATATCATGGGAGTCGTCCGTGTATCTGTAACCCGCTGCCTCCAGCATATCGTTTGCTGCGGCGATATCGTAGTCGTAAAGCTCGTCCTCCGTGGGTTCGTAGTGCCATTCCTTGTTGACTGGCGGTATCAATGTCGTTCCGGGCTCGCCAAGCCCGAGGTAGTAGTTGTCGTTTATGAACGAGAGGTTCGTAGCCTTGGCACACGCTTGTCTCACGATGGGGTCCAGCCTCGCGGGGTTCGGCCCCTTTGTGTTCATGTTCCAGTTGGCCTCGCTCCAGTACTGAGTACACTTGGGACTGTTATGGGCGACGATGTCATCGAGCTGACCGTTGCGGACCTTGTCCCTCAAGGTGATGTAATCGTGCGGAGGGAACTGAGCGACGTCGAGGTCGCCGATCTCAAGAGCGATTGCCATGGCCGTCGAGTCATCGTAGAAGTGAAGCTCCAGTTTGTCGAACTGAACCTCGACACCCCTCTCCTCTTTCCAGAAGTAATTGGGGTTCTTCACGAGCGTTAGCTTGTCCCCTTGAAGGAACTCTTCGTAGATGTCGTCGGTCGCCATGAACTGCCCGGTTCCGACTATCGGCGGGTCCGAGTCATCGAACACACCTTCCCAGTTGAAGCTGATGTCCGTCGGGGACATGTCCCTCAGCAGGTGTTCAGGAAGCATAGGAATGCATATCATGCGTGCGTAGGCGGCAGGCATTGGCACGCCCGTCGCTCTGTCGTAATAGTGCACCCTGATGGCGTATTCGCCGATCTTCTCGGCGTAGTTCATGTAGTACGCATACGGCTGGTAGGCCCACATGGTCGTGTAGTTGTTGGCGTTGAGGTTTATTGTGAACACAGCATCATCAGCCGTGAACCGCTCCCCGTCATGCCAATACGCATGTTCTGTGAACTCCATGATCCAGGCTGAGCCGTACGGTTCGTAGTCCTCGTCCACATACCATCCACCGTCCTTGCACAGGTTACCTATTATGTTCAGGTCTTCATCGACGCAGTTGGGCGTGTCGTACACGAGGCCGTAGAACACATAGGCGGGATCGACGAGCCCCACATTCGGGTTCATGCTGTCGACCTTCTGCATGAAACCTATTCTCAGCACGCTTTCCGACGCGGCATCCGCCCTGCCAACTAGCGCGTTAGTCACTGCCGCAATCGGTACGGTCAGTGCGATAACGACCAGAACCGATGTGCCAATTCTCAGAATCCGATTCGCTGCTATAGACGTAATGGTCCACAATCCCCCTTCAAAGCGCTCTTTTTCCAGCCCCTTCCTCACAGGGCCGAGACACAAGTGACAGCCACCCGGCTCTTTGGTTGCGGACACCAGAACTTCGAGAACGACGTTCCAGAGTTCCACACCTTCTATGTCTCGTATTCAGAGCCTGCAGCAATGGAAATGGCCCAGAGCGTATAATAACATTGCGAAGAGATACCAGCGCCGATCGTTCAGGCAAACGAGGTCAACGCTCCTGCAGAAGCTCGAACGCCGAATCGGATTCCAATGGATGTGGTATGGACTTCGGAGTCTTCGCAGAAAAGGCGAGCAATGTCGCGATGCAGAGCCTGACAACGGCTGCGCGGTCGCATTGCAGCGCGGTATCCTCCGAGGTTTTCGGAACTGAAGGCAATGTGTGGTTTGCTCGATTCATGTGGTTAATTTTTGCAAACGAATCGGAAGAAGCCCCCTCTAATTGAACAGAAAGTTAATTACGCATGCTCAATCCATCTTATGAGGTGATAGACTATTTATAGAGGTATTACGCTTATGCGCTTTGTTTGCTAGTCAAGCGTTCAAGTACCAGGGGGAAAGAATTGTGACTGAATCAGATAGTGTGACATCTAGCGAGCCAGCTGTTGAGGAGACGCCTTCTGTTGAGCCGGCCGAACCGGTCCAGCCCGAGCCGATTTCCTCTCCTGGCAAGGGCAACAAGAAGAAGTTGTGGATAATGATTGTCGCCATCATTGTTGTTGCGGCGCTGATTGGCACCGCAGCATATGTGCTGGTCTTCAACAAGAAGTTGAGCGTGACCATGGATCCAGAGGAGATACCTGATATTCCCGCTGGGGGCACGCAGGCGTTGTCCGTCGAGGTGAAGTGGGCCAAATCCATCGTCGAAGCGGAAGACGGAGTGAAGTACTCATGGTCTGTCACCCCAGATACCCTTGGCGCTTTCAACTTCGAGATGAGGGCTTCAGTCATCTTCGAAGCTGGCAACTCCGAGGGCGAGGGCACCATAAAGTGTGAGGTGACCTACGAAGGAAAGACTGCGGAAGTCGAAGCCGATGTGACTGTAGAGGCACCGTTCCTTGACACAGTCAACATCGTACCTTCAACCAAGACTTTGCTGCCGGATACGGAGTGCGATTTCACGGCCAGCGCATTGAATTCCGTTGTCGAAACGGTGACTGATGCTACCTTCGGCTGGACTGTTTCCGGTGCAGACTCGGGCGATTACACTCTCAGCTCCACAGCTGGGGCGACAGTGACCTTCTCATGTTCCGTTGAAGCGGAAGTGGTTCTCACGGCCACGGCAACGAGCGGAGGAGAGACCGCATCCGGTACGGCAACGGTAATCGTTACATACGACATCGCCAACAGAACGGTCGACACTCTTGTGTATGACATGTTTGGCCACCCGCTTGGACCCTGGTATGAAGACAGATTCATAAATTACGCTGACGAGTGGGCGATAACAGATGCTTACCCATACATGTATATCTGGGCAGGCGAGCCCATAGGTAACACATGGATATACACCAACTCGCGTATGAACGTGACCGCCCTGAACCTCAGTTCTTCAGAAATGAGTATGAACGAGAATCCAGTGTTCCTTCCGTATCTCAGCGGTCCTGATGGTGCCCGAGGCGGCACAGCCGTTCTGGACTGGTACATGAACTACGTGACCAGGGATGAGTGTATTGACAAGTTGGGCACGCAGTCATACCAATACTACGATGGATGGTACATCGAACTCAACGGAACCATCACCCTTGACGAACAGGCGGCGAAATCGGTACTGGGAGTCACAGACAGCCAGCTCGATACCTTCGACACGTGGTGGGCGTCAAATGGAGCAGGGATCAAGGCAGATTGGCAGGAGTGGATGGAATACATTTCCGGCAACCAGACCCCCCTTGACATCCAAAACTCCTACGATTACTACCTAGACATCGTCTACATGACTATGGACGGGAAGAAGGTGGGCGACCAGGTGGTGTTGACGATGGACACCATCAGCTGGGGCATGGAAGCGCTCATGTTCAGATTGCTGCGAGATTCGTTCCTGCCCACTGAGTGGTACATGGAGGACATGGATTTCCATGTCACAATCGGCCCTGAGAACGGCGATGTGCATCTTGACACCGCAGTGGGGTATTCTATGTACGCCTATGAGGCGACCGAACCAGCGGGAGCCTCCTGCTGGGCGTGGGAGGCTTTGGTGCAGGATTACCTAGAATCGACGTACAAACACCCCTACTCCATGTTCGACGTGTACTCGGACTTCACCTACTACAACGTCGCACCGGGCAGCCTATGGTACGGAGATGACATGGCCTGGGACTACACTCCTACAGCCTGGAACCTATCGGCAGACGAGACTCTGACGCTTGAGTGGCCCGATACTGAGATAGTCTTCTTCACAAACGATGAGAACAGCACGGTTGACCCTCTGGAGTCGGATACCCTCGACATACTCGTGGATAGGGTAAGGGTCTACGAGGCTTTGACCACTTGCACATATGCAGAGCCGATGCCGTCGGACAACGAGGACCTGATTTCGATTGACACTGACAACAGAACCGTAACATACCTGGGACCGTTCGACATGTGGACCTGGTCCAAGGACCAGACTGCGCACGAATGGCTCGCTGATGAGTGGGATCGGCTGGATTTGATACCGTATGGTGCGCCGTATGTCGAGTTCCGAGCGGACGTGGACGAACCCATACCCGAACTTGTGCTCGAGGATGTGCCTGAATCCGTCGAGATGGGCGAGGAATTCAGCTTCAACGTCACCATTCGAGACTCGGTAACGAGTGACCCGATCACCGATTACACAGGAACGGTCACATTCATCTCGTCCGATTCGGCTGCAGTGTTGCCTGCGGACTACGAGTTCGTTGCGGGCGATATGGGACGACGCGAGTTCACTGCGACATTCAAGACGGTGGATTCGATCAGCCATGAGGACACCCACTATCTGACGGCGGTCGACACCGTCGACTCCTCGCTCACGGACACTGTGAGCGACATACTCGTAGTGGAGAGTCCGAGGCTGGCTTCGTTCGATGTGGCGTTCGACGACGACACGGTAATCGCTTTGGAGTCCACGGATGTCACGGTGACGGCGCTGAACCAGTGGGATGAGGCATACACGGTCTACGATGGCACGGTGAACTTCACCTCGAGCGACGATGATGCGATGCTGCCGCCCAACACGACCTACGACCCGGCGGACGAAGGTGTGATGACCTTCACGGTGACGTACGCGACGGAGGGCATGCAGACGCTGAACGCCACCGATGTGGACGATTCGAGCGCCTCGGGTGAGGACACAATCGATGTGTGGGCCGCGCGGGCTCCACACCATTATGTCGTAGCTGGGCTGGCTGATGATGTCGGGACGAACAAGACGATAACCGTGAATGTGACCATCGAGGATCAGTACAACGATCCGTACATGGCGTACGGCGGGACGATGGAGGTCACTTCGAACAACAGCGATGACTTCACGGAGCCCGCGGATGCGACATTCACCCCTGGAGATCCATGGGTCGAGGTCGACGTGAACTTCACGGCTCAGGGTTTATTCACAGTGAACTTCACGGACAATTCGGATTCGACGGTCAACGCCTCGGTCGAGGTGAATGCGTGGGACAGTGCCCCCGTGGTTGATCACTTCGAGGTCACCGGCATTACGGACATGTGGGAAAACAACGTGTCCGATGTGACGGTGACGGTTATCAACCAGTACGGCTCAGTCTTCGAGGCCTATGACGGCACTATAGTGTTCTCGACGAACGCGCCTTCCGGGGCGACGTTGCCGACTGCGGACCTGACGTTCGACCCCATCTCGGACAAAGGCGAGAAGACATACGAGGATGGAGTGTCGTTCGACGACCCGGGCCTGTTCAACGTGACGGCCACGGACGCGTCCGATCCGAGCATAAAGGGCAGCCAGGAGGATATCAACATAGAAAACCTCGAGGCCACGATTCTAGAGGTGGCGAGTTCCGTCTCGTCGGTGACAGAGAACGAGACGTTCTCACTGACGGTGACAGCGTACCACCACGAAGGATGGGTGTTCGAAGAGTACGTGGGGACCGTCGATTTCTCCTCTAGCGACGATAGCGGATATGCAGTGCTTCCCGCCTCCCACGACTTCCAGCTGTCCGACAAAGGAACGCACGACTTCACGGACGAGATATCGCTGAGCAAGCTCGGCATACAGACAGTGACCGTCGAGGATGTTGCGAACTCGTTGTCGGATACCGCAGACATCGAAGTGAACCCGGTTGTAACCTCCAAGCTCGATTACAGGATATACGACCTGTTTGGCGAGAGTTGGGGTTCCTGGTGGGATGTGAGGGTTGACTCGGCATGGGACACCGATCGCGCGCTGACAACCGGTGACGGCAGCATGACGTATCTGTATGATGCCTTCGACAACGGCGATATGGGCGTCATCTATA
>JAOTTD010000020.1 GCA_029864565.1 Thermoplasmata archaeon | reverse complement strand
TGATTGGAAGTGGCAGGTGAGGAACAGGATTACCGATGTCGACACGCTGGCCAAGGTCATAAACCTCACCGATGCGGAGAGGGAGGAGATCGCCAACTCTATGAAGTACTTGAGGATGGCCATTACCCCGTACTACGCCACACTCATGGACCCAGATGATCCCGAGTGCCCGGTTCGTCGGCAGGCAGTGCCGTCGTCTAACGAGCTCCACATCTCCAAGGACGACATGGAGGACACCGTCGGGGAGACAACGGACGCGCCCCACGAGGGCCTGACCCACCGATACCCCGACAGGGTCCTGCTCCTACTGACGGACCAGTGCAGCATGTACTGCCGACACTGCTGCAGGCGAAGGATCGTGGGCACGACGGACCACGCGAGGAAGTGGGAGGAGATCAAGTCCGGCATAGACTATGTGCGCAAGACTCCGCAAGTCAGAGATGTCCTGCTGTCCGGCGGCGACCCGCTCCTCGTCTCCGACGCGTTGCTCGAGAAGACGCTGCGCGAGTTGAGGAATATCAAGCATGTCGAGGTGATTCGACTCGGCTCGAGGACGCCGGTCGTCATGCCACAGAGGATAACCCCCGGGCTGGTGAAGATGCTGAGGAAGTATCATCCACTCTGGTTCAACACGCACTTCAACCACCCGAAGGAGGTCTCACCGGCCTCGAAGCGTGCGGTCGAGATGCTCGTCGACGCTGGTATACCAATGGGCAATCAGTCAGTTCTGCTGAAGGGCGTCAACGACTGTCCAGTCATCATGAAGAAACTCTGTCACGAGCTCGTATCGATGAGATGCAGGCCGTACTACATCTACCAGTGCGATATCGCGAAGGGTCTGGAGCATTTCAGGACGGCGACCTCGAAGGGTATTGAGATAATAGAGCACCTCCGAGGCCACACGTCCGGGTTCGCTGTGCCCGAGTTCGTGATTGACGCGCCGACGGGAGGCGGGAAGATACCAGTCGGGCCCAACTACCTCATATCGATGTCCGATAAGCGAGTGATTCTGCGTAACTACGAGGGCGGAATATTCCAATTCCCCGAGGTTGAGGGCGACCGCACGAGCAAGTGCCCGTCGACCTGCCGCATGTGCAAGGACTACGAGTTGATCGAGTCCGACGAGGGCGTGGCTGCCGTGCTGTCCGGCAAGAGGCTCTGTCTGATACCCGAGGGAACCGCAAGGGCCGAGCGCAGGAAGGCCTACGGCAAGAAACCGTCGAAGAGCGACAAGTGCTGAGATCATAAGGTCTCAGCGAGCGCCTTCTTACAGTTCGAGCGAAGCGCTTCTTATGGCGTACACGCCCGAGTCTCGGGACACGACCTTTTCCGCCTCGTCGATTCTTATCGGGGTCATGAAGTTCGGAGCGTCGGTGACGAAGGTCTCTATCTCCCCTCCCTCGCCCGACACGCTAATTCCGTATCGGCGCTCGAGTTCGGCCAACTCATCGAGCGCCTCGGTGGTGATCTCACGGCCCAGCCACGATTCGTCCAGTCCCTGTGCGAAAGTGCCGACGATGATCATCTTGAAGCCCGCGTCGAGCATGTCTTCGACAATCGCCCGCTGCGGCTTCCTCCAGAGAGGTGAGTGCAGCGGCCTGTCTAGCTTGTCGCAGATCTCGTTGATCCGCGACCATTGATAGTCCGAGGCTATTGCGCCCGAGACGAAAGCATCGACATCCTCTCCCCACATCAGCGTCTCAAGATCGTGGAGCTCCTTCTCCTCCTCTGCATCGCTGCCAGCGGTCTTCAACGGTATCCCCAAAGCCTCCGATTGAAGCGAAGTCCACTCCGCATTGGGGTGGTGGAACATGAAGGACCCTTCCTTCCGGGGGATCACCGTGAGCAGGCTGACAACATCCCATCCCTGTTGCTGAAGCAGGTAGACTGCGTAAGTAGAGTCTTTGCCGCCGGAGAAGAGCGCCGAGGCCCGAGCCATCTAACGGTGATGGTCGACAATGGTAAAAATACCTGCTCCGGTGCGCGCTAGTCGGAGGAGTGAGGGGGACCACGCTGGATTGTGTTTATGTACCCGCAGTTCGATTCACACGACGTGTACTACTGTCCCAAGTGTGACCGCACCATACCTAAGGAACGCCTCGAGTCCATTGATGAAGAGCTGAGGGTCAAGTTCGACATGGAGTTGGCGGGAAGCATGAGATGTCCGGTCTGCGAGACCGAGTTCATAGACCTCGAACACGTTCATCCTGAAGGCGGAAAGCATGTCGGCGAGAAGAGGAGGAATGAAACTGAGATTCGATGAGATTACCAGCTCGGACTTCTCAGAGGCGGTCAAAACTGATCCTATTGCGATCCTACCCATCGGGGCGACAGAGGAGCACGGCAGCCATCTGCCGTTGGGCACTGACTCGTTCCAATGCGAGGAAGTAGTCGGGAGACTTGCGGCGGAGTTTGGTGCCCTGGTCCTCCCGCCCATCAGGTACGGGGAGTGCAGGTCAACGCGGAAGTTCCCTGGGACCATATCGTTGAGATCCGAGACGGTATATGCGCTCGTCACGGATGTCCTCGCCGAACTCGTACGGAACGGCGTCTCGAAGGTCATTGTGCTGTCAGGGCATGCTGGAGGCGGGCATATGGCGGCGCTCAAGCTAGGGGCAAATAGGGTGGTCGAGCAGCATCCGAACCTCCGTGTCATGGTGCTATCGGACTACGACATCGCCTATGACCTCGTTGGCCAGGAATTCCCAGCGAACGACGGTCACGCGGGCCTTATAGAGACATCGAGGATGCTTGGCATTCGGCCCGATCTCGTCGGGGACGACCGCCCCGTCGGTGACGCGAGGCCGCCGAAGTTCATGGTGGTCGATGACCCGCAGAAGTACTTCCCAACGGGCGTGATGGGTGATTCTCGCGCGGCCTCCGCCGAGAAGGGAAGGCGCATCGACGATTACATTTTCGAAAAGCTATCTGACATAGTCGCAGACAACTTCGGCATCGACAGGAAGGGCGCCGGAGGCATAGCGAAGGGAGATGGTGAGTGATTCAATGGACCGCAAGGAGATTGCAGCCAGAGAAGCGGTGAAGTACGTCGAGGACGGCATGGTGGTGGGACTAGGCAGTGGTTCGACAGCCAGCATCGCCATCAGACTCATAGGCCAGAAGATCAGAGACGATGGGATAGACGTCGTTGGGATTCCCACATCGACCGCGTCTGACCTGCTGGGCAGGGCCGTCGGCATACGCATCGGCGAGCTGGACGATCACCGGGAGGTCGACATCACGATAGACGGCGCTGACGAGGTCGATCCCCGGCTGAACTTGGTGAAGGGTTTGGGCGGGGCGTTGGTCTGGGAGAAGATCGTCGCGTCATCGACGAGGGTAGAGATGATTGTCGTAGACGATTCAAAGATGGTCGAATACCTGTGTCAGAAGGCGCCTCTGCCGGTCGAGGTGGTCCGCTACTCCCACAGGACCACAGCGAGACGACTAGCTGTATTGGACTGCGAGCCTGTGCTGCGCACGACCGAAGACGGCAAGCCTTTCGTGACCGACAACGGCAACCATATCGTCGACTGTAAATTCGCAGGGATAGACGATCCGAGGTCGATGGAGTCGGAGATCAACGACACACCCGGCGTTGTAGAGAACGGACTCTTCGTCGGGCTTGCGAGCAAGGTGATAGTGGCATCCGACAAAGGGATAAGGATATTCGAGCGGGCGACGTCTGAACTGTAGACCTTTGGGCGAAGTACTACTTCGAGAGTTCCTTCAGCTGCTTGATGTTGTTCTCGATCGACTCGATCTTCTTCTTCTCTTCGGCCTCGATCATGTCTACGATCTTCTCAAAAGGTATAGCCAGCTTGTTGGAGTGGACCGGCCTGCCCTTCCCCTCCTTCTTGATGTCGCGCTTCGAGACCCATTTCCTCCTGCGGAGGTCCTGCATCGCGATAGACACCTCTGGCTGTCGGAGGCCCGTAGCACTCTCGATCTCGACAGACGTGGTCTCTTCCTTCTTCCTCAGGTACACCAGCGTCTTGGCCATGTTCTTGGATAGGCCCGTTCGAATCAGTAGCTCGACGAGCATCTCGTCTTTCTTGGTGAGACCTTTGTCCGTCATATTAGACGCCTAAGCCAATTATTCGTTACCATATATTTATTGTTTGCTATTTGAATTCCGTGATAATATATATGACGCCGAATCTGTGTCTCCATTTGGCGGAGGCGCATGCAGCGCCGGAGTCACTGGGCATGTACGATGCCCATTAGGGCAATCGGCAATGCTTTAATAATAGTTCCCGCTTACTCGTCACCAGCCCCAGAAGGCCGCTGATTGAGATGAAGAGACCACGAGTCATGAAAGGCTACTGTCCGAAATGCAAGAAGCACACCGAGCAGGAGGTCGAGAGAGTGAAGACCAGGCCTAGGAGCGAACTCAAGTGGGGGCAGAGGCGGTATCGACGTGCTACTTCAGGATACGGCGGTTTTCCGAGGCCAAAGTACGAGGGCAGGCAGAAGCCGACGACCCGCGTCAACCTGAGGTACAGGTGCAAGGTGTGCAAGAAGGCCTATCAGCGACCGTGCATAAGGGCTAAGATGTTCGAACTCAAGGAGGCCTGAGGCGGATGAGCGACATACCGACTCCTAAGAGCAAGTTCATCTCCATCAAGTGTCAGGATTGCGGTAACGAGCAGATGGCGTTCGACAAGCCCGCCACCCAGGTCAAGTGCCATGTGTGTGGCGCAACGTTGGTCAAGCCCACAGGTGGGAAGGGCGAGATCAGAGGGCAGCTGCTCGGAGAGGTACAGTAATGCTTCGCAAGGCTGATTTTCCAGAGGTCGGGGATCTTGTCCTCTGCAGCGTGCAGAACGTCAAGAACTTCGGCGCTTTCGTGACCCTCGACGAGTACGAGGGCAAAGAGGGTTTCATACATGTCCGGGACGTCGCTACCGGATGGGTCAAGTACATAAGGGACCACGTGAGGGAGGGCCAGAAGATAGTCTGCAGAGTTCTCGGCGTGGATCTGGAGAAGGGACACATCGACCTATCGCTCAAGCAGGTGAACGATCACCAGCGCAGGGAGAAGGTGCAGGAGTGGAAGAACGAGAAGAAGGCGGACAAGCTTCTCGAGATGGCCGCCAAGAAGCTCGACAAGTCGCTTGAGGAGGCGTACAACGAGGTCGGCGACAAGCTCATCGAGGAGTTTGGGACGCTCTACGGCGCGCTAGAGGAAACGGCCGCCAACCCGGCGGTGCTCAAGGACCTGGGCGTCGACAAGAAGTGGACCGCCGCGATAACCACGCTCGCGAACGAGAGCATCCAGCTGCCGTCAGTGTCGATCGACGGCGTGCTTGAGGTGACCAATCCCGCCCCGGACGGGATTGACAAGATACGGGATTCTATTCAGCTGGGTCTTGACGGGGTGGAGGACGAGGTCAGCATTCACTATCTCGGGGCGCCGAGGTACAAGATCACAGTCACATCTGAGGACTACAAGACCGCCGAAGAGGAGCTCAAATCGACCGTGGACCGGATCGTAGCCTCCATCGAGAAGACTGGCGGAGCCGCTTCTTTCAAGAGAAAGGAGGAGAAGTGACGAAGACATCTCTTCGGAAGTGCGTCTCCTGCAATCGCTACACGTTGAGAGAGACCTGTCCAAGCTGCGGGGGCGCAACGTTAATGCCCATCCCCGCCAAGTACTCTCCTGGAGACCGCTACGGGGAGTACAGGCGCAGGCTGAAGAGGGAGACACAGGGGTGAGATGTTTGGAGGACGTCATCGTCGTATACAAGGAGAAACCGGAGCTCAATAACCCCATACTGATAGAAGGTCTCCCAGGCGTTGGGAACGTGGGCAAACTCGCTGCTGAGCACCTTGTGGACCAGCTCAAAGGAACCAAGTTCATTGAGATCTTCTCGAAGTACTTCCCGCCGCAGGTCCTAGTGGAGGATTCCGGAGTCGTCAAGCTTGTAAACAACGAGATGTACTACGTCAAGAGGGACGGATCAGCGAACGACCTCATCATCCTGATAGGAGACTATCAGGGCCTTACCCCTGACGGACAGTACGAACTGGCAGATCGTATGCTTCGCATCGCCCAAGAGTTCAAAGTTGGCATGACTTTCACGCTCGGTGGCTACGGCCTCGGCAAGCTCATCGAGAAGCCGAGGGTGTTAGGTGCCGTCAGTCACGAGGATCTCGTGACCGAGATGAAGGAGTTCGGCGTAACGTTCTCCAAGGGGGAACCCGGGAGCGGGATCGTTGGCGCAAGTGGCCTTCTGCTTGGCCTCGGAAAGGTGTACGGCATGCGCAGCGTCTGCCTGATGGGCGAGACATCCGGGTATTTCGTTGACCCTAAGGCCGCCCAGGCGGTGCTCGAGGTGCTGTCAAACGTGCTCAAAGTCAAGATAGATTTCTCGGACCTTGAGGACAAAGCCGAGCAGATCGATATGCTGACCTCCAAGCTCAAGGAAACGGAGCCTCAGCAGGAACCCAGGAAGGAAGACCTGGGATACATCGGCTGAATGTGCTTGAGCGGAGGGTTCCACCCCATTTGAAAATGAAAAAATAGGGGGGAGGTAATCCTAATTGGTGAGTCGAGGAATAAAGTAGTTAGAGTGCATCCCATCCCGTTCTGACTACTTCTTCAGATATTCTTCCTCGTAGGCTCTTATTGTTGCGAGTGACTGCTCCGCATGCTCGAACTTCTTCATCCTGTCCACGACGAGTTCGAGTCTCGAGTAGATCAGGTCCCGTATTCCAGCGCGTATCGCCTCAGAGCGCGACGGAAAGTCGTCGATCTCGACGAGGAAATCGAGCGCCCGAAGATGTCTTTCAGGTATCCGTATCGTTATCTTCTCGCTCTCTTTCTCCATCGGTCGTCGCCCCGTGCGTGAAGCGCCATCTCCCCGATGGCACTTATACCTCTTTTGCCTTACGCTTGTCGGACAAATCCCTTATAAAATTGTAAATATATAAAACTTAGGTCTATTAACGTCGCTGTGTGAGAATCTTCGTCGGTTGAGCCCCTTGGCGATGTCCGAACTGGAATCCGAAAAACGATTTATATGGAGTGCATGATAGGGTGGTTCACATCGTCTTCCCGACGACGTACACCCCGACTTAGCTCAGACTGGCTAGAGCGGCTGACTGTAGTATGGAAATCGGCACGACCGATCTCAGTCGCCGAAATCAGCAGGCCCCCGGTTCAAATCCGGGAGTCGGGACCACCCTCCTCTGCAAGTCCGCTATCACGTGCTTCTGAAGCGGTGCGCGCGGTCCGGCGTGATGACCTCTTTGTTCTTCTCCAGCATAGCCATCTCTCGCATGTCGAACGCTCTCGGATCGACGGATATGATCAACTTCGTCGCGTTGGCCATCGCGGTCTCCGTCCACCTCTCTGTCGCCTTCAGTGTGCGTTGGAAATCGGTACTTGTCACTAGATACTCAATCCCGTCGATGAGGACGACGCCGTTCTCCGACCGCTCCATAAAGCTTACCAACATATCCGTGAGAAGGCTCAACTTCGCAGGGTCGAGATTGTCCTTGCCAGCGACTGTCGAAAGCCATATTATCGGAGTGGTCTGCAGGTACATCTCCGACCTCAAGTCGTTCGGGTATTTCCTCGTGACGATAAGTCCCTGTGCCCTGCTGGTGTATTTCGTGCACTCCCTGCAGGGACACGGCAAACCGCAGGAACTGCAGTCAAGACTCTCGCACGGGAAACTCTCGTCGTTCTCGCAGTCGAAGCATCTGCCTCTCAGTATGTCGACGAACATCTCGAAGGAGAGGCTTGACTTCTCTTCCTCCACAAGATAGACGCGACGATGGAGGAGCTCGTACGCGGCCTTGGTGCTCGATATCGTCGCCTCCATCGTCGGCTCCCTGAGCACCATCTGCCCGCTGGCGATGGAAATCGCGAACACGAGTCCTGATAACGCGATCCCCATTACGATCGACAGCGATGCAATCGAAAGATCTCCGGCGTCAAACCCGACCCCATCGGCGGTCTGGAAGAGGTACGGAACCGCGCTGAGGGCAAATATCCACAGGCCAGCCAAATAGATGAAACCGGACCTCCGCTGTGCAGCGCTAGAACGGCCTCTCGATGTGACGATGAAGGCCATCGCGATGATCATCATCGTCAATGGGTAAAGGACCATCAGGCTAGTGCCGAAAGACGAGATTTCCACGCCGTCGACGAACTCGATTTCCACCAACGATCCGAGCGTTATGGCGACCACCACGCCCGCAATCATCATCAATCCGAATCGGTTCAGAGGTCTGAATGTGATCTTGCGTTCCTGAGGAAATACCATCGTGAGCTGCCAAAGGAAGGTCTCCGACAGCAGGACTGAGAAGACAAAGGTCATTCCGACTGTCCGCGCAACCTCGTCCTTGGCGGGTTCAATTAGGGGGTACATCGCGCCCGTGACAAGGGCGACGAATGTGCTCCACATCGCGAAGAGGAAGAGCATTGCGGCGCTGGACCTCGGGTTCGACATCAAAGCCAGCAACCCTGCGCCAAGGCAGATTGCACCGGCAATCAACGATGCAATCCACAGTACCGCTACCATCGCTCACTACCCTACAGCAACCAGCCACAGACTGTCAATTTCAAGCTCTGGCTCACACAGAAGGCTTTGTGGGCAAATGGTTAGGCGGTCGTCGCCGCTCTGACGGATTCCAGGAGCCGCTCCACCTGGAACGGTTTTGCGACGAAGTCTATCGCGCCAGCGCGCATCGCTTCCTTCCTGAGCGCTTCCTTGACCAAGGCGCTGACGACGATTATCTTCGAGCTCGGGTCGAGTTCGATTATCTTCGTGATCGCGGAGAGCCCGTCCATGCCGGGCATGAGTATGTCCATCAACACGATGTCGGGTTTCAGTGCCTTGTACTTCTCAATAGCCTCAAGTCCGTTGGCCGCTTCTCCGACAATCTCATGGTCGTGGCTCTCGAGGATATCACGGATCATCTCCCTTATGAACGGTGCGTCCTCGACGATCAGTACCTTAGCCATCCTTAAGCCCTACCTGTCTACGCAACCCCTGTGCTTTCATCCCTTCAGTTGTAGACAGTTCTAGTGAAACGAATTCGTGCATATATAAGTTGGCCACTGCTGTTCTCATTATCCGAATTGACTTCGTCGTAGGAGTCCAGTGATGCGAAGTACCCCGCGTCGAGTGGGAGTGCTCGCACTGCGGGGGACCGCCGCAGCGAGAGACGAATGCCTACGGCATTCTGTCTGACATCTATCGATAGGGTTCCAGACCTCACAAGAAATAAATACTCTGTACGGCATTAGTGATTTCTGTCTGACACTCGTCGGACCGAAGGGATGGGCAATGGTACTCGGACTCCGCAGGCAGTCTGCTCAAGATGAACGCGCCCCTCAGGATGAGGAGCGCGTGCCGTACAAGTTGGCGTCGTACGAGCACGATCGCGAGGGAAAGAGATTCAAGTCCAGCGATGTCGTTTACAGCTTCTGGAGCGCGGCGAAGTACACGTTGGTCTTGTCCATAGTCCTCTGGTGGCTGCCTCTGTTCGGTCAGATGATTGCGGGCTATGTCGGAGGAAGGAGGGCTGGCGGGCCGTGGAAGGGCGTCGTTGCTGCAATCGTCCCTGTTGCCTGTCTGTACATCATCATGACCGGGTTCGACAGTGGTTTCTTCCCTTCACATCTGATGGGTGTCGCTATTGCCCCTGCGGCGGTGGCAGCTTCCGTCAGCGAGAGCATACCGTTCATATCACCTTACATTCACTTCTCGTCCGAGTACGTGGGGTCGTTTGTCGACGCCCTTGCGGGCTCGAGCCCCTATGGCATCAACACATATGTGGTGACGGTCGCGTTCGCGTATGTGGGTGGGATACTTGCCGAGCAGAGCAGGCGGGAGATAGAGTTCACCTCTGGGGCTGTCATGTCCAACACCACCGTTCTCATGGCGAACGACCAGCAGAGACTCCATCCGTACCCTGCGCCGGCACATCCCGGCCTCGCACATATGATCGCTTCGCACATGCCGTGGTCGCACGAGCACTCCGCGAATTACTCCCACCAGCACGTCCGCGCACTGCCGCCAGCTCGCGCAGGAGGATGGGAATACGCGTCAGGCGCGGCATTGGCAGACCAGATTTCCCAGGAACAGGAAGGGGCTGTCATCGATGCTGGAAAACACGTGAGGCACAAGCGGCCCACGCGTGCTGGTGGAAGGGAGTCCAAGGGTCATAATCACAAGAGCAAGGATCCATGGCAGAGGGCGCAGCGAAGGGTCAGACAACCTTACTCGGCCGCGAGGCGATTTGCACCTGAAGACCGCCGTGAAGCCACCCGAGGTTCGCCTGTCGCTCAGGGCCAGCCGAGGAGACGAAGCCAGCAGTCATTCTCCAGTAGGCCTCGAGGCAACGCAAGATTCGTGCCTGCGGATGCCAAATCAGTCAAGCGAGCAAGGAAGAAGATCGACCGTGAGTGGAGTGGCCATCAAAGAGTGGACCGCGCGAGGCAGAGGCCGCCAGTGGAGTTCTCGGATGATGACGACAGCATGATGGAGGACGCAGCTACGCGCGCCCACAGCAGTTCCCGCCGGTCGCGCCCCCCCAAGTCCGAGCGATGGGATTCCATCTGATCGTGCGAAATGCATCCGATCTCCTGTGCCCTGCGAGCGTCACACGCGAACCTATTTATTCATCGAAATGTTCGCCAGGCTCGAGACCATCGGTCGTTAGCGCGCAGGCGACCAGGCAAGTTCTCAAGAGGCTGGAGCAAATGTTCTGTCCGAAATGCAAATGCCTGTTATATCCCAAGAATGGCAAGTTGGCCTGCAGGAAATGCGGGGCCGAGCACGACGCCATAGAGGCCGAGAAGCCTCAGCTGATCAAGCACAAGTCACGCGGCAGAGAGATGGCCGTCATGGACGAGATCTCCGGTACGCTCCCGACGGCGGATGCCGAATGTCCCACATGCGGGCACAGGAAGGCATATTGGGTGCTCAGGCAGACGCGCGCCGCGGACGAACCAGAGACGAGGATTTTCAGGTGTGTTAAATGCTCTCATTCGTGGCGCGAGTACTAGTGCGCTGGATGGATGCGCAAAGCTTTTTAAAACACTGAAGGGTTACAGGTAGGTACGGAAGGGGGGTCAATGTTTCAGGCGAGAGCCAGAGCTGAAATACTGAAGGAAGTCGTCAACGTAGTGTCGACCCTTGTTGACGAAGCCAAGTTCACAGTGAATGCCGATGGGCTTACTTTGCGGGCAGTCGATCCTGCCCACATAGCGATGGTCGACCTGACGCTCGCGAAGGACGCCTTCGAGGAGTTCAAGGCGGACGAGAGCGAGATCGGCATCGACATAGACAAGCTCAGCCAATTCCTGAAGCTTGCCAAGGCCGACGACATGGTGGATCTGAAGCATGACGAGGACAAGAGGAAGCTCAAGATCGTCGTCGGCGACATCACGAGGCACATGAGCCTCATCGACACGACTGGGATGAGCGACCCCAAAGTCCCGAACCTGGAGCTACCCGCCTCCGTGACGGTGCGGTCCGACGACCTCATGCAGGGCATCAGAGCCAGCGAGACCGTCTCAGACCACATAGCCCTGGTCGCGAGCCCGGATGGGTTCGAGATGAGTTGCGAGGGAGACATGGACCAGGTGCACTGGAGGAAGGCGAAGAAAGACCTCGGAGCCCTCGAGGCGCCGAGCATCGTCAGGAGCCTGTTCCCGCTCGAGTACTTCTCAAACATGCTGAAGTCGGTATCTTCCGGCAGCGCAGTTACGATGCATCTCGGAAGCGATTACCCGGTGAAAATGGAGTTCAAGATCGCCGGTGAAAAGGGCGAAGTGAGGTACTTACTTGCTCCAAGAATCGAGAGCAACGATTGAAGTGTGGTTATTTGGCCATGCGGAGCGAGGTGCTCTTCGTGAGCGTCCATTCATAATCGACCAAATCGGATTACCAGGCTGATTTGTCATGAACAGGCTCAGGATTGGAGTTCTGGCATCCGGTGGGGGCACAAACCTCCAAGTGATCATCGACTCGTGCGAGCGAGGCGAGATTGACGGCGATGTGGTTGTAGTCATATCCAACGTGCCCGACGCCCGCGCGCTCGCGAGAGCGGAGAAGCATGGCATCGAAGCGTACTGCTTCCCACACGAGGGTGTGACCCGTGAGCAACACGAGGCGGACATCATCGACTGTCTCGAGAAGCACAAGGTTAATCTCGTCTGCCTAGCCGGATACCTTCGGATGCTCACGCCGCTCATGATCAACAGGTACGCAGGGAGGATACTCAACACCCATCCTGCATTGTTGCCGTCGTTCGGCGGCAAGGGGATGCATGGTCTCAACGTGCACAAGGCGGCCATCGATTATGGCGTCAAAGTGTCCGGATGTACGATCCACGTCGTGACCCTCGAGGTGGACGGCGGCCCGGTCGTGTTGCAGAAGGCGGTTCCTGTGCTCGAGGACGACACCCCTGAGACACTCCAAGAGAGAGTGCTCAAGGAGGAGCACAAGCTGTACCCGAGGGCGATCCAGCTCTTCGCAGAAGGCAAAGTGAAGGTCGAGGGCAGACGCGCGAGGATAATCGAGACGTAGGCGCGGGCTGAATCAGCGACTGTTCGAATAGTTTAAACTAGTGTGACCGATATCTCGCTCTGAAATCGCACACTCAAAGGTGAGGAAATCTTGGAGATATACGACGGCGAATTCATTAGCGAGATGGAATCGATAGCTCGCAGAGTGCGGTCGCATGCCGTGACCATGATATATCAGGCAGGCTCGGGCCACCCGGGGGGCTCGCTTTCGGCCGTCGACATACTCGTTGCGATGTACTTCCACATCATGAAGCACGACCCAAAGCGACCCGATTGGCCGGAGAGGGACAGGTTCGTGCTCAGCAAGGGTCACGCCGCTCCGGCGCTCTACGCCGTCCTTGCGGAAGCCGGCTATCTTCCGGTGACGGAGCTGGAAAGCCTGAGGAAGATGGGCAGCAGGCTGCAGGGTCACCCGTGCATGCGAAAGACGCCGGGTGTTGAGATGTCCACAGGCTCGCTAGGCCATGGCCTAGCGGCGGGGAACGGCATGGCGTTGGCCGCCAAGCTGGACAGGAAGCTGTACAGAATATACGTCCTCTGTGGGGACGGAGAGATGGACGTCGGAGAGACATGGGAGGCAGCGATGCTCGCATCGCACTACAAGCTGGACAACATCACGATGTACATCGACAGGAACAAGTTGCAGCTCGACGGACCGACGGAGAAGATCATGTCATTGGAGCCGCTGGGCGACAAGTGGAAGGCTTTTGGTTGGCACGTGATCGAGATTAACGGTCACAGCATGAAGGAGATCATCCAGGCCACGAACGAGGCTAGGAGCATCAAGGGCAGGCCAACAGTCATCATATGTCACACTATCAAGGGCAAGGGCGTGAGCTACATGGAGGGCTCGCTGCACTTCCATGGAAAGGCGCCGAGCGACGACGAGTACAAACAGGCGATGAAGGAGCTGGGGGTGGCCAGGGAATGACCTGGAAATGGGAGAGCCAGAGGAAGCAGTACGGGCGCGCCCTGATCGAGTTGGGCAAGGAGAGAAGCGATATCGTCGTCCTCGACGCCGATCTCTCGACCTCGACCAGAACGTCGGATTTCGCAGCGGCCTTTCCAGAGAGATTCTTTAACTGCGGCATCGCGGAGCAGAACATGATCGATACCGCCGCGGGACTGGCGGCTTCCGGCAAGACGGTTTTCGTTTCCACCTTCGCGGTGTTCGGGACGGGCAGGTGCTACGACCAAATCAGGCAATCCGTGGCGTATCCGAAGCTGAACATCAAGATTGTCGCGTCGCACGCGGGGATAACCGTTGGAGGCGACGGAGCGTCTCACCAGATTATCGAAGACATCGCGCTGATGCGAGTCCTTCCCAACATGGGGGTCATCGTGCCAGTCGATTCGAACGAGACATACAAGGTCGTCAAGGCGGTTGCGAAGTCCAAGGACCCAGTGTATGTGCGCATCGGCCGAGCGGACGTTCCCACGGTGACAGACAAGGACACGCCGTTTGACATGAGCAAGGCCACAACCATGCGGGACGGCGACGACGTGACTCTAATCGGCTGCGGCATCATGGTGTCGAAATGCCTCGAGGCCGCGGAGGAACTCGCGAAGCACGGCATAGACGCTCGCGTGATCAACCTTCACACTATCAAGCCGCTGGACGAGAAGACCATCGTCAAGGCTGCCAGGGAGACGGGCGGTGTGGTAACCGCCGAGGAGCACTCGGTCATGATGGGCATGGGCAGTGCGGTAGCGATGTGCCTCGTCGAGAACTTCCACGTGCCGATGAAGCGCGTGGGAATACCCGACGTGTTCGGGGAATCCGGCGCCTGCAATGAGCTGATGGAGAGGTACGGGCTGACGATGGAGAACATCGTCGAGGCGGCGCATGACGTGCTGAAGAGGAAGAAGTAGAGGCGGATCGCATGAAGATATTCATAGACACGGCCAATCTCGAGAACATCCGAGAGGTAAACAGCTGGGGCATATTGGATGGCGTCACGACCAACCCAACGCTCGTGGCCAAAGAGGGCAGGGAATTCAGCAGCATCATCATGGAGATATGTTCGATAGTCGACGGGGATGTTAGCGCGGAAGCGGTTTCGATGGACGCCGACGGAATGATCAATGAGGCTCGAGAACTATCCAAGTTGCACAAGAACGTCGTCGTGAAGATACCGATGACCGCTGAGGGCTTGAAGGCCGTGAAGATCCTGTCTGGCGAGGGCATCCGCACCAACGTCACTCTGGTGTTCTCCCCTAACCAGGCGCTCCTGGCAGCTAAGGCGGGCGCAACATATGTCTCACCGTTCGTCGGAAGGTTGGACGACATCAATCACACGGGCATGGACCTGGTGAGGGACATCGTCGGGATATTCGAGGTCCACGGTTACGAAACGCAGGTCATCGCTGCGAGCATCAGGCACCCGCTGCACGTCACGGAGGCCGCTCTCGCGGGCGCCCATGTGGCTACGATACCCTACGACGTCCTAAAGAAGATGCTGAAGCACAACCTGACGGATGAAGGCATTCGTCGGTTCCTTGAGGACTGGGAAAAGGTCCCCAAGAAGTGATGCTGTGCAGAATGTGCAAGGACTCCCTGGCAGACCCTACCATATGTACGGCGACACGCTGGACCGATCGAAGCCCTTCACGAGGTCTATCTCGTAATCCTCACTCGGCTTCCAGCCGTAGATGGGGTACACGAGTTTTGGCATGTACTTCGTGAGGCTCCTCGCGAAGTCCGTCACGGGATGGTCCGCACCGAATGTCTCGTTGCTGATTTTGGAGACCAGCGCCCTGGCCTCGGCCTCATCGACCACTCCGAGCGCGTGGACGTATTCGTGTAGCAGAATGTGGAACGCATACGGCTTGAATAATCCTGGTTCGGTCTCACGTAGCCTGGCGAGCGGCAGAGAGTTCACCACTATGATGTTCGTCGCGACCGGGTAGAAAGCGCCCACGAACCCGTCCAACCCTCCACCGAGGTTAGCAAGTCCAAGCATCAACCCGCCCCTGCATCTGCCCGTGCATGAGCTGACTGCCGACTTGACGAGCTCAAACACATCAACCAAGTCTTTGGCACGCTCGAGCCTTTCTGAGAACGATGACCTGTTTTCCACGTTTCATATCTTTGCACGCGCAAGGCTTTATGACCGTCGCTTAACACTTGAAAGACTTCTCGGGCCGACAAACATGAAATACCGTCGATATCTCTTCCAGGCCTGTGCGAGTCGAGGCGTTGATTGTGGGAGCGGGCCCTGCAGGGTCCACCGCGGCGAGGGAGATCGCCTTGGATCACGACGTGGCCCTTGTGGAGGAGCACAGAGTTCCAGGAGAGCCCGTTCAATGCGCTGGCCTGGTGACTCCGAGAGGGGTTCCGGCTTTCGCCCGCGGAAGCGTCGTAGGCGTCGTCCGGGGCGCCAGGATACACTCACCTCTCGGCCATGCGCTCGAGATCGAGTCGCGGAAGCCTCGAGCCCTCGTCCTAGACCGTCGCGTCTTCGACGCTCTGCTGTTCGAGAAGGCGGTCGATGCGGGAGCCCTGCCGCTGATGGGGACCCGGCTGCGCGAAGTCCACTTTGATGAGGACTGCGTCACCGCCGAAACAAGGTCCATATCATCCGGACATGAGAAAATTGAGACGCGGCTGATCATCGGCGCTGAGGGGCACCGCTCGGTCTGCAGGGCCGCCGCTGGCCTCAGGCCTGCGAGACATATGCTGCGAGGTATTCAAGTAGAGCTCAGGGGCGTCGACCTGGACAGCGATTTCGTCGAGCTCTACATCGGCTCCAAGGTCGCCCCAGGGTTCTTCGCGTGGGCGATACCGGCCGAGGACCTAGCAAGGGTGGGGCTATGTACCTGGGGAAGCGGCCATCTCCCCGCGAGGTTCCTGAGGAATCTCTTGTCTAGGCCGGAGTTCTCGCGTGCGGTCGAGGTCTCGAGATCGTCCGGGAGGATCCCTATCGGCGCAGGGAAGACCGCTGTGGGTGAAAGGACGATGCTCGTCGGGGACGCAGCATGTCACGCGAAACCGTTGTCGGGCGGGGGCGTGTACACAAGCATCAAAGGTGCGGGACTATGTGCCTCGGTGGCGTCGCGATGCCTCGAGGACGATGATGGAACGCGCCTCACGGATTACGACCAACTCTGGAGGGGGTCGTTCGGTTCGGAGCTTGCCAGGGCCTTCCGGATCAGGAAGGTCTTCATGACGCTCACGGACAAGAAGATGGATCAAGCGCTGCGGATGTTCGACGATCCAGAGGTGCGCCGGCTCATCGAGGAGCGTGGCGACATAGACTATCCCTCAGCTCTTTCCAAGAATGTGCTCAAACTTGCTCCTAAACTCGCACAGTTTTCCCCTCAGCTTATAAAATCGCTTCTCTAGCTTCGGGTACTTGCCAGGGTTGTCCAGAACGAAGAAGTACAAGGCCATGAACGACACCGATGCGCAGCCTATTATGAGGAGTGCGAGTGGCCATCTCGGGATAGGTATCTTGAGGCCGAAGGAGGAATCGGGTATGAGCCCGTCGACGCCCAGCTCGTTCATGTAGGTGATGTCGACTAGGTTCTCTTCGGGGTCGAACGATACCATCTCATCCCACTCTTCGTCGGTGAAGCAACCTTTCGACTTGAGCACGACGGCGGTGTCGTTTGCCTCGAAGTTGAAGGTCATGCTCAGACGCACGAAGTAAGTGCTCTGCATGAAGTAGGACCCATGGGGCGTGTTCTTCGAGGTCGATATTTCCAGCGACACCTTTTCCGTCGAGTTGAGCGGCATACGCCCTATCTGTACGACACGCTCAGTGCTGCCGTCGTCGAAGACTGGTGGGTTATTGAAGCCGCCATCGACATCCCTGAGCTCCTCTTGCGTGGCGTAGCGGTAGATGCCGACCGTCATCGTCGTGTTCGTCATGACAGCATCGGCATCGTTGTACGGGTTTGACACGTTGAACTCGAACGCGAACGACTCTCCTGGCGCGACCGTCGGCGTGATGAAGTCAGAAAGGATGTTGTTCGCGTACTGAGGCGCTCCGGGCACGGGCACGGACGCGCAGGTGGACCCTTGGACGATGATGAATGCGCACAGTGCGATGGCCGCCGGACCCAGCTTCATACTGGGCGAGGAAACCCCCCCGTGGTATATGTTTTTTGGCAGGAACTGCGCATCGGAGTGGCCCTTGGAAGAAGCGTTTATACTGCTTCTCATCGTTGGGTGCATTGTGCTCGGACTCAAGGTGAGGAAGGAGGACGCCGAGAGGGCGAGGCGGATCCTGGCCCGCGAAGGCCTTGGGGATACTACGAAGGCCATCGTCGAGCGGGAGGGCTGCGTTCTATTCCCGGTGGCCATATCGCTATCGGAAGACCTGTTGCAGAATGTGAGAGGTGAGACCATCGAATGGGATTTCCCCGACAAGATCTCGAGGGAAGACCCAATCGAAGGAATCAGACGCGTGGCTAAGCTGCCGGACAACCTGAAGCTCCACGTCCCCGAGAAGTGGGAACGGTTCGGTGACGTGCTCGTGGTCCGTCTGCCTCATGAGCTCGACGCTCATGAGAGCGCTGTCGCCGAAGCGTATGCGGAGATACTCGGGGTGAAGTCTGTCCTGAGGGACACCGGAGGAGTCACAGGCGAGTTCCGAACGCCTGTCGTCCGAACCCTGCTCGGGTCCGACACGGTAACAGTTCACCGAGAGAACGGCGTGCTCTTCAAGTTCGACGCGGCCAAGATTATGTTCTGTTCAGGGAACACAGACGAACGGGTGCGCGCTTCCAAGATAACGTGTGATGATGAGCTGATTGTCGACATGTTCGCCGGCATAGGGTATTTCTCGGTTCCGATAGCGGTTTATCAGAAACCTCGCCGTGTCATTGCATGCGAGCTCAATCCAGAGGCCTATCGTTATCTCGTCGAGAACATCGAACTGAACTCCGTCGGGGGAACGGTCGAACCCGTGTTGCGCGACAACCGCGACCTAGAGGGCGAGTCGATCGCCGATAGGGTGTTCATGGGGTACGTGAAGACGACACACGAGTACCTGCGGACGGCGATACGTTTGGTAAGGGATGGAGGCGTGATATACTACCACGAGACCTGCCCGTGCGAGCTTCTGCCGGACAGGCCAATAGAGCGGCTCGAGTCCGCAGCGGGCGAAGGAGGGTTCGAATTGCTTTCGCTCAGGCAGGTGAAATCCTATTCCCCGGGCGTGAGCCACGTGGTCGCCGAGGCCAAAATACTCAAAGGCGGGTGACTTCTTCGGTCGTGCCGGCTTCCCTCAGGAAGGCGACGAACGCTGCGTGATGCGAATCGGGATCGGAGCTGTTGAGCAGCTTGGTGGCGTACTTCTTCAGATGCTTGCCGAATTCCTTCTCTTCCTTCGTGAACTTCCATTCTCTAGTCGTTATCCCGAGGGAGAGATCGAACGCATATGCTATCGACCTCGTCCTGTGGTCCGCTGATGACTCCACCTCGAGAGCGGCACTCGCCGACGGAAGTCCACCCGTCTTGTACGCCCTGGCGATTCCGTCGACGAAGTCGCCGTACGTGGAAAGCGCTCTATAACGAGGAATCTTTGAGGATGCAGCGTCCTGGTCCGCTCTCTTCGCAGCTCTCCGTATCGTTTTCAGGGGCGACGCGACGCTCTCATCGCCTTCGTCGAAGTACTTCGCCGCCAGATCTCCGGAGACGACTGCTTTGAGGGAGTCGAGGCCGTGGTCCCTCCAATACGTGGACAGGAGTTTGTTGACCGTGTCCCCGCTCCCTATGACGACCGGGTGTTTGACGCCGGATAACAGCCCTTTGAGGGCCTTCGCCTCGATGACATCGTCCGTGAGGTCTCCGACGAAAGCCTCAACGTCCGAGCCGAAGCATCTGTCTCCTCTGACATACACCCTGTCCGACCGGTTCCCTAGCTCGGATATGACCATGTCCATGTGCCTTTCGATGAGCTCCTTGTCACCAATCTTGCCAGAGGAGTAATCTTCCAGCAGTTCTCTGTCGATGGGCCTGCTTAGAAGGTCTGGGAAGTCGCTCCCGTCTCCGACCGCGCGAAGAGGTCTAACGACGGAGATGACGATGCTGTCCAGCACTTCGGGGACTGCCATGCCCTCTGCGAGCTTTGAGAGCACGTTCTTCGCTTTGATCGCGCACTGATCGCATAGCAGCACGGAGAAGGCGGATCCCGTCCACTGATATTCCACATGCTGCGAAGACGCGGGGTCGTGAGGGCAACAGAGTTGATTCCCCTCCACCTTGTTGGCCCCGACCGCCTGTGCCGCAGACCGGATGTATTCCTCTGGGGGTCTGAGCTCGCGCCCAGTGCAGACGAAGCTATCGCCAAACGAGTAGAAATGAAGCCGTCCTCTCTTGACGAGGTCGACGACCGACAACACCCGCCACTGGGGAGAATCGTAATTCTGGACGCCGATGAGCTTCTCCCTGGAGGTCTTCCCCCTGAGAGCGAACGTTGCGGTCCCTTTGGGATATTTCGCGGAAGCCAGATAGGGAGCCTTCTTGTCGTGAGATAGGCCGACCGTTGCCGCGTAGGCCCTCGCTAGCTTGTCCCCCTTTCGCGAGAGTCGCGCAAGCTTGTCTGGATCGTCTTTGCAGCGGGACACGCGCTCGAGGTGCATCCGGGTACGCACGAAAGGGCATCCTCTGCATTTTTGGTCGCAAGTAGGCAGGATGAGCTCGTAATCATCCTTGAGCGCCTCCGCCTTCGCTAGAAGGTCCTTCTCGCGGACCTTGGAAGTGATCCGGGCATTGACCTTGAACTTCATTCTCTTCTTGTCGATAGCCATGGAACGGAGACTCCAATATTGCGCCTTGCTCTTAGGCTTTTCCCAGATACTGGTTGATGTCTGACGGGGAGGATGGCCGGAAAAGATTATTAGTCTGGCCACTCCATAGGGAAGCCCGCTGGAAGCGGATGGGGCATATGTCTCAAGACGAGGAGTTCGCAAAAGGCTTCCTAAAAGGCTTTCGCGAGGGCCTGCAGGATGCCTGGGACGAGATCATCAAACTCTCCACTAAAGGATACACTGCCAGAGAACTCCAGATAATGGCGAAGACGAAGAAATCCATGCTCGCCGACAGGGTCAACCAGAAGGCCACAGAGATAGAGAGGATGATCGGCAAGAAGATCTTTGCCGAGGAGTCGCCACGCCAGGAGACACCTTCCAGACGCGTCGAGTTGCTGCCTGGCTGGAGCTACGTCGTGCGCGAGGAACGCCCCGACAAGAGTTTCGCGCTGTTCACCAAGTTACTGTCTGGCGGTGGGAAAGGCCTCTGCATTTCGCGAACACATCCGGACGTGCTCAAGCAGAAGTACGGATTCGATGCTCAGAGCCTTTGGCTGACGAAAACAGAGTCCGTCGACGACTCGGTGAAGAAGAGCGGATTCGAATACGTTTCACCCAACAACCTCGCGCGGCTCGCGTCGGCCGTCAGGGACTTCCTGTCGAAGAACGAGAATGGAGCGGTCATCATCGAAGGGCTCGAGTACCTGAACACACAGAACGACTTCAAGAGCGTCCTGAAGTTCGTCCAACTGATCAATGAGCAGGTCGTCCTCGACAAGGGTTATCTCGTCATCCCTGTGGACAGGGCGACCATGGATCCCCGCGATTTCTCCCTCGTCGAGAGGGAGATGAGCCAGATGATTTGACCGCGACCGTCCGCGAATCCATCCGAGCAAGGGTCGACTCAAACGCGGTCGATTCGATTTCGTGCGCTGCATGTTCGTGTATAGGAGTGCATTTGGGTTCTTCCTACTCTGATATAATCAGCACAACTTATATAGGGCAAATGCAGTGGGCTGCGCATCGGCCATTCCTAACCGATATGTCGGCTCAAGAATCGAGGGGGAGCCAATCGGGGAATCTGCGATGGAATAGGGTTTGGGGGCGGAGACGTCGATGGCAGGAACCGTGGCTCGTCGAATTGGCGGTTGCAGGTCAAGGACGGCGCTATCCCTCGTCTCGCTCGTCGTTTTAGCGACATTTGCGGGTTCTGTTTTGTGCGGATTCGGCATGCTTACTGATTTTCAAGATGAAGAGCTGAGAGCCGGCACGACGGCCGCTACCATTCTGAGTTTCACTGCTGAACCTGATAGAGCGTATGTGGGCGAAGAAGTGACATTCACCGCGATTGCCAGCAGCTCAAGCAGCACGAGCTTAACCTTCACATTCTACTACGACGCCATGATACCGCCTTTCGTCAACAACACCCATAGCCCTTACTCGGTTCATTATGCCACGGAAAGCCCGGCAACAATAGTAGCGACTTATACCTATGATAGCCCCGGCAATTTCACGGATGGCAGTGGCACCTATCTATTCGTGCGGCTTGTCGTCAGTGACGGGTCTACAACTGTCGACTCGGAGCTGATAGACATATACGTCCTCGAGAACGCGGCTCCGATATTCGAGGCTCCGCTGCCCGAAAATCTGGGCCCTCTTGACCCGGGCGAGGAGTTGAGCCTGTCGGTCAAAGTGCGCGATCCTGACGCCGACCCTGTCACAGTAACCTGGGATTTCGGCGATGGTAATTTCGCCACCAACGAGACAGGGCCCGCTCTTCCCAGCGTGTACGCCAATCAGACTCATGCCTGGAACCCTGTGACGGGTCCAGGCATCGGGGGCACACAATACTACACAATGGTGGTGACGGTGGAGGATCTTTACTCGAACGTGAAGATATCAACTAGCACCGTTTCAGTTGTGCTGCCACCGAACGGCGTTCCTAGCATCACATTTGTCGTCAACCGAACGGTCATTGACCCTATGGATGAAGTGACCTTCATAGCCAGCGCCTTGGACCCTGAGGGGGAGGCGCTGACGTGGACCTACGAATTCAACAACAGCATCGAGGTCTTCGACATCCTGGTGTATCATACTGAGTCGACCCCTCCCGGCACGAAGGTTTGGAACAACTTCACCTATGTGTTCGAACTGCCCGGAAACTACATTGTCCGACTTTATGTCTGTGACGGCGTCGTCCCTTATCAGCACCTTGCGCACAACGAGACCAGACCGGCTACGTTGAGAGTTCTGGGCAATTCTGCGCCTTCGGTCGTTGACGAGATCATGATGTCGAACGAGACTCCGATAATCAATGTTGCCGTTGGCTATTGCTCGGTCACGTTCAAAATCGAGGTATACGACACGGACGGGGACGCCGTGACCGCCACCTGGGACATGGACGACGATGGAGAATCGCCTGTGAACACCTCCATCGGAGGGCTGGTCGTATACGTATTCAGGCAGACGAGACTCTTCAACCAAACGGGCACATTCAACATCTCGGTGAACGTTACCGACGGTCTTCCTGATCACGAAGTCACGATTTACAGGCTGGTGCTTGTCTCATCCAACAACTTGCCGCCCAGCGTTCTCGTGCTCAATTTCACGTACGAGAACGGTAACTTCGCTGTCCCAGGGGAGGTCATTGAGTTCACACTTGTCTTCACGGACCCGGAATCGGACACACTGCAAGTCAAATGGGATTTCGGCGACAACAGCTCAATCGAACACTATAATCTGACGGAGTACCAGAATGGAACCACCACGTGCGTGGTCGGCCATTCATATTCAGAGGTGGGTGAGTATACCATCACCATATCGTACACGGACAACGTCGTCGGCCTTCTGACACACAACAAGACGAAGGATGTGGAGATAGTTGTCGATAACCTATTCATTAGAATTGTCGAACCGTGGAATTGGTGGGACTACACGGCATTGGCTCTACTCATGATGATTCCCGTCGGAATCGTAGTGAGCTTCATCCGGACGAAACGGCGCAGGATGCAGCTCGAGTCTCAGGGAGTGTCGTTGGAGGAGATGAGGCTCGTGAAGAGCGAGCAAATCGACGAACCTGACGACCGCTTGGAGGAGGAGCCCGACTGATGTCCAAGAAGAGGTCGTTCAGAGGGATAATCAGCCGCAGAGTCGTGAACATGGTGATCACGATACTGGGCATCATGACGCTCAACTTCTTCCTTATCCACTTAATGCCGGGCGAACCGATCCTCAACATGGTTCCTCGCGACCCTAAATTCGACGACTCGCTGAAGTGGGAGTTGATGGAGAAGTTCCGCCTGAACGAATCGTTGCCGGAGCAGTATCTGATCTACATGTACAACGCAATCACGCTTGATTGGGGCACTTCGTATATGGCGAATTCTCGTCCCGTTTTAGATATAATCGTGAGCGATATGCGATGGACGCTGCTCCTGGTAGGAGCATCCACCATATTCACGATCCTGATTGGAATGATTATCGGCGCGTATTCGGCGTTCAGACGTGGCGGACCTTTCGACCTTGGGGCATCCGCAGTTTCGCTTTTCTTCTACGGGATGCCCGTCTTCTGGTTCGCCATTATCCTTCAGATGCTATTCACTTCCTATCCACTCGGACTGAATTGGTGGCCACAATTCCCACTGGCCGGATACTACGATACCGTCACCTATGGGGCGGAGCTGAAATGGACCTTGCCAGTCATACTGAGCATGATCAAGCATCTGATTGTGCCGTCTTTAACGCTCGCATTTGCGACGGTGGCTGGAATCTCACTGGTCATGCGGAGTTCTTTGATTGACGTGTTCACCGAGGATTACATCCAGACCGCGAGGGCGAAGGGGTGCAGCGATTTCGTCGTTCTGAGAAAACATGCGCTGCCCAATGGGCTCCCGCCGATGGTAGCGCTGATTGCCATGGACATCGCATTCATAATTGGAGGCGCCTACCAAGTCGAAGTCATCTTCAATTACCCAGGCATCGGTTGGCGCACAATCAAGGCAATCTACGAATTGGACTTTCCTATACTTCAATTCATAATCGTGATTGGTGGCGTGGCAGTAGTGGTTGCGAACTTCATTGGGGATCTGGTCCTGCTCTATATCGATCCCAGGATCAAGATGACATAGGGGTGGTGGGTTGTCGACCAAAGCTAAATCAAAAGAATTCTCCGGAAACTTACCCTTCTTCAATGAGGTCAGGGTCGAGAAGATGCGCCTCGCCTTTGGCCGACTGTCTGACATTGCCGGACAGATCCTCAAGAATCCGTTGGGCGCCACCGGTATTGCCATACTTGCAGTCTTCACGGCACTCGCTATCTTGGGCCCCTCCATTGCTCCGTACGACACGAGCAACCTGGGAGAGGGGAAATGGTCCAAGCCATCCGATTTCGCTACAGACTCGCCGGAATGGCCCAAGCTCGCGCTCTTGATGCTGACTCCCATTGCCTCCCTGTTCGTATCGTCGGTGGCCCTAATCGCCGCGTTCAAGAGAACACCCTCGTTGAAGCTGAACAAGGTAATTCAGATTACAGCGCTTGCCGTGTCCGTTACGGCCGCGGGGTTCGTGTACGTAGCGTATCTGCTTGAGATGTGGAACCCAGGTGAGAGCATCGGCCTGCTCATTCTGCCTGCTGCGGTGCTTTCAATCGTCTCGGCCGTACTTCCAGCAAAGGTGTACAAGGGAGTGCCGAAACCACTGGTCGCAAGTTCCGCCCTGATGTCTGCGCTCGCCGTATCGGTGACTGTCGTTGGACTCATTCTGGTCATCTACATTAGCGAGCGCCTGACTGAACTGGCTGACTACACCGATGCACTGGTGTTTGTGACTTTAACCGCTGCGGCCGGGTTAGCCGCACTCATGGCCGTGGAATATGCGCGAACGCCGAAGCAGACACCCAACAAGGGGATGAGGCTGATGTCGTTCGTTTCATCCGCAGCCACCGCTGGTCTGCTCATCCTCGCCCTCGTCGCAAATACTTGGGACATGGGGGAGCGCCCGGGCCTCTGGGGCAGCATCACGGGTGAGTGGCTGGATGTCATGTACCTCTTCACAATCCTTGGTGCGTGCCTGGTCATGGTGTCGAATGGCACGAGAAGACGGTTGACCAAGACCAGGAAGATCAAGAGGTGGATAGGCATCATCTGCGCACTTGCTCCGATAGCATTGATGCTTGGCCCGGCGGTCGGCGTCCTCCCACAGGATCAGAAGGGAGACTACCTTCTCGCTATCTACGCCTTCAGCGGCGTCTTGATACTCGCGAGCGGCGTATGTTTCTACAGTGCCTTCAAACGCCCCCACGCAGTGGTGACGCGATCCGAGAGGCGGGGAGTCATATTCCCGACAAGAATCTCAACAATCGCGGAAGCCTCCGCTATGACTCTGGGTTCAGTACTCATCCTGGCGGGATTCGTCGCATATCTCACTGATAATTGGACGACCCACTGGCTTGGGACGGACACGTTTGAGGCCGATATCTTCAGCAAGCTTCTGTACGGAGCCCGGACATCCATGATCGTGGGGATATTCTCCGCAGTCATCGCCTCTGTCCTCGGCGCCGTGGTCGGCCTTTACTCCGGCTATGTGGGCGGTCGCATAGACGAGGTCATCATGCGGGCCAACGACGTGGTACTATCGATTCCATGGCTGGTTTTGATGATCATCGTCGCCGCGTTGATCGGCACGATCGACCTGTTGGGCATCATCCTGATCATAGGCTTGACGGGCTGGTCTCCGACTGCCCGTATGGTAAGGGCCCAGGTCTTGTCAATCAGAGAGCGGCAGTACATAGAGCGCGCACGGGCAATCGGTGCGTCGGACCTAGGGATTATTCGGAGGCACGTGCTCCCGAACTCGTTCCCGCTCGTGTTCGCCAATACGATCCTCACTGTCGCGGTCTCCATATTGTCAGAGGCGACTCTGAGCTTCCTCGGCATGAGGCCGATAGGGGTGGTCACATGGGGGACGATGCTGTCTTTCGCTCAGAACGCAGGCGCGTTCACAATCGGCCTGCACTGGTGGATCATCGCTCCTGGTCTCTGCATCGTTATGGTGGTTCTTGGCTTCACGCTCCTCGGATATGCTCTCGATGATATTCTGAATCCGAAGTTGAGGAAGCGTTGACGCGCGCAACCTAAGAGGTTGGGCGGAAGCTCACGGTCGCCTTTGCGTTCGCGTTCGTCCAACGAGTGCGTACTCTATTCGTGGAGGCTAGCTCGGGTGCGAAGAACGGACGCGCGGTTCGAAAGGAGAATCGTGTGATGCTGATCATCCTGGATTAGGATGCCGCCATCTCCACATAGGTAGAGAAATGATATATAGCACTGAATGTCTAGCTGACTGGTAGAATTCAGGGCCGGCATTGGAATGCGGGGGATGTCTGGTGATATTGGGTGATAGCGTTCGCAATAGCATTTGTGTTAGCTCATCTACCGGACACCCTCGGCTAGACCGGCGCTGAGGGTCAAGACCAAGGGGGAAAACAAGATGGATAGTTGTGAGAAGACTCGTGTCTCAAGAACGACCATGTTCGCGGCTGTGATTCTCGCGGTGATGATGCTCGGCCTGCCATCGTTTGCTGAGGATGGCGACAGCATCGGCATCGTTGGCGACGCGGCAGCTCTGGATGATGTGAACAGGCTGTTCAGGATTGGCACGTCGGAACTGGCAATAGCCACCCTGAATGTATTCGAGTATACGATGGCCGATGAGTACACGGTCATTTGGCTTTGCATGAGCACTCTGCTGACGTACGACGTGGATTTGAACATCAAGGGAGACCTGGCGAAGTCATGGGAATCGTCTGACGACGGCCTGACTTGGACATTCGAGATTGTGGACAATGCGTACTTCTGCAATCCGGACGATCCCACTAACCCGACGGAGCGGGTGACAGTGAATGACATTATTTGGACCTACAACGCGATTCAGGATTACAAGAGCAACATGCACTTCTACTTCCCTGGCCCAGTAGATGGGCCTGACATGCCTCCGACCATTTCGGAAATGATCCCGGATGGCGATTACAAGTTGACGATTGTGCTCGACCACCCGTTCGCCCCGTTCGTGGGTGCGATAGCTACCATTCCGATCCTGCCCGCTTATTACTGGGATACCGGCGGCGGCAACCCGACGAACTTGGCGAACGCCCTGCCGATAGGTTGCGGACCGTTCTACTACGATCTAGACGGACTGCCGGAAGCTGGCGAGGCCGTCCTGAAGAGGAACCCTAATTGGTTCCAGGAAGAGAACCGGGGTTGGCAGATACATGTCGATGAGCTGAGGCTTGTGCAGACCACTGATCAGATAACTGCATGGAATCAGCTCGTGGCTGGGGAGATCGACTGCATGATGGGTGTTCCTCCTTCCGTCTTCGTGGAGAAAGTGGATAAAGAGGAAAACGTCGTTGGATTCGCGGCGAGCACCGGTTTTGTGTACGAATTCAACCTCAACCAGCTGACAGATGAGATGAGAGAGGAATTGGGTTGGACCGGTGGCCCTGACGCGTACAACAGCCCGATACTGCGGGACCCGGTCGTGAAGAAAGCCTTCGCGAAGTGTATTAACAAAGAAAAGTTCATCGAGGACGTGCTGTTGAACCTTGGCACATATGCCGATTCACTCATACCGGACGTCAATCCCTGGTATCACCGTTACGACGGCGACCAGCTGGTTGCCTTCGACCCGGCTGGAGCTAGGGCTGACCTAATGGCTGCTGGCTGGAACATGGATGCTGCAGGAAATGACGCGGACCCCGATCAGTGTCCTCTCTACGGATACTTTGAGGTGGAGCCTGGCGTGACCGAACTCCTGCCGTTGGATTTCAGATTCCTCACGCTGACCGAACCTGAAGAGTGGCTTGTCGGCGCAGAGCTTATCATGGACTGGTGTGAATTAGCAGGAATCCGACTGAACTTGGAGCTCAAGAGCTCCAACCAGATGAACACCGCCTGGTACACAGGGTCATACGATACGTGGCTATGGGACTGGATGTTCACACCGCTGTCCGACCCCTCCGTCGACGTGTTGTCTGTCCTGACGACGATGGAGATCGGAAGTTGGAGCGATGTATACACGTCCATCCCCGAGTTCGATGCGCTGTACAACGCGTCCCTCTCCGCTATGGATCCTGTAGTTCGGCAATCGATAGTCAATGAGATGCAGGACATCGCATACGAAGACTTCAGCTGTCAGTGCATTGCGTATCGGAAGGAGTTGTATGCGGTCAACACTGACAAGTGGAGAGGCTACGGTAACTGGTCGTCGGACTTCATGTTGATGCCGGACCAGGGTATGCCTTATGTCTACATGATGATGTCACCGAGCGGACCTGATGGGGATCCGCCGAACGCCGCACCGACGATAACGAGCCTCGACTCGTCGTTCGAGGGATACGTTGGCGAGCCAATAACGTTCAGCGGAAGTGCGAGCGACACATCTACCCTGAATTACAGGTGGTTCTGGGGCGACGGAAATAGCTCAGAATGGCTAGAATCTCCTGGAACGACTTGGACATACGATAAGGACGGGTACTACGAGGTCTACTTCGCGGCGAAGGAGGTCAGCGATGAAGACACCCCCGACTACTTCATATCGTGGAAGAACACCACCGTCAAAGTGATTGATGTGTCCAACACGGCTCCACACTCCCTGACTATAACGATGGACCCCACCAATCCCGACACTGGTGACGTCGTCACCTTCACGGGCGGCGCGGTCGACGATAACGATGACGAACTGTCGTTCTCGTGGTCGTTCGGAGACGTCTACGCCAGCAAAGGACAGGTGGTGGAGCACCAGTACATGGCTGAGGGAACTTACACCGTTACGATGTATGTCGATGATGACCACGTTGGCCTGGAGAACAGGCCTGTGAGCACCAACGCCCTGATAGCGGTGTCCAGCAACTCACCGCCAATGATCGAAGTGCCCGACTTCAGCGACGTTGTGGAGGATGTACCGTACGACTTCACGGTGACGGCGTCCGATGACGACGTGAGCGACGACTTAACGTTCACCTGGGAGTGGGGTGATGGCACAGAGATAACCACCGACATAGCCGAAGCCTCCCACACTTACGCCTCGCAGGGAGTCTTTACCCTGACAGTGTATGCGGACGACAACACTGGTGTGGTTGGCCACAACGTGTCCGACACTGGCCAGGTGACGGTCACATCGACTGACAATACGGCGCCAACAGTCATATCACTGGTCCCGAGCAAGAGCGACCCGTACACCGGCCAGGAGATGTCGTTCACTGGAACAGCGAGCGATGCAGATGGTGACGCACTGAAGTTCACCTTCGCATTCGGAGACGACACATATGCTGTCTTCGACAACGAAGAGACCGACCCAGATACCGAGGTCGGGTTCACAGTGACACACACGTATTCCACGGCAGGCGTCGTTTCGGCATACCTGTATGTCTGGGATTACCAGGACAACACCAGCTCGAGCGCGGTGCCTATAACGGTGGTCGCAAACGCTGCGCCGCTTTTCGCGGACCTTCCGTACCAGAATGTTTTGGTCGGTGAAGAGGTGGAGTTCAGCGTCGACCCGTACGACTCGGACGGCGATGATATGACCGTATGGTGGGACTTCGGAGACGAATCTGACATGGTCGAAGGGACCGATGTGACACACGTATATGATGTCGTCAATGAAGATCCGGGCTACATCTGCCGCGTGTATGTGGATGACGGAATACACAACGTGACCAAGTCTGCTATCATCTCCGTCCTTGACCCAAGCGCGAATCTGCCGCCGGAGATCACCGCCCTTATGGATAAGGCGGGATTGGTGCACGACACGCTCACATTCAATGTGACCGTGACTGACCCCAACGACGATGAGCTGAACTACACATGGGATTTCGGAGACGAAACCGACCTGGTCGTCGGTGAGAATCCGACTCATGCGTACACGGAGGTCGGGGTGTACACCTTCACCGTCTACGTGGACGACGGCCGCGGAGAGAATGTGAGCGAATCTGCAGTGG
>JAOTTD010000064.1 GCA_029864565.1 Thermoplasmata archaeon | reverse complement strand
GTTGGAGCAGAAGCTGTATGTTCCTGTCTCCGGGCATGTGCGCAGGCTGTCCAAGACCGAATGAGCGACTCCTGCCTCGACGGTTCAGTCTTCTTCATCGATTGAGTCATTCATCTGTCCGCCGCCCCTGAGCGCCGCCTCGTGTTTGATCGCTGTCACGACGATTGCAGCGGTCATTATCCAGAGAACCACGAACATCCCAACGAAGAGCATCTCTCCATCCTGGGCGAAGTAGCCTGGGCTGATGATGATGGTGTAGGCCAACATTCCCTGTGAAACGAGGAATGCGGGATAGCCCCAGCTCAGGCGTTTGGCGAGGCTTACGCTGCCGATTATCAGCGCAATGGCGGTTCCGAACTCGGCGGCAAGGTGGAATGCAATCCTTGTCGGCTCCGACTCGAGCTCTTCCACCTGTCCCATGATTACGAATCCCGTCCACTGGGCTATCATCATCACGCCGACGATGATGCCGTAGGCTGCAGTGATGCGTCGAAGCCTGTCGTCGTCCACGAGACCGTGAAATGTGTCCTTATTGATAATCATTGCCAACGCGTCCACTCACAATAGTTGACGCTGGAATGTTCTGAAGTCTGAGGCCGAATGGCTGGCGGAGATGTGGATGGACCTAACCTCTTATGGATCGTCTCTTCTCTTTCCAGTCGACTCTCAACTCTTCCCAGTCTGCTCTCAGCATCGAGAAGAGAACATCATCGGCGAAGTTACCGAACTCGTCGAAATAGCGTTGTCTGAGCAGCCCCTCTCTCTTGAACCCGAGGCTCTTGATCATTTTGGTCGAACGCTTGTTACGAGGCATGATGTAGACCTCTATCCTGTTTAGCTCCATCTTCTCGAAGCCGAAGTCGATAACAGCCCTCATCGCCTCGCTCATTATGCCCTTGCCCCAGTGCTCCTTTGCCAGGTCATAGCCCATCTCGGCCTGATAGCTCGCGGAAGGGGCCCACTTGTAGAAGCCCAGGGTGCCAATCGGGTGACGTTCTCCCTTGATAGTTATGACCCATCGAAATCCACGCCTCTTCCGGTATAAGTCGACCAGGTACTTCCTGTACTCTTCCCTGGCCACCGCCATGTTCTTAGGGCCAGGTTCTCCCCCTCCCCAAACGATTTCAGGCCTTGAGAAGTATTCAAAATACCATTCGACATCCTTCATCGTTGGCTGCCGGAGAATCAGACGCTTCGTCTTGATCTCTGGGAATTTCCTGAAAGCTGTCTTCCTGTTCATTGTGATCTCTCGCATGCGATCCGTTACGTGGCGGTCGTCAAGCTGCATAGAACGTCATAACCTTTGCGGCATCCACAGCTTGGCAGGCACAAAGATTCGTGCAGAATCACTCTCCATTCGAAATCCGGAAAGCGCGATATACGAGAGCAGTTTTATCTCCGAAAGTGGAAAGGAGTGGGCCAGAACAAGGTGGGATGAGTGGGCCCAACCGGATTTGAACCGGTGATCTGCGCTGTGTGAGAGCGCCGTCATAACCGCTAGACCATGGGCCCTTAGACGCCGAAGAATGCTGCTTAGGTAAATATTCTTTTGCCGGGTCAAAGGCGAACCCGACCCCATCCTTTTTGTCCTGCATTGGACATTCATGGGTCTGAGCAGCATGCGTGTCAGGACTCAGAATGGCTTATCGGACATGAGATCGATATGGTGGGAGGACGCCATCGTCAAGGCCATCGACCAGCGACTCTTGCCTGAGAGATTGGAGATCGTCGCAATAAAGACACACGAGGAGATGGCTGAGACCATCTCCGATATGACTGTTCGAGGCGCGCCATCGATAGGCGCGGCGGGTGCTTATGGCATGGCGCTCGCATGGCAGAGTGGGATCGACTTAGTCGACGCTTCGCGCGTGCTCAAAGCAACCAGGCCGACTGCTCACGACCTATTCCATGCGATTGACCGCATGCTGTCCGCCGGAGATGAACTGGTCGAAGCGGCGAAAGACTACGCCGATTCGATTGTCGAGAAGTGCAGATTGATAGGTGAGGCGGGCAACAGTCTCATCGAAGACGGGATGAAAGTACTGACTCACTGTAACGCGGGCGCGCTGGCGACGATTGACTTCGGCACTGCACTCGCACCTATCAGGGTAGCTCATAGATCCGGCAAGAAGATCTTTGTCTTCGTGGACGAGACTCGTCCGCGGTTCCAGGGAGCGAAACTCACCGCATGGGAGATGGCGAATGAAGACATCGACCACGCAGTAATCGCAGACAATGCCGCTGGATACTACCTGCGGCGCGAAGTAGACCTCGTAATCGTCGGCGCGGACCGGGTCGCGATGAACGGTGATTTCGCGAACAAGATAGGCACATACGAGAAGGCAGTTCTCGCCAAGGAGAACGGGGTCCCCTTCTACGTTGCCGCCCCAGTCAGCACATTCGACCCAACGCTGAGGTCGGGGGATGGCATTGTTATCGAACAGCGGTCCCCCGATGAGGTTCTGATTGTGAACGGCGTCAGAATCGCTCCTGCGGAGAGCGATGCCCTGAACCCTGCCTTTGATGTGACGCCTGCCAAATACGTCAGTGGCTACATCACGGAGAAGGGCGTGCTCGCCACGGACGAACTCGCGAAGATGTTGGCAGTATGAGCGGCCAATCCGGCAGGCTTTTTAGCCAAGTCTCGGATATGGGCCAAGATGATCCTCGTCACGAAATGGTTCGGGACTTTCCTATGCGTAGAGGGTGAGGTGAGGAAGTCTGCCCTATTCCCGAATGACCCCGCTGCCGTAGCTGACCACCTCGAGGTGATGCGTAAGGGAGGAATCCTCGACGAGGAGAGACGTCTGGGACAGGGGGCGGGCCAAGTGGCTGACAGGCGGCTGTCAGAGCTGGGAAGGGTGACTAAGTTCGACTCGTCCTTCATCAAGCCTGATGCGTACGGGTTCACTCTCGGCGTCTACAGAGAGGCGACTATCGAATTGGCTAAGAGGATGGCGAAGAGCAGTATCAGCGCGGACGTGTACCTCGGGCACGCCGTGAGGGCTCACGACGACCTCGTCTTCACAAACAACATCCTGTCGGAGAGATTGCATGAATGGTATTCGCTGCATTTCCCGGAGCTTGGTGAGGTCCTCTTCTCGGAGGAGTATGTCGACGCCATAATCAACCTGGGTTTCAGGGATGACATCATATCCTCCTTGGACGAACGTATGGACTCTATCGGCGCAGATATTGAGAAGGAAGACCTCGATTCCATACGTGACTTGGCATCTGCTCTGAAGATCGGCATGACCGCTAGGAGGGCAGAGGAATCGTATATTGAGAGCAGAATGAAGCAGGTTGCGCCGAACATAACCTCACTCGTGGGATCGGTAATTGGCGCACGGCTCATAATGCAGGCTGGAAGCCTCAAGAGGCTGGCATCCATGCCATCCGGGACGATTCAGTTGCTGGGAGCTGAAAAGGCCATGTTCCGACATCTCAAGAAGCATACGAACCCCCCCAAGCACGGCATGATTTTCCAGCATCCTCTGGTTCACAATGCACCTGAGTGGCAGAGAGGTCCGATTGCGAGAGCCCTCGCATCGAAGCTCTCGATGGCTGCAAGGGCCGATGCGTACACGGGCAATGACCTATCCTCGTTGTTGAAGGAGCAACTGG